>NZ_JANPFL010000023.1:0-38547 GCF_031423415.1 Flavobacterium sp.
AATCAACTGTCCGAAAACAGATTTTGTCGAAAAATAGCTATTTTTGTCCATCGTAATTTATGTTTTGCAATACAAAAATACGATTCTTTGAAAGAAGCCATTAATTTGGCTTCTTTTTTATCGGACAATAATGATTTTAAATAACAAACCCGACAAGTTATTGCGACTTATCGGGTTTATTTATTAAAATTCGCGTCTTCGTGATTTAGCCGTAGAAAAGGCTATTTTGGTTCTACTTTATTTTCGATCATTTCAATTTCGAAAATGAGCATTGTATTGGGCGGAATTATTCCTCCAGCACCTCTTTCGCCATAAGCAAGATTCGATGGTAAATAGATAATAGCTTTTTCTCCAAACGAAATCAGGCTCAATCCTTCAAGGAATCCCGGAATCATACCGTCTTTTTTCCCAGCTTCGAAAGGGAATCCTTTATATCCTCCTTGCGAATCTCTATTAGCATCATATTTTCCGTAGGTTTTACATACATCGGCATAGCTGCTGTCAAAAAGGTTTCCGTCTTCAAAATAGCCTGCATAATTAAAATAGAACGTAGTGCCGTCAGCTGGTTTTACACCCGTTCCTTTTTGCGTTATTTTATATGCTAATCCAGATGGAGTAGTGGTTGCAGAAGCTTTTTCGGCGGCAAAATAAGCTGCTTTTGCTTTGATGACGCTACCATATTGTTCTTCGTAAACTTTTTTGGCTTCGGCCTGAATTTCGGCTTGTTTTTTCTGGTTTTCAGCATCTATTACCGCTTGCTTTTTGGCATCTTCAGCTTTATTGCTATAATAATCTGCAAATACTTTAGGGGCATCAAATGCCTTAGCGGCAGTTCCTTTTCGACTGATGGTCATTTTAAGAATTACATCGTCTTGCGCAATTTTGTTTACTACATCCATTCCTTGAGTTACGTGACCAAAAACGGTATGTTTTCCGTCTAGCCAAGGCGTTTCTTTGTGGGTGATAAAGAACTGACTTCCGTTGGTTGCGGGACCAGAATTAGCCATAGAAAGAATACCGCCTTTGTTGTGTTTTAAATCGGTGATTTCGTCTTTGAAAGCATAACCACAACCTCCAGAACCATTTCCTGATGGGTCTCCGCCTTGAATCATAAAATCAGCAATTACGCGGTGAAACTTTAGGCCATCGTAAAATGGTTTTCCTTTTAGTTTGGCGTCGGTCACAAAGGTGTTTGTCCCTTCGGCTAGCGAAATGAAATTAGCTACAGTAATGGGCGTTTTTTTGTATTCTAATTCTAGAATGATTGTTCCTTTATTGGTAACAATGCTGGCAAAAATTCCTTCTACAACAGCTGCGGGTTTTGGAGTTGCTTTTGGAGTTGTTTTAATAGTTGCTGTTGGCTTTTTGGCTGCTGCGGTTGGTTTTTTGGCAGTTTGCGCCTGAATGTTTAACATTCCTAAAAATAGTAATACTAAGATTTTTGATTTCATATGGATTAATTTAAATATTTATAATTGTATGACGGTTTTTATTTGGTAACTCTAATTTCTAACTTCCAACTTCTAACTTCTAGCTTCTAGCTTCTAACTTCTAACTTCTAACCTATTTTGGCATTTTTTCTAACAACTCGATTTCGAAAATAATATTGGCATTCGGAGGGATAACTCCGCCTGCTCCAGCTTCGCCATAACCCAGCCGTGAAGGGATGAAAATGGTAGCTTTATCTCCAAAAGACAGTTGCTCAATTCCCTCGATAAATCCCGGTATCAAGCCGTCTTTTTTTCCAGCTTGAAATGGAATAGGTTGGTAGCCGTTTTGGGCAGCTCGATTGGCATCAAATTTACCAAAAGTTTTACAAATGGCTTCAATACTCGAATCAAATAGGCTTCCGTTTTCGAGATATCCAGCATAATGAATGTAAACATTAGCTCCAGCCGAAGGTTTTTTGCCTCCTGCTTTTTTGGTGATAACATATTTTAATCCGGTTGGCGTTGTGGTAGCTTTGGCTTTCAAAGCGTTAAATTCAGCTACTTTTTGGTCGAAAACGGCTTGGTATTGCGCATTTGCAGCAGCTTCGACAGCCATTTTATTTTTTTGATTCTCGGCTTCTACCGTGTAGTAATCCCGAAAAGTTTTGACAGCATCAAACTTTTTGGCCGCTTCACCATTTCTTATGATAGTGACCTTAACCATAAAATCACCTTGCTCGATTTTGTTGACCACATCCATTCCTTTTCCGACTACTTGACCAAAAATGGTGTGTTTCCCTTCTAACCAAGGGGTTTCAAGATGCGTGATAAAAAATTGACTGCTGTTGGTTGCGAGTCCATTATTGGCCATAGCCAAAACGCCTCCTTTATCAAATTTCATTTCGGTAATTTCATCTTTGAATTTATACCCCGTGTCGCCGGAGCCAGTTCCTAAAGGATCGCCACCTTGAATCATAAATTCTGGAATGACTCTGTGAAATTTCAATCCGTCGTAAAAAGGTTTGCTTTTAAGATTGTCGTTAGTAATGAATTCATTTTTTCCTTCGGCCAATGTCACGAAATTAGCTACTGTGATTGGCGTTTTGTCATAAAACAATTTCGTTATTATTGTTCCTTTGTTGGTTTCGATTTGGGCGTATAAACCATCAGGAAGATTGTTTTTTTCCTCTTTGCAAGAATAGAGGAAGGCTGTTAGTAGTAATGATAGAAATAGAATGCTTTTTTTCATTTGATTTTAATTGGTTAAACTGTCTTTAATCGTGTTTATGGGTTTTTTTTGAGTTGTTGTTTCTTCATTTGGAACTTGATTTAATGCGTCAGTCTTCCGAAGCAGAATTTCTTTTTTGAATGCGACTTCAGAGATAAAATTATGCAAGGTCACAGTGCACAGTAAAGGTTGGTTGGTGCCAATTTTTTTGTCGTCACCGTGATAACCGTAAGCAATATGTGATGGGAAAAGAAAAATTACTTTTTCATTTTTGTGCATCAATTTGATGCCTTCACGCAGACCAGTCATGATATTTTGCTTATCGATGGCATACGTTTGAGGTTTTAGTTCCACTTGCGAATAGATGATTCTCCCTTTTAAATCTTTGATTTCGTACTCAAAAAAAGCAACATCTCCTTTTTTTGGAGTTAGAGTGTCTATTGGGTTTTGAACTAAATACGTGTACCAATAACCTTTGGTAGAAGCCATATATTTTACTTTCGGATTGCTTTTTATTAAAGCATCGATTTGACCTTCTTCAGTAGCAACTAACTTTTTATTTCGTTCAGCCGATTTTTTCATAAAAGTTCCCGATGCCTGCGAAACGGGTCTCCGGGCTTCCTGACTTTGTTTGCAACCTGAAATCAAAAGGGTCATCAGGAATGCCACTAAAATTATTTTGTTATAGTTCATTTTACACTTTATGTTTTTAATTTGCTGACCAAATTTTCAAATTTCATTACCGTTTCTTCCATAGATGCTTCCGATTTTCCACCGGCAGCATTGCGATGACCACCTCCGTTAAAATGTTCTCTGGCAAATAGATTAACATCAAAATCACCTTGTGAACGGAGCGAAATTTTAATGATTTTTTCTTCGGCATTTTCTATAAAAATAGCGGTGAACACAATGCCTTTGATACTTAAACCATAATTTACAATGCCTTCGGTATCGCCTTTTATATAATTGAAATGATCTAATTCTTGTTGTGTAAGCGTGGTGTAAGTTGTTTTATGCTCCATTAAAATTTTCATATTTTGGAGCGCTCTTCCCAATAATTGTAATCTATCATACGAACTGTTATCGTAAAGTAGTGCTGGAATCTCACTGTTTTCGACACCTAAATCAATTAAATCGGCGATGATTCGATGCGTGGTTCCGGTTGTTTTCGGGAAACGAAACGAACCCGAATCGGTTAAAATTCCTGTATAAATGCAAGTTCCAATGGTTTTGTCGATGTCTGCTGTTTTGCCTAGTGCCGCAATAAAATGATACAACATTTCGCAAGTAGATCCAAAATTAGTATCCGAATAAGTGACTGCAGCATAATCGTCTGGCGATTGATGGTGGTCAATCATAACAAAAGGGACTACAAGTTTTTCGAGCACCTTTTCCATTTCGCCCACACGATGCAACGCATTGAAATCTAAAGTAAAAATCAATTCAGCTTCTTCAAGTAGATTGGTGCATTTTTTTTTGTCTTTTTCGAATACTTTTACGGTTTCAGAACCAGGCATCCAAGCTAAAAAATCGGGAAACTCATTAGGAGAAATCACAACCGGATATTGATTGTTTTTGAGTAAAAAATGATACAACCCAAGAGTCGAGCCCATTGCATCGCCATCAGGGCTTCGATGCGGAATAATGGCAATTTTTTTTGGTGTGGATAATAATTCTTGTATGGTTTGTATATCTTGTATTTTCATAGTTTGCGAATTTACATTTTTTTAGTCTAAAGTTGAAAACATTTGTAGATTTAACAAACTTTTACGACACTACAAATCTTCAAGATTGGTTCTTTTAAAGCGTTGGTATAATTTATATTTAGTTCCTTTTACGATTTGTGATTTATAAATACCAACTGAACCCGCAGAATAGTATGCTACAATACAGGCAATGCCAATGAATAATCCACTTTCTAAACCGAAAAGTTCCATTCCCATAACAGTACAAGCAATAGGAGTGTGGGTGGCGCCCGAAAATACGGCTACAAATCCCATTCCTGCCAAAAGTGCAATCGGTAAAGGAATATAAATTGATAAAAAACTTCCCAGTGCGGCTCCAACGAAAAATAGCGGCGTTACTTCGCCACCCTTGAAACCAGCTCCTAGAGTGAAACTTGTCAACACTATTTTGAGCAGAAAATCATACCATTGATTGGTTGTTGAGAAGGATGCGACGATGGTTGGAATTCCCAACCCAATATATTTTGTAGTTCCAACAAGGTAAATGGTGATTGCCAAAATAATTCCTCCTACAAACGGACGAAGAGGTGGATAGGGAATGGTTTTTGAAAATAGTCTTCCCCAAAAATGTGTAGTTCTAGAAAACAACATCGCGGATAAACCAAATAAAACACCTGCAATAATGACCCAGAGAAAATTGATTATGGTAAGTTGAGGAACACTTGGAATAGAATAATGAGTATGTTTTATCTGCAAAAATTCTACCGTAAAATAGGCGATATAACTGGTAATGAACGATAAAGTAATACTTTTGAAACTAATTTTACTAAAATACAAAACCTCCAAAGCAAACAAAGCTCCAGCCAAAGGAGTTCCAAAAATCGAAGCAAAACCTGCACTGATTCCCAAAATATGGAGCGTTTTTCTATCGGAATTATTGAGTTTTAACAAACCTTTGAATTGGTCTGCTATGGCGCCACTCATTTGTACAGCGGTGCCTTCGCGACCTGCTGAACCGCCAAAAAGATGGGTAATTAAAGTACCGAAAAGCACCATCGGTGCCATTTTGAGCGGAATGGTTTTCTTGGGGTTTTCGTATTCTTCCAGCAACAAATTATTGCCTTTTACTACATCAGTTCCGTAAAAGTGGTACAATAATCCTATGGCAAGTCCGCCTAGCGGCAAGAACCAAATAATCCAATAATGGAGTTCTCTATAGTTCGTAACCCATTCTAGCGATACCAAAAAAAAAGCCGAAGCACAACCCGAAAAAAAGCCTATCAAAACACAAATGAAAATCCATTTGAGAATGTTGAGGTATATTTCTTTTTTTTTAATTGATTTCAAAACTTCAATTGGATTGTGAGTTTATGATTTTATCTTTTTAATGTAAAATGCCCCTTAAATACTTTTCCATCGGCTCTATTTACTACAAACCAATAATCTGTAGTAGGAAGTATGCGTCCTGAATAGGTACCATCCCATCCAGCATCTTCTCCTTTAAAGCTTGTAATGAATTTACCGAATCTATCATATATTGAAACTTTTAAATTGGGTTCGTAGATCGAATATTTGATATTCCAAAAATCATTGTAACCATCTTTGTTTGGCGTGAAATATTTGGGATAGTTTAGTATATAAATTTCATCGTCTGAAATTCCACAACCTTTTTTATCACGTACATATACTCTGAAAACTCCTATGTCTAAATTATCAAAATCAGGGCTGTCTTGATAATTCAAATTATCTAATGAGTATTCATAATCACCCAAACCAGTTACAAAAACTGAAATTGAGTTTTGGTTAGTAGTCCAATCATTAATGATTATATTATCAATAGTTGCAATACTAGATTTTACAACAGTGATTGTTTCTTCTGTCTCACAAAATCTTGTACCATAATTATTAGAAACTTTGACTGTATAGTCGCCATCCGATTTTATTTCGATACTTTGAGTTTTTTCAGAAGTTGACCATTGATAAGAATCAAATCCGGGTCCGGCATCAAGCGTAATTGGTGATTTATCACAAATTGTCCTGTTTTTATTTATGTTTAAGATCGGCTTAACTAGAACAATAATATTAAAATTAATAATAAATGGACAACTATTTTTTCCTGTAGCTTTAATATATATAGTTTGTGGACTAGATACATTAACATAGTTTTGAGGAACTGCATTTGTTTCTAAAAAAGCATCCTTTTCTGATAAATAATAAGTAAATGTATAAGTATCTAATGGCAAAATAGCAGAGATTTCGGGTGTTTTTAAACTTAGATCAAAATTAAGAAAACCATCATAATCAGTATCACATTTGAATTCATCCGTTATTATATGTCTTGTAACTGGAAGAACATTTAATTTTAACTCTGCAATTGAAAAACAAATATTGGGATTCATTACTTTTACAAATACAGTTTGTGGATTTGTAACGTTCTCATAACTTAAAAAATTTGGTATTGGGATGTTTTTATTTAAGTTATCTAAAGTCGCATAATATGAAAACGTTAGACCAGGATCAGTACTGATTGAATTATTGCTTTCAGTTAAGTTGAAGTTGGCAGAACCGTTAATATTTTCTTGACAATTTGTTATTGTTGTTGGAGCAACCACGGTCTTATTATATACATCTAATGTCAGTTGAGTAATCTCAAAACAATTGGCGTTGTAGGTTCTAACATACACTATTTGGGGATTAGTAAGGTTGGTATAATTCGTGAAATTGGTAATTTCATTAATGTTATTTTGCGCATTTGAATTAGTCAAAAAATAAGAAAAATTAGTTCCGGGTATACTAGTGATTAATGAATTTTTAGACGTTAGGTCAAATGTAGTTTTCTCATCAAAATCATCATCACATCCTCTAATTGATTGCGGTGTTAATATAAATTGTTCAAAAACACGTAAAGTAAGTTCTGCAACATCTAAACAAATTGAATTGACAATTACTTTCACATAGATTATTTGATTATTTACAGTATTTACGTAATTCGTCGGATCTGCAATTGGCACATCTTTATTTAAATTATCCAGTGAACTATAAAATGTATACTTTGGGTTGTCAAATGTATTCTCAATATAATCATTCAAATTAAAAGTAGTTGTGGTTGATCCAATTACACATCTTCTTAATTCACTATTGGGTAAAATTAAAGTGTTAAAAACGCTGACTTTAAAAGGTATTCTTTCTGAAACACAGCCATTTTGAGTTGTCTCAACGTAATAATAAACATATTCTGCAGGAATTGCTGATGGATTAGTTAAAATTGGAGTAGTAAAAGAAGATGATGTACCAATAATTGTTCCTCCTACTGCGGCATCATACCATTTAATGGAAGAAGTAGGTGATGTGACATTTGCAAAAGGGTCATAATTTGTAGAATTTCCTGAGCATAATAAATAGTTTTGCTCTTTCAAGGGAGCTAAAAAAGGATGTGTCGAGACCTTAAAATTCAACAAAATTGAAGAGCAGTTTGATTGTGCGGTAACTTTGAAATTAACCGATGAATTAGGAGCAAGAGTCAAAACATTAGTTTCTCCATAAGGTGTCGCAAAATATTCTTCTGGTTCCCAGTGCCATAAATAGTCATCGCCGTTTTGAACTGATAAATTTAGTAATTCATTTTCACATTTATTAAAATTGCTGTTTTCTATGATGGGTATAGAATTTAAACTAACTTCGGGTAAAGTTTGTTCCAGCGCAACTTCTAAATCACTCTCTTTTAGGATGTATGTAAATGCTAATTTTTTTGTTTCTCCGGGTGCTATATTGCCAATAAAATACGAAATTCCAATTCCAGTGTCATAAGTTTGCGTTCCAGTATATTGGTAGTTAGTTGTATTTGTTCTATTATGAATAACCTCAATTAAGTCATTTTCTATAGGTGTCAATGAATTATTTATAATAAATGGTTTTGCTCGACAATCTTTTGTTCCTAAACCTAAAAAACAATTGGTATATGATAATCCAGTTGCTGATACTAATGTGTTATTCTTAGTGTTTGGTAAAGTATAAAGAATATCATTCTTTGTGTCATAAGATCCAGAAAGAGTTATTTCGTTGTCTGGATCTAAAGTTCTAAGATAATATACATTGTTCATTGTGGTAGAAGTAGTATTTGTTAACTCTACCCTCACGATAAAAAAGACCTGATTTTTAGGAACTATTGTTTTTTGTCTAATCCTTAAACCCTTTATAGTACCTTCCCATAAACTAATTTCATTAGATTCAACAGTTGTAATAGATACATTTGTTCCTTTTATGTCTTTTCTTCCAGCATTCCAGTTGTGAAATACAGCATTATTAAATTGTAAAGAAAACCCCTCTTGAGGTCTTCCTGGGTAGAAAAAATCGCCGTAATAATTTGGCGTTCCAACATTCCAACCATCTTGATCTGGATCGGCTACAAAACCTAAGTTTCGCTGTGAGTTGTTGTTCCTTGCATGGAAGCTTAATGGAGCTTCATTATCTGTTCCAAAAATACCACAGTTATTTACACCAACTTCTACATTATTTCCTTTAATAAACGCTTCGTTTGAAATAATTTGAGAAAATAAAATATTGCTAAATAATAAAAGAACTAAAGTTTTAGTTTTTAACATAAATTGGTATTGTATTTTTGGATAATAAAATGTGTAGTTGGGGTAATTTGTTTTTGATGATTGCTACGCAAAACATTAAAATATTATTCACTAGCAATCGCCGTAAATTCAATTTCTACCAAATATTCTGGAGCTACTAATTTGCTTATTTCATAAAAACCTGTTGTAGGTTTGATGTCTTTAAAAAAAGTGGCGTGCGCTTTGGCAACGGCTTCAAATGAAGTAATGTCGGTAGTAAAAATTCGAGTGCGAATCACATCTTTCATTCCCACATTCAAGTCTTCAAGTACTTTTTCAATTCTTTCCAAAATGTTTAGGGTTTGTGCATAAGCATCATCGGCTTTTACTTTTTCACCATCCACAATGGCTACTGTTCCTGATACTTCAATGATGTTTCCAATGCGAACTGCACGACAATAGCCCATTTTGTCTTCCCAAGGTGATCCTGTCAAGATGTTTTCTCTTTTCATTTTGTTTGTTTTTCTTGTGTTGTGTTGATTTTTAGTGTTTTGAAATTCAATTCCAATTATGGTTTAATTTTTGCAATTTATGAAAAACAAAGAAATAAAAGCGTTGCTATTTAATTAAAAAGTGAATGAAGCAAATTAATTTTACAATTACATAATTCACTGATTTGAAATAAATTCTGTAATTGAATGTTATATAATAAGAGTTGAAGCACGCTAATTTTCGGTTTTAGATTTTTAGACTTAAATGCATAGATTTCCTTAATTATAAACATTATGAAAAAAATATTGTTTTACGTTATTATACTAGGTCTATCTTTAAATGGATATGCGCAGGATGAATTCAAGACCAAATATAAGCCAATTCCAGCCAAGAATTCGAAAAATAATAAGCTAATTCCACCAAAAGTAATTTCACCAAAAGTCACTCAGCCGGAGGATGTGAAAGCACCTGTAAATGACTTTGTAAATCCTGAGGATATTTTTCTGAATAGTAATCTGTACAAAAAAGAGTCCAATTATACTGGCGTTTTTTATAGAAGAAATCAATATTTAGGGAGTTTCAAAACCAAATCATTCACTTCTACCATTCGGTATAAAGATGCAGCTTTTGTTGATGGTGATAAAATAAGAGTCTATCTCAACGATAAAATAATTGAACCTGAAGTGGTTTTGGACAGTGCATTTAAAGGATTCAAAATCACACTGGTTGATGGTATGAACAAAATTGATTTCGAAGCATTGAACGAAGGATTTGCTTCGCCAAACACAGCAGAATTTCAAGTTTATGATGAAAAAGGCATCGTAATTTCGGCAAGCCAATGGAATGTTGGAACAGGTTACAAAGCGACCATTATACTTATAAAAGAATAAAACAAATCTTTTCAGAAATCAATTTTACATTTTAACCACTATTTGAAGAAAATTATTTTATGTTATTTTTGTGAATTTTGATTACAGATTTCTATTATTTTTGGACTCTTTATCAAGGAGACGTATTAGAGTTCAAAATAGAGCTTGATACGTTTTATGTTTAAGACCAAAGAGGTTGTAGAAACATCATAGGTTTGCTCTATATTTTTAAAGGGTATTAATTCAATCGTTGATTGGCATAAATATTGATTCATCAAAAGAATTATGAAACAATTTCTTTTATTTATTTTTATCATTGGTTTAGCCACCAACAGCTATGGACAAATGGAATTTAGTTCTAAATTCAAAGCCATTCCGCCAGCAAATGTAAAGCCAAAACCTAAAAAAGAAACTTTACCACCGCCAGCAATCGATTTGCCTAAGATTGTAGCACCAAATCCAATAAAGGAAACTAATATCTTCGGTACAAAACCCAAACCCAACAATTCATTTGAAATAGGAACTCCCGAAAATCATTTTTCGATGACTCCAACGAATAAATTTGTCAATCCAGGTGATTTAGTAAAAGATCGATTGAATAAAAAAGCAGACAATGAAGACCAAATTGTTTTTCGAAGAAATCAGGATCTAGGAAGTTTTAAAACCAAATCACTAACGGCAAAATTAAGTTATCGTGATTATGGAGAAGTTGATGGCGACGAAATAAGAGTTTTAATAAACGATAGAACTATTGAAACTGGAATTTATTTAGACAGCGATTTCAAAGGATTTGAAATCACCTTAGTTGATGGGTTTAATAAAATTGATTTTGAAGCTCTCAATCAAGGAAAGTTAGGGCCCAATACGGCTGAATTCCGAATTTATGACGACAAAGGCGAACTTATTTCGTCAAGTCAATGGAATCTTGGCACAGGATTCAAAGCAACTATCATTATTACCAAAGAATAAAAAAACACTTTTCCTAAATTTCGATTTTTCATTCCCGATAATAAAAAGTATTTTTGCCAGATGCAACACAACGTACTTATTTTAGATTTCGGATCGCAATACACACAACTTATTGCCCGACGAGTTCGCGAATTAAATATTTTCTGCGAAATTTTCCCTTACAATCATTTCCCCGATGATTTATCCTCTTATAAAGCAGTAATTCTTGGCGGAAGCCCATTTTCTGTTCGCGGAGAAGACGCTGCACACCCAGATTTATCACAAATTAGAGGAAAATTGCCAATGCTTGCCGTTTGTTACGGAGCACAATATTTGGCCCATTTTAGCGGTGGCGAAGTCGCTGCATCCAACACCAGAGAATACGGAAGAGCTAATTTATCTTATATTAAAGAAGACGAAGTTTTCTTCGAAGGTGTTGCTGAAAATAGCCAAGTTTGGATGAGCCATAGCGATAGTATCAAGGCGCTTCCAACTAATGGTGTAAAGCTAGCGAGCACCCACGATGTGGAATTTGCTGCTTATAAAATTGAAGGAGAAACAACCTACGCCATTCAGTACCATCCCGAAGTTTTTCACTCTACCGATGGATCCAAAATGTTGCAGAATTTCTTGGTAAAAATTGCCGAAGTTCCTCAAAATTTCACGCCAAATGCTTTTGTTGAAGAAATCGTGGCCGAAATGAAAGAAAAATTACAAGACGATAAAGTCGTTCTTGGACTTTCTGGAGGTGTAGATTCTACGGTAGCAGCGGTTTTATTACACAAAGCCATTGGAAAAAATCTCTATTGTATTTTTGTCAATAACGGTCTGCTTCGAAAAGATGAATTCCAATCCGTTTTAGACCAATACGAAGGAATGGGATTGAATGTAAGAGGAGTTGATGCTTCCCAACGTTTTTACGATGCCTTGGCAGGAGTTTCTGATCCAGAATTAAAAAGAAAAGCCATAGGTAATGCTTTTGTCGAAGTTTTTGATGTAGAATCACATCGTATTGAAGATGTCAAATGGTTGGCACAAGGCACAATTTATCCTGACGTAATCGAATCGGTTTCGGTAAAAGGCCCATCGGCAACCATCAAATCGCATCATAATGTAGGCGGTTTACCAGATTATATGAAATTGAAAGTGGTGGAACCTTTGCGAATGCTTTTCAAGGACGAAGTGCGTAGAGTAGGAGCAACTTTAGGAATTGATCCTGAATTATTAGGAAGACATCCTTTTCCCGGACCTGGATTGTCGATTCGAATTTTAGGCGATATTACCTTAGAAAAAGTACAAATCTTGCAAGATGTTGATAAAGTTTTTATCGACGGATTAAAATCTTGGGGATTGTACGATCAAGTTTGGCAAGCGGGAGCGATTTTGCTTCCCGTAAATAGTGTAGGAGTAATGGGCGATGAGCGTACTTATGAAAAAGTTGTGGCACTTCGAGCAGTTCAATCTACAGACGGAATGACCGCTGACTGGGTGCATTTGCCTTATGAATTCTTGATGAAAGTCTCTAACGACATTATCAATAAAGTAAAAGGTGTGAATAGAGTGGTGTACGACATCAGCTCAAAACCACCAGCAACTATTGAATGGGAATAGCAAAATAGTTATTGCTTTCAAATGAAAATTATGTGAATTATGTAAAAACGGTATCAAATTTTGGATTAAAATTTGATACCGTTTTGCTATCTTTGGAAAACTAATTTTTTATAAAAAAGAAGGATGAAATATTTTATAACGGTGTGTTTGGCTACTTTGGTTTTTTCTTTAAACAGTTTTTCTCAAGAAAGAAACACGACGCACAAGGTGGAAAAGGGTGAAACTATTACCCAAATTGCCCAAAAATACAAGGTCACACCTTATGATATATATCAATTAAACCCAGATGCGCAAAGTGGTTTAAAACCCAATACCGTTTTACTAATTCCGCAAAAAGGAATTAACAGCAAAGCCATTTCTAAAGGTATAACTCATAAAGTCGAACCCAAAGAAACTTTATTTGGTATCGAAAAAAAATACGGAGTTTCCGATGAATCCTTGAAAAAAGCCAATCCCGAATTGGAAAAATTAGGATTGCAAATCGGACAAACGCTTTTTATCCCTTCAAGTGCAGATTCAAAAATAGTGGTTTCCACTCCTGAAAAAGTAGTATATCACGAAGTACTTGCTAAGGAAACCAAATATTCTATTGCCAAACAATATGGAATCACTATTGAGGAATTAGAAAAAAGAAATCCTGAAATTGTTCCCAATTTAACTATTGGTTACAAACTTATCATCAAGGGAAATCAACCAAAAACGGACAAAATTAGTGTCATAGAATTGAAGAAAGATTCGATAAAGCAAATTCTTACTAAAACTGTTATTCCGCAAGAAACCGAAATTAAAAAAGTGTACACCTCATTATCAAAAAACTCGGATGACAGAAAAAAATTGGTTTTATTGTTGCCTTTTAATTTGGCTAAAATCGAAGGCGATACGATAAATTCGACCGCAACGCGTTTGAAAAAAGACAAGTTTTTGAATATGACGTTGGATTTTTATTCGGGTGCATTAATGGCAATAGATTCTGCTAAAACCATTGGGATTCCTGTTGATGTTAGTATTTTCGATTCGCAAGAAACAAAAAACAGCTCCAATATTTCGGTTATTCATCAGCAAAATAACTTAGAATCTGCCGATGCTATAATTGGTCCTTTTTATCAAAATAATGTCGAAAAAACGGCTGCTTTACTCAGTATTGCTAATGTTGCTGTGATTTCGCCATTGTCGAAAGATATTGGAAATTCATTTCCGAACTTGTACCAAACTATTCCAACTGCCGATGCGTTGAAAAGAGCTGTTTTCGATTATATGATCGCAAAAGAGGGAAATATTATTGCCGTTGTCGATAAGAAAAAAGAATCGGCACGACAATTTGTGCAACAAAATTATGCGGCAGTACAATTTGCTACTTTACTAGAAAACGGAAGCTTGTCAGTAGCAAATTTGAAAAGTTTGTTTGTAAAAGATAAAATGAATTATGTCGTTTTGGCATCTGAAAATACGGGAATGATCAAAAATACTATGGTAACAATGATGAGTGTTATGGCAAGTTATAATGTTGAATTGGTAATTTTGGAGCTTAACGAAACATTAGATACAGATGAAATTAGTTTTGAGAACTTAACCAAATTAAAACTAATGTACCCCTCGATAACTCGTGAAAATAACGCTGCCGAAGCACAAATTTTCAAAAAAGAATACAGAAAGAAAAACAAAATTTTACCAAGCACGTATGCCACTCGCGGTTTTGATGTAACTTTTGACACCATGTTGCGTTTGTCGCAAGGGAAAAGCTTTCAAGAAACTGCCGATGCTATGGCCACGCAGCAAGTTGATAATAAGTTTGAATATTATAAAAAACCAGATGGAGGGTACACTAATAAAGGGATCAACATATTGTATTATGATACGGATTTAACCATCAAGGAAGCGAATTGAGAAAGTGTTCAGTAATCAGTTTTTAGTGTTCAGTTTCGTTCTAACCCAAAACCCAAAAACGCAATACCTAACACCCAATACCTAACACCCAAAATCTAACACCCAAAAAATGACCTCAAAAGTAACTTACTTAGGCGATTTAAGAACTTTGTCAATTCACTTGCAATCTGGCAGCGAAATCATCTCGGATGCTCCATTAGATAACAACGGAAAAGGAGAAGCATTCTCGCCAACCGATACGGTTGCAAATGCTTTGGCCAGTTGTATGATGACTGTTATGGGAATCAAAGCTAGGGATTTGAATGTCGATTTCACTGGTGCTACAGCTGCTGTCACCAAAATTATGCAAGCCGACCCCAGAAGAATAAACACTATCGAAATTGTTTTTGATATGAACGTTGTTGTAGATGATAAAACCAAAACTATTTTAGAAAGAACCGCAATGACTTGTCCTGTTTTCTTAAGTTTGAATCCAGAAATCGAGAAAAAGATTAGTTTTAATTGGAAGTAAATTTCAGTATACAGTAATCAGTTTTTAGTGTTCAGTCAAAATAGTTCAACTTCCCACTTTTAACTCCCTACTCCCAACTTCCAAATTCCAACTTCCCACTTCCCACTTCCCACTCCTAACTTCTAACTTAATGGAACAAGACCAAAAACAACTTATCAAATTAGCGCATACCAAAATGCCGTTTGGTAAATATGAAGGTCGTTATCTCATTGATTTGCCGGAGTATTATGTGGTTTGGTATTCAAATAAAGGTTTCCCAAAAGGAGAGCTTGGGCAACAACTGCAACTCATTTATGAATTGAAACTCAACGGTCTCGAAGAATTAATTCGGAATATTAAAAAACGGTATCCAAAACCGTTATAAGAACTCTTTATTTAGATATTAATTTCCAAATCTCGAATGTAATCTCCATATTCCCAATAAAACATTTCGAAAGCATTCATTTTCTCAAAGAAAAAGACAAATATTTCGTCCCAATACGCCCTATTGCTGACGCCAACTCCTGTTTTTTCGACCCAAATTCTACTAATAGTTTTGCCGTTTTCGAGAGTAAAGTCTTTCTCAAAAACCAAATCTTTAACAAAGTCATCTTCTAAAATAGTTTTCAGAGATTCCAGTTTTTCAAAATAAAGAATTCGTTTTTCGTCACTTCGATGTTCGATATCAATTAAAACCTGAGCTTTTTTATTGTCAACATAAAACTTAAAAGAAAAATCTTTGATTTTAGTATCGTATAAAACCCATTTTCTAGGATATTTTTCTGCAAATGCAATCCAGAATTCCCGCTTCAATCGTTGAGTTTCTTCTTTGCTATACATTTTTGGTTTGTTGTTTGTAGTTTATTGTTTATGGTTTTGAAATTGCCATTGATATTGAAATTGTCATTGAAATTTGTTCTTAATTTTTTTTACACTATTTTTATAACGCATTCCAAAATGCAAAAATAAACTTTGATTATGGATTTCTACGATTTTTTAAAATATGTTCCAAAATTAGCAGAAGTTGCCCTTCCAGGCAGTAAAGCGCATTACAAAATGGCTCCTTTGGAACGAATTGAAAGTATGAAAAACGGGAATGTTTCTGGTATAAATCCCAAATCTGCCGCTGTAATGATGCTGTTTTATCCCAAGAACGGAAGAACCCATTTGGTGCTCATTGTTCGAAATTCTTATGAAGGCGTTCATTCTGCTCAAATAGCATTTCCAGGTGGAAAATACGAATCCAATGATGAAAATTTCCAGAATACAGCTTTGCGCGAAACCCACGAAGAAGTTGGAATTCATCCCGATAGTATTGAAATAATAATGCCATTTACCAATTTGTACATTCAACCAAGTAATTTTATGGTATATCCCTATTTGGGAATTTGTAGAGAGGAAATCGTTTTTATTCCAGATAGTACCGAAGTAGCGGATATAATCGAATTGCCATTGTCTGATTTTTTGAACGACAACTTGCTTACAAAAACGACAATGTCAACATCTTATGCTACAACTATCGAGATTCCAGCCTTCGAAATTAAGGGACACATCGTTTGGGGCGCAACGGCAATGATGTTGAGCGAATTGAAAGAAGTCTTAAAAAAAGTGCTTTAAACTATTAGTTTTCGTAAATTTGTCGTCCATATAATGACAAAATACAATTTTTATGGGATTATTTAAGAGAAATCCATTTGGCCACATTCTATTTATTAAAAAATTTTTAATTCGGATTTTTGCTGTTTTAACACACAAACGGTACAGAGGATTTAATAGTTTGAAGATAGAAGGTTCTGAAATCATCAAAAGTTTGCCAGATACAAATGTGCTTTTTATATCGAATCACCAAACTTATTTTGCTGATGTGGTAGCGATGTTTCATGTTTTTAATGCCAGTTTGAGCGGTCGTCAAGATTCCATAAAAAACATTGGATACATTTGGCAACCCAAGATGAATGTCTATTATGTTGCTGCAAAAGAAACTATGCAAGCTGGATTGCTACCCAGAATTATGGCTTACGTTGGAGCCATTACCGTTGAAAGAACGTGGCGTTCTTGCGGCAAAGACGTGACCGAAAAACGTGATGTAAACCCCAATGACACTGAAAACATTAAAATCGCCTTAGCCGATGGTTGGGTAATTACGTTTCCGCAAGGAACCACAAAATCATTTAAACCCGTTCGAAAGGGAACTGCGCACATCATCAAGCAACACCGACCTATTGTGGTTCCCATTGTAATTGATGGATTCCGTCGCTCGTTTGACAAAAAAGGGTTGCGAATGAAAAAGAAAAATATCTTACAATCCTTCATCATCAAACCTCCTTTAGAAATAGATTATGACAATGATACTATCGATCAGATTGTCGAAAAAGTAGAATATGCTATCGAGCAACATCAATCTTTCCTAAAAGTAATTCCTGCCGAAGAACTAAAAGCAGCTGAAGAATTAAACAAATTGAGACAATGGGAATATTAGAAAAAAAAGTTCGCCGCGGCGAACTCTTTTTTTTTATAAATCTATTTTTTTTAACTCACTATAATTCCGATACAGTTTTTTAAGTAAAATCCCGTACAGTAGTTTATAAAACAACCAAAATAAACTCAAAAAAACTGCAATTATCAAAATTAAAATCCCAATAGTGATAGCCATAACCTTACTGTCAGTTGCTATTTTATTGCTTAAAGCCAGTACTTCTGGGTTAGATGTAAAAGCGATAAAAAAACCAAATAACAAACTCAAAGTAGCCATTGCAAGATTATACCAAACATAACATTGTACCGTTTTTCGGGTTTTAAGAATGTCTTTCATTAATTGTTTTGTAGAAACGGTAGCTGTAATAGTAACGTAATTTTTATAAAAAAGATAGATAAAAACCAATATCACGGCATAGTTAAAAAAGTTTAGTACTTGAAAATAGATCAAATAGTCATCATATTTTGTGTTTTTAAGATAATCGTCAGTATTAAAAAACACACTAATTGAAGTCCAAAGCAAAATCTCCAAAATACTAATAATGAATATCCATTTCACAATCGAAGAGGATTTCATATGCAGCATTTTGTAAATTTCCAGTTCGGAAATCTGCTCAAAGGCATTGTTTTTTTGCCAATCTTTTTTTAATAAATCCAGCTCTTTCATTTGCAGATTTTTATTGTTTTTTATCGGTCAAATGTAATTCGCAAACTTCGTTGGTGCTTGTGACCAATTTTTATTTTGCTCATTTCATCTTCCTTAAGGATTTAGTATTTTTTTTAATTTCCCTTTTATTCTGTTCATTTTTACCCTTGCATTTACTTCGCTAATTCCCAATGTTTCTGATATTTCCCCATAATCTTTATCTTCTAAATACATAAAAACCAATGCTTTTTCAATGTCATTCAATTGATAAACCGCTTTGTACATTAATTTTAAACGTTCCTCTTCCTCATAATTATAATCGTCCTGACTAATAAAATATTGTTGCGATTCATAGTCCACCGTTTTTACCGTTCGAGTACTTTTTCGGTACAAAGTAATGGCAGTATTCAAAGCAACTCTATACGCCCAAGTGGAGAATTTACTATCACCACGAAACTTCGGAAAAGCCTTCCACAACTGAATTGTAATTTCCTGAAACAAATCCTTATGCGCGTCTTCACCATTCGTATACAACCTACAAATCTTGTGGATTATATTCTGATTGGACTTTAATTGCTGCACAAATGATTGTTCTAAATCGTTGCTCATATTAGTATTAGTGGAAAAAAAGTATATTTTGTTACAAATTAAGTATTTTTAAATCGGAGCAAGAAATTTTGGTTATTTAATACCAGTCGTCCCGCTTTTCGCTATATCTTTTTTACAGTCTAGTTTTTTTTAAGGTTTCCAGCCTTTCAAAGGCTGGAAACCTTAAAAACTAACCTTTAAAAAAGGATGCCGCTTCTATCGGGGCTATTTTACAACTTTTACTTTTCTAAAAATCCTTTCCTTTATAATAATTCACCAGCAAATTTACGAATTTACTATAGCCTTCCATTCCATCTTTTTGCTGGTTCATTTTTAGGAAATTGTCATAAAATACACGAAACCCTTTATCAATAAAAGTATCATATTGTTTCCAGAAATCTTCGCTTTCCTGATAGTTTTTCAAAATTCCGGGATGCACGGTTTTCAATAATTCATCGTACACTTTTTCGTCACGAAGATACCAATTGCTCAAGCAATACCGCAATGCAAAACTATAGCCCGAATATTGAAAGTAGGGGTTCTCATTTTTCACCGACGCCAGAAATCCAATAAAATTGCATTCGCTTTCGCTGGCAAAACCCATTTGATGCGCCATTTCGTGACAAGTCGTTGTCGGCGAATTGTACATGGGCATCAAATAATTTACTTGTGCTTCATTGGTAAACGGATTCAAATAGCCACCAAAACCCATATACGTCAACGGCAAACTAAAAAGCGATTTTTTGATGCTGGGATTTTGGTATTCAAAGAAAGCATACTGATTGGAAAGCGTTTTGTACCCATTCAAATTCATCTCGAAAACTTGCTCATTCGAATAGGGAAATACCACTTTCAGGCTATCGTTTTTGGTGATATGGGTTTGAATTTCATTAGTTTTGGCAATCAGCTTTTTGGTGAAATCTAGCAAATCAGCATCGGTGTAATCGCGTTCGATTTTCATTTTTTCAAAAAGCGGTTGTCGGTAATAATTCATAGCCCACAAAAAATGAAACAAAAAATACGCCATCGAAAGAATGTTTACTATTTTTAGACCTTTATTTTTCCATCCCACTTTCCAAGTTTTTCGACTATTCCACATCGATTTCAGCAGATATACAATCAGGATTCCGTACATTAGATCTCCCACTGAAAAAGGGATTATTCCAAAAGTGATTCGTAAAATTTTGGAAACAAAAACATACAAACCATTGCTGTAAAATCGTTCTACAAACTCAGGAAAAAAGGCAATTATTTTTATGAAAATAATTTGAATTAAAAGAAATAAGGGAAGGATGTATTTGCGTTGCATCAATTGTATTTTGGATATAAATTTAATCAATAATCAATAAGTAGTATTTCTTTTTTGTAAATTTGTGAAGCTTAATTTCTTTTTTGGAAATTTATAAACTTCAAAAGCTATGTCAAGAGAAGAACTTATTAAAGACATTGTCGAGAAATTGCGACAACTTTCTGATTCCAGAATTCAGGAAGTGTCGGATTATGTTAGTTTTTTGGCTAGTAAAATTGATGGCAAAATCATCTCCGAAGGTATTAAAACACTCGCTTCAACCTCAAAATCATATGATTTTCTTCAAAATGAAGAAGAACTCTATCAAGTGACTGATATAAAAGAAAAATACCTATGAAAGGAGCAATGCACTTTCATTTTTGTAAATTTGTTTTTAAATATAAGGAAGAATGACGCAAATCACTTTAAATATTCCAGACTCTGAATTGAGTTTCTTTATGAAATTGATAGAAAAGTTTAATTACGAAACCGTTATTAACGAATTTTCTGTAACCGAAGAAATGAAGAGCATATTAGATGAAAGAAGATCAACTTCAAAAATTGAAGATTTCATGCCTTGGAATGAGGCGAAAACCCAATTGCGTTTTAAATCTAAAAAATGATTTATAAAGTTGTAATTGAACCAAGAGCCATTATTGATATTCAAGACGCTATTGACTATTATGAATCCAAGCAGATTAGATTGGGTGAATATTTTTACCAAGTAGTTGAAGAGCATATAGAAACGCTGACCAAAACTCCTTTCTTTCAAATGCGATACAAAGATTATCACGGTTTCCCTATTCGAAAATTTCCTTTTATTCTGCTATATTATATAGATGAACAGCAAGAAACCATTTATATAATGTCTGTATTTAACACCTATTTAAATCCTGTAAAATATCCAAAATAAAAATACAATGAGCCAAGAAATAAGAAATCTAGAACCCAAAGCACTTTGGAACAAATTTGCCGATTTAAACGCAGTTCCTCGTCCATCCAAAAAAGAAGAGCGTGTTATCGATTTTATAAAAAATTTCGGAAATGCATTGGGATTAGAAACCTTTGAAGACGATATCCGTAACGTAATTATCCGTAAACCAGCGACTGCCGGAATGGAAAATCGCAAGCCAATTGTGCTTCAAGGGCATCTTGATATGGTGCATCAAAAAAATTCGGACACCGTTTTTGATTTCGACAAACAAGGAATCGATATGTATGTCGATGGCGACTGGGTTCGTGCTCGAGGAACTACTTTAGGTGCTGATAACGGTCTTGGAGTGGCGATGATTATGGCGATTTTAGAATCCAAAACAATTAAACATCCCGCTATTGAAGCTCTTTTTACAATCGATGAAGAAACCGGAATGACAGGAGCTTTGAACCTAAAAGGTGGCATCCTGAAAGGAGAAATTCTCTTGAATATGGACACCGAAGAAGACGACGAAATCGACATTGGTTGTGCCGGTGGAATTGATGTGACCGCAACTAGAGGTTATCATGAGGAGGAAACTCCAGAGAATTCTGTAGGGTACACCATTACTGTAAAAGGCTTAAACGGCGGACATTCCGGAATGGATATTCACAAAGGTTTGGGGAATGCGAACAAAATAATGAACCGTTTGTTGTTCGACGCTTTCGAAAATTTTGGACTTCAAGTTGCCGAAATCAACGGAGGCAGCTTGCGCAATGCGATTCCGAGAGAAAGCGTGGCCAAAGTAATCGTTGCTGGAATGTATGATGAAGCTTATGTTTTTGATATGCAGGAAATCATCAACGACATCAAAACCGAATTCAAAACCACAGAACCGAACCTGACTATCGAAATAGTGAAAAGCGATTTGCCAAAAAAAGTTATGGATTTGGGCGTTCAAGAAGGAATTCTCCGTTCGATGTATGCCGCACACAATGGCGTTTACAGAATGTCAGCCGATATGGAGGATTTGGTCGAAACTTCCAATAACATTGCACGTGTAATCATCAAAGATGGCGAAATTACCATTGGATGTTTGACGCGTTCTTCGGTAGAAACATCCAAGTTTGATTTGGCAAATGCTCTGCGTTCTGCCTTTGAATTGTGTGGTTGCGAAGTAATTTTAGCAGGTTCTTATCCGGGTTGGACTCCAAACGTACAATCCGAAATATTAGATTTATTGGTGAATATCTATGAGAAACAAAACCACGAAAAACCAAAAGTAGTGGCTTGTCACGCTGGTTTAGAATGTGGAATTCTAGGGACAAATTATCCTGATATGGATATGATTTCTTTTGGACCAACGATTCACGGAGCACATTCACCAGATGAAAGAGCTTCCATAAAATCTTCTCAGAAATTTTATAAATTTGTTTTGGAAATTTTGGAGAATATTCCGGTGAAGTAATAACGCAGGAATTAGAATAAAAACTTCAATAGAATACCTAAGGGCATTTGCGTTTAAAATTTTCAGACACGAATTGCACGAATTAGCACAAATTGTATTAATTTTTAAAATTGAATTACGCGAATTTTAGTTGTTTTGAAATTCGTGCAATCAAAACAGATTGAAATCTGTGTAAATTTGTGAAATTTGTGTCAACTTTTTTTAAAAGCGAATGCCGTGGAATACTCTCAAAATAAATCCTTTCAATCTCCGTACCTTTGCACTTTACAAATGACAAGAAATAATGATTGAAATAGGAAAATACAACACGCTCAACATATTACGCGATACGAAAGTCGGATTGTTTTTGGGAAATCCCGAAAAAGATCCCGAAGGAATTCACGACATATTGTTACCCAATAAATACGTACCCAACGATTGGGAAATAGGCGAGGAGATCATCGTTTTTGTGTATTTAGACCACGAAGAACGCCCTGTTGCAACCACTTTAGAACCTTATATTTTATTGAATGAATTTGCGCTTTTGCGGGTAAATTATGTCAATCAAGTGGGGGCTTTTATGGACTGGGGAATGGAAAAAGACATTCTTGTGCCATTCAAAGAGCAAGCGCGCCCAATGGAAAAAGGAAAACGCTATTTGGTGTATTTGTACATGGACGAAAAGACCAAGCGTTTGGTCGCTTCCAGCAAAACCAATCAGTTTTTGAAAAACGACCAGATCACAGTTGAAAAAGGCGAAGAAGTGGATTTAATCGTTTCGCACATCACCGAATTAGGAATCAACGTCATCATCAACGAGCAGCACAAAGGCTTGTTATATAAAGATGAGGTGTATGACGATGCCATCCGAACTGGAGACCGACTTAGAGGGTATATTAAGGCTATTCGTCCCGATAATAAAATTGATGTCTCCCTCCAAATTCAAGGCTACCAAAGCATTGAACCCAATGCCGACAAGATTCTTGACGAATTGCGTGCCAGTCGCGGTTTTCTGCGTTTAACCGATAATTCCCATCCCGAAGACATCAAAACGGTCTTGAAAATGAGCAAAAAAACCTTCAAGAAAGCCATTGGAGCTTTATACAAAGAAAAATTAATCGAGATTAAGGAAGACGGCATTTATTTGGTAAAAGAGTAAATAAGTAGAAGGAAGCAATTATTGTGGCATTGAAACAGTTATTCATTTAATCTTACCATATAAGGTATATAAGTTCAGATAAGCGATACAATCAAAAACTTAAATGTTCTTACCTGTCTTATACGGTAAAAAAAGCGACACTATTTTGTTCTCACTGTGTAGTAATTCCTCGAATGTCAAACAAACAAAAAACAAGGATATGCAAAAGCTAAACGAGCAAGAAATTCAGGACCAAATGAAGGAAATAGATGGGGCTTGGAAAGTAAAAGGAAAATTCCTCCATCGGGAATTGCTATTTAAGGGTTTTGTCGAAGCGTTTTCGTTTATGACCGCTGTGGCATTAGTAGCAGAGAAGTCTGCGCATCATCCCAATTGGAAAAACACCTACAACAAACTAATCATTGACCTCAGCACCCACGATGCCGATGGGATAACGACAAAAGATTTCCACTTGGCAAAAGCGATAGATACGCTGTTCAAAAAACACATCTAATATGGTTTAGAGTAGTTTATGCAAGAATACCCAAAAAATAAAATAAATAAAAATCCCAAACACAAATTCAAAAAGTGTTTGGGATTCATTTTTTAAAAGGCTAATTGTTATTTCAAAGAAGCCATATCAATCACAAAACGATACCGCACATCGCTTTTGAGCATTCTTTCATACGCTTCGTTGATGTCTTGCATTTTGATGATTTCAATTTCCGAAACGATATTATGTCCACCACAAAAGTCCAGCATTTCCTGAGTCTCTGCAATACCACCAATCAAAGAACCGGCAATAGATTTGCGCCCCATAATCATAGGAACCGTATTCAAAATAGGTTCCAAACCGCCAAGATAACCAACCAAAACCAACGTACCGTCAATAGTCAATGAACCAACATAAGGATTCACATCGTGTACATAAGGCACAGTATCAATAATCAAATCGAATTTTCCGCTCACGGAAGCCATCTGATGGTCATCAGTAGAAATAATAACAGCATCAGCGCCCAAGTCTAAAGCATCTTTTTCTTTCCCTGGCGTTCTAGAGAAAAGCGTTACTTCTGCACCCAAACCTTTGGCCAGTTTGATGGCCATATGACCCAGTCCACCCAAACCCACAACGGCAACTTTACTGCCTTTCGTAACATTCCAATGACGCAACGGCGACCAAGTAGTAATTCCAGCGCAAAGCAACGGAGCAACGGCAGCCAAATCTAAATTAGCGGGTACTTTCAAGACGAAATGTTCGTCAACCACAATTTTTTCAGAGTAACCACCGTGAGTCGGTTGATCTAAATGTTTGTCATAACCTCCATACGTTCCCACCCAGCCATTCAAGCAGTATTGTTCCAAATCTTTTTCACAACTGCTGCAGGTGCGACAAGAATCGACCAAGCATCCTACAGCAGCAATATCGCCTACTTTCAAATGAGTTACCTCACTGCCGACTTTGGTAATTTTACCCACAATTTCGTGACCCGGAACCACTGGATACGTGGTCATGCCCCAATCGTTTTTGGCAAAATGCAAATCGGAGTGGCAAACGCCACAATACAAAATCTCGATTTCAATGTCTTTAGCGGTGACATCTCTTCGGTCAATGGTCATTTCATTCAAAGGCGCATCGGCTGCTTTGGTGCCAAAGGCTTTTACATTTGTTGTTTTCATAAATATATAGTGTTTTTTTTAAGTAAAAAAGAAATAGCAATACCGATTATGTATTGCTTCGCCTGTTCGTCCGCCGCGGCGGACTCGGGTCAATATAGTCCAACAAAATTGGACTATTTTCATACTATATCGGTATTATACTATAAACTTATGGACTATTTTATAAATAGTGCTGGTATAAGTTCCCCAAAGATAAGCAAATAGAAAATTGAAAAAGGACTATACGGGTAAAATTAGTATGTTAATTAACCCCGTTGGGCGTAATTATTAAAAACGTCAGTTCGAGTGTTTTTTGTGCAGTAAAACGGAACAAAAAATGTATTGAGAACCGTTTTTAATGAAATTTTTCTTGTTCTCGATACGATTTTCTATCGAAAACCACTCGAACTGACGATAAATTATCATCAAAAACTAATTACACCCAACGGGTTGTTAATTAATTTACGCGAAGTACCATAAGGCACCACACACTCTCATTCTGAGCTTAGTTTATCCCCAGCTTGACAAGCGAAAAGTCTCTTCTCACCAAAACCCAACACCCAACACCCAAAACCCAGCACCCCACACCCCACACCCAACACCCATAACCCAAAACAATTCCCTATTTTTGTAGGGTAGAAAGTAACTCCCTTTTTGACAACCTACTATGAGCAATACCTTTTCTGACAGCGACCAAATTGGACTAGTAGCCACTTTTTCGGACTTGGTCAATACCGATTTTAAGGGAGAAACGAATGCCCTTTGCTGGTACCGCAATCTGGAAGGCGATTTTGCAGCGATTGTACATCAACTGCAACTCAAAGAAAATTGTACCGAAGTGTTTCCTGAAGACCTATTGGCACTCCAACTATCAGAACAGGGGAATAGAGCACGAGAAATAATCTTAAAGGATTTTCAATTATTAACTGATTTCGGAGCTTCTCCGACTCTTAATGTATTGAAATGTTACGAACGAGATGAGGAATTCGATTTCATAGCCACCGATGTGTATTCGTTTCATGTGGATCGTTCGCCCATTGCAACCGATACTTTTTTATGCACCTACCACGGAGCAGCTAGTGATATTATTGCGAATTCCCAAGCGGAGCAAAAAGTGCTGATTCCCGAAATTCGAGAAAAATTAGCTGCTATACACAACGGCCCAGCAGCCGAATTCGAAGATTTTTTAAAGGAAAACTATTTCGATTTGCATTATCAAGCCCAACCCCACGCAAGCCCGATCAATGTAGGGGTAGGACATCTTTGGCGCCTCGCAGTAGATCATCCAACACAACAAGTGCTACCTTGCATTCACAGGGCACCCTTAGAAAAGGAAGGGGAATATCGGTTGTTGCTAATTTGCTAAAAAATCCTACTTCCACTTTTGAGCAGTAATTAGGATTGATAAATTTGGTACGACCGAATGATAAACAGCCTTGCCAACGCTTCGAAATCAATGCGAATTAAAAGAGGCACTCGTCTAAAACTAGCGCCAGATAGGAAGTAAAGTGGTTGTACAGTCAGTTCCAATTTTTTTAGAATTTCCCTAGCCTTTGCTTTTGGCCACACTCCAGTAGCGCATCATTACATCGTTGAAGCATCAATTACATAACGGTAACGCGCTTCTTTATTCACGACTTTCTGCCAAGCCTCATTGATTTCATCCGCTTTAATGATTTGGATTTGAGGATAGATTTCGTGTGCTGCACAGTAATCCATCACTTCTTGTGTTTCGGGAATCCCACCAATCAACGATCCGTTGAAATTCACCCGATTGAAAATCATATTCGTATTATTAATCATCAATTCGCCATTAATGGGTTGACCCACCTGGGTAAAATAACCATAAGGTTTCACACAAGAAATATAATCGAACATTTCATAAGCATA
This sequence comes from Flavobacterium sp., assembly GCF_031423415.1. Taxonomy (GTDB): domain Bacteria; phylum Bacteroidota; class Bacteroidia; order Flavobacteriales; family Flavobacteriaceae; genus Flavobacterium. The sequence continues at coordinate 27,238 of NZ_JANPFL010000023.1, forward strand.
CGGAACGGTCGAAATCATAAAATCCATTTTTCCAAACCACGGTTTTAATTTTGCTGCCGTGTCCACTACAATCACCTCTTTGGCACCAAAACCTTTGATATCAGTAACTTTAGAAGGGGAAGTGGTAAACGCATAGACTTCGGCTCCTTTAGAAACCGCCAATTTGATAGCCATATGTCCCAATCCGCCAATACCCACAACGCCAATTTTATCCCCTTTTTTTATTTTTATTTTTATTAATGGCGAATAGGTGGTGATGCCTGCACAAAGTAGGGGAGCGGCATACTGCAAATCGATATTTTTTGGAATTTTAATAGCAAAATGTTCCGTGACCACCATGTTGTTGGAGTAACCGCCTTGCGTGATTCCGGTTGGGGATGATTTTTCTGGCGAGCCATAAGTGCCTACCATTCCAGTAGTTTCGCAATGTTGTTCTTCGCCACTTTTGCAGCTGTCACATTCCATACAGCTATTAACCATACAACCTACACCGGCGCGATCACCCACTTTGAATTTGGTTACATTTTTACCAATGGCAGTAACGATGCCTGCAATTTCGTGTCCCGGAACTTGCGGATATTTTTGTTTTCCCCAATGCCCTTTGATGGTATGAATGTCGGAATGGCAAATGCCGGAATATTTTATTTCAATTAAAATATCGTGGTCAGTCAACGATCTGCGTTCGAAGTTCCAAAGTTCTAATGTACCGCTTTCGTCTTTTCCGGCGTACCCTTTTGATGGTGTTGTAGTGCTCATAGTGTTTGAATTTTGTTGCGCAAATAAATGCATTGCATTAGTTAGAATTATACCTGTGCCTACTATGGCGGTTTGTTGGATTATACCAATTGTAATTTTAAAATGGTCTAATCCATTTTAAAATTTTACAATGGTTAATGCCGATAGACAATATTTTGAGTACATTTTATTGGACTCTTATAATATTGCTAATCGGTATAAATTTTCTTCGAGAATGATTTTTGGGAAAGGACATACGATCTTTGTATTAGTAACCAATACAAAATTAGAACCCAACGGACGCTATGCGCTTACAACAATCAAGGTAATAGTTGTAAAATTCACAGTATGTGAAGCGGAAGGTTCTTAAAGTACTTCGTATGGTTATCCCCAAAGATGGATTGAAGTACTAATCCCGAAAATCAACTAATCCAACTAAAGAATAAATGGGTGCTAACCGGAGCAATCTGCGGTCAAATATTCAATCAAGACCGACAACTTCTAACTCCCAATACCCAACACCTAGAACCCAACACCCAACACCTAATTCCCAACTCCCAACACCCAACACCCAACACCCGAACAGCTTATTTAATTTTTATTCCTTTGGGTCCAGGAAAATCTTTGCCTAAATGCTCGTAAAGTCGTCTTACTTTTGCACGCCAACTTATTTTTGCTTCAATCCAAGTTTTGCTTCCCTCGATGATTTGGATAGTATCGTTAGTATGTGAAGGAAATTTTGAATAGTCGGCGTTATCATCAAATTTTAATAGTAATTCTGGATTGTCAATTGGGGTGTTGTTTTTGTTTAAATCAAATATTGTTTTATGCTCTTCTTTGTTGAATTTAAGTGTTTTAACTTTCAAGTATTCATATAAATCGATTAATGAAATCGTATCGGTTATGAAGTCTAAGTCATAAATATCTTTTTTGGTCGAACGGTTTGACGTACTGATTAATTTAAATAGACCAATGTCTTTTTTAGAAAGTACATTTATCCCTTGATTAACTTCTAAATCAAATAAATTCTTCATATTTTGAAGCAATTCTATTTTTATAGTTTCGCCATCTTCTAAATCAAGATAAAAACGCAGAAAACAATATTGATCATTGATATAACAAGGATTATCAAAGCTTTTTGCTTTATTACCAAAGTAGTTTTTGACTTCATTTTCGATATTTTTAAATCCCTCTTTGCCAATTATTCACTCATAAAATAAATCGAGATCATTAGAAATTCTGTGATTGAATTGTAGTGCTAGATTTGTACCACCACCTAAAGTAAATTTTGATACGGTGGGTAATGTTTGTAATTCAATAATGGCTTTTATGATTGCCGGAGTGACTGCTTTCATAAATTAAAGTGAAAAACGTAGAAATGGTTTTACACCGTATCTTTTTGCAACACTAATACAAACTTTATTACTGATATTTTCTGTTGTTAATTTTAAGTATTTTACAATATCTTTAGTTGAATACAGCGCTTCTAATTTTAAAATATCAGTTTCAAATGTCTCAGGAGTGGTTGCAAACAAAGCCCTTGGAATGATAATGTCCTTATCTTTAGAAAGATGAAGTTTACTATGATCCATATCCCAAAACAAGTGTTTAGGAAAAATTGTTGCTATGTTGACTGATTCTTTCACAATACAAAAATACTGAATTTAGTATTAACTGCTACGCTACTCCAAAAGTTTAACTTCTATGAAAGTAACTACATCTATAAATTGAATAGAAACTGCTAAAAACACCCAACACCCAAAACCCAGCACCCCACACCCAACACCCAGCACCCAACACCCAACACCCAACACCCAACACCCAACACCCAACACCTATTTCCTCCTAAAAAACCAACTCGTGTTTTTTGTTTTCCGTTCCGCAACGGCAAACGGAATACGGCGCAATTTTTTGTCGGCATCTAATTTTCTCAAAAGCGCGCGAATGGGCATCCCATTGCTGTGGTCAGCGGGAAAAATACCAGCAAGGATAAAATAAGGCATCATATCCTTTGCGGGTACAATACGAACCGTTTTATTCAGTGCAAAATACTCTTTGAGCACCACATTGATTTGTGTTATTTTATCCATAACGGGTTGTTATAAAGCTATTTTTCAAAAATACTATCCAAATGATATTCCAGAAATTCTTTTCTCGGCATATATTTTATAGGATAAGTAATCTTTAGATTTTCAATAGGCGCAAAATGGCTTTGATAAAAAGAGGTGTCTTTTTTCTTTTTCAATTGTTGAGAAAGTACCACCTGATAGCTTTGATTAATACCAATTAATCCCTTGTCAAAAGACTTATCATAAAGTGCCGAAAGACAAATTCCGTTCTCAGGATTTAACCTTTCGTTTTCGTTTTTAGACCAAGGAACAATATGACTTGCCAAAAGCAGTTCCGGAATATCAATTCCTGTAATAGCACATTTTGTGGTGTAATTGGTTAAAACCATTTGCCTGAAAACCGATTGGTTGACTCTTGTTTTCACTTCCCGAATTACAGTTTCACCTTTTAATCCCTTTAAATCAAAAAGGATATCTTGGTACTTGTTTTCAATAGAAGTATTTTCTTTCTGAGCCAGAATTTGTTCGCTTAAAAAAACCAATTCCTCTTGATTATGAAAAAATTCATCCCAAATGGGCTGGACTATCTTTGTACCACCAACCATTCCCTTGACTCCTCTAGCTGATAAAATTGGGTCAACACTAGCAAAGTTTACCAACCGCAACGCAATTGAACTTGGAGTTCTACCTATAAGATTTGCAAGATGAATAATATCTTTATTTGTACTATGCATTTTTCCAAAAGGAATTTTTAAGTACAAGTTGAAAGCTAGTATTAATTCTTCGCGTGACCAGAGGTTTTTTGATGGCATTTAGAAAGAGTTTAATTCCAAAGTAATTATCAATTTATTTGATGAATCGTATTTGTAAATTTAATTTGAAATATAGACTGTCATTTTCCAAATAAACAGTACCAAAATTGTGTCTTGTGCTGCTTCCAGTATCCAATTTTGTGTTATTTAAAAGGTAGTTTTCAAATTCATTTTTATTATAAATATGATAACATAAAACTTCCCCATCTTCTTTTACAATTAAGTATCCTCCATTGGCTTCATAAGTTCCTGACCAAACTTTTGAAGGCATCATTCCTAAAGCTATATCGGTTAACAGGCGCTTAGTTTTGTATGTGTAAAATTGATGTTTGTTTGAAATATCAAAATTTAATGGATTTTCTTCTTCGATTATTTTTACCAAATGATTATATAAATTTTACTTTTTGAAAAGATTTGTATAATGCCAATCTAAAAATTCCTTTGATGGTAGAAATCTATCGGGTAAAATAATTGACTGATCTTCATATTTTAAAAAGAACTCTGGAATAGCTTCATCCTTTTTGAAATCATCAAAATACTTTGAAACTTTAATTTTGTAATCTGGTGTAACTGTTATAAAACCTTCATCGAATGCTTTGTCGTGAATTGAATTTAAGCACAATCCATTGTGAGGATTTAATCTATTTAATTCATCAGTTTTCCAAGGTTTTATGTGACTTGCTACCAAGAAATCAGTAATCGATAATCCCGTAATGCAACACTTTAAATTGTATGATGAAAGTATTGTGGAACGAAAGAAACTTTGATTTACTCTTTGTTTTATTATTGTTTCTCTTTCAATACCAATTGGAAATTCAAAAATTTCAACATCAATTATTTCTTCAACTTTTTTGTTTTGAAATTCAGCAATTAATAACTCACTTTCGTATGCTAATTTCCCCCAATTTCCGTTAAATTCATTCCATACAATTTCATCAAGTTTACTTCCGTTTCCTAAGCCAACAATTCCTTGTTTTTTTAATTCTGGATCAAGTCTACCGAAGTTTCCTATTTTCATATTTAAAGCAGATGGACTTCTACCAATTATATTGGCATATTTTATTATGGTAGGATTGGTTTTGCTACTGTTTTTGAAGGGAACTTTGCAATACACATTGAAAGCGACAATCGTTTCTTCTTTTGTCCAATTATTACTTTTTGCCATTTTTTAATTCTGTTATTTCAAGATTATCAACAGAATAATCGCTTAAAATTTCATTCAATAAATTCATTGTTAAATCCGAACTTCCCAATAAAATTGTTCTTAATATTTCAACTCTATCATCAGGCGTTAGTTGATTTAATTTTATAGTATCACGAAAAAATTCCATAAATTCATCTCTTGATATTGTCTCTTTCATTTTTATTTCTTAAATCTTTTGTCGTTAAAAAAAGTTCCTAAATCAGTGTCTAGTGCAGTAATTATTTTTTCAATTATTTCAATTGAAACATTTCGTTTGCCTTTTTCTATATCAGAAATATAATTTCTGTCTACGTTAGAAATATTGGCTAAATGCTCAATAGAAATTCCTTTTTCTTCCCTTTGGGATTTAACCTTTTGACCAAATTTTTCTTTAATATCCATAGTTTATAAAATTAGTTTTGCGCCTACAATTGACCCGCATACAATTGTAAGCATAAAGAAGTTAGTTGTTAACAAAGTTATTAGGTGGATTGTAGAGGGGATGTGGTGGGTTTTTATATCATAATATAGGTTTCTAGAGTTTATAGAAATAAAAAAACCGCAAAATTTAATTTTGCGGTTTACTACATTTTGATAATATATTTATCTCAGTTTATTCTTAGAATTGGGTTTTTGAAATAGTCACATGCTCGATATATTAAAGCTCAATTTTTTTGAAAAAAGAATTCATGAGTATCAATAATAGCATTCCTTCCCATCTGAACTAAATTCCCTGTATTTTTTAAATAGATACCAAGAGTCTTTTCATTATAAATCAATTTCATTTCAGAAGAATAATCAGTTACTAAATACATATCTCCTTCTAATTTAAAAAAAGGAATTTCCGATTTACCTTTTGCTTTTATTCCTTTATTAACTACAACTCCATTCGTTAATACATCCTTTAGTACAGCATCACTTTTTTCTTTTGAAGCTACTTTGGCATAAGCTACCATCATATTAAGCCATTCAGTACTATCTATTAAATACCAACTTACTTTGTTAAAGTCAATACCTTGATCACTAATCCAACCATAGCTAGTAAAAGCTAGTAATACCTGTTTTTTGCCGTCCAATTTTGGATTGTCAGCCGGACTAAATTCTTGTATTTTAAAAGAAATAACGGATGTTGATGACATATCCTTTGTTTTTTTGCCATCAAAGTCGAGTGTTTTTAATGAAAAGCTATTCAATTCAGGGTGATTAGCTAACACCCATTGCGTAGCCGTTAATTCCGCTCTTTCTTTCATATCCTCCACGGCGGCAATTCCTGCTCCAATAGCTAATAAACCAGCTCCGACAGCAACTGCTGCCGCTGCACCATTACTTTGAGCATTCGATTGTTTGGGAACTAATAATGTAATAATAACTAAAATAATAATATTTTTTTTCATTTTTTATAAGATTTAGATTAAATAATATTCAAATGTAATCTATTGCAAAATTTATTCTTTACGGCTTCCCTAATTTCACCATTTTTTTATGTAAAGCATTTGCAATCCCATTTTGTTTTCGAGTTGTACTTTATGTAAAAGCTAATTTTTAGGTAAAAAATAGCCTAATAAAAACGGATTCAAAAATTATAAAAACTTTTCAACAATTTTATATAATTTTGTAAAAGCGTGCGTAACATTTCACTACTTTTAACCCGTAATTCGAAACGGTAACTGAAATTGCCCGAGGTCTTACATTAAAAATTCGCTCAAAAAAACGAGGTGCTAGCCAGTGATTTTGAGCTTTTTTTATGGAAAAAAGTCTCAAAAAAGTGCTTGCTGTGTCGCCAAAACTATTAAAAAACCCGCTTATTTTATCCTTTTTTTGCTTTTTTTTGGTGCAAATTGCCATCCAAAACTGCAAGTTGGCGTTATTATGTAGATTTTTAGAGAAAAAAGAAGAGAAAGAAGGTAGTTTTCAATTCGTCTTAATGTCATTTTTACATCGTCAGGACAAACTTTTTGCTTCGTCAGGTCGAAACATTTGCCTCGTCAGGACAAATTGACGAAAGTTTTCGTGAAAATTAGGACAAAAAAAAGACCTTGGGCACTGAAATACCCAAGGTCTTACATTAAAAATCCGTTCAAAAAACGAGGTGCTAGCCAGCTTTTCTGAAGGATACGCTATCAAGCATCGTACGCAATTTTTTTCCAGGACGGAACAAAATACGACTCTTAGTGATAGCGGTTGCTGAAACTTCGGCGGCAGTGTCACTTCCTTTAGAGCTAATGCCCACTTGAAAATTACCTAACCGACCCAGTTTCACGATTCTTCCTTGACCTAGTTCGCCAATGATGTTGTGCTCTAAAGCCAACAACACGGCATAACAGTCGGTTTCGTTAACCGTACATTGATAGGAAATCAGCTCCGCGAGCCTATCCAAATCGACATTGCCGTCTGCTACCGCAGCAGCGTAATACTTTTCAGGGGCAGTCATGTCCTGCGGATTCTTTCTGGACTGCGTCTTAAATTTAATCGCCATGATTTTTGCGTATTAAATTAATAAAAAAAACAATTTGTCTTAATGCACTGACAATCAGTACCTAATTGACAAATCCAAAGGTAAAAGGTTCTACCGGTTATAAAAAGTCAAACTTATTCACAATCGGGAAGAGTTTTTAACAAAAAGAAGTGATTTGAATACTTTTCATACAGATTATAAATACCTGTATATCAGAAATATAAAAATAAAAACAGGTCCTTAGGTACTGTAAAATATAGGATTTCTTTTTTGATTAAAGAATAAAAAAAACGACTTCTCGATACTCCCGAAAGCTGTCGGGATTGTATCGTAAAGCTGTCGCATTACTATTCAAAATCACTTGAAGAGACGTGTGGGAGTTGCTGCGTGTGTAACTGAATAGAATTACTACAGTAAAATAAAAATAAATAGCTAGCAGAAGTAAATTAAAATTGCGCCGAAAACTGAATGCCCCAAACAGGGGTTTTCGACAACTGATTCACGCCCACAGGAGCGATATTCATTTGGGTTTTGACCCTGTCCTTGTATCCAAATCCGTCTAAAATAGTGTTGAAAGGATCCATCAAAAATAAGGAGGTCATACCCAAAATCTTTGATCGCAATACTTTTTTGTCGTGCTTAAGAATCGATTTCTTAGCATAGAAAAATCCTTCACCCATTACAGCACCCACCACAGGCGTGATAATTAAATCTTGTTTAGAAGGGATTTCGGCAAAAGATTCGATGCCGTATTCCCAGAAAAAAGTAGACATAATCGCAGAATAGCCAAAGGACTCTAGAACTGTAAATCCACAACTTCTGGCCGTCATGTAATAAACACCACCACAATACGGATGTGCAATCCAGTTGAGCACCCAATTGTCTTGATCCATAATGGGTCCCGCTTTTACATTTTGCTTCCATTTCCACAAAATGCCTTTCTCTTTCATTTCCTCTTTGTTCCATTTGGTGGTGCGTTCGGGCAAGGCCCAAAGTATTCCAAAAGCAATTACGGTAGCGCCGGCATACATTGCACTGCCGGACCCTAGTCTTCTCCAATTGCGATAAGGTGGTGGATAGATGGCCACATTTTGTACTGAAACTGGAGCAATAGAATCTACTGTTGCTATCAGACTATCTTTAAAAACTACTTTGATTTCATTCGAACTAACAGCAGTACTGTCAGTAGTATTACTGGTGATGAGCGTTTCTATCTCACTGCTCTCGAGTTGTTGTGCAAAAGTGGATGCGCAAAAAACAAATGCTAGAATGAAAAAAAAGGTCTTTTTAGGAAGCATAAATAGAGAAAATTTAAACTAAAGACACTTTTTAAACGAGTCAAAAGGTGTATTTAATTCGGTAATGGGTACCTAATCAAAAGAGTAAGTGGTATTTGTTTAGTGTTTGCTTGGTTTATAATGGGTGCAAATATAATTAAAAATATATTTTAGCAAGATTATTTCTAAGCCGCCAGTTTTTTTAATTTGGGAAGTATTAGATAAATCTAAAAAATGCGCTAATTTTACATTTAAAATATAAAACCGCTCTAATGGATTGGATAACCGTCAAAGAATACGAAGACATCACCTATAAAAAATGCAATGGCGTGGCTCGAATAGCCTTCAACAGACCCAATGTTCGCAATGCGTTTCGACCAAAAACAACCTCCGAATTATACCAAGCTTTCTACGACGCTCAGGAAGACACTTCTATAGGAGTGGTGCTACTTTCGGCTGAAGGACCATCGACCAAAGATGGCGTTTATTCATTTTGCAGCGGTGGCGATCAAAATGCGCGAGGGCATCAGGGCTATGTTGGCGACGATGGGCAGCATCGATTGAATATTCTCGAAGTCCAACGCCTGATTCGCTTTATGCCAAAGGTAGTTATCGCCGTAGTTCCCGGTTGGGCTGTGGGTGGCGGACACAGTTTGCACGTAGTTTGTGATTTGACTTTAGCGAGCAAAGAACACGCGATCTTCAAACAAACGGATGCCGATGTCACCAGTTTTGATGCAGGGTATGGTTCAGCTTATTTGGCCAAAATGGTAGGACAGAAAAAAGCCCGTGAAATCTTTTTCCTTGGACGCAATTATTCGGCTCAAGAAGCAATGGAAATGGGAATGGTCAATGCGGTAATCCCCCACGCTGAACTGGAAGACACCGCCTACCAATGGGCACAAGAGATAATGGAAAAATCACCCACTTCTATCAAAATGCTAAAATTCGCCATGAACCTCACCGATGACGGCATGGTAGGGCAACAAGTTTTTGCGGGCGAAGCCACAAGGCTAGCCTATATGACCGACGAAGCCAAAGAAGGCCGAAACGCCTTCCTCGAAAAAAGAAAACCCAACTTTGAAAAGAAATGGCTTCCTTAGGGAAGTGGGAAGTGGGAAGTATGAAGTGGGAAGTGGGAAGTACGAAGTGGGAAGTGGGATGTACGAGGTACGAGGTACGAGGTACGAGGTACGAAGTACAACATAGCAAACCGCTACTCTAATCTCTAATCTCCAACATCTAACTCCTAACTCCTAACTCCCAGCTTCTAACATCTAACTCCCAGCTTCTAACTTCTAACTTCTAACTTCTAACTTCTAACCTCAAATGAAACATTGGATTCAAGCCGCACGATTAAGAACCTTACCCTTATCGGTTTCCGGAATAATTGTGGGCAGTATGTATGCTTTGGCCTATCCAACGGATAACTTCCTCACGCCCACAGAGGTCTTCAATTGGAGGCTATTTGGCTTTGCCATGCTAACCACGCTTGGACTGCAAATCCTGTCCAATTTCGCCAACGATTATGGCGATGGTATCAAAGGTACCGATAACGAAGATAGAATTGGTCCCAAGCGTGCCATACAATCGGGAGTGATTTCGCCACAAGCGATGAAACGCGCTATAATTAGTACCTCAGTTCTGACGCTCATTTCAGCCATCTTGCTGATTTATTATGCTTTTCGCTATACTAATGTAGGATATTCTTTGTTCTATTTAGGCTTGGGGATTTTGGCCATTGCTTCGGCAATTCGATATACTGTAGGCAATACGGCGTATGGATATCGTGGGTATGGGGATGTATTTGTATTTGTATTTTTTGGTTTGGTGAGTACTATGGGTGTTAATTTCTTGTATTCAAAACAAATAGAATTCGATTTGTTTTTACCAGCAATCGCCATCGGATTTTTGAGTGTTGGCGTTTTGAATTTGAATAATATGCGCGACGAAGCCTCTGACAGAAAGTCGAATAAAAATACCATTGTAGTGCAAATTGGCGCAGCCAAAGCAAAGAAATACCATTATTTTCTTATCGTTTCGGCGATGATTTTGGTGGTTGTCTTTGCGTTGACACAGGATTTTAGTTTAGACCAATATTTGTTTTTACTGGCGTATATTCCTTTGACTAAACATTTAATTACGGTTTATAAAAACCAAGAGCCTAGAGCATTAGATCCCGAGTTAAAAAAGTTAGCGCTGAGTACTTTTGCGCTTTCAGTGCTATTAGCAATTTGTATGATTTCGTTGATACAAGACGTTGTTGTTAATCTCTTTTTGGGTGGGAGATAGGGTGTAAAGATGTAAGAGTTTAAAGGTTTAAAATTTGGATTATGGTATTGAAAATTTCGTTCTTGAATTCGAACGTGTCAAAGTGAAAGTCAAAAAATGCACCGAGCCTACGGCTCTTTTTTCTGGGTTTTTTGTTGTCAACTGGACTAAAGTCCAGCTTTACAAAAGGACCCGAGCCCAAGGCTCTAATAGGTAATGTGATAGTCCGCAGCGGCGTACGGGACATAGTGTAGCAAGGGATTTTAGTCCGTTGTTAAAGCGATTTTATATGTTTTGAAATAGTCCGCAGCGGCGGACGGTTTATATTGTAGCAACGGATTTTAATCCGTTGAATGGGTAACGGATTTTAATTAGTCATTCCTTAAAAATGAATTAACAATTTGATTGTTAATAACTTGTGATTAAATTCAGTTGAAAACAGTACTTTTAAATCGCCAAAAAGTGTATATTTCGGTATAAAAAAGTGGCAATATGTTAGGCAAAATAA
>NZ_JANPFL010000024.1:0-58548 GCF_031423415.1 Flavobacterium sp.
AAATGCAAAGCTAATAATATCGAATTGAACCGTAAAGTTCTTGCCGATTTAGCGATGAATCACCCAGTAGCTTTCAAAGCCATACTTAATAAAGTAAAATAAACGTTTTATCAACTCAATTTAAGATTACTTACTTATAGAAAAATCCCAATTGAAAGATTGGGATTTTTTTTATTGCCAATAAAAATTTAGATAAGATTAATTTTCGATTACTATTTAAAGGATTCCTTTTACGAAATCCTTTTTTCTATATAGTTATCCTGAAAATTATCAATCCGAATACTCTAGTTAAAATAGAATCCCGCTGGAATAACACCTACTGTATATTGTTTTTCTAAAGTTCCAGTTATCGAATAAATATAAATCTTTCCATTGGAGCTGTAATCTCCAGCATCACCAACATAAATTTTATTATTATTTACTGCAAAACTATAAACTCCATAAACTCCTTGTGCCGTTGTCGAAAATAAAGGAGTCGTAGGTATTATTGTAGCCGATAAAGTTGATTTAAAAATAGCTGAATCTACAGTATAAAAAACATCTGAATTAATAATATCTAAATTGGATGGATGTGTTTTAGCTGGGAAATTTATTGTACTTGAAACAGTGTTATTCGACACATTTATTTTCACAAAACTGCCGACAGTCTCAGCTCCAGAATAACTTGGTTTTCCTCCACATATTACATACAACGAGGCATTCGATATTTCTAACGAATTTGGAACATCACCAACTTTTATGGTAGTTGATACAACATTTGTAGTTGCATTGATTACCGAAATTGTGCTTCCGAAGCCATAACCACCCTTATGTGCAACATACAATTTATTATTGTCAGCAATAATTTTTTCCGGACCTTCAGCTACAGCAATTTTAGTAGTTGAATAGTTTGAAAGATTTACTACAGCCACATAATCATCTGAAGGACTTCCACCATCACCCCAATTGGTAACAAACCCTTTTCCGTTAGAAAACGCAATATATCGCGGATTGCTTAATCCCGCAGAAATGGTCGCAACTTGTTTCATTGTATACCGATTTACCACTTCAATTTTATTGGAACCATTCAAAACGATAAAAGCTAAATCACCATTGAAACCTATATCTTGGCCTGTATCACCAAGAGTTATAGTTGGGTTTACTAGAGAAAAAATATTGTTTTGCTGCGTAACAAAATCATCTGATAAATAGGAAACTGAAGCATTTCCTTTACCAAAGCCTCCTTCATTCAAAATCAAAGCGCCATTATCATAGTTCCCTAAAGGAACATCATCGTTGTCGTTATCGTCTGTACAAGACCCGAAAAAAACTGCGCTAACTAAAGCTACTAAAACTAATTTACTGAATTTCATTGTATTAAAAATTAAAGGTTAAATTTATTGTGTAATTCCTACCTGGCATTGGTCTTATGGCAACACTTTGATAGTTTTTGTTAAAAATGTTACCCACATCAAAACCTAGTTGTAGGAGTTTCTTTTTGCCAAAATAATAATCGATTCCAACATTAGAAACCCAAAAATCATCCAGCGAATAATAGTTGTCCGAAGAGGTGAATACTTCTCCGTTGTATAAATATTGATAGTGAGCGCTAAAGTTTTCAAATGCATAAGCTAACGAAGCAGTGAATTTATGAAAGGGAACATAGATTAATTGTTTCTTTTTTACCTCATCCTCTGAAACTGTGTAGGCATAGGTTGCATTAAAATCAAATTGATTTTTACCTATTCGTTTGGTGTAATTTAATAAAACTTCTAGACCGTAAGTTGTTACTTCGGCGATATTATTTGGTCTCCAGTTCCCGCTAGAATCGGGTGACCACTGAATTAAATCTTGAATTTTTATATAATAATTGGTTATCGAAAAAGTAGTGTTTTTGAATCTAAAATCTTGACCAATCTCAGCTTGATAGGAACTTTCGGGTTTTAAATTGGTGTTGCCACTTCCTTGCCAATACAAATCGTTGAACGTGGGTATTCTAAAATTTCTTGAGCCGTTCAATTTTAATTTATAAAATTTAAATGGAGAATAATTACTACCTACAGAATACAAAACTGGACTGTCATAATTAGTTGTGATTTCTTTTCTAACCGCTATTTCATAGAGAAATTTCGAAAAAGGTTTGTGTTTAAAAAGTAAAATACCAGAACCTATTTGCCGTTTATCTTCGCCTATATCGCTTCCGGAGCCTGTAGTTTGAGTATAATCTAAAACAGAATTTAGTTCTATTTTTGAATTAATTTTATATGACAGATCATATCTGGTAGTAGCTGTTTTTGCCTCACCATAATTAAATATTGAGGTTGCAGCGTTTTCGAAATATTTATATTTTTCCGATAAAAAAGCTACTTTCAATTTAGAATTGAATTGACCATAACTTCCAACCCATTCTAGTAAATTTCGGGTGTTTAAATCAACGTACTTGCTTTTTGATGGTGCAGCAAGTGTTCCAGAAAAATGTCTATCGCCCTCGAATAAATAGCTGTAGAATTTCACAACATTTTTTGAATTAAATTTGTAACCAAAATCTACATTGAAACTACTGTTGTGAAATTGTCCGTTTTCATTACGTTTATCAGTACCTAAATACGCAAAATCATTGTCCGAACTATTGCGGGAAATACTGACTTGAGAACTCAATTTATCCGTTGCCACTTGCATTTTATAGTTTACACCAAGTGTGTTAAAACTACCATAATTGACTTGTACTGTATTATCGAATTTAGTTACAAAACTCAAATCACTGTTCAAATGGATGCTACCGCCAATGGCGCTACTGCCATAAATAGCACTTCCGCCACCAGCGCGAATTACTACTGAATTAAAATCTTTTGCCGAAATGGTATTGAAATCAGTCTGACCGTTCAATTGTGAATTGATATTTATTCCGTTCCAAATTACGGCAGTTTGCGAAGCATTCGTTCCTCTAAACGAAGGCGAAGAAACCATTCCAAGACCATTTTCTTTAAAATAAATAACTGAATTGTAATTGAGTAAACTTGTTAAAGAGGTTTTATTGTTTGCAATAACCGAATCTGTAAGCTTTAAAACCGACTGTGAATTAGAGAATTTTTTCAGTTGGGCATCAGTAATTAAAACTTCATCTAATTTGATAATAGAATCTTGTTGCGCCCAAATAAATTGGCACAACAATAGCAAACAAAAAACAAAGCAGTTTTTTAAAGTCATAACTTCTGAACCTTTTTTCCCGAAAGTTCGATATTCGTTAAGAAAAAAGGCAGGTCTCCTGGCTTGCGTCTTGTTGTTGACCTTCTCATTCCTAATTAAGGATTAAGGATTTTTCATTAAGGATTTTTTAATCCTAATTCCCAAATCACCAATTCCTAAATTATTGAACAATGGTTTTGTAGATAACAACAAGCTTTCTAGCTTACAGTTGCGGGTACAGCTCAGGATTTCTGATTTTTGATTTCTGATTTTTTATTTAAGATTTGTTACAATCTGAAAACTCCCATCCAAAATCTGCAATCGTTCACCTGATTCCCTTTTAATGCTGTTTCGAAAAACAAAACAGCAACCTCAATACGGCAGCAAATGTAATATAAATTTCAGCTATAATTATAAATATTGTCATATCTTTGATATGTATTAAATTTTAAAATTATGTCTAAACTATTGCTTATCGTAGTGTATTGTTTTTTTAATGTAATGTATAGTCAGCAAGTCATTGATTTACGGTTAGTTAAAGGGGAGACCGGTAGACCTGTGGTCAATAGTAACTTTGGAGTCACAAAATTATCTAATGATGACGGATTGAACGCGATTCTACAAACTAACAACGTAACGAGGTATGATTTTAAAGGAGGACATCCTTACAGTCTTTATGCAGATAAAATGATAGAAATAACTTGCAATTGCGACGAAAACAAATTGGTGAATGATTTAAATTTTTATTCAATGGTTGTTGATAAAGCGGTAGTTTCAAATTATGGTTCTTTTACAGATGCCCTGTTAGTGGGGATTTTGAAGGAGGGATTAGGTATTCCAATTGGAGTTCACAATTCAATTGTCACCACAAATGATGATGGATTAAATCAAATTTTTAGAGATTTTAAAGTATTCTATTATGACCGTTGGTGTACGACTTGCGGTAACTCTCCAATTATAGCAAAAGCTTATAGCGTTGTTTGTGATTGTGACAATAAAGAATTAAATATTGCTCTAAACAATTATAAAAGTGTCATAGAGATTAGTGAATATGCCTCAGCATTTTATTATCTTGGAAATGATAGTTTCTTTAATTCAATTGAAACTATTTATCCGAACCCATTTTCGACTAGTTTTACAATAAATACAACAGAAAATATTTTGGAATACTCCATTTTTGATGTTTCAGGAAAACAAATAATAAAAAGCAATTCTAAATCAGATTTAGATAAACAAACCTCCAAACTTGTTTCTGGCATATATTTCTTAAAACTTCAATTTGAAAATGGCAAAAACGGCAGTTATAAATTGATAAAAAAATAAAACCGATTTTTAAAACAGAATAAATATACCTTTGCACTTCTTTCAAAAGTGTATCTATGAAATCTATTTTTTTTCGTTTCGCCTTTTTTTTAGTTATAGTCTTCTTCATTGGATGCAAACAAAACGACAACATTTCTAAGATTAAAATTGCAACTTCACAAAACGAAATTCGATATGCCAAAGGTTTAGAAATCTACAAACACCACGGTTTTTCCATCCTAAAAATAACGAATCCTTGGCCAAATGCCGCAGCAAGTTTTACCTATATTCTTCAAGAAAAAAATGGAATAATACCAGATAGTTTAAAGCAATTTATAGTCATTCCGATTCCCATAAAATCGATTGTTGTGACTTCAACGACACACATTCCGGCTTTGGAATTATTGGGAGTCGAAAATACTTTGACTGGTTTTCCAAACACGGATTATATTTCTTCAGTTAAAACTAGAAAGCGAATTGACGCTGGAAAAGTTCGTGAAGTGGGAGTCAATGAAAATCTGAATACGGAAGTTTTAATCGATATGAAGCCGGATGTAATTGTTAGTTTTGGTTTAAATAATAGCAATCCAACCTTAGACAATCTTCAAAAAAGTGGTCTAAAAGTACTACTCAACGGCGATTGGACGGAACAATCTCCATTGGGAAAAGCCGAATGGATTAAGTTTTTTGGTGCATTGTATGGATTGGATTCCAAGGCAGATGCCATCTTTACGGAAATTGAAAAAGAATACAATACTACTTTGGCTCTAGCCCAAAAAGCAACAGCTAAACCTTCTGTTCTTTGTGGTGCAATGTACCAAGAACAATGGTATGTTCCGCAAGGCGAGAGTTGGGCTTCGCTGTTTTTAAAAGACGCTCAATCTAATTATTTATGGGCCGACACCAAAGGAAATGGTAGTTTGGCTGTGCCTTTTGAAACCATTTTAGAAAAAGCAAAAAATGCCGATTTCTGGATTGCTCCAGGCGATTTTTCATCTTTGAAACAAATGAGTGATAGCAATCCGCATTACAATCAGTTTACCGCATTTAAAAATAAAAAAGTATATTCGTATGCCGTAAACAAAGGAGCGAAAGGAGGAATCCTTTATTTCGAATGGTCTCCCACACGTCCAGACTGGGTTTTGAAAGATTTGATTAAAATTTTTCATCCGGAATTATTGCCAAATCATAAACTTTTTTTCTTTCAGAAATTAGAATAAATTGACCAATACCAATCGTAATATTACTTTATTCTCCATTTTGACAGTGTCATTAGCTTTGCTATTGCTATTGAATATCAGCTTGGGTTCAGTTTCTATTCCATTAAAAGACGTTTTCAATAGCCTTGCCGGAGGAAATTCAAGCAAAGAAACCTGGGATTATATTATCCTCAATTATAGATTGTCGAAAGCTATTGCTGCCATTCTTGTTGGAATGGGATTGTCCATCAGTGGATTATTAATGCAAACTTTGTTTCGAAATCCATTGGCTGGACCTGATGTTTTGGGATTAAGTTCTGGGGCAAGTTTAGGTGTGGCAACAATTGTTTTGGGCGCTGCTTTTTTGCCTAATGGCTTGTCTTCTATTTTACTTTCTTCTTATGGAATTGTTGTGGCTTCAAGCTTCGGGAGTTTTTTAGTTTTGTTGGCGGTTTTAGCCGTATCTCAGCGATTGCGCGATACAATGGCAATCTTGATTGTCGGCTTGATGTTTGCTAGTTTAACTAGTGCTATTATTGGTTCACTCACTTATTTCAGCACGGCCGAACAATTGCAAAAATTCACTTTTTGGTCCATGGGAAATCTGGGAAATTTGTCTTGGTCGTCGATTGTAGTTTTATCCGTTTGTGTTGCAATTGGTTTGCTTTTAAGCCTTGTCAGTATCAAACCTTTGAATTCTTTGCTTTTGGGCGAAAACTATGCTCGAAGTCTGGGAATGAATTATAAAAGAACCCGATTAATTATCATTTTTGCCACCAGTATTTTGGCGGGAAGTATCACTGCTTATGCTGGACCAATTGCCTTTATTGGATTGGCTGTACCACATATTGCCAAGTTGCTTTTTCAAACCAGTAATCACACTATTTTATTCTGGAGTACTTTACTTTTAGGTGCAATAATTATGTTAATTTGTGACAGTATTTCACAACTTCCGGGCAGCGATTTAACCTTGCCAATTAATGCTGTGACATCAATTTTTGGGGCACCAATCGTAATTTGGTTGTTAATTCGAAAACGTAAAATGATGAACTAATATTTATTTTAAACACATAGAAACATAGTTTTTCTAGTTTTTTGAAAGATGTTGATAGAAACAAAATCTTCGATTTTTCATAGTTTGAAAGTTAATTGAAAAATAAATTAAGCTTATTTACTTTAAAGAATAAAATATGATAACACAAAAATATTTAGATGATTTAACGTATGAAGTTATTGGTTCTGCTATTGAAGTTCATAAAATAATGGGAAGAGGATTGCTATAAAGTGTTTATAATCAATGCATAAAAGAAGAATTAGCGCAAAGAAAAATTAACTTTTCTACAGAGATGAAAGTTCCTCTAGTTTATAAAATCAAAGAACTCAAAGTAGATTTTAAATGTGATTTATTTATAGAAAATTGTTTGGTTGTAGAATTGAAGTCCGTAATACAACCAAATCCCATATTTGAAGCTCAACTTTTGACCTATATGAAACTTTTAAAAGCACCTAAAGGTATTTTGATTAATTTTAATTGTTTTAATATTTTTAAAGACGGTCAGAAAACTTTTGTAAACGAATATTTTAAAAACTTACCCGAAAAGTAAACTCTTTTTCTATGTTTGAAACGAGTTTCAACTATAAACTCTTTTACATATTCCAAAAAAAACTATGTTTCTATGCGTTTAAAATCTTAGCTTGTAAATAAAAAATGAGTAATAAAAACATACTTTCGACTTCAAATTTAAGCATTGGCTACAAAGCTAAAACCTCGTCAGTAACTATTGCCGAAAATCTCAATTTGAATTTTTGTGAAGGAAAATTAATTGCCTTAATCGGTGCCAATGGTATCGGGAAATCAACGTTTTTAAGAACTATTACTGGAATCCAGAAACCTCTTTCTGGAACCGTTTTATTGAATGAAAAGAACATTCACGAACTCAATGATTTAACTTTGGCACAAAATTTAAGTGTTGTTTTGACTGAGAAATTACCGCCAAGTAATTTGACTGTTTGGGAACTTATCGCCTTGGGAAGACAACCTTATACCAACTGGATTGGAACATTAACCGAAAATGATATTGCAAAAATAAACGAAGCCATTGAACTGACACAAATTGGTCATTTGATATCCAAAAGACATTACGAAATCAGCGATGGACAGTTGCAAATCGTTTTGATTGCAAGAGCGTTGGCACAAGACACTCCGTTAATTATTTTAGATGAACCCACAACCCACTTGGACTTATTGCATAAAGTGGTGCTTTTTAAACTTCTAAAAAAACTCACGCAAGAAACCGGAAAGTGTATTCTGTTTTCGACTCACGATATTGATATGGCAATACAATTAAGCGACGAAATGATTATTATGACTCCCGAAAACACGGTTCAAGACCAACCTTGCAATTTAATTATGAAAGGAAGTTTCAACAACTTGTTCAAAGACGAACATATAGTTTTTGATAGTGAAAAAGGGAAGTTTGTGATTTCTTAATATTCAATTGAATAGCCTTAAAAATAAATTTTGTGGCGTACTAACGAATCAGAAATAGCGACAGACAAAAAGGGATAAAACCAGCTTTAAATCAAAATTATTTTTTTATTTCTTATTTTTTTGATAAGTATTTAGTAATTCTTGAGCTGCGACAAATGGAGATATTTCATTGTTTTGTACTGATTTTTTAGCTAATTCAAGAAGTTTTTGGATTTCAGGATGGTTGTAAAAATTAGTTTTCAATTGTTCGTTAATGGTTTCCAACATCCAATATTGATTTTGCTCGTTTCGTTTTTCAAAGAAATAATTATTCGTTTTTGTTAGAGTTAGAAACTTCTCAATTGTGACCCAAACTTCCGCAATTCCGTCCTGAGTCAAGGAACTACAAGTTGAAGTTTGTGGTGTCCAACCTGATTTTTTGGCAGGAAATAAATGCAGAGCACGATTGAATTCGGCTTTTGTCAAATGTGCTTTCTTGATATTATCGCCATCGGCTTTGTTGATAATGATAGCATCGGTCATTTCCATAATGCCACGTTTGATGCCTTGCAATTCGTCGCCTGCACCAGAAATCTTCAATAGTAAAAAGAAATCGACCATGCTATGAACTGCTATTTCACTTTGCCCAACGCCCACAGTTTCAATGAGAATGGTGTCAAATGCGGCCGCTTCGCAGAGGGTGATGGTTTCTCTGGTTTTTCGCGCAACACCACCTAAAGTTTCTCCTGATGCCGAAGGTCTAATGTAGGCATTCGGGTCTTTTACCAATTCTTCCATTCGGGTTTTGTCGCCTAAAATACTTCCGCGTGATATACTACTGCTAGGATCAACGGCTAAAACAGCTACTTTTTTTCCTAAAGAAGTCAAATGTTTACCAAAAGCTTCGATAAAAGTACTTTTTCCAACACCAGGCACACCTGTAATTCCTATTCTTACCGATTTGTTGGCAAAGGGTAAACAAGCATTTATAATTTCATTGGCTCGTGCCAAATGGTCGGGATTAGTACTTTCGACCAAAGTAATGGCTCTGCTTAAATCAGCAATATTTCCAGATAGAATTCCGTCAATTAATACTTTTGATGAAAGTTGTATTTTTCTGGATTTTTGAATTTGTTCTGCAACATTTAGATTGATAATTTCGGGCGGCGAAATTCCATCTTTTTCTAGTAGTGCTGAATGTTTTGTCTTCTTGTTTTCCAAAACTTATAATCGTTTGAGTAAAATTAGTAAAATTTAACTATACCTTCGACTTAATTCTATCCAACGAGATTATTTATTTTGGCATATTGCAATAAAATAATGGTTTTAGCATCTTTTATATCGCCAGTTGCAATCATATTGTACGCTTGTGCGAAAGTCATTTCAATTACTTCTATTTCTTCCTGTTCGTGTTCTAATCCTCCGCCTTCGTTTACCTTCATCGTAGCATCATATTCGCCAATGAATAGATGTAAAATTTCGGTTACGGCTCCGGGTGAAACAAAAGTTTCCAGAATTTTTTTAACTGATTTTATGCGATAACCTGTTTCTTCTTCGGTTTCCCGAATGATGCATTGTTCAGGATGATCTTGATCGAGAAGACCTGCACAAACTTCTATCATCATACCTGTTTCATCACCATTGAGGTAAGCTGGAAGTCTAAATTGTCGGGTAAGAATAATTGTTTTTTGTGACCGATTATAGAGTAAAATTCCGGCTCCATTTCCTCGATCATACACTTCTCTTTTTTGGGTAATCCAAACACCATCTTTACGTAAAAAGTCGAAAGTAACCTTATTTAAAATGTACCAATTGTCAGAAAGCAACTCGGTTTGTTTTATTTTTATTTTTGGGTTGTTCATTTGGTGTGATTGTTATAAAAAAACGTCCCGATAAATCGAGACGTTCAGTATTTTTATTTTAGAATGGTTTGCTTTCTGTCTGGTCCAACGGAAACAATCTTTATAGGAACTTCAACAGCCGCTTCTATAAATTCGATGTATTTCTTTAACTCTATTGGTAATTGGTCGTAAGAGGTCATTTCTGTTAAATCAGCCTGCCACCCTTTCAATTCTTTATAAATTGGAGTTACGTTTTCGGTTGCAATATTATAAGGAAAATGAGAAATCGCTTTGCCTTTGTAATTATAGTGTGTACACACTTTTAGGGTAGGAAATCCCGAAAGAATATCGCCTTTCATCATCATCAATTGGGTTACTCCATTGATTTGAACAGCATATTTTAGAGCTACTAAATCCAACCATCCGCAACGGCGTTTTCTGCCAGTAACAGAGCCATATTCATTTCCAACTCTAGCCATTGTTTCTCCATCCTCGTCAAAAAGTTCTGTTGGGAATGGGCCACTTCCTACTCGAGTTACATAAGCTTTAAATATTCCGTATACTTCTTTTATTTTGTTTGGAGCAATTCCTAAACCTGTACAAGCGCCAGCAGCAGTTGTATTGGATGAAGTTACATAAGGATAAGTTCCAAAATCTACATCCAATAATGATCCTTGAGCACCTTCACACAAAATTGATTTTCCAGCTCTCTGCGCTTGGTTGATATATTCTTCGCTGTCAATAAATTCGATTTGTTTTAATTCCTCGATGGCCTCGAAGAATTCTTTTTCCATTTCTTCTAAATTATATTCAACATCAACATCGTAGAATTTGATCATTTCTTCGTGCTTGTTTGCTAATGCGCGGTATCTTTCATTGAAATCCTCTAATTCAATATCGCCCACGCGGATTCCGTTTCTTCCGGTTTTGTCCATATAAGTTGGACCAATTCCTTTGAGTGTAGAACCAATTTTTGCTTTTCCTTTTGATGCTTCAGAAGCCGCATCAAGCAAACGGTGAGTGGGTAAAATTAAATGCGCTTTTCTTGAAATGATTAATTTGGATTTGATATCCATATTAAATTTAGCCAATCCTTCAATTTCTTTTTGAAAAACAACGGGGTCAATAACTACACCATTTCCAATTATGTTTATGGCGGTTTTATGAAAAATTCCAGAAGGAATAGTTCTCAAAACGTGTTTAATTCCGTCAAATTCTAATGTGTGTCCCGCATTTGGACCACCTTGAAAGCGAGCTATGATGTCGTATTTAGAAGTAAGTACATCAACAATTTTTCCTTTTCCTTCGTCTCCCCATTGTAATCCTAATAATAAATCTGCGGTCATTCCTTTTGTAGTTTGTAGTTAGTTTGTTATTTCTTTATTTCGTTTTGTTCCGTATAAATACAATGAGTGATGTGTAATTTCAATATCGAATATTTCTTCAATTGTTTTTTTGATGGTTTGAATTCGTGGGTCGCAAAACTCGATTACTTCGCCAGTATCAGTCATTATAACGTGATCATGTTGCTTATCGAAATACGATTTTTCGTAATGTGCTTGATTTTGTCCAAATTGGTGTTTCCGAACTAGACCTGATTCTAATAAAAGTTCAATGGTGTTATAAAGAGTGGCTCGACTTACGCGATAGTTTTTATTTTTCATTTTGATGTATAGATTTTCTATATCAAAATGTTCCTCACAGTCATATATTTCTTGTAGTATAGCATATCGCTCAGGCGTTTTGCGATGTCCTTTGTTCTCAAGATACTTCGTAAAAACATTTTTTACAATTTCTTGATTACTGTTATTATTAACTGAAATTTGTGTCATATCTTGCAAAGATAAATTATATTTTCTAGTTTAGAAGTTTAAGCGTTTAAAAGTTTAGCTAGTAAATGAATAACCGTCATAACTTATAAAAATTTCTTAATTTTTATATTCGCGTGTCACTTTATCCACACCATCTATTTGTTTGATATTATCAATTAATTTTTTTAAAATATTGTTATTTTGAACAATTACGGCAATTTGTCCGTTAAAAATTCCCGCCTCGCCACTCAAAGAAATGCTTTGAATATTTACATTCATATTATCCGAAATCACTTTCGTAAGTTTGTTTGTGAGCCCAATAGTATCCATGCCAGTAATGTGTAAAATGGCCTTGAATTCTTGTTGCGAAGAGTCAATCCATTTGGCTTGCATAATGCGATAGGCATAGTTCGATTGAAGACTTATTGAATTTGGGCAATCTCTTTTGTGCACTTTAATTCCTTCATTTATAGTGATAAAACCAAAAACTTCGTCGCCTGGAATAGGATTGCAGCACGTTGATAATTTATAATCCAATTTATCTTGGTCTGCGCCAAAAACCAACATATCATAATTACTATGCAGCACTTGTTTGTGAATATCTTCACTTGCAGTACTGGCTGACCGTTTAATTTTGTTTTTGAAAAAATTAATAAAAGTATTGCTTTTCTGAGAGGCGTAATCCTTTAATTGATGATTTTCGATGGCTCCAACACCTACACGATAAAACAAATCTAGACTTGTTTTTAATTTGAAGAAATTCACTAACTCGTTCACGACCGATTCGCTCAAAGTAATTTTTAAGTGTTTTAGTTTTCGAACGAGTATTTCTTTTCCTTCTTCGGCAATTTTTTTAGTGTTTTCGTTTAGAACGTTTTTAATTTTATTTTTTGCTCTCGAAGTGGTTACATAATCCAGCCAGTTAATCGTTGGTTTTTGGTATTGCGAGGTGATAATTTCTATTTGATCGCCACTTTTTAATTCGTGATTCAAAGGAACTAATTTGCCGTTGACACGTGTTCCTCTCGTCCGAATTCCCACTTCGGAGTGAATACTAAAAGCAAAATCAAGTGAAGTCGCACCTTTTGGCAATGATTTTATTTCTCCTTTTGGAGTAAAAACAAAGATTTCTTTTGAATATAAATTCATTTTGAAATCTTCAACAAAATCTACTGCATTCGTTTCCGGATTTTCTAAGGCTTCTTTTAGCAGATTGAGCCAAATGTCTAATCCACTTTCTTCAGAACCTCCTTGTTTGTATTTGTAATGCGCTGCATATCCTTTTTCAGCAATTTCATCCATTCGTTCGCTTCGAACTTGTACTTCGACCCAGCGTCCTTTTGGTCCCATTACTGTAATGTGCAGTGCTTCGTAGCCTGTCGTTTTTGGTGATGATATCCAGTCTCTTAAACGACTAGGGCTTGGTCTATAATAATCTGTAACAATAGAATAGATCTTCCAAGCTAAGAATTTTTCTTCGTGAGGGGATGATTGGTAAACAATTCGCAAGGCGAATTTGTCATAAACTTCATCAAAACTTACACCTTGAGCTTTCATTTTTCTATAAATAGAGTAGATAGATTTTGGTCTTCCCTTGATGATGTAATCTAGTTTTTCTTCGTCTAATGCTTTTGTTAGAATATCAGAAATATCTTTTATATAGGCGTCTTGCTCCTCTTTGGTTTCCTTTATTTTACTTACAATGTCTTTGTAAATAATTGGTTCGGTATATTTTAGTCCTAAATCTTCTAGCTTATTTTTTATTTTATATAGTCCTAATCGATGGGCTAGTGGTGCGTATATATATAAGGTTTCGGAAGCAATTTTTATCTGCTTCTGGTCTTCCATATTATCCAAAGTTTGCATGTTGTGCAATCTATCGGCTATTTTTATCAGAATTACTCGTACATCATCATTAAGAGTAAAAAGCATTTTTCGAAAATTTTCGGCTTGCATCGATACATTCATTTCCTTTTGAACAATCGAAATTTTAGTCAAGCCCTCTACTAGTTGGGCTACTTTTGAACCGAACATTTTTTCGATATCTTCAATTGTTATAGGAGTATCTTCGACCACATCATGGAGTAATGAAGCGGCAATGGCAGTGGCTCCTAATCCTATTTCCGAAGCCACAATTTTGGCCACGGCAATAGGATGGAAAAAGTAAGCTTCTCCAGATTTTCTGCGCTGATCTTTGTGCGCATCCATAGCAACGTCAAATGCTTTGCGAATGAGTTTTTTGTCTTCGGGAGTTAAAGTTTGGTAACTTATCCGGAGTAACTCTTTGTATTCGTGAGCAATTGCTTTGTTTTCCTTTTCAAAATCTATTTCTAACATTATTGTATTAATTGATTTTTTAAAAATACGAAATTTTTATTACAAATAGTAAGCAAGGATTTAAAGAAAGTTTAAAGGATTGAATTTTTATTTTTCTTTTTTCATATATACTTTCAACTGCAAGGATTTTTTCTTGATATCTCAACAAAATGATTGCAAATGAAAAAGTAATATTCTAAAGAATTTTAAATTTGTTTCAAACTATTACTATTAAAAACTTTCAGTTTTCTCTATTAATGCTGTTCTAGATTAATTATATTATTATTTTGAAGCAAATAACTATATATAAAACATAGCATTGCTAGGTAATTTATCTAGCAATGCTATGTTTTATATGTAAACAAGTATGTATTTTATCTAGAAATGCTATTTTTTATGTAAATAAAAATATGTATTTTACATAGCAATGCTATTTTTTATGTTTATACAAGTATGTATTTTATCTAGCAATGCTATGTTTTATGTAAATAAAAATATGTATTTTACCTAGCAATGCTATTTTTTATGTATATACAAGTATGTATTTTACATAGCAATGCTATGTTTTATGTATATAAAAGTATGTATTTTACCTAGTAATACAACCATTTATATATACATATTAGGGTAAATACTCAGATTTGTGAGCCTTTTTAAAAGTTTCTCTTGGAGGTGATGTCAAAAGCTATTCTCTTACTCTAACAAAATCCAAATCTTGAAAATCATAACTAAAGTCTGTTAAATCTGAAATGGGTTTCATTTTTAGTCCAATTGATTCTCCATTTTCATCCACTTCAAATAGCAAAAATGCATCAGCATTGAAACTTCGAGTATTCCATTTTACGGTAAATGCACGGTCTTTGTAGAAGAAAACTTCGCCGGCTAGTTGCGGAGAACGAATAGATTTAAAAAACAATTTTCCTTTCTTTTCGTAAAGTTCAATTTGGCCAAACCAATTATCAACATACAAACCTGTGTATTTTTTATTATCGATTTTCAGTTTGTCTTTCAAGTTTTTGGTAACGGTAGCCCAAACTTCTGTGGTGGTTTTATCAGCATCGGCAATGTTGTCCTTTTCCCGTTTGCTATAAATTTCCACATAATTAGTGTACGGAATATCGAGATAACTGTCTTTAATTGTATTGGTAATGGCTGTAAAAGCTGCTCCTGATTGCTGATTGGTCAGCACCACAATTCCTAAATTGAGTTCTGGAAACAAAGTGGTTTGAGTCACAATTCCTTCGAGTCCTCCTGTGTGTGTTACTTGTTTGTAGCCTTTGACATCACTTAAAAACCAACCCAATCCATAACCGCTAAAGTGCGTATTATAAGGTGGTCTTGTGTTGGCAGGAATGATGGTTTGCATTTGCCACATTTCGTTTTGTTGTTTTGTAGAAAATAATTGATATTGTTTTTCCGAACCGTATTTTCCGTTTTGCAATTGCAAAATCATCCATTTGCTTAAATCGTTTACACTCGAATAAATTCCTGCTGCCGCATCGAACGCTTGATTTTTATAACGTGAAATTATTTTAAGTTTCCCGTCCGTTGGAACGTGAGGAGCAATAATATTGGTAGAGTCTTTTAGCCGAACAAAAGAAGCGGCACTATTATTCATTTCCAAAGGTTTCATAATGCGTTCTTCGATGAAATCACACCAAGATTTTCCACTTACTTTTGCAATTACTTCGCCAGCCACGATATACAATAAATTGTCGTAATCGTATTTGGTTCTAAAAGCAGAAACAGGTTTTAAATACTGTAAGTTACGAATAATATCAGTCGCTTTGAAGTCGCTTCCGTCTGGCCAAATCATCAAATCGCCACCGCCAAGACCTAATCCGCTGCGGTGTGTCACTAAATCCCGAATGGTAAATTCAGTGGTTACATAGTCGTTGTACATTTTGAAATCAGGAAGATAGTCTATCACTTTATCATCCCAATTCATTTTTTTTTCATCGACTAACATCGCCAAAGCAGCAGTGGTAAAAGCTTTGCTATTAGAGGCAATTCCGAACAAGGTATTATCATCTACTTTTTCTTTAGTCAGTATAGATTTCACTCCGTAACCTTAAGAAAGCACTACTTTTCCGTCTTTAACAATCGCCACGGCAATTCCGGGAACGTTAAAACTTTTTAGGGTATTTTCGACTAATTCGTCAACTTGTTTCTCGCTTATTTGTGCGTTTGCATCGAAACATAATAAAATCAGTATGGCAATTATTAACTTGTAATTCATAATTCGTAATTTTTTAATTCGTAATTTAATTTAAAAACCTCTCTGTCTTTTGGCTTCAAATATTAATATTGCTGCAGCAACCGAAACATTCATACTGTCGATTTCTCCTTGCATCGGGATGATGATGTTTTGTGTGGCGGCATCTCGCCATTCTTGAGTCAATCCAGTGGCTTCTGTACCTACAACCAATGCCGTTGGCGTTGTGTAATCTTGGGTATGATAGGAAGTCGAGTTCTGTAAAGTGGCGCAATAAATGTCAATTTTTTGCTCTTTTAAAAAAGCAATAATTTCGGTTGTAGTTCCTGTTGCAATTTGGTTAGTAAATAAACAACCTACGCTGGAGCGAACAATATTGGGATTGTATAAATCACTTTTGGGATTAGCAATAATCACCGCATCCAAATGCGCAGCATCGGAAGTTCGCAGTAAAGCGCCAATGTTCCCCGGTTTTTCAGGAGCTTCAGCGACAAGAATTAATGGATTTTTGGATAATTTTAAATCCGATAATTGCAAGGATTTGGTTTTGGCTACAGCCAAAATGCCTTCGGTGGTATCGCGATACGCCAGTTTTTGATAAACGTCTTTCGAGATTTCTATTAAATCAGCAGTTTTAGAAAGTTTATTCACATCCGTTTCCGAGAGTAATTCGGGTAAAAACAAAATCGTTTCCATTTCGTAACCGCCTTTCATCGCGATTTCAATTTCTCTTTTGCCTTCAATCAAAAAAGTACCCGATTGTTTTCGGGCTTTGGCTTTTTCTTGTAAAAGCAGCAAGGATTTTATAAATGGGTTTTGAACCGAAGCAATTTGTTTCATTTTTTGAACTGAAAAGTTTGAAGAAACAAAGTTACCACCTTTTTGTAAATTCCAATCTTCAAATTCCAAATTCCAAAAATCTTCAATCTACTATTCTTGCTATTTGTCACGCTGGAAGCGTCTCAGTCATTTTGCTCTTGTGCTTTGAGACGCTTCCAGCGTGACAAAGGGAGTTGACAATAGGGAGTGAAAAGGGTTAATCTACAATCAAAACTCTGAAATCTAAAATTACAAAATCCCTCTCGCCTTAATTTCTAAATATTTATTAATCGTGTCCAAAGTTAGGTTTTCGGGTTGGGTAAGCACCGAATAAATTCCGTATTTCTTGAGTTCGTTGACAATTAATCGTTTTTCGAAAGAAAATTTCTCGGCGATTACTTTGTCATAGACTTCTTGAATATTCTCAGCTTTTTTGTTGATGAGTTCATTCAATTCAGTATTTTGGAAGAAAACCACAACCAACAGATGGTTTTTGGCAATTCCTTTCAAATAGGGAAGTTGCCGATGCAAAGCATCCATAGTTTCGAAATTGGTGTACAAAATAATCAAACTTCTTTGATTAATATTTTTCTTGATATCGGTGTACAAACGGCTGAAATCACTTTCAAAAAAATCAGTTTTGATGTTGTACAAGGTTTCCAGAATTTTGTGCATTTGCGAAGCGCGCCTTTCGGAAAAAACACGGTTTTCTACTTTTTTCGAAAAGGCAAATAGTCCCGCTTTGTCTTGTTTCTTCAAAATAACATTCGACAAAACCAAAGTGGCGTTGATGGCATAATCCAGTAAACTCAAACCGTTGAAAGGCATTTTCATCACACGGCCTTTATCGATAATCATATAAACCGATTGCGATTTTTCGTCCTGAAATTGATTGACCATCAAAGCGTTTTTCTTGGCGGTGGCTTTCCAATTCAAGGTTCTAACGTCGTCGCCTTGATTGTATTCCTTGATTTGTTCAAACTCCATTGTGTGCCCAATTCTCCTGATTTTTTTGATGCCGTATTGAAACAAATTGTTTGAAAAAGCCATCAAACTGTATTTTCGTAACTGAATGTACGAAGGATAAGTGGGCACCATTCTCTCCTTGTCGAATTGAAATCGTCTTGAAATTAAAAACAAAGGCGAAGAAACATATACATTCAAATTTCCGAAAACATATTCGCCACGCTCCGTTGGTCGCAAATAATATTGAATTTCTTTTTCCGAAGAAGCCTTGATTTTTTGCTTGATATTAAAATTACGAACCTGAAACTGAAAAGGAATTTCATCAATTATTTTGACAGAAATCGGGAAAGTATAATAATTTTTGATGCCAACTCTTATTTCGTTTTCATCGCCATTGGATAATTTTTCGGGCATCATTCGACTGCCTTCGATGCCGTTTTTGGTAAAAAACAAAATCAGGACATCCAAAACCAAAAAAGTCAATAAAATCAATACAACATACCAAGTGGCGTTGTACAATGCGGGAAATATGAATGCCAAAACAAACAATCCCACCACGCCCAAAAGCGCATAGAAAAAGAAATTGTTGATGTATAAACTTTTTAGTAGTTTCATAATTTTTATAATCTGGAAACTTAATTTTTAGCCACGGATTTAACTGATTAAACGGATTTACGCTGATTTTTTGAATTGAATAGTTTTAAATCTTTGCTAATCCGTTCAATCCGTCTAATCCGTGTGCCATTTTTACCTCGGAATCTCCACACTTTCCAATATCTGTTTGATGATTTCAATACTCGTAATGCCTTCCATTTCACGTTCCGGAGTCACGATAACACGATGTTGCAACACAGGAATGGCGGCTTCTTTGATGTCCTCCGGCGTTACGAAATCACGTCCTCGAATAGCGGCAAAACCTTTGGCAGCATTCAAAATCGCAATCGAAGCACGAGGCGAAGCGCCGAGATACAAAAAGGCATTTTCACGTGTATTGATTACGATTTTCGCAATGTATTCCAGTAGGTTTTGCTCGACGATAATTTGTTTGACTAAGGCTTGATATTGCTTGATTTCCTCCGACGAAAGCACCGTTTTGATGTTGTCGAGTTTTCCTTGGTTTTGGAGTAAATGTTCTCTTTGGATAATCAGGATTTCCTCGTCCATTTTTGGATAATCAATGGAGATTTTGAACAGAAAACGGTCTAATTGGGCTTCGGGCAAACGATAGGTTCCTTCTTGTTCAATTGGGTTTTGAGTGGCAATTACTAGAAAAGGCGTATCCAAAATATAAGTTTTACCATCGATGGTGATTTGGCGCTCCTCCATTACTTCAAAAAGAGCGGCTTGGGTTTTGGCAGGCGCGCGATTGATTTCGTCAATCAATATCAAGTTGGAAAAAACGGGTCCTTTTTTGAATTCAAATTCTGATTTTTTCAAGTCGAAAACCGAAGTTCCCAAAATGTCCGAAGGCATCAAATCTGGTGTGAATTGAATTCGGCTGAAGCCAATGTTCAAGGTTTTAGACAACAATTTTGCTGTAATCGTTTTGGCAACACCCGGAACACCTTCCAGCAAAACGTGACCGTTGGACAAAATAGCGACCAGCAATTGATCAATCATTTTGCTTTGCCCCACGATAACAGTTCCCAATTCCTGTTTGATGGTATTGATGCTTTCCAAAAGCGGTTCTAAATTGATTCGAGATTGAAAATTTACGTTTTCAGTTTGATTTTCATAGTTTGTTATTTCTTCCATATATTTTTGTTTTAAAATGTTGGGCTTGATTTTTCAAACACATAGAAACATAGATTTTAAAAAATTTAAAAAGGCGTTTCACTTTATATAAATACACATAGCTATGTGAAAGAAATGTATTTCCTTTTGTGTTCTTTTTTTATGCATAAAATCTATGTTTCTATGTGTTTCATTTTTTTAATTCATCACTTTTTCTATCGCATTATTAATTTGCAGCAAATCGTCTTCGATGCTGATATAGTTGTTTTTTCGATAGGCGTTTATCAAGGATACTACATTTTGAATGGCGTCTAAATCTTTTCCTGATTTATGATGTAGTTTTTTGATAAAATCATCATCTAATTTATTGGTTTCAATTAAGTATTCGTTGCGAACTTTCTCGAGAAAATAGATAATTTTTTTATCGATAATGTTGTTGTGATCGCTTTCTTGATAGTACAAATTCCCGATGGTTTTCGTAAAATCGACTGTGGTGTTGGCCAGCGGTTTGATGATGGGAACGATTCTTTGTTTTCGTTTGGCATTAAAAAATATAAAAACCAACATTCCAATCAAGAAAATGTACCAAGCCCATTTTAGCGCGGGTTGGCTCAAGATATAACGCATTGGCGAATCCGAAATCACTTCGCCAGTTTGATCTTTGATGCACCAAAAAACGTCTCCTTTCATAATATAAGACAAGACTTTTTCGGCATATTCGTGATGATTTCCCTTCAATAAATGAAAATTGGTAAATGCCACGGGTTGAGTGTGTAAGTAAAAAACGCCACCTTTATAATTCACTTTTATGAAATTCACTCTAGTACTATCGCCATTCTGATAACCTAAAACTGTCGTGTTTAGTGTGTCGATTTTAGAAAAATAATTGTTGTTTATTCCTTCGGTGATTTTGTATTTCTGGTTGCCCAATTTTTTGTTGGCGACCCAGTTGTAGATGCTGTCCGAGTATTTGTATTCGCTTTCCATCTTTAGATTCAAACTGTCCAACAAGGTATTCGGAATCATTTCGGAACTAATAAAAGCACCGTTTCCGTGATTGACAAACGTACAGATTTCAGTAATGGATGCTGCGTCAAAATCTGCAATTTTAGAAATACTGAGAAATGTTCCTTTTATGCGGTAATCATTTACGAGCGTGTCATAATCAAATTTACTGTCAAAATATTCATACGGAGTCGTGTTGAATTTTTCGATTTTTTGCCCATTCAAAAGCGACTCTATTTCTTTATCGAAAACGTGCATTCCGAATGGAATTTTGTCTTTGAGAGAAAAAGTAGGTGTCCAATCAATGGGTTTCGGGCTATTGCTGTCGATTACAACAATAGCCACAAGGAGCAACACCAAAAGAGCGATGTAGATTTTTAGCGTTTTATCCATTGTTGATTGTTTTTATTGAGTTGTCGAAAGCGTTTCTGGCTTTTGCAAAAGTGGCTTCGTCCAATTCGAATTCGCCGTACCAAATATTGTTGTACAAATACGACAAATAGGCAAAATCTTCTTTTAAGGCTTCGTTTTTTATTTCATAAAGATAATCGGAGTTGGTCTTTTCGACATCCCATTCGATAATTTGTTTTTCGGACATTTTCTTGAGCATCCAAAGGTAATAATAGCGAATTGCCAATCTATTTTCGCCAGATTCTAGACTTTTTTGAATCAGTTTTTCGAAGTCAACCAAATGCAGGTTTTTCTCAATTTCGTCATAATTAATGATTTTTCTATCGGAGTTTTTGCCAAAAATCCATTGTCCTTCTTTGTTCATTATGGCTTTTACAATCATATAAATTACCGCTACGACAATAAGAATGGCGATAGTTCTGAGCAAAATTTCCACAAAATTAACAGCCGATTTGCTATCGTTAAAACTGAATAAATTTTTAAAAAAATTAGCCAGCCATTCTTTAAAACGATCCCAAGCATTTTTCTCTGGTGTTTTAAATTCGTAGATAAATGATGGGTCGGTGTACTTCTTTTTGAAATTTTTGGCAAAAGGTTTCAATACAACAAAAGCCGAATCGATAGCAATATCTTTTTCGGTAAAAACGATTTTTCCTTTTTTGGCTACAGCCAACGAGTCTTGGGCTCCAATATTGGAACTAAAGAAAAAAAGTAGTATAATTAGGAATTTATTCAATGGTTGACGAAATAGTTTTTGAATTAATTTGCGCAAAAGACTAAATGGCATTGTGCCTGAAAATTTATTTTTAAATCGCTACATAGATACTGTTTTTCTATGAACAATAAAAGGATAAATCAGGTAATAATAAGAGATTATCGCCAAAGTAAATAAAATGATGAAACTGCTCAGCCAATTGGGCATATCAATAGAATATCTGGTAATGAAACCTTCGAGAAAGCCTGCTGCAATAGTAAAAGGAACAGTGCTCAAGAATA
This sequence comes from Flavobacterium sp., assembly GCF_031423415.1. GTDB lineage: Bacteria > Bacteroidota > Bacteroidia > Flavobacteriales > Flavobacteriaceae > Flavobacterium. The sequence goes on from NZ_JANPFL010000024.1 coordinate 22,251, forward strand.
TTTTGAAACTGTTTTTGAAACCAATTTTAAACGAATTAATTCTCGAATAGGTTTTGGGAAATAGGATGGAAGCACCCAAAATATAACCCGCTGCGGTTTCGATCACGATGCCAAAAATCTCCATCGCTCCGTGAATCCAAATACCTCGAACGCTTTTCCAAAAAACACCTTGTTGAAAGAAAAAATATTGGAAAGAACCTAACATAATAGCGTTTTGCAAGGAAATGTAAAAAGTGCCAATGCCACCAAAAATCCCAAAAATGTAGCACATCATTCCAACTTTCAAATTATTGAACGTGATGCCAATAAAACTACCCCAATTGCTTCCCGATTTATAAATAGCCACCGGATTTCCTGCTTTTATGTTCTCTAAAGTTTCATTGACATAACCGTCGCCAAGTATTAATCGAACGAAATCGGCATCGTATCGGGCAGAAATGGCTCCGATAGCAACAGTGGCAAAAAAAAGCACAAAAGCATAAATCAAATACCTGCGATAGTCATAAAGGATTATCGGCACTTCGGTTTTGAAGAAATACTTTAATCGATTGCTTTCGGTTCGTTTGGTCTTGTAAATTTTTTGATAAATTTGTGAGGCTAAATAGTTTAGATAAACAACTGTTTTGCTTTTGGCATAATACGTTTGAGCGTAGGACAAATCATTCATCAATTGAATGTATAAATTTGCCATTTCATCAGGATTTTTTTTAGCTTTACCAAAAATAGCTTGCTCAAACTCAAGCCATTTTTCTTTATTGGTTTTTATAAATGCAATTTCTCTCATCGAGTGCTAAAATAAGAAATATGTCAGAATTATCTATAAGTACAACACAAAATGTTACAATAAATTTTAAAGCCGCTTCAGTAGGTGAAAGAATGGGTGCAAGTTTGTTGGATTTCTTTATTAAGATTGCGTATGCGATCGTTGTTGGGTACGTCTTTTTTTATTTGATGGGAATTGGTGACCTTGTAAGCAACGTCGATATGTGGTCAAGAATGTCTGTGATTTTATTTTTTTTCTTTCCTATAGTAATTTATTCTGTCACGCTAGAAAGTATTTTTGAGGGACAAACCATTGGAAAAAAATTATTAAAAATAAAAGTTGTAAAAATTGACGGTTATCAAGCGAGTTTTGGCGATTACCTGATTCGTTGGCTTTTCAGGATTGTCGAAAACAATTTGATGGGTGGATTAATAGGATTAGTAGCCATGATAGTCAATAGCAAAACTCAGCGAATGGGCGATGTGGCTGCGGGAACTGCTGTTATCACATTGAAAAATAATATCACAATCAATAGTACAATTCTCGAAGAAATTGGAGATGCGTATTTGCCTATTTATCCTTTGGTAATTAAACTTTCGGACAATGACATGCGAATTATAAAGGACACTTTTCTGGTTGCCGAAATGAAAAACGACTTTGATACCATTGATAAATTGACCAAAAAAATTGAAAATGTCACTGGGATAAAAAATCAGTCAGGCTTTCAAATTGATTTTATAAAAACTATTCTGAAGGATTACAATTTTTACACGCAAAACATGTAAAGTTTTGTAGTTTATCGCGTTAAAAATAAATAACCGGCAAGCGGTTTTGGGTAATTTTGGTCATTCAGGTCAAGCAAATAATAGTAGGTTCCCGAAGGAACTCCTGAATGATTGTTTAATAAACCTTTAGTTGCACTGCCATCCCAATCTGGCGAATTATTGTTGCCTGTCCAGATTAAAGTTCCCCAACGGTTGTAAATAGACAAATGAAAGTTCAAAAAAACATCTCGCAATCCTTCAATAAAGAAGCTATCATTTTTTGTATCGTTATTTGCCGAAACAAAGTTGTAAATTCTCGGTGGACAATTTTTTGTGGTCAACAAAAAAGAGGTTTTGTTGAAACAAATTCCATTGTCAACTTTTACAAAAATTGTCATTGGAGTGCTTTCAGCAGTATAATTAGCGGTATTCAAAATAGCGTTAGTTCCATTTTCTAAGTCATTTATTGTCGGGTAAAAAGTTACATTATCCGTTGAATTTAACTTTACGATATCTTCATAATCAGAAAAATCGAAAACACCTTTGCTTAATCCTAAATTGCAAGAAATTAGGGTTTCTAAAGGAATTAATTTCCCTGAAACAGCTAAAGTTATATTTTTTGAAAATGTATTATTGCCTTCATTGATTTCGGTCACCATTCCAGTGCCAGTTCCATCATCATCAACAACAAATTTCAATTCAAAACTATCAGGAATAGTATTCGGAATAAGTACTACTATAGAATTACCTTCATTGCCATTTATTGGAATAGCATCAACCGTTTTGGTCTTTTGTATCAAAACAGTATTTGCATAAACTGCAATTGGTGTTTCAGCTGGTAGCGGATAAATGCCGTTATCATTAGAAACGGTGTAATGCGCAATTACAGTACGAGAATTGCATTCTAATTCGGTATCGAATGTAATTTCTGCATCGGGCAATGGACTATTTAATTTGGTTACAACGGCATTGATCATAACGAAATCTTGTCCTGAAGTCAGCTGAATCTGAGCTGAAGTATCGCCAATTTTAATGTTATTTTGGATAGGGTAAACATCCAAATCCATATTGTACAAATCACTTGCTTGAGTAAAACTATTGGTTCCGTTAAAGGCATTATTTGCCGGATTTAAAGGCGGATTGCTAATTAGATTTCCATTTATTCGTAAGGTTTCATTGACGGCTATTCCGGAATCTCCTTCCCAGGCAAGGAAACCAATTTTGGAATCTATATTATCAATAACATTCAAACTATTTAAAGTGATGTTTATTTCGTTTGGAACCGCTTGTAAACCGTCATAAATGTTCACTTGATTTAACGGTGTTTTTTTGTTTTCGTAAACAACAATGATAGCCCAACCAGCAAAATTGGTCTTATTCAAAAAATGGTCTTCTATAAACGGTGACACATCAAAGTCGGATAAAGTATAGGTGCCATTTCCTGACGATTGAATTAATGTGGTTATGTCTTTAAAAGCACTGAAATAATCAAATACTAAATTCGGCGCTAGTCTTTGATATTTAAAAGTTCTGTCGGGATTTATAGTTTGCCCGTTTAATTTTACATCAAAATCTCCAGTTCCGCAGCCAGCCCAATATAAATAAGCTTTTTCTATAACATCATTTGGATCTAAATTTAATACTGCCGAAGAGGAAGTATAAACAGAAGGGAATGTTTGAAATGAATTTTCAGATGGGTTTAAGGTGTTTCCTAAAAAAACAAAATCATATCTTCCGTTAAATTGTTGGAGTAACGAAATGTCTTGTCCGAAAAAGGAGTTGGGAATTAGGACACTAAATCCGATAATTATTTTTTGAAAATATTGTTTCATACATAAACAAAAGGGATTCAATGTCAAAGTTACAAAGGTTTTACTATTAATTCGTACAGCAATTGTTAATTAGCGAATTTGTTTTTTCCTTTTTAAAATATAAATAAAAAATGCTTAATTTCACAAATTCTAAACCATACTAGTGAAAAATTATTCTGTTCAACGATATCAAAAAAGTGATTACAAGAATTGGAACACCTTTATAGGGAACGCCAAAAATGCTACTTTCTTATTTCATCGTGATTTTATGGAATATCATTCCGACAGATTTCAAGATTATTCTTTGATTGTTTTGGATGGTGAAAAATGGGTGGCTGTCCTTCCCGCAAATGTAGTTGGGGATGAAGTATTTTCGCATCAAGGTTTGACTTATGGGGGATTGGTTTATAATGAAAAACAAAAATTGGCTTCTGTAATTGATATTTTTAAAACTATTTTATCGTTTATGAATGAGAATAAAATAGAGAAATTACAAATTAAATTACTTCCCTCTATTTATCATCAAAAGCCAGCCGAAGAATTGAATTATGCTTTGTTTTTGGCGAAAGCCCAATTGACACGAAGAGATACTTTATCGGTTTTGGCTTTGTCGCAGCACAATAGTTTGTCAAAACTCAGAAAAAGGAGCATTCAAAAAGGAATTTCTAATAATTTTAAGATAAAAGAAGTGGATGATTTTGAAACTTTTTGGAATGAAATATTAATCCCCAATTTAGCCCAAAAACACCAAGTAAAACCCGTTCATAGTATACAAGAAATCACAAAATTGAAAGCCTTATTTCCAGAAAATGTCCGACAATTTAATGTATATCAAAACGGAATTATCGTGGCTGGAACGACCATTTTTGAAAGTGATACTGTGGCTCATTGTCAATATATTTCTGGTAAAGAAGACAAAAACGAATTGGGGGGATTGGATTTATTATTTCAATATTTGATTTCAGATGTTTTCAAAAACAAACGTTTCTTCGATTTTGGAATTTCCAATGAAAATCAAGGGCGCAAGCTCAATGAGGGCTTGTCGTATTGGAAAGAAAGTTTTGGAGCGAGTACGATTGTTCAGGATTTTTATGAAGTGGAAACCGTCAATTTCACCAAACTTGAAAATGTTTTAAAATAAATTTCACCTGTATGCAATACAAAAGTTTAATTTCTAGTATAGACGAAACGCACCAAACTTTGCAGCAAAGTGCCGTAAAAGCGGTGAATAGTAACATCACCTTGCGAAATTGGCTCATAGGATATTATATTGTAGAGTTTGAACAAAACGGAGAAGATAGAGCCCAATATGGGGCGAAATTGTTAAAAGAATTGGCGAATAGTCTTAAAATAAAAGGGCTTTCTGCACCTGAACTTTCTCGTTGCAGACAGTTTTTTAATACCTACTCTTTGTTTATTGATTTTTTAAATTTTTTACCTGCATACGATAAAATTAAAAATAAAATTACTTCAAATAAAATTTTTGGGTCAGTGACCCAAGAATTGGAATTAGAGATTCTTGGGTCACTGACCCAAAAATCAGAAAAGCAAAAATGGAGGTCAGCGACCCCCGAATTGCAAAATACTGGAATTGAAGAAGACGAAACCTATTATACTCAAATTTTCACACAAATTTCATACACCCATTTTGTAGAATTAATAAAAATAAAAGAACCTACCAAACGCAAATTCTACGAATTATCAGTTATAAAAAACACCCTTTCGGTTCGGGATTTAGAACGACAAATAGCCACATTAACATATGAAAGAGTTGGTTTGGCGGGAAATACTGATTTGGCATTCGCAGCATTAAAAAATAAAATAATTCCTGAAACTACAGATGATGCTATCAAATCAATTTACTTTTTTGATTTTCTAAATTTACCAAACGCTCATCTGGTTGAAGAAAACCAACTTGAAGAAGCACTAACCAATCATCTCGAAAAATTTATAATCGAACTCGGTAATGGTTTTTGTTTCGAAGCCCGTCAGAAAAGAATATTGATTGATGATGAATATTGTTTTGTGGATTTGGTTTTTTATCATAGATTGCTAAAATGCCATATTCTTATTGCATTGAAAGTGGATAAATTCAAACACGAACACCTGTCGCAACTTAACAGTTATGTGGGATATTATAACGATCAAGTCAAACAAATGGATGACAATCCGACTATCGGAATTTTGCTTTGCACCGAAAAAGGAAACAAAATGGTCGAATATGCATTGGCAGGAATGGAAGAAAAACTATTTGTAAGCAAATATCTAGTGCAATTGCCTCAAAAAGAACAATTGATACAGTTTATTGAGAATGAATTGAAATACAACTAAAAAAATGCTAGAGTTAAACCACATTCATTTTGTTCAGGAAGTAAAAAATCAAATAAAATCGGCCCAATATCGTGCTTTACAAAAAGTAAATACAGAGCAAATACAATTGTATTGGAATATTGGCAAAACAATTCTCGAAAGGCAACAGCAATATGGCTGGGGCAAAGGGATTGTTGAGGTTTTAGCCACCGAATTGCAAAAAGAATTCATAGGTATTAATGGATTTTCTGCTCGTAATTTGTGGTATATGCGAAATTTATATGAGCAGTATTACACCAGCGCTCTAATTCTGCAACCATTGGTTGCAGAAATTCCTTGGACACATAATATCCTAATCTTAGAGAAATGCAAGGACGAACACGAAAGGTTTTATTACATCAATATGACCAAAAAATTTCAGTGGTCAAAAACCTTATTAATTAATGCAATTGACAACAATTATTACCATAATACGCTTTTAAATCAAACAAATTTTTCTGAAACTTTGGAGGTTCAGGCAGCTAAAAATGCTGATTTGATAATCAAAGACGAATATACTTTTGATTTTTTAAATTTATCAGAACCTTATTCTGAAGCTCAATTAGAGCAAGCAATTTTATCAAATATCCGAAATTTTTTAATTGAATTGGGAGGTGATTTTTCTTTTATTGGTAATCAATTTGCAATAAAATATGACGATAAATTTTATGAAATAGACTTGTTGCTTTTTCATAGAGAGCTTCAATGTTTGGTCGCGATAGATTTAAAAATTGACGAATTTAAACCCGAGATGGCTGGTAAAATGAATTTTTATCTATCGACATTAAATAAATTGGTTAAAAAAGACCACGAAAACCCAAGTATTGGAGTTATTATTTGCAAATCTAAAAACAGAACTACTGTCGAGTTTGCCTTACAAGATATTAATAAACCAATAGGTATTGCCACTTATACTTTAAACAAAGAACTGCCTAAAAACATAAGTGCCTTTTTTCCGTCAAATCAAGAATTTGTCGATAAAGTAGAAAGCATTACTCATTATATTAAAAAATTAAAATGATAAAATTCCTCGATTTAAAAAAAATAAACGCTCCTTATGAAACCGCTTTTCAAGAAAAATTGAAGTCGGTTTTAGAAAGCGGCTGGTATATTTTGGGTAATGAAGTAGCTGCGTTTGAAACTAATTTCGCGAATTATTGCCAAGCAAAATACTGCATTGGTGTTGGTAATGGTTTTGATGCTTTGGTTTTGATTTTCAAAGGCTACATTCAACTAGGAAAATTACAAAAAGGAGACGAAGTTATTGTTCCAGCGAATACTTATATTGCTAGTATTCTGGCTATTTTAGAAGCCGATTTGGTGCCAGTTTTGGTCGAACCAAAGTTAGAAACGTACAATCTCAATCCCGATTTGATTTCAGAAAAAATCACTTCCAAAACTAAGGCAATTCTAGTGGTTCATTTATACGGACAATTAGCTGAAATGGTAAAAATAAATGAAATTGCTATTCAAAATAATTTAATTGTTGTAGAAGATGCAGCTCAAGCTCACGGAGCAGGAAGAAGTGTTCAGTGTTCAGTCGATAGTGAGCAGTTAGATGCTGAAAATTACGAACCACAAGTCGCAAATCACAATGCTATTGCGTATAGTTTTTATCCGGGAAAAAACCTTGGTGCTTTGGGCGATGGAGGAGCAGTTACTACAAATGATTTTGACTTGGCAAAAGTCATACATTCATTACGTAATTATGGTTCTGAAGAAAAATATAAGAATGAATATATCGGTGTAAATTCAAGACTAGATGAAATTCAAGCCGCTTTCTTAAATGTGAAATTACCTCATTTAGATGCCGATAATACTATCCGAAAAGGGATTGCCAAACGCTATTTTAACGAAATAAAAAACGATAAAATTATTTTACCAACTTTGTCATTGCGAGGAGTTGCGAGGGAAGAAGCAATGCAATCTCACGTTTTTCATTTGTTTGTCATTCGAACTAAAAACAGAGACCATTTACGACAGTATTTATTAGATAACGGAGTTCAAACCATAATACATTATCCCATTCCGCCGCATCAGCAAAAAGCTTTTAGTCCCGAGACTTCGGGATGGAATCATTTGTCTTTTCCTATTACGGAAAAGATTCATAAAGAAGTGTTTAGTTTGCCAATTAGTCCAGTCTTAACAATGGATGAGGTTAGTTTTATTGTTTCAATTTTAAATAAATACTAAGTTGGAATTGATTAAAAAAATTATCCAAACCAACCTATTTAAAATCACTTCTTTAAATAGTGTAAGTGTCTTAATAAAAATGGCAATTGGGCTGGTGATGTCTAAATTTATAGCTGTTTTTGTTGGTCCAAGTGGAATGGCTTTGATTGGGAATTTTCGGAATTTTATGGCTGGTTTAGAAGGCGTTTCTACTTTGTCTTTTTCTTCGGGAATCGTCAAATATATTGGTGAAAATGAAGAGGACAAAAAGGAAATAGAAAAAATAATTTCTACCGTATTGCTGAGTTTTTTGTTAATTGCATTTATTTTAAGTATCCTCATTTTTTCCTTTTCGGATTATTTATCTTTTGAAATATTTGGAAATGATCTAAAATATTCCATAATAATTAAGGTTGTTGCTATTGTTTTGCCTTGGAATACTATATCAGTTTTATTTATATCAATTATTAATGGACTAGGCGAATATCAAAAAGTGATTCTTGCCAATATTATCAGTAATGTATTGGTTTTAGTGCAGTCGTTAGTACTTATTTATCAGTACAAAACAGTTGGTGCATTGATTTCAATTGCGTTAATTCCAGTTATTTTAGTTTTTGTAAATGCCTATTTTTTACCTAAAGAATCACTTGTTTTTAAAAGGTTAAGCTTTAAAAAATATGATTTCAAAATTTTTAAAAACTTGTTTACCTTTTCCTTAATGATTTTGCCTTCGGCTATTTTGAGTCCGTTTTTTAATCTACAAATAAGAAATTTTCTAATAGAAACCGCGGGAATCGAATCAGGGGGATTATGGGAAGCTATTTCTAGAATTGCCAATATTTATTTAGTGTTTATAAGTACGATAGTGAGTATTTATTTTTATCCTAGACTTATAAAAGCAAAAGCAATATCCGATAGTAGAAACGTAATTTGGAGTTTTTATAGAAATATTTTTCCAGTTTTTATTTTGGGAACTATTCTAGTCTATTTTTGCCGATTCATCATCGTAAAATTATTGTTTACAACCGCTTTTTTACCAGTTACTGAATTATTTTTTTGGCAATTAATTGGAGATGTTTTGAAAGTTGCTGGAATGATTTTGGGATTTCAATTATTAGCCAAGAAACAAATGTTACCCTATATTTGTTTTGAATTAATATCTTTCTTGTCGTTGTATTTCTTTAGCGTATTTTTTATAAAAACCCTCGGATTATATGGGGTTGTTATTGCACAAGCATTAGAAAATTTTGTATATTTAGTTATACTAATGCTCTATTTCAGAAAAGATTTCTTTTTAAAACCCACTCGTTTTTAATGATGAACCCAATAATAAATTCAAGTATTTCTCCTAGTTTGTTGATAACAATTTTTGTTCCTGTTTTTAATGGTGAAAAATACCTAAACGAGACATTATCATCAATAAAAAATCAAACTTATTATAATATTGAAGTCTTGTTAGTAGATGATTCCTCTACCGATGAGAGCAAAATTATACTAGATAAATTTGCAAAGGAAGACAATAGATTTAAAGTTTTTGTAAAAGAAAACGGCGGAATGGTTTCTGTTTCGTGGAACTATATTATTCCTAAAATAAAAGGGGATTTTGTTTTTTATACCTCTCAAGATGATATTTTTTCGATTGATCTTATCGAAAAAATGGTGGCGAAACAACAGGAGACCAATGCTGATGCCATACTTCCAGATATGGAGTATTATTTTGAAAACAGACAAAACAATAAAAAAACAATTGGTTTTAATGGAAATAGAAATGTTGTTTTAACGGGTAGAAATGCCTTTGAAGCCTCTTTAAATTGGGAAATTCACGGTTTTGCATTACTAAAATCGAGTTTGATAATTGAAGAATTTTTTCCTGAAGATGCCTTTGATAGTGATGACTTTATGACTCGTAAATTGTATTTAAAAAGCAATAAGGTAGTTTTTTGTGAAGGGACTTTCTTTTACCGCCAAGATAATCCTCAGGCAATAACTAAAACTTTTTCGAAGAAAAACTTTTATACTTTAAATTCGGCATTTCGTTTGTACCACGTGCTTGAAGATAATAATTTTGATAAAAACAGCATTATCAATGTGCAGTTTGCTTTGCTTCTCAGGCATTTGCAGTTAACATCCATTTGTCAATTATACCATTTTGATTCTCCTTCAGATAGAACTGAAATAGCACAATATCTAACCGATTTCAAACAGAAACATTTTACCCCCTCTTTTTATTTTTCTAATCTTTGTTTTGCAATACTAAATTTAAAGTTGAGGTTTATTATATTATTGTTAGTGTGCAAAATAGACATAGTATTCAAAATTACAGCAAAAACTTATTCAAAAAGCAATACAATTAAAGGATGTTCCTAGTACCAATGTGCTACAAATGATTTGTTCATAGTTACCCTTACATATACTAGCGACTTTTCTTAACAATTTAGTTATAATTTATTGTTAAAAAACTTGTTAAATTCATTTTCTTTTTTCTATTTTTACAAGAATTAACCTCTTAAAATAAGAAAAATGAAAAAATCAACACAAGTTGTACTCTTAGGAGTATTGTTTTTAAATGCCATTACGGCAACTGCGCAAATTAGCACCAGTACTGGGGGCGCTGCAAATGTATTGGCAAATTCGCCGACAACGAATACTAATGTGGGCATTGGCAACGCTGCACCTTCTGGAAAGCTCGATGTAATTGGGAATACTGGTGTAGTTAGCTTAGCTGCTAATTCGACTGCGACGGCAAATTTTAGAACATCTGGAACTGTACAGGTGGCTATTTCAACTTCTTCAACAGCACCTTTCACTACTTCATTGCAAGCTAAGCATACAACAACCAGTTTTAATCAGGCGTACCCTATTGCGCTAAACCCGCTAGGAGGTAATGTCGGTATTGGCACAGCAGATCCTAAAGCTACGTTGGATGTTAATGGTACAGTAAAAGCAACACAAGGTCTATTTTCGAAATCATTGCCTACTGGCTCTGTATTTACTGATTGGATGGACAGGAATGAAAAATGCGATGTTTTAACAGCAGGGAGTATAATAGGCACAGGTCCAGGTTTTGTTAATACAAGAATGCTTAATTTTTTTGATTTTCCTCAATCGAATATAGACGCAAAACCAACTGTGTTTTTAGGCATTGAAGACCGAAATAATTTTGGTCGTTATCGGTTTATAGCTGAAACTGGTGGGAATACTCAAATGATTATTTTAAATAAAAGTCAACAAGAGGTAATGAAAGTGTATGAAGATGGTAATGACAATGTTACCATGACATTGCCAAAAGCCAATTCATTTATAGGTATAGGGACTACATCTTTTACCGATGGGATGGATACTTACAGGCTCTCGGTAAAAGGAGCTATTAGAGCCGATAGAGTTAAGGTTTATACCACTTGGGCAGATTTTGTTTTTGAGAAAAACTACAAACTGCCAACATTAAAGGATGTTGAAAATCATATCAAGAAAAATGGACATCTAAAGGATATTCCTTCTGCAAAAGAAGTAGAAGCAAAAGGCATAGAATTGGGAGAAATGAACAAATTGCTTTTACAAAAAGTGGAAGAATTAACACTTTACATGATAGAAATGAATAAAGAAATGCAACTGTTAAAAGAACAAATTAAAAAATAAAAAAATGAAAAAATTTTATATAATTTGTCTTACCTTCTTCATAAGTTGCACTTATGGACAGGTTTCAAAATCATATACCTATTACATTGAGATGAGTGATATTAGTAGCGCGCCTACTTTTAAAAAAATCAACAACAAATTAACCTACGAAGGAAATGACTTAAAACAAAAAAAAGTTTTTTCAAAATACAATGTATTGGCTTACGAGCAAGCATTTCCTGATGCGATTGATAAAAATCTCCTCAAAATATACGTTCTAAAAACAACAGATAAAGAAATGGTGAGTGATTTATTAATAACTTGCAAAGAGAACTTTAAATCTAGTTCTGACATCACCGATAGGAAAATAGGTTTTTTGTACCAGCCAAATGATTATGGGACGACCAGCACCGTTCCTAATTTAGGAGCTAACGTGTCTAGAAAAGATTTGGATTATTTAAATGCACCAGCCGCTTGGGATATTACAAAAGGAAACTCAACGATAAAAGTTGGTATTTCTGACAGTAGAATAAAGTATGATTTACCTGATTTGTATGGCAAGGTTATAATAACTAGTCAAACGCCGCCGTACTTATCAAATAGTGTTCTTCCTGATCAATATGGTGGCTCACATGGTACTTCAGTAGCAGCTTTGGCAGCAGCACGAGGAAATAATGCTCATGGTTCGGTTGGAGTATGTATGGATTGCGATATAGTTGAAGGAAGCTCTTTTATCGGTGAAGGTAGGTTAGTAAATGGAGAAGTTGTTGCAATGTATTCTAATTTATACAAAATGGCTAAAGCAGGGGCTAGAGTAATCAACATGAGTTGGTGGAGCATTTATTATACTAATAGTTCAACTGGTGATCCTATTGAACAGGCAGTTATTAATGATTTGGTCAATAACTATAAAGTTACTTTAGTAGCTGCGGCGGGTAATTACACATCATTTTCTACTGCAACATCATTTAATGCTGAAATAGCTACTCCAACTGTTCGACCAACAGTAGCAGGTATTTTGTATATATTCCCTGCCTCTTATGACAATGTTATATCCGTTTCATCAATAAATCATAAATATCCTATTATCCTACCTTTAAACAATAATCTGCCTTCATATTGCTGTTTATCAAATTTGTATTCGTATCCCATTCACATTGATCTTGAAGATTCAGTTTCGCCAAATATTAGTAATTTAGACCCTTTGAATCCAATTGGTTTAACTAGCAATGGCAACCCTGGACCGGGTTCATCCACAGGTTTAGTTTATATGCACACATTAAATGACAAAGTAGATTTATTAGCAACAGGTTATTCAGTTTTTGATTATTATCGTTACACACAAAATACTGAATTGTATAAAAGTGGTACATCTTATGCAGCTCCTATGGTAACAGGAACGATTGGATTAATGTTGTCACTTGATGAGTGTTTGCGTCCTAATGAAATTGAAAATATCTTAAAATTGACTGCAAAAGACATTGAACAAATGCCAATAAATACTGCCTTTAATGGTCTTATTGGAGCGGGAAAATTAGAAATTGGCAATGCTGTCAAATTTGTTGATGAGATGATCAAGCCGAATGGAAATTCAATTATTGAGAATCATATTTTTAATAGATTTAATTTTTCTTTATCAAGGATTAACAATAAACTGACAATTAAAAATGTAATTTTTAAAGAAAATTGCACCGCTTCTTTTACCGCCAGAAACGTTATTGAAATAGCTGCCAATTCTGATTTTGTTCCAAATTCATTAGGTTCAATTGATTTGAAATTAAAGAGTGACTTGAGTCTTAATTGTAGTCCGGTTGTTTTTCAAAAAAGAGCTCAAACACCTAAAACTAAAAATCAAGATGGTAATGTATCTAAAACAGTTCTTTACCCAAATCCAAACAAAGGAATATTTACCATCGATTTCGGTTTTGAAAACAAAAACGAAATTGAAGTTGGTATCTATGATACCCTAGGCAGAAATGTTTATAAATCTAGTATAAAAACAGCCACAACGAAAGTAAATCTACCCAACTTACCAGCGGGTTTATATTTAATACAACTACAAGGAGACAATTATAGCGAAACCATAAAGTTTATAAAAGAATAGTCTTGCTTGTATAATGCATTTATAACAAAGAGGCAATAGCCTCTTTGTTTGTGTTTAAGAAAAAAAAATACTTTTTGAATATTTTTCTTTTACTCTACAATGTCTATTTTTTTAAATATTAGCCATAAAAAAATGGGGTATTCTACCCCATTTTTATTGCAATCCTTTTATAAATGGTTGTCTATAATATTCTAACAGACACCCCAACTTTTAGTACTAATACTTTTCTTTTTGAAAGCCCCAACTGCGCAATTCGGCTTTGTAGGTATCAGGATAGTTTCCTTGAAGTACTTTTATCAAACTGTTTAAGGTTTTTTGCAGTTCTTTTTTCAATTCATTTTTACTGCTTACTTTAGTAGCGACCGCTCCGTCGGTAGTAATTGCTTTGCCTAATAAAGTGTCGTATTCCGCTTTAATTCCTGTCCAAAAAGCAGTGCCAAATTCTTTAGCACCCAAACCGTTAGCATTGATGGCGGTAACCATTAGTCTCAAGGATTCTGCACGTTTGTTTCTATCTCTTGGAAAAATATATTTGTTGGTTTGATGCTCAATTCCAAATGATGCATAATAACTGGTGGCTGCGTCTTTATACAATTCTAATAAATATCCTTTTACATACGTCAAGGAGCTATCAATACTGGCATCGAGTTGTTTGAGCCTAAGGGTAATTTGGGGTCTTGAACGCCCTACATCATTACGTTTGCTCAATTCTTGGTTATAAGAGGTTGCTGCTATCGAAAATTTTGCTGGAGTTGTCCATATTAATGTAATCTTCGGGCTAGCCGTCCATTTTGTGGCTACATCAGTTATTACAGTGCCAAAATTAGCATCAGCTGCTGGTACATTGCCTTTTGTTCTTGGTTTGGATTTTTCAGTTTGGGGGGTGGTTTCGTCTGCCATTTTTTTTGTTTTTGGTTAATAGTGTGTTGCTTGTTTACTTATGTTTAGTAAAAGTAAAAAATATTTTTTTTAGTTGTATTAATTTACACGTATTTTTTTTAATAAAACACTATACAGTAAGTAGTTATTAAGAGTAATACAAAAATGATGCGTTTTCTCTATCAAGTCAGGGCATTGTTGTAATACAACGATAATGGTGTTACAATAATTAATGTTCAGTCAATATTGTATCATTTATACATTAAAACTAATGTAACGTTTATTTATTTTTTTATTTAATAGTTGTGTACAGTAGTACAGTGCCTCTATTTTTTTATTTTAGTATAATGTGCAGTAGTACACTGCCTATTTTTTATTATTTTAGTATAATATATAGTAGTACACTACTTATATTTTTTTATTTTAGTGTAGTGTATAGTAGTACACTGTCTATTTTTTTTTATTTTATAGTCGTGTACAGTAGTACATTATCTGCATTTTTATTTTTTAGTTATTTGTACAGTATTTTTCCACACGGCTAAATACTTTTCAGCAATTTTAAGATAATGATGTTCCTTCTCAACAAAGGCTTTGGCTCGTTTACCGATAGCGATGATTTCCTCGGGATTTTCTATCAAGAAAGACAATTGGTGAACTAAATAATCGACATAGGGTAAGGCATTGATAGCCACTTTTTCAGTTAAATTATAATGAGTGTAAAATTCATGTTCGGCACCTGTAAAAACGACTTTTCCTTTTGCCATAGCTTCTAGCGCATTGTAGCCTTGGTCGTAACCATAGACTTGATCTAGCAAAATATGGGCTTTGTTGTACGCCTCAATATATTGGTTGTAAGGAATGCTTCTGGTAACAATGGTTTCCACTTGATTGGGATATTTTTGTTGGATAATTGCTAATGCTTTTTCAAAAAAAGCACTTCCTTTTTTAACGGCACTACCTTCGTTGATCCCCAGAAAAATGATGATTTTATCCTCGATTTTTAGTGGTTCGAATTTGATTTTATCGGTGTTGATTGGGTTTGGGATAAATTGCGAATCGTGACCCATTGCATCCATCGGAATTTTATAATCTAAATCAGAGGTGATTAATGTTGCCGCTTTTTCTTTTATAAAATTGAAGGATTTTCTATACTGTGGTCGAACGTATTTTAAGGTATAATGGTAGTTCTTTTTTAATGTTGCATCTTCAAATAAAGGACTTAAGATGGAGTATTTCATTTCCTTTTTCAAAAGATACTCTATTATTGGAGTTTCTTCCCCACAAATTAATAGGCTTACTTTTTTGTTTTGATTGAAGAGTTTGTTGAGTAAGAATCGGGAGGCAAAAGGGTAGGTTTCTATCGGATCCGAATTGATGAGTTGTATGTGATTATACTCTTTTAAGTTCGGCAGGAAGCAATAGAATCGCAACGCTCGCTCTGTTTTTTCTAAATCTATTTTGGTTAGTGTAAAAAGTAAATTTTTAGCTTTTCGTGTCAACCAAAAGTCGGAGGTAAAAGCAGGATATAATGAATAATCGACATTGTATTTTTTGAAATGATCTCCTGATGCAATAATAGTAACTTCGTGCCCTAAGGCAATTAGTCCTTCTTTTAATGAATTGTGCAATCTACTGTATTCGCCAACCAATAGTATTTTCATTTACAGCAATGTTTTGTATATATTTGTACAAATGTAGGAACAAATTGGAAGAAAAATTTAAAAAAGAAGATTTAGAAATTGTGGTTTCGACAATGAATAGAAGCACCTTGGATTTTTTGATTCCGATGTTTCCTTTTTGTCATTTTTCTGAATTGTCAATTTTAATACTTAATCAAACGCAGGAATCTAATCTTTTGGTTTCCCAATTTCCATCAGTGCGGGTTGTTAATTCCTTTGAAAAAGGCTTATCACGTAGTAGAAATCTGGCTTTAAAAAACACTATTGGCAAAATTGTTTTAATTGCCGATGATGATGTAGTCTATAAAAAAGATTTTGACACAACAATTGTTCAAGCACATAATCAATATGGGAACAAAGCTGTGATTAGTTTTTGCATCGAAAAACCTAATGGTTTGTTGTTTAAAAAGTATTTGCCAAACGCAAAAATGAATCTGAGTTTGATAGAATTATTCAATGTTTTATCTATAGAAATAAGCTTAAACAAGTCTGTTATGGACAAAATTGGAGTTAAATTTGATGAAAATTTCGGTCTTGGAAGTAAGTTTGAGATGGGTGAAGAGGCTATTTTTTTATCCGATATAAAATATAAAATTGATCAAATTGCTTTTGTTCCAAGTAGCATCGCCATACATCCTGAAATATCTTCTAATGATAAAGTCAATGTTTCGGAACGGTATTACATTCAAGGTGCATTTTTGGCTAGAGTTATCAATATCAACTATTTTGTGGGCGTAGTCGCAAAGATCTTTTTTGATTTGAAACAAAAAAAGCTACAATTTAATCAGGTTGTTGGTGCAATACAAAAGGCAAATCAGGGAAAAAAGGATTATTATAAATTAAAAAATTAAAAGGAATGCTAACGGATATTCAATTCATAAATTTTCCTGTTGTAGAAGATGTTCGCGGCAATTTAGCGTTCATACAAAATGATGTTTTGCCATTTGAATTCAAACGAATTTACTATCTTTTTGATGTTCCGAGTACCGCTTTTAGAGGTGGTCATTCGCACATCAATCAGCACGAAATCTTAATTGCTTTGAGCGGTAGTTTTGAAGTGGTTCTTGACGATGGACTCGAAAAAAGAACCATTCTTTTGAATAAACCTAATATGGGTTTTCCCATAGGAACGGGGATTTGGCGCGAATTGCAAAATTTTTCTTCAGGAGCCGTTTGTCTCGTAATAGCATCCGATGTTTTCGACGAAGCGGATTACATTCGGGATTACGATGAATTTTTAGAGTCTAAAAAATGAAAATTCTGTATATCGTTCCAGAAATAAACAATGAAGGAGGAGTCGCCCGAATACTTTCGGTAAAGGCGAACTATTTAGTAGAAAATTTTGGTTATGAAGTTCATATTCTTACCCAAAACGAGGGGAATAATCCACTGTTTTTTACCTTTAATGAAAAGATTGTACTACACGATATGATCTTGAAAGGCAATGTAGTTTCCTTTTTTTTGCAGTATGTAAAAGCGTTAAAAAATGCAGTAAATACAGTACGTCCAGATCTAATACTAATTTGTGACAATGGTTTAAAAGCGTATGGTATTCCTTTTATTTTAAAAACAAAAACTCCTGTTATTTTTGAGTGCCACGGTTCAAAATATATAGAAGAAAATGAGCAAGCAAATTCTTTTTTTGGATCAAAATTGAAAGTAGCATTCAAAGCGTTTGCTGCCAATAGGTTTACCAAGTTTGTAGCCTTGTCTAAAGAGAGTTTGAAGGAATGGAAGGTACGCAATGGCGTGGTAATTCCTAATTCTCTATGGTTTAAAACCTCAGATGCCGCTCATTTAAAATCTAAAAAAGTAATTGTAGTAGGTCGTCATTCTTATGAAAAGGGACTGGATAGAATGTTGCAAATTTGGCAAAAAGTCATTGTAAACCATCCCGATTGGAGTCTAGAAATATATGGAAAATCCACTGAAAATCAAGAATTACAAAAATTGGCAATTGCTTTGAACATTGCTCATAAGGTTACTTTTTTTGAGCCTGTAAAAAATATTAACGATAAATATCTTGAAGCTTCAATACTAGCGATGACATCGCGATATGAAGGTTTTGGTATGGTTCTTATTGAAGCAATGGCGCTGGGAGTGCCCGTTGTCGCTTACGATTGCCCTTGTGGACCACGATCCATTATCACAAATAACAAAAATGGATTTCTTGTGGAAGATGGAAATCTGGATTCATTTGTTGAAAAAATAGAATTGCTTATCGAGGATGAGAATTTTAGAGTTCAGATGGGTAATGAGGCTCAAAAAAGCAGTAAAGCGTATCAAATAGATACTATAATGCTACAATGGAAATCACTCTTTGAAGAACTAACGGGTAATTGAGTGCTTGCTATATAAATTACACAAATTCCCCAAGCGATACAAATCAAAAATAAATAATGAGGGATTGTTGCTGGATAGATTTTTCAGAAAAAGCGGCATTGTTATCTTATAAAATAAAGCAAAAACAAAATTGAGTTTCATTTTATCAATTTTCGCCGCAATTTCAGAAAGCCGAACATAATCTGAAGGCAATAATTCGCGATCAATGAGGTATTTTAAACCCAAAAGTGATTCGTTTTCTTTTTTTATAGCCACTTCAAAAGCGTCTAATCCTAAATGAAAAACCGGGTTTTCAATGTGTATAATTTTAATTTTTTGCTGCATTAAGTTATACGAAAACAACGTGTCTTCGTGCCTTAAATTGGGAATAGTTTCGTTGAAACAAACCGTTGCAAAAATGTTTTTGTGAATCAAAAAATTTAAGGTCAACAATGACAGATAGGGGTTTTGTTGGCGTTTTTCAACAGAAAGTGCTTCTCTTGAATTGCCATATTTCCACCGTAAAACCTTACTTTTATTGGGTTTTCCTTTTTGATATTGTATCCCGCCATAAACAATTTTCTCGTCTTCATTTATTTGTGAAATGTAGTTTTTGATGAAATTATTGTGAATAGGAATGGTGTCAGCGTCAAGAAAAAGTAAACTGTCGAATTTTGTTTTTTTTGCCAATAGATTTCGAATAGCACTTCGTCCAATATTTTTTTCTAATACTTTAAAACTGCACTTTTCCAAACTATTTATCTTCTGATTTTCGTCAAGAAATAGTTTCGAACCATCATCAAACACAAGAATTTCAAAATTGATGTTGCATTCCAAACATTGTTTTTGTAACTCCAAAACCAAAGCAACTACATTATAATTATAGCCAGGAATGAGTATAGACAGCATTACACCGTTTTTTGAATCACTTCAAAAAGGCTCATATCTTCACATTTCAATGTTTTAGACGGGAATTTCATCAGCAAAGCATAGTCGTGAGTTGCCATTATAATAGTTTTTCCGGTGGTGTTAATTTTTTTCAAAACTTCGAGAACTTCAACACTAGTTTGTGGATCTAGATTTCCTGTCGGTTCATCGGCAAGAATTATTTCTGGATTATTGAGTAAAGCTCTGGCAATTGCCACCCGTTGTTGCTCGCCACCTGAGAGTTGATGTGGCATTTTATTAGCATAGTCTTTTACATTAACTTTATCTAAAACTTCATCAATTTTGTTCTGAATTTCAGTTTCATCTTTCCAGCCTGTGGCTTTTAGTACAAAATGTAAATTGTCTTTCACGTTTCGATCTGGCAATAACTGAAAATCTTGAAAAACAAAACCAATCTTTCTTCTCAAAAACGGAATTTCAGCTTCTTTTAAAGTAGCCAAATCAAAATCCATAATCGTTCCTTCGCCTTCAGCCAACGGCAAATCGGCATACAAAGTTTTCATAAAACTGCTTTTTCCAGTTCCTGTTTTTCCAATAACGTAAATGAATTCCCCTTGATTTACCTCAAGATTTACATTTGTTAAAATGGTTTTTTCACCTTGAACGATGGTAACATTTTTTAAAGACAATACAGGTTGTGACATAAGACAAATTATTTTATTTGGTAAAAGTAGCAAGATAACGAATGTATTCAAAATAAATTCTCCGCTAATGCGAAAGATTTCTGAAATCATAACTATTAAGTATGACAAAAATTTTACACGAATTTCACTAATTCACACAAATTTGATATAGATGATTAAGATAATTTCACAAATTAAGATAATTTCACAATTTTATTCGTGGTAATTTGTGCAATTAGTGTCTGTTTTTCTTTTAATCTATCGTTAATTTCTTGTATGTTGAATAGTTACCGAAATTCAAATCGTGATTTTCCAAATTGTTTAAAAAGATGTTTATAATAAAACCCAAAAGCATTTCGTTATACACTGCAGAATACAATACATTTGAAGACTTAACAAATATCCAATGCAAAATAAATTAAGGTCATTATTTCCACTCTTTTTTATAGGTATTTCATTCCTTTCAGCGCAAAAATCAGCTATTTATACTCACGATTCGAACGATTTTGACAAAGCAATTGCGTTGTACAATGACAACCAATATGCTTCGGCTCAGTTAATTTTTGAGAAAGTCAAGTCGGCTGCAGCCAATGAAGAAATCAAATCGGATTGTTCTTATTATGTTGCCAATTGTGCCATTCGCACTAATCAGCCCAATGCTGATGTATTGATGGAACAGTTTGTAACCGATTATCCCACAAGCAGAAAACAAAATCAGGCGTATATTGAAGTGGCTCATTATTATTTCAACCAAGGTAATTATGCCCAGGCCTTAGAATGGTTCGAAAAAGTCGACGAGAACAGTTTGAGTTATCAAGAACAAGATCAGTACAATTTCCAAAAAGGCTATAGTTTTTTTAGTTCGAAAAAGAAAAAGGAAGCTACAAACTATTTTAATAAAGTTGCTAATTCAGCCATATATGGTTCGCAAGCCAAGTATTACCTAGGCTTTATGGCTTATGAAGGCGACGATTACAAACAAGCTACAAAGTATTTCGACGAAGTTTCAGGTGAAGAAAAGTACAAAGAAAAATTGTCGTACTATCAAGCGGATATGAATTTTAAACTTGGTAATTTTCAAAAAGCGATTGATTTAGGTACAAAAGCACTGGACAAATCAACTGCCGTTGAAAATTCGGAATTGAATAAAATCATTGGCGAAAGCTATTTTAATTTGAAACAATACGAGAAATCTATTCCGTATTTGGCGTTGTATAAAGGCAAAAAAGGAAAATGGAACAACACCGATTTTTACCAATTGGGTTACGCATATTATATGCAAAAGGATTACGAAAGCGCCATTTCTCAATTCAATAAAATCATTGGCGGAAAAGATTTTGTAGCTCAAAATGCGTATTATCATTTGGGTCAGAGTTACCTAAATTTAGACAAAAAACCACAAGCTTTAAATGCTTTCAAAAACGCCTCCGAAATGGAATTTGACGTTGCTATTCAAGAAGAATCGAGTTTGAATTATGCCAAATTGAGCTACGAAATAGGAAATCCGTATCAAAGTACACCCGCAGTTTTAACTGCTTTCTTGAAAAAATACCCCAATAATGCCAACAAATCGGACTTAGAAAAATTGCTGATTGATTCTTATATTTCATCCAAAAACTATAAGGAAGCATTGGTTTTGTTGGAGAAAAATAAATCGCCTGAAAATAAATTGGCGTATCAAAAAGTGATTTTTTACAGAGGATTAGAATTATGTATTGACAAAAATTATCAAGAAGCAGCAACTCTGTTTGAAAATTCATTAGACCAACAAAAAGATGCTAAATTCTCGGCTCGTGCAATGTTCTGGAAAGCCGAAACCGAATATGTTTTGGACGATTTCAAAAATGCGGTGTTGAGTTACAAACAATTTCAAGGTTTGGCTGTAGCCAAAGATACGCCGGAATTTAAAAATAGTAATTATAATATTGCGTATTCGCATTTCAAGTTGAAGGAATATGATGAAGCGGGTAATTATTTCCAAAATCAGATTGAAAATGTAAAAGACGACAAGGTACGGTTACACGATTCGTATTTACGTTTGGCAGATTGCCGTTTCGTGACTTCAAAATATACTGCGGCACTCGAAGCATACAACAAGGTAATCGAATTGAAAAGTATCGATGCCGATTATGCGTATTTTCAAAAAGCCATTTGCTATGGATTTGTGTCCAAAAACGATAAAAAAATTGAGGAACTCAATGCTTTTTTACAGATGTTTCCAAAATCAGAATACCGTGATGATGCGTATTTTGAACTCGGAAATACCTATGTTGCTGAAAACAAACAAGACCTTGCCATAAAAACCTACGACAAATTAAATGCTGAATTCAAAAACGGTTCGTTCACTTCCAAAGCCATTCTGCGACAAGGATTAGTCTATTATAATGCCGACAAAGACGAGCAAGCCTTGATAAAGTTCAAGAAAGTCGCAGCCGATTTTCCTAAAACCCCCGAAGCTTTAGAAGCCGTTTCCACAGCAAGATTGATTTATGTTGATAATGGAAAGGTCGATGAATACGCGACTTGGGTTCGTACTTTGGATTTTGTTGCCGTAACCGATGCCGAATTGGATAATGACACTTATGAAGCTGCCGAAAAACAATATTTACAAAACAATACCAAGCAAGCTATCTCAGGATTTAGCAGTTATGTAAGCAAATTTCCAAAAGGAATTCATTCCTTGAAAGCTAATTTTTATCTAGCTCAAATGTATTTTTCGGATGCACAAGAAAATAAATCCATTCCTAATTATGAGTACGTTATCGATCAGCCAAGAAGTGAATTTACAGAACAATCTTTGGCGCGATTAGGGCAAATTTATTTAAAGAATGACGATACATCGAAAGCGATTCAAATATTGACTCGATTAGAAAACGAAGCTGATTTTCCACAGAATAAAACATTCGCCCAATCTAATTTGATGAAATCCCATTACGAAAACAAGGATTATCCGAATTCGGTTGTTTATGCTGAGAAAGTTTTGGCAAATCCAAAAACGGATGACAATGTAAAAAGTGATGCCCAAATTATCATTGCTCGTGCGGCAATTCAAACTGGTGATGAAACCAAAGCACGTTCGGCTTACGCCAAATTGCAAACTATTGCTAAAGGTGAATTAGCCGCCGAAGCTTTGTATTACGACGCTTATTTCAAAAATAAAGACGGAAAATTTGAAGCTTCAAATGTTGTAGTTCAAAAATTAGCGAAGAGTTATTCCAGTTATAAATATTTTGGAGCCAAAGGGTTAATCGTGATGGCAAAGAATTTTTATGGATTGAAAGACAGTTTTCAAGCGACTTATATTTTGGACAGTGTGATCAAAAACTTCACCGATTTTCCAGATGTAATTTCAGAAGCGCAAGCAGAATTGAATACTATAAAGAGGGAAGAGGCTAAAACAAATTCATCGATTCAGAATTAGACCGATTGATAAAAGACGAATAGATGATAGATCGAAGCGATAAACTAAGTAGTTATGGGTGAATTTAAGAGACATAACTTTAAAAAGTTAAAAATATGGCAAATGGCGATGGATTTAGCGAAAGAAATTTTTAAGTTAACATCCAACTTTCCTAGCTCAGAAAAGTTCGGACTGACAAGTCAAATGAATAGATGTTCGGTTTCTATGCCATCAAATATTTCGGAAGGTTCCAGTAGAACTAATAAATCCTTCAGTCATTTTGTAGATATGTCATTAGGTTCGTCCTTCGAGCTTCAAACTCAGTTGTTGTTGGCCAATAGTCAAAATTATGTCTCCGATAATTTATCGCAACATATTGAAAATAAAATTGAAGAATTTCAAAAAGCAACAATGTCATTTCAAAATACATTAAACCAATAATTATGTCAAATAGTATACCATCAATAAGTCTATTATCTATCCGTCTATTATCTATCTGTTTATTATTAACTCAGTTTTCATTTGCCCAAAAAAAGGACCCTAAAAAGGACGAAAACATTGGAACAGAAGTGGTAAATGTAGTAAAACCATATACGCCAACCATTTCAGATGCCTTCAAAGTCAGCGAAACTCCTGTTCTTGATGACGCAGAAAACACCAAAAAAGAAACAATAAAATATTCCATTTTCTCGTTTCCGGTAGCTTCGACTTTTACACCATCCAAAGGAAAAGCTGAAGGTGTCGAAAGAGAAAAACAAGCCCATTTGTTCAATAATTACGCCACTATTGGAGCAGGAAATTATGGAACTTTAAACGCCGAATTATTCGTTAACCAAGAGTTGGGAGCCAATGATTATGTAGGTGGAATGTTTCGTCATCTTTCGTCACAAGGCGGAATCAAAGACGTTGAATTACAGGATTCTTTTTATGATACTTCGATTGATTTGACTTATGGAATTCGTGAAAAAGACTTGTCTTGGAATGTAGATTTGGGTTATCAAAATCAAATTTATAATTGGTATGGTTTACCAATCGATTTTGGAACTACTTTAACCCCAAATGATACAGCCAATTTGATTCAAGCAATCGATCCGCAGCATAGTTACAATAATATCTATTTAGGAAGTAAAATTGAAATAAATGAAAGTATTGTAAAAGAAGCAAGTGCGAAATTCAATCATTTTTCGGATTCTTATGGTTCTACGGAAAATAGATTTTTTGTAAAGCCTTCTTTCGAATTCAACATCAGCGACAAAGCTGTAAAAACGAATGTGATTGTCGATTATTTAGGAGGAAGTTTCGAGAAAAATTATTCCAATACCAACTCGATAAAATATGGCTTTACCAATTTTGGAATTGCACCAAGTTTTGTGATGAATGAGGATGATTGGACGGTGAATATTGGTGCAGGATTATTTTATAGTTTGGGTACTCAAAACAGCAGCAATAAATTTTATGTTTACCCACAAATTAATGCTTCGTTGAAGGTAGTTGGAGATTTAATGATTTTCTACGCTGGCGCGGAAGGGAATTTGGAACAAAACACCTATTCCGATTTTGTTACTGCAAATCCGTATTTGTCGCCAACCTTAAACATTGCGCCAACGGACAAACAATATGATATTTTTGCCGGTTTGAAAGGAAAATTGACTAATACTGTGAGTTATAATCTTCGAGCATCCTATGTGAATGAAAGAGACAAAGCCTTGTTCAAAAGCAATGATTATAACGAAAACAGTACTAATGAAAATTATGCTTTCGGGAATTCTATGCAAATGGTTTATGATGATATGAAAACCATTAGTTTTTACGGTGAGTTGAAAGCCGACATTTCAGATGACCTGACTTTTGGAATAGACGGAACATTTAGCAGTTATACGAACAAGTTTCAAGCTGAAGCTTGGAATTTACCAGCTATAAAATTAAACGCAAAAGTTGATTTCAACATCACCGAAAAATGGTACGCTGGAGCCAATGTGTTCTTTGTTGGAGATCGAAAAGATCAAAAACTGAATACCGATATTGTATACATTGTTGCACCAAGTCCAATCACTTTAGAGTCTTATTTTGATGTAAATGCACACGTTGGATTCAAATACAACGATAGATTAACTGCTTTTTTGAGAGCGAATAATATTGCCAATCAAGCCTATCAAAAATGGTTGGATTACCCAGTTCAGGGATTTCAAGTAGTTTTGGGAGCGAATTATAAATTTGATTTTTAACTTAACCACAAAGTTCACAAAGAAGGCACTAAGAACACGAAAAACAAATCTATAAGTACAGCTTTGTGAACCTAGTGCCTTCTTTGTGAACTTTGTGTTTAAACTTTTCCTATTTATGAATTTCAAACAAAAAATACACCAACATTACCAACAACTTGTTCAAGACCGAGAAGATGCTTTTCGCGATATGATTGTGGCTTTGACAGAAGATTCTAAAAACGATGCCAAAGGTTCTGCGGGCGACAAACACGAAACAGCTTTGTCGATGATGCATATTGAGCAAGAAAAACTAAATCACAAATTGAAAGAAGTTTTGGCTCAAAAAGCGATTTTAGACAAAATTGATTCCGCTACAATTGCCAAAACTATTATCGTGGGTAGCTTGGTAAAAGCCAATGGAATTTACTTGTATTTAAGTGCAGCACTTCCTAAAATTGCTGTTGAAGGAATCAATGTTATTGCGCTTTCTCCGCAATCGCCATTAGGAAATAAATTGACGGGAAATGAAGTGGGATTTTCGTTTGAAATTAATGGGACGAAGTATTTGATTGAGACTGTTGAGTGAATTCTTAAAAAAGATATTATGAAATTTGAGATGTTTTTATTGCCGTTTGCTATTTTGTTGTTCAGTTATTTAATGTATATATTTTTTCATAAAGGAAAAAAAAGACCGATTCTCGGAGAAAAACGAAACAATATGACCAAATATTTAAACAACTACTATAGTCACAGATTATATTGGTGGTGGTTAGTTATGCTTATTTTTGGTTTACTAATCCTTATTCCATTAATAGTAATGGATTTATTTATGTAGATAGACATCCAATTCTTTCACAAAATACTATCAAACCCTTCAAAAAAACCCTAAATCCCTAATATTTTTTTTCGTAAATTCGCCACCTTAAAAGTTTGACTTTAAAACGAAACGAAATTATGAGCAAAACAATGACAATCGACATCTTGTCGAGTATTAAAGGAGCACAGCCTTCGGAGTCAGTGAACCAATTATTTGATGTAATTAAAAATGCAATTCCATCAAATGAAAATTCCTTAAATAATGTCAATCGTAATTGTGTGTCTGTAAATAATTTAAGAGAAGATGTTGTGATAGAAAGTTCGGCTTTAGAGAAACAACTTATAATTGAAAACTTCCCGAACAAAAAAAATGGTTTCTTAGTAGTTGCTAAAGTTATAGAAGGATAAAAATGGACTCTCAAATAAAAAAAATACACCAGCAATTGGTGTCAAAACAAATAACTTGTGTCGCTTTGGTACAGGAAAAATTAGACTTACTGAAACAAAATACATACAACTCTGTGAATTCTTTGTTAGACACTTTGGCGCTAGATTTAGCCGCTAAAGTGGATTTTAAAATTGCAAACGGGGAAACAATAGGTTTGTTAGAAGGAATTCCTTTTGGAATTAAAGATGTATATATGTTGCAAGGAACTTACGCTACGGCAAGTTCAGATTTACTGAAAAATTATAAATCTCCTTACACAGCTACTGCAATTCAAAAATTATTGGATGCAGGTGCTATTCCGTTGGTAAAAGAAAACTGTGATAGTTTTGGTCACGGATCTTCTAGCGAAAACACGATTTTTGGTGCTGTAAAAAACGCAATTAATCCAGAATTAGTTGCTGGAGGTTCAAGCGGAGGTTCTGCCGTTAACGTAGCAAAAGAATATACTGTATTTTCTATTGGAGGCGATACCGGCGGATCTATTCGTCAGCCTGCGGGATACAATCATATTTACGGTTTTAAACCAACTTACGGAAGAATTTCTCGATTTGGATTGATGGCTTATGCTTCTTCTACAGATTGTGTTGGTCCATTGGCAAAATCAATTGAAGACATTCGAATCGTTTTGAACGTAATGAGCGGGAAAGATTCAAAAGATCAAACTTCAATTACTTCAACAGAAATTAGTGAAGATGCGATTGCAACTTCAGCAGTGAAAACTGTTGGGTATTTCAAAAATTTTATTGAAAGTGATGCTATTGATGCTCAAATAAAAGCTGATTTTTTAGCAAGCATCGAAAAAATAAAAGCAAAAGGAATCGCTGTAAAAGAATTGGATTTTTTCAAATCGGATATTTTGGTTTCGACTTATTATACATTGGCAATGGCTGAAACGGCTTCTAATTTATCTCGTCTGGACGGAACTAATTATGGGAACCGAATTGAAGCAGAAAATTTAATTGAAACCTATGCTGTTACCCGTTCTGAAAACTTTTCGGAAGAAACAAAACGCAGAATTGTAGGCGGAAACCAAGTCTTGTCTCAAGGTTTTTCTGATGAAATATATTTAAAAGGATTGGCTTTAAGAGATCAGATTTCTGAGAATTTCAGTAAAGATTTTAAGGAAGTGGATATTATTTTATCACCAGTTACGCCAGGCACTCCTCCTAAAATTGGAGACAGTTTAAAAGATCCTTTGGCGATGTATTTGTCAGATGCTTATACCGTCGGTTTTAGTTTAGGGCAATTGCCAACTTTAACCGTGCCACAAGGAACAAGCACAGGACTGCAAATTACGGCTGCAAAAAATAGTGATGAATTAGTGTTGCAATTTGCAAACTTCTTAAAAGATACAATATAATGGAATTGGAGCAATTAACTGGGGCTTTAAAGGCCCACGATTTAGAATTGGTAATCGGACTGGAAACACACGTTCGATTGAATACCAAAACCAAGTTGTTTTGTTCTTGTCCAAATCAAGAAATAGAAACACCTAACGAAAATATATGTTCGGTTTGTACCGGACAAATGGGCGTTTTGCCTGCTTTAAACAAGGAGGCGATTACAAAAGCGATTTATTTTGGAAAAGCAGTAGATTCGTCTTTTAGTAATGAAGTGATCTCTTGGGATAGAAAACATTACGAATATCCGGATAACCCGAAAAATATTCAAATTACTCAATATCATAATCCGATAATTCCTGACGGACACGTATCGTGTTACCGAAATGACGGTTCTCAATTTACCGTAAATTTAACTCAGGTTCATATTGAAGAAGATGCCGCAAAATTGATGCACGAAAAGAAAATTTCGTTAGTCGATTTTAATAAAGCCGGTGTTCCATTGATAGAAATCGTTACCGAGCCTTGTATGCGTAACATTGAAGACGCTTCGACTTATGCTCAATATATTCAGCGTATTGTTCAAAACTTAGGAATCTCTGAAGCGAATTTGGAGAAAGGAGAATTCAAATCGGATGTTTCTGTGTCTTTGCGCAAAAAACATAGTTATGAATTAAATCCAAGAACCGAAATCAAAAACTTGAACTCGTTTAAGTTTATGGTGGAAGCTTTGAAGGAAGAGGTGGAGAAACAATTCAATTATTTTATCGAACATAAAGAGTTTCGTCCAGACCAAACGACGGTGTTGTGGGATGCTGATTTAAAGCAGACCAAAGTAATGCGTAAAAAAGAATTTGAAGCGGATTACCGTTTTATTTCGGAACCGGATTTACCTTTTGTAAATATTAAAGCGGAGATTGAAGCTATTAAGGTAGACACAAGTGCTTTGCCATACGCTGTTGAATCTATTTTGATTAACGGAGGTGTTTTACCACAAGATGCTAAATTTTTCACGGCAGATAAGCTGCGTTCGCAGACATTTGTGGAGATCAATAACGAAATTAAAGACCCTTCATTTGTTGCTAAAACTTTGGCGAACAATATTAAGGCAGAAGATTACGCTGAAATTCATAGTATTGCCCATTTAACGGAAATTTTCCAATTATTTAAAGCCGAAAAAATCACTGCGGTTCTAGTTCAAAATGCGATTACTTCGTACTTAAAAGACAGAGCTTTTGACTATAATAAGTATTTTGATGACAATACTATTTCTGAAGATACAATTCAGGAAGTTATTGCTAAAGTACTTTCAGAAAATGAGGCGGTTGCCAATAATATCAAAGCTGGAGATCAAGGAAAAGCTGGTATTTTAGTTGGTAAAGTTTTAGGTGTAATTGGAAAAGGAGCGAATGGTAAAGTAATTCGTCAGATTATTTTAGACAAATTGGGTGCTGCTGCAATTTTAGAGAATACTGAAGCCTCTGAAAAAGTTTCCAAAGAGATAATTGCCGAGAATAAAGAAAGTCAAGAAGAATCGCTTCCTGAAATTCCGATTATTATAAAAGACAATTATAGAACACATAAAATTTCACAATTATCAGAAGCAAACATCAATGAGGAAGTGATATTGTCTGGCTGGGTAGCGAGCGTTCGTGATCACGGTGAATTGATGTTTATCGATTTGCGTGATTCTAGTTGTGAGATTTTTCAAGTACGAATTAGCAGAGAGTCGTTCCCTAATATTGATGAGTTAGTGAAACTGAAACCAGAATCGGTAATTTCAGTAACTGGTATTGTCGTAGGGCGTAATGAAGATGATTATAATGCTGGTTTACGCACCGGTAAAATTGAATTGGAAACTTCGGTATTGGAAATTTTAAACTTATCCAAAACCTTGCCTTTCGAAATTAAAAGAGCGGCAAAAACCAACGAAGCCATTCGTTTTCAATACAAGTTCTTAGATCACAGAAACGAAGAGGTAAGAAGAGCCATCGTAAACCGTCATAAGGTAATTAAGTTATTGCGTGACATTTTGGATGAAGAAGAATTCTTAGAAATTGAAACGCCAATTTTAAGTGCAGGAACTGATGAAGGAGCACGTGAATTTATTGTTCCGACACGTAAAGGCTCAGGCTTGTTTTATACGTTGCCACAAGCACCGCAACAGTTCAAACAAATGCTGATGGTGAGTGGTTATGAAAAGTATTTCCAAATTGCGCGTTGTTTCAGAGACGAAGATTCTCGTGGCGATCGTCAGCCGGAATTTACGCAATTGGATATGGAAATGGCCTACGCCAGTATGCAGCAAATCATCGATTTGAACACCAAGATGTTTAATGAAGTAGTGAAAAAAATATACGGCAACAAATGGATTTTACGTCCGTTTGAAATCATTACCTACAAAGATGCGATGGATTTCTACGGTTGTGACCGACCCGATTTGCGTTACGGCTTAAAAATGCAGGATATCACCGATATTGTAAAAGATACCACTTTCCAAGTATTTAGCAAGCCTACTGAAGAAGGTGGAATTGTAAAATGTATCAAAGTTTCGGCTCAAGAGCAAGGAAACAAGCGTATGTCTAAAGGTCAAATTGAAAATCTTACCGCTATTGCGCAACAGCACGGCTTAGGTGGATTGGCTTATATTATCGTAAATGAAGATGAATTGCAATCGCCCATTATCAAGTTTTTAGGCGAAGATATTGCGGCAGGAATTATAAAAGCGACCAATGCGCAAGTGGGGGATATTGTTTTCTTTTCAGCAGCAGATTATGCAACGGCTAACAAAGCTTTGGATGCTGTTCGTCAAGAAATGGGTAGAATATTGCACTTAATTAATCCGAAGGAATTATGTCCGGCTTGGGTAGTTGATTTTCCAATGTTTGAAAGAACAGATGAAGGCAGATGGACCTTTACTCACAATCCGTTCTCAATGCCTGCGATTTACGATTTGCAAAAACATATGAAAGGAGATGATGATGAAATAGGAACGATTATCGCCCAGCAATACGACATCATCTTAAATGGTTACGAAATTGGAGGAGGATCGGTTCGTGCACATAAATCGGAGATTCTAGAAGCGACTTATAGAAATATGGGTTACAATAAAGAAGAAATGATAAAAAGTGTGGGAACGATGTATAAAGCGTTTCAATACGGCGCACCACCACACGGAGGAATTGCTTGGGGAATCGATCGTTTGATGATGATTTTAGAGAAAAAAGCATCTATTAGAGAAGTAATGGCTTTCCCAAAAACAGGTTCTAGCGAAGATTTATTGTTCGGAGCACCATCACTTTTATCGGATAAAAAGGTAGAAGAAATGAATGTTCGAATAATTAAAAAATAGATTTAATTAGTAAAGTTTGTATTTTAAAAAGGTTTGTGCTTAATTGCACAAACCTTTTTAATTTTTTATCAATTGGTATTTTTATGGCATTAAAAATTTCAATTATTATTACTATTTTTATATTTGTAAAGTGAATGTTTTTAAAACATTAATACTTTAATATATTTGTATGGGACTACATTTTTCTTTTCAATTTTACGAGTTGCCACTTCAACATCCATTTACAATTTCAAGGTACACTGTCACGGTACAAAAAACGGCAATAGTGTGTATTTCTGATGGAATTCACTTTGGATACGGAGAAGCAACTGTGAATCCCTACTACCATAGTACTCAAGAGCGATTAACAGAAAGTTTCATCAATATACAATCAATAGTCGAAGCTGCTTCTGGACTTCATCCAGAGGAATTTTGGAATACCATTGAGCCAATTCTCAAAGATGATTATTTTGCTTTGTGCGCTGTTGATATGGCCTATTGGGATTTATATGCCAGAAAAAGCAATAAAACATTACGAAGTTATTGGTCGGGAGAACATGAGCCAACTCCATTAACATCGTATACAATTGGCATTGATTCCATCGAAAAAATGCAACAAAAAATCATTGAAAAACCGTGGCCTATTTATAAGATTAAATTAGGAACTACCAATGATATTGAAATAGTGGAAAGCTTACGCAAAATAACGGATTCCGTTATCAGAATTGATGCAAATTGCGCTTGGAACGCTGGACAAACTATAGAAAACTCTAAAATTTTAAAAGATTTGAATGTGGAATTTATCGAACAACCGCTCAAGGCTGATAATATTGTAGGCATGAAAAAAGTAAAATCCGAATCCCATTTACCAGTAATTGCAGACGAAAGTTGTCAACGTGAAGGCGATGTTTTGAGGTGTAGCAAATTATTTCATGGAGTTAACATTAAATTAATGAAATGTGGTGGAATAACACCCGCATTACGAATGATTCAAATCGCAAAAGAAAACAGTCTTTTGCTAATGGCGGGCTGTATGACCGAATCAACTGTTGGGATTTCAGGATTAGTTCAAATAGCATCTCTTTTAGACTATTTAGATGCCGATGGAGCGTTGCTTTTAAGCCAAGATATTGCAAGCGGCGCCTCGTTTAATTTTGGAAAAATTATTTACCCCAACGCTTTTGGAATAGGAGTGAAATTATACACAAAATAACCCCAAAATGTTAATAACTTCACTACTAAAAGAGGCATTTATAAGGGAATATCAATCCCTATTTTATATATTTGCGTGTTATACAAAAAATACATTTTTAGATTAAAAAATATGAGCGAAGAAATCAAGAAGGACAATTATTCAGCAGATAGTATTCAGGCATTAGAAGGAATGGAGCACGTAAGAATGCGTCCTTCGATGTATATTGGAGATGTAGGAGTTCGAGGACTGCATCATTTAGTTTATGAGGTTGTAGATAACTCAATCGATGAGGCAATGGGAGGTCATTGTGATACGATTAGAGTAGATATAAATGAAGATGGTTCTATTTCGGTAGAAGATAATGGACGTGGAATTCCAGTGGGGATTCATAAGAAAGAAGGAGTTTCTGCATTAGAGGTTGTAATGACTAAAATTGGTGCCGGAGGTAAATTTGATAAAGATTCGTATAAAGTTTCTGGAGGTCTTCACGGTGTTGGGGTTTCTGTGGTAAATGCATTGTCAAACCATTTGAGAGCAACCGTTCATAGTAGCGATGGAAAAGTGTACGAACAAGAATACGAAAAAGGAAAAGCACTTTATCCAGTAAAACAAATTGGAGAAACTACCAAAAGAGGTACGATTGTAACTTTTTATCCAGACCCAAGTATATTTACTCAAACCATAGAGTATTCTTATGATACTTTATCGGGACGTATGCGGGAGTTATCTTATTTGAATAAAGGAATTACTATCACTTTTACAGACAAAAGAGAAGTGGACAAAGACGGAAATTTTGTTTCAGAAATTTTCCATTCGACTGAAGGTCTAAAAGAATACGTTCGTTATTTGGATTCTAATCGGGAGCCAATTATTTCTCACGTAATTTCGATGAATTCTGAAAAAGGAGAAATTCCTGTTGAGGTTGCTTTGATTTACAACACCAGTTATACCGAGAATATTTTTGCTTATGTAAATAATATCAACACTCACGAAGGAGGAACGCACTTGCAGGGCTTTAGAACTGGATTGACCAGAGCATTGAAGAAATATGCAGATGCTTCTGGAATGTTGGATAAATTGAAATTTGAAATTGCTGGGGATGACTTCCGTGAAGGGCTTACGGCTATTATTTCGGTAAAAGTTTCAGAACCACAATTTGAAGGCCAAACTAAAACAAAACTTGGAAATAGAGAAGTTGTTGCGCCGGTAAGTCAAGCCGTGAGCGAAATGATCGAAAATTATTTGGAAGAAAATCCAAATGATGCTCGAATCATCGTTCAAAAAGTAATTCTTGCTGCTCAAGCGCGTCACGCTGCCAAAAAAGCACGTGAAATGGTACAACGCAAAACCGTAATGGGTGGCGGTGGATTGCCCGGGAAACTCTCGGATTGTTCTGAACAAGATCCTGAAAAATGCGAAGTATATCTTGTCGAGGGAGATTCGGCAGGTGGAACTGCAAAACAAGGTCGTGACCGTGCTTTTCAAGCTATTTTGCCTTTGAGAGGTAAGATATTAAATGTGGAAAAAGCGATGCACCACAAAGTTTTTGAAAACGAAGAAATCCGAAATATATTTACCGCACTTGGTGTAACCATTGGAACGGAAGAAGATAGTAAAGCTTTAAATATCTCGAAATTGCGTTACCACAAAGTAATTATTATGTGTGATGCCGATGTCGATGGTAGCCACATTTCTACTTTGATTTTGACATTCTTCTTCCGTTTTATGAAAGAATTAATCGAGCAAGGACATATTTATATCGCTGCACCACCTTTGTATTTAGTTAAAAAAGGAAACAAAAAGGAATACGCCTGGAATGACGATCAACGCGATTCAGCCAACGCAAGAATGGGCGGAAGCGCAGCGATTCAACGTTATAAAGGTCTTGGAGAGATGAACGCTGAGCAATTATGGGAAACTACGATGGATCCAAGTTTCAGAACTTTACGCCAAATAAATATTGATAGTCTTGTTGAGGCTGACCGAGTTTTTTCTATGTTAATGGGAGATGAGGTTCCTCCAAGAAGAGATTTTATTGAAAAAAATGCAGTTTATGCCAATATTGATGCGTAAAAATGCTTTTGGTTTATAGTTTTTGTTGGAAATAAACAACAAACTATAAACAACAAACTATAAACAACAAACAAACATATAAAAATGAAAGTTACCATTGTAGGAGCAGGAAATGTGGGAGCATCTTGCGCAGATTCAATTTCGTATAGAGGAATTGCAAGTGAAGTAGTATTATTAGATATTAGAGAAGGTTTTGCCGAAGGTAAAGCAATGGATATTTCTCAATGTGCCACTAATACAGGTTTTAATACAAAAGTTTCAGGTATTACGAATGATTATTCCAAAACAGCCAATAGCGATGTAGTAGTTATTACATCAGGAATTCCAAGAAAACCTGGAATGACTCGTGAAGAATTAATTGGCATCAACGCAGGAATCGTAAAATCGGTTGCGGATAATGTCTTGACACATTCGCCAAACGCTATTATTGTGGTAGTTTCAAACCCTATGGATACAATGACTTACTTGACATTGAAAGCTACAGGTTTACCAAAAAATAGAGTAATCGGAATGGGTGGAGCATTGGATAGTTCACGTTTTAGATATTATTTGTCAAAAGCATTAGACAAACCATCAAATGATGTTTCAGCTATGGTTATTGGTGGTCACGGAGATACAACTATGATTCCTTTGACAAGATTGGCTTCTTATAATGGTATTCCAGTTTCTGAATTTTTATCAGAAGAAGAATTGGCTAAAGTTGCAGCCGCAACTATGGTTGGTGGAGCTACATTAACAGGTTTATTAGGAACTTCAGCTTGGTATGCACCAGGTGCTTCTGTAGCCTATTTGGTTGACAGTATTTTGAATGACCAAAAGAAAATGATTGCTTGTTCAGTAATGTTAGATGGCGAATACGGACAAAATGATATTTGTATTGGTGTTCCATGCATTATAGGTAAAAACGGAATCGAACAAATTCTGGATATTAAATTAAGCGATTCAGAAAAAGCGGCTTTCGCCAAAAGTGCTGATGCTGTCAGAAATATGAATGGAGACCTAAATTCTATATTAGGATAAGAATTTTGGGTAAAAAATGAAAAGACTGCACTTTTGCAGTCTTTTTTTTGATATTAATCAATAAATATATTGGTTAATCTTTACGTTAATTATATATTTGCTCGGTCAAAAAAATATGATGTAATTCCCAATGGTTTATTTTATAATAAAAATAGAGCTGAAGTCTTGTTTCATAAGGCTTGACCACAAAAATATATACAATAAATAATTAATTTTTAGTAATAATGCAGAATAAAGGACTTATTAAATTTTTTGCAATTCTATTTGCATTGGTAAGCATTTACCAACTTTCTTTCACTTTCGTTTCAAGTAAAATCAAAAGCGATGCTAAAACATTTGCTAAGGGTAATCCTGAAAAAGAATTAAAATATTTGGATTCCATTGGAAAGGAAAATGTGTTCAATCTTGGGTTTACCAATTTTACTTTCAACGAAGTAAAAGA
>NZ_JANPFL010000025.1:0-18236 GCF_031423415.1 Flavobacterium sp.
TTATTTTGCCTAACATATTGCCACTTTTTTATACCGAAATATACACTTTTTGGCGATTTAAAAGTACTGTTTTCAACTGAATTTAATCACAAGTTATTAACAATCAAATTGTTAATTCATTTTTAAGGAATGACTAAATAGTCCTGCTTGAATACTATTCAAACTCTTTTCAACAGAAACTTTTTCTACTTCTTGCGCTTTAACCATAATACCCATAAAAACGAAACCTAGAACGATAAATTTTTTCATTACTTTTTTTTGCAAAAGTATATTTTATACTATACAAGAGGCTAAAATAAAAGAAGAAATAACATTTTCTTAAACTAACTGATAATCTACATAAGCCTCTTCAATTTCATTCAAAACAGCAAATAATTCTACTGGATGGTCTAAAGTAACCAATTGTTGTTTGAACGGTTTAAAAGAATGAATTCCTTTAAAATAATTGGTGTAATGTGGTCTGGTTTCTACAATGCCGAGTCGTTGTCCTTTCCATTCCATTGCCCAAGTAAGGTGATTGCGAACGGCTTCGACTCTATCGGTAACAGTTGGTTTTCCTAGATGTTCGCCTGTGCTGAAGTAATGTTTGATTTCATCGAAAATCCAAGGATAGCCAATGGCGGCACGACCAATCATAATGCCGTCGATACCGTATTCGTTTTTATATTGCAATGCTTTTTCTGGAGAATCGATATCTCCGTTTCCGAAAATAGGCATTGTGATTCGAGGGTTATTTTTCACTCGGGCAATATGCGACCAATCGGAATGGCCTTTATACATTTGGGCACGAGTTCGGGCATGAATACTCAAAGCGGCAACACCAATATCTTGCAAACGCTCGGCAACCTCATCAATATTGATAGAATTATCGTCCCAACCCAAACGGGTTTTTACGGTAACTGGCAAATGCGTGCTATCGATAACGGCTTGGGTTAAGCGAATCATTAAATCGACATCTTTCAAAACGCCTGCGCCTGCGCCTTTGCAAACTACTTTCTTTACTGGACAACCAAAATTAATATCAATGATATCTGGATTTACGGTAGAAACAATTTTAGACGACAACGCCATTGCTTCTTCGTCACCACCAAAAATCTGGATTCCAACAGGCCTTTCGTAATCGAAAATATCTAATTTCATTCGGCTTTTGATAGCGTCACGAATTAATCCTTCGGAGGAAATAAATTCAGAATACATTAAATCGGCTCCGTGCATTTTGCACAATCTGCGAAATGGCGGATCGCTCACATCTTCCATTGGTGCGAGAAGTAGAGGGAAATCAGGAAGTTCTATGTTGCCAATTTTTATCAAGGGAAATTTTTTGGCAAAGATAGTTAAGAATAATTAGCAATGAAATTTAATCTTATGGCAACGAAATTGTAATCAATTAAAAGTTATTTTTACAAAAACTTCTAGATGCTTTTTCAGTTTGGATTTTACAGTTCGCTTCTGCTTATTTCCTTTTCACAAGGAATAATTTATAGTGTATTATTGTTAGTAAAAGCAATTAGAACCGAAAACAAATCCAACTATTGGCTCAGCCTTTTTATCTTTCTATGTAGTTTGTACATCGCACCTTGGATGCTCGGTTTCGCTGGTTGGTATGACAATCAACCGTATAGAGATATTTTATTTTATACTCCTTTTCAGCATTTGTTTCTTGTTGGTCCGATTATCTTTTTTTATACCCAAAGTTTATTAAATCCCTCTTTTCGATTTTCAAAAAAGGAAGCGATTCATTTAATTCCAGGATTCCTTTATTTATTATATATCATAGCAATTTGGGTATATGACAAATTCATTTTTGGGGACTATTATTTTTATAAAGACGGAATGGATAAAGATTTTGAAGATTGGTACCAAAAGCTGGGATTAATTTCAATGATTTTTTATTTTGTTTTGAGTATTCGATATTATAATGTGTACAAAAAACTAATTTTTCAAGTAGTAAGTTATGCTGATAGTATTTTATTCAAATGGATAAAAACCTATTTAATAGCTTTTTTGATAATGCTGCTGCTGCCGATACTTTTTGATTTAATAGGATTATTTTATCCAGAAATACAATCCTATCAAGGAAGTTGGTGGTTTTATCTATTCTTTTCGATTGTGATGTATTACATCGCAATTACAGGCTATTCGAATCCGGTAAACTCAACTATTCCTTTCAGGATGTCGTTTTTTGATAAAAATCCAATTCTTTTATTGGAGGAGAATCAGACAATTGAATCAGAGACTTTTATTGATATTGAACACGAAACTTTTGACAAAAACACATCTCCAGAAATTGACTATTGGAAATCTAAAATTGAAACTCTGATTCAAGAAGAAAAACTATTCGAAAATCCAGAATTGACACTTACAGACATCGCCAAAAAATTAAAAACAAATGCATCTGTAATTTCAAAAACAATCAATCAAGGTTTTCAAATGAACTTTAATGATTGCATCAATAATTACCGAATAGAATCAGTAAAAAACCGGTTTGCCAATGGCGAACATAAAAAATCAACTTTGCTCGGAATTGCCTTTGATAGCGGATTCAATTCAAAAGCCACTTTCAACCGTGCTTTCAAAAAAAATACGGGTAAAACTCCAAAAGAATTCATCGAAACGGTCTAGCCGCAGTATTTACTATAATTCGCAACTATTACTTAGTTAGTCTCAAATCATAATTTGAAGCGATTGACGATGATTTATGGCGCAATTTTGCCCTATTATTAATCATTAAAAATTCAAATTATGAAAACAACTATTGCATTATTCGCTATTTTATTACTTACCACTTCTTGTAGTGTTTTTGGCTCGCTAACTTCGATCACAACTATTAAACCAAACGAAAGTTTTGTTTTAGGAAACAACGAACACGGAACATTTAAAGTAAAACTTAAAAACTTATCCAATCACGATTTAAAAATCATTATGGCCCCAATTTCCGGAGGAACACATTCGCCGATTACTGTTCGTCCAAATGAAACTACTACTGTAAAAGCAGAAAGCAATACCGCTTTAATTATTGAAAATAATTCCAATGAAGCTGCTTCTGTCGATTTGTATGTTACTGGCGATACTGGATTATCAATGGGATATAATAAATAAAAGAGTATCAATCATCAATCAATTAAAAATCAATTATAACCACCAAATTTAAAAATTATGACAAAATTAATCATCGCAATCGTATTGACATTAACTTCAATATTTGCAAATGCACAACTAAAAGGTTCCGGAAAAACCATAATTAAAAATTATTACTACAAAAACTTTGACAAAGTTTCTTTTGAAAATCTAGACGGAAAAATTGAAGTCGAAATTGGAAAACCTTGGAGCATTTCAGTAACAATTGATGACAACCTTGAAAATCTTTTAACTTTTACCGAAAACCCTTTAGAAAAAGAATTGCAAGTTCAATTTAAAGGAAACAAAAACAATCAAATGTATGTTGAAAACACCAATTTCAAAATCAAAATTACAATGCCTGAAGCTAGTATGATTTCGAATACGGGAAATAGTGATTTAGTTGTAAAAAATATTTTTGGGCGTTACTTTAGATTAGAAAATACTGGAAATGGCGATAGTAAGATTAGCGGAACAATTGATTCTTTAAATATTAACAAAACTGGAAATGGCGATGTAAATGCCGAAAATCTAGTAGCCAAAAAAGCAACTTTAAAAAGCACCGGAAATGGAAATCTGATCATCAATGTTTCTGAAGAACTTTCGGCAAAATTGACAGGAAATGGAGATATCATCAATAAAGGAAA
The DNA here is from genome assembly GCF_031423415.1 of Flavobacterium sp. Classification (GTDB taxonomy): domain Bacteria; phylum Bacteroidota; class Bacteroidia; order Flavobacteriales; family Flavobacteriaceae; genus Flavobacterium. The sequence continues at coordinate 3,765 of NZ_JANPFL010000025.1, forward strand.
AGCCAAATTTGATTCCAATTCTAAAAAATCAGGTAACGGCGATTTAATAATTAATCAATAACCATCTCGAAAATAAAAACATTATGAAACTCATACATACACTCATAAAACCAATTGCATTACCACATTGGTCACAAGATTTATTTCTAACTATTCCTCGAATTGTCTGTGGCTATTTGCTCGCTTTTAATTTTGGAGCAGACAAATTTGGAATGCCTTGGTCACCAATCGATAAAAATTTAGGACTTTTTGAAGTCGCATTTTGGTTCCCAAACGATGTTGCTAGTTATGGAAGCATTTTTGCGATTGCCCCTGTATTTTTTGCTTGGATGGGTGCATTTGCTGAAGCCTTTGGAGGATTGTTGCTGTTGTGCGGATTCCAAACTCGCATTGCTTCTTTCCTAATTATGTGTACCATGTTAGTTGCCATTTTTATGCAACAAATCAATGAAGGATTATGGAATTGTTTAGCTGCAATGGGATTTCTTTGGGTTGCGATGTTCTACCTAATTTTAGGATCGGGAAGATTTGGAATTGATTATTTACTAACCAGAAAAATATAATAATTATGAAAACTAAACTATCAATAATAACAGTACTAATATCGCTGTTTTTGGCAAGTTGTGTGCAAAAAACATATAAGAAAACTGTTGTTTTTACATTAGATGTTTCGGAAATAAAGAACATCAAAAAAGTTGGAATCAGAGGAAATGACCAACCTCTTTCTTGGGATTATGACACCGAAATGAAAGCACTTAAAAAAGACAGTGTCTACGAAATTACAACAACTTTTGAAACGGGATATCAATTTACAGAAGTGAAATTTGTTGTAAATGACAACTTCGAATTCCAAAACGAAGACAACAGAAGAGTCGTTTTCTCAGAAAAAGACACCACTTATTTTACGGCAAAATTCAATAAACGAAACTAAAACGTATTCAATACGCGGTAATGAAATTATAGGAATTACTTTGAGTTGGTTTACTGTAAAAATGTATTGACGCTACACTTTGGTCACGCAATTTTTCTTTTTATTATTAAAGTATTTGGGAATTATATTTTTTAAATTGATACCACCCATAAAACCCTAAAATTAATTCACCAAAAGTTCCCAAAATAAAAACAGTTGATGTAATTCCCTCAATAAATAGAGAAACAATTCGTCCAAAAGCTAAACCCAACATAAATACTATATTCGAAATTGTTGCGGTTTTCCATAAAGTTGATTTGAAAATTCCAATAATCCAAAGTGTTGCAAACCCCAAATATAAGCCCATAATTGCCTTTAGAATATTGTGCTCGTCTACCGTATCAATATTTACATTAAATACCAAATTGGTCCAAAAACCGTAAACTATTGCAATAGGAATTACGATTATTACAGAAATAGATAAATGAAAGTTTTTTAATATCACATCTTTAATTTTAAATATTTGTATCCATTCCGCTTCGCATTAAAATCTATGGAACGGCACAAAAACTATTTTCTAATCATCTATTCTTATTGTAAATTTCTGATACTACGCCAAATTTGAAACAAATATAGCAATCTACTAAATGCAACGCAGAGGTAATCGTTATAAAGTTAGACTCTTTTTATCAGGCATCACTTTTTATGCAACAGAAAACTTTGATTTCGGAAGGTCATCTTTTGTTTCTCAATCACTATTCCGCTTAAACTTGTTCTACGCCTTTAAAATAAAATTACTTTATTCATAAAAAACCCCTAGAATAAAGGACACCATTGTAAAATTTAAAAGTAGCTTTGACCCAAATATATTTCGATGAATAAATCACATAAAATTATACTGTTCCTACTATCTACTCTCAATTTTACGCATATTTTAGATTTTATGATTATGATGCCTTTGGGCGTTTTTTTAATGCCGTTTTTTAAAATTTCACCTTTACAGTTTTCGTTACTTGTTTCAGCATATACGATAAGCGCAGGTATATCTGGCTTTTTAGCTGCCTTTTTTGTTGATAATTTCGACCGGAAGCGCATTTTGTTATCGGCATATATATTATTTCTAGTTGGTACAATTGCCTGTGGTATGGCGCCTACTTTTTACTTATTACTTTTTGCACGAATTTTTGCCGGCACATTTGGCGGATTAATTGGCGCACAAGTGACCTCTATTATTGCCGATACTTTTTCTTATGAAATTCGTGGTCGAGCAATGGGTGTAATTATGAGTGGTTTTGCAGTGGCTTCTACTTTAGGTGTGCCATTTGCACTGTTTCTTGCCAATCGATTCAGCTGGCACGCACCATTTTTATTTGTTGGAACTCTTGGTTTTATTTTAGTACCATTTATCGCTAAGTTTCTGCCAAAAATGAACTCGCACATTGGCACAGAAAAAAAATCATTTTTACAAAAAACGGCTATTTTATCCACTGTTTTTAAAAACAAAACCCAACGAAATGCTTTGTTTTTTTCTTTTTTAATGATGGGCGGACACTTTTTAATGATACCCTTTATCAATCCTTTTATGATCAATAATGTTGGTTACGATACGGACTTTACTCCATTGATTTATCTTTTTGGAGGTGTCGCATCCTTTATTAGTGCCAATCTTTTAGGAAAAATAGCCGATAAAAAGGGTAAACTAAAAGTATACACCTGGTGCTTATTAGCTGCAATTCCTTTGATTCTCACCATCACCAATCTACCTGCTGGAACAAAGTCTTACGTGACATTAGCTATTTTCGGTGTGTGGTTTGCAGCGTCTACTGGTCGCGGAGTAACGGGAACAGCAATGGTAAGTAATGTTGTAGATAGCAGTACGAGAGGTAGTTTTCAAAGTTTTAACAGCAGTATGCAACAACTTGGCACTGGATTAGCAGCTTTTGTCGCGGGATTAATTGTCACAAAAAATTCGCAAACTAATGCACTGATTGGATACGACCTAGTGGGCTATTTAAGTATGTTTACTTTATTGTGCAGTTTGTTTCTAGCACGAAAAATTTTTAAATAAATAAAATCATTTAGTTTTTTTACTTCACTGTAAAATTAGAATTCTTAATTCATTACGTTCCGTAAAACGTTCCTTTTAAGTTCACTTCATCCTACCATTACATTTTTATAAAACGTTAATAATAAATTAGACCCTCTCAGATCGTGCTTCGTAGATCTATCTACTACCAGCGATTTATCAAAATCCAACGATAATTAAATAGAATATATAATTCAGTTTGAACAATAGTTAAGAACAAGCGGCAATTGAAAGTTTTGGTTTATATTTGCAGCTAGATTATCCATTATTGGTACTTCCTTTAGGCGATTACTTCTATATTTTTAATTTTACAAAGGTCAAATGAATTATATTGTAACATTTATTTTTTCCTCAACAAGTTGAAATTGGATAAAATAATAAAACTAGTATTGACATAAACAGAGAATGAAAAACATACGGAATTTTTGCATTATTGCACACATTGATCACGGAAAAAGCACCCTTGCAGACCGATTATTAGGAGCAACTCATACAGTAACTGCACGTGAAGAAAAAGCGCAATTGCTAGACAATATGGACCTAGAACGCGAACGTGGAATTACCATTAAGAGTCACGCCATACAAATGGAATACACCTATAAAGGGGAAGAATATATCCTGAATTTGATAGATACTCCCGGGCACGTAGATTTCTCCTACGAGGTTTCCCGTTCGATTGCCGCTTGTGAAGGCGCACTTTTGATTGTAGATGCGGCCCAAAGTATTCAAGCACAAACGATTTCTAATTTGTATTTGGCTTTAGAAAACGACTTGGAAATTATTCCGGTTTTAAATAAAGTAGATTTACCGTCTGCCAATCCTGAAGAAGTGAGCGATGATATTATTGATTTACTAGGCTGTAAACTCGAAGATATTATTCACGCGTCGGGGAAAACTGGTTTTGGGGTCGAAAATATTTTGGCAGCAATTATTGAGAAAATACCTCCTCCAAAAGGAAATGTTGACGAACCACTACAAGCTTTGATTTTTGACTCGCACTACAATCCGTTTCGGGGCATTGAAGTTATTTTCCGAGTGAAAAACGGTCAAATCAAAAAAGGTCAGAAAATAAAATTTATGGCCACTGGAAATGAATATTTTGCGGACGAAATTGGTACTTTAAAACTGAACCAAGTTCCAAAACAAGTTATTTCTGCTGGTGATGTAGGCTACTTGATTTCAGGGATTAAAGAAGCGAAAGAAGTAAAAGTGGGCGACACGCTAACCGATGCAAAAACGCCAACTACCAATATGATTACAGGTTTCGAAGATGTGAAACCTATGGTTTTTGCTGGAATTTATCCTGTTGATACCGAAGATTATGAAGAGTTGCGAAACTCAATGGAAAAATTGCAGCTAAACGATGCCTCGTTAGTGTTTTTACCTGAAAGCTCGGCAGCTTTAGGTTTTGGTTTCCGATGTGGATTCTTAGGAATGTTGCATATGGAAATCATACAAGAACGATTGGAACGGGAATTCGATATGACCGTAATTACTACAGTTCCCAACGTTTCGTATTTGGCTTACACCAAAAAAGATCCTGAAACTCCATTTGTAGTTAACAATCCTTCCGATTTGCCAGAACCCTCGCGTTTAGATAGAGTGGAAGAACCTTACATCAAAGCAACCATTATTACTAAATCGGATTTTGTGGGTAATGTAATGTCTTTGTGTATCGAAAAAAGAGGGGTAATAACCAATCAAACTTACCTTACGACTGAACGTGTAGAATTGAATTTTGATATGCCCTTGGCGGAAATCGTTTTTGATTTTTACGACCGTTTGAAAACCGTTTCCAAAGGATATGCTTCGTTTGACTATTCGCCCATTGGAATGCGAACTTCTAAATTAGTAAAGCTAGATGTTTTATTGAATGCCCAATCTGTCGATGCGCTTTCAGCCTTGATTCACGAAAGTAATGCCTACAACATTGGTAAAAAAATGTGTGAGAAACTGCGTGAGTTGATTCCGAGACAGCAATTTGACATTCCAATTCAGGCTGCCATTGGAGCCAAAATCATTGCTCGTGAAACCATAAAAGCCTTGCGTAAAGACGTTACTGCCAAATGTTATGGAGGTGATATTTCTCGTAAACGTAAACTATTGGAAAAACAGAAAAAAGGTAAAAAACGGATGCGATTGGTAGGAAATGTAGAGATTCCGCAAGAAGCCTTTATGGCGGTTTTGAAGTTGAATGATTAGTTCCTTTTAGATTTTTAGATAAAAGACGGATAGATAATAGAGAAAACCTGATGATGAGAATTGGCAGGTTTTTTTTGTTTGTGGTAATTAAATTTTAGTAACTTTATCAAAATTTTAGTTATGGTTTTGATTATCAAAAAGAAAAATACCAAAAAAGAAATAGATATTCTTTTAGAAAAAAAAGAGAAAACTTCTTCTAAAGGAAACCTGTCTAAGCATTTTGGACAACTAAAACGAAATATTGACGGGTTAGAATATCAATTGGAAATAAGAAAAAATGAAGATTGATTTTTTAGCCGACACTAATTTCTTGATTTATTTACACGAAGGAAAATCATTTGTCGAGCCTTTTTTGAACTATAATTTTGGCATTTCTTTTGTTTCAGAAATAGAACTTCTTGGTCATAAAAATATTTCTTAAGAAAACGAAAAATCATTGCGAGAATTATTAAATGACAGTATTGTTTTCAATTTTAGTGACGATATAAAACTTCAAACAATAAAATTAAAACAAAAATATACTATAAAATTGCCTGACGCAATAATTGCCTCAACTTCTATACTATTCCAAATTCCATTAATTACCTCCGACAAGGGGTTTAAAAACATTGCAGAACTAGATTTGATTTTGCTTGAAAATTAGAGATTCAGCAAGAAGCATTTATGGCAGTTTTGAAATTGAATGATTAGTTCCTTTTAGATTTTTAGAGAAAAGAAAATAGAATATAGAGAAAACCTGCTGATTAAAATTATCAGGTTTTTTTGTTTGCTGCAAGTTGTTTTCACTAACTTTGTTTTTATGGAAACTATAAAATTAAATATCGATTTAAATGTCAATCAATTGATTGAAGCAGTCAAAAAACTTTCTCCTAAAGATAGATTGAAAGTGAATGATGCAATTTGGAATGAAGATATGCAAATTCCCGTTGAGCACCAGCGAATTGTTTTAGACAGAATGGCAAAATCAAAAGCAAATCCCGAAAGGCTTTTAGATTGGGATGAAGTTGCTAAAACACTTTAAACTTGCGCTTTCATTTAAAAATAGACACTGATGCTTTGAATGACATTCAAGAAACTTTTGAATGATATGAATTGCGATTGAAAGGCTTGGGTTTGCGTTATAAATCCCAAGTCAAAAAGCAAATCAATTCTTTAAAAAAGACCCCTATCTTTTTAGTATGAAATATAACGAAATTCGATGTAGAAAAATTGAAAAATTCCCTTTCTTGATTCATTATCAAATAAATGAAAACCTGAATATTGTTACTGTTTTTGCCGTTTTTCATACTTCAAGAAATCCAGAAATTTGGAATAAAAGATATAAATAATTAATGAAGACCATCAGGTTTTTGATTGAGGTCAATTAACTTTTGTGCTTTTTTAAAAGAGGTTTAATCGCGTTCAAAATAACCAAAAAAACCCTGCTCCACATCTGGAACAGGGTTTTTAGGTTTTGCAAACCTAACAGCTGGGGTTGAGTTCGCTTCCTGATTACTCAATCCTATGAATTTTTTTGAGTAGATCGAGTTCAATTTTCATGCGTTCCATCTCCAGCTCTTTTGCGGCAAGTTGTAGTTTGAGTGCCGCTTCCTTTTTAGTTTCAAATGCTACTGGATGCCGTTGTGCTACATCGGCCAATAAATTATATTCTATGGCTATGCCCAACCGCCATAGTATGGCTACCTGCACCGAGTGTTGCTTTATATACTGCCCTATTGCCGAAGGCAGCACGTTCAACTTCTTGGCAATGTTTGTTTTTTTAAGGTGCTTTTGTTGAATGTGCCAGTTAATCAGGTTGCCAATGTGCAGACAATCGGTATCCGTTTTTTGCAGGTATTTTTTATTGTTTTCGCTCATAGTATTTTAGGTTTCATCAAAAGTAGTATAATTTATTCAATACAGGGGTAATTTACATAGGTATTTTTATAATAAGCATAGCATTAATATACATATTATATAGTATTGCTACGTAAATTATATAGCAATTCTATATATAAAACAAATATATGTATGTTTATTACATAGTACTATTAGTATTATATATACCTATTTATCTTTTATACCTAGCATAACTATAATTAATACATAAACAACTATATATTATACATAGCAAACGTACTATTTAAGTATATAAAAGTAGTGTTTCTGTCTAGAAATACAAGATTTTTAGGCAAATAAGAGTATTAAGATAGCATTCCAATCAGTGTTGAAGCGATTTTTTTAGGTCAAATTGCTCTTGATACCCGTTTATAATCATAAAAAAAACGCTTTCACAAAAAAGGAAAGCGTTTTAGGTAGAAAGTTGTTGTTGTATTTACTGAGGATCAGTTGCATCGGGTCTTGCATTGCCTTGATTGGCAAACCTCGCTTTTAGTTGCGTTACAATAGCATCGGCACCTGGTACTCCAGCATCGGCGGCAGAACCAAATAATTTGTACAAGGTCAAGGCAGAAACATAAGACTCGCCACCGGCTAATTGTCTGGTGTCTTCCAGCTTTTCGCGCAGTTGATTTACTATGCCTACAATTTCATCTAATTGTGTAAACAAGGTTAAATCATTATCCATATTCGCTACCGATACATACGAGGGGATCAATGTAGGGTTATTGACCCCCGCATTGATAGCGTCTTCAGTAAACGTCTTGTTGTTGACATTGATAGCGGGCAAACTCGACCGCTCGTCAGTTGTAAGCCCTATCAAAAAAGGCAAGTTGGTGTTGATGGTTTGCAATGCTGCTTTTACAGCAGTAATTTGCGCTGCGGTCGCCGTAATGTTTAGGCGGTTGTTTGTTAAATTTGACATATTTAAAAATTTAAAAGTTAGACCCAAAAATATAAAATGAAAATTATCTTAACATCCCTACAAATGGGGATTTTTCAATTATTTTTAAAAAGATTATTTGAAGCAAAATGACTGCTTTTTTTGATAGATAAGCTTGTTTCAATGGCTCTCAAGCACCCCAGTTAGGGCTTTGAACCCTAACTGGGTTTGTGGTATTGAGATAATTTTATCTTAAATCCTACAGGATTTGGAATGACACCCGTTGCAGAAATTCTGCCAACAAATAAATTTTGGTCTAGAAATAAATAACCCTGCTCTTTTCAGAACAGGGTTATTGATATAAGCGTTCAGTTTTTTAACCTTGAACTTTCGAGTTTTGCGCAGCCTTTAATTTCCAAAAAGCATATACTACAACTATGACCGCCAATACCCAAATATAATCTCCAATTGGGGCTGGAGTGTCGCCACCTTGCAAATCGCCTGTGTCCGAATTATCACCAGGCGTTCCTGCAAAAATGAGTAAGTTTGAGAACAAACAAACTACTGTTAGACCAATTTTCACTATTGTATTTTTCATTTTTCTGTTCTTTTTGTGTTTTAATTTAATACTTTTTTGCTTACCATACTATTGTCGGTAGCGATTACTTTTACAATCAATACTTGGCTTAGCGCTTTCAAATTATTGATGGTGGCTGTTGTTGCGTTAACATTTTTTTGTTGTACTATCAAACGTCCTTGAACATCATACACTTGTACGCTCTTGATGTCTTTACTGTTTGATTTCACATAAATTGCTCCGTTGTTTCTGAATATGCTTACCGAGTTTTCGTTAAAAACTGGTGCCTCTACTTTCAAGGTTTTTTGGTATTTCAACGAGAATCTATCTTTGGCTTCGCCAACTGCTGCCGCAAAAGTATAAGAACCTGCTTTCAAATCAGTTTCTTTACCGGTTAGGTTATCTATTAAATATACTTCTTGCCCTTTGGCAAACAAACCATCAACCGCATCTATGGCAATGGTGTAATCGCCTGCAACATCAGTTTTGAAGCTTAAGGCAACCACATCGCTCGGGTCAAAAGCAGGACGTCCTTGAATGGTGTATTCTGCTGCATCGATGGTAGAAGTCAAGGCAATTTTACTATCGTTAAAATATTTCCCATCAATACCCGCATCAAGTCCTAAAGTAGCTCCTTCGAAATAGGCAATCATCGCCTGACTAAAGGCACCTTTTGCATTGGTTAGATTCAACCAAATACGCGATTTGTCGGCCGCTTTTTTAATTTTAAAAATTTGATTGTCGTTATTAGTCGTTCGCATAGTATTGGTAAATGTCAATGCCGTAGATGCTAGACCTGTTTTCACAATAAATCCTTGTCCTACTTGAATGGTTCCGTTTGGATTACCAATTCCGCCTGTTCCTGCTGCGGTTCCAGTACCACCTGCAAGAGTATAAGTAGCATAAGCTGTTCCTGGTGTAGCATTGGTTTTTCTCCAGAAATACAAAGTACCATCGGTGGCGTTGCCATTAAGGAAAGCATCTGCACTAATCGTAGATGGATATGGATTTCCAACTGCGTAAAATTTATCAGCAACAAGACCGGTTAAATCAATCGTTCCATTATTAGGTTTACCTGTAAACGCCCCTGTATAAATCAAGGTTTCAGTGCCCAAATAATAAGGGGTTGTCAATCCTAAACTTCCTGGTTTTTGGTCGGGCATACGGATTAAGTAGCCTGTACCCAATGCAAAAGGATTTGATGCAGTAGCGGCAGTATACTTATCAATTGTTGCATTGTATGTATAGAAACGAGTGGGATTTAATGCTGTTAAAGGCGAAAAGTCTAACAAGGTTTGAGTTCCTGTAACTGGCGAAGACCACAAGGTATAATCGAGGCGTTTCAAAGTATTACTATCGCGTTTGATGGTGATGTTACCCGAGTTGCCATTTGTAGTTCCGGATTGAATCAAATTAGCGTTGTTTTCAAAAGTCAAACTAGCAGTGTTAGCCACAGTAACTTTCCCTGAAACGGTACAATTAAATCCTGAAGGAATAGTCACTATTGCAGTACCGTTTACTTCTAAACTCAAAGAGGTTATATTAACTGCTGTTGAATAATTGCCTGCGATAACGGCATTTAAGATAGCTGTTGGCGTGCCATAATCCCACGAGGTGCTATAGGTTGTAGTGTTGGAAGTAATTGGTGAAAAATACTCCCAAACAGGAGCCGTTTCATAGAATGCTATACTTGCAGGGGGCACTAGTAAAAGACAAGCACCTTGGTTTACTCCGTCAAAAACGCTTGAAGGTATACTTATCGGTGTAGTTGCATTGCAAGTAACCGATGTTAAATTACAATAAGCAAAAGCATAATCAGCAATGCTCGTTACCGAACTGCCGATAGTAACCGATGTTAAACTATCACAACCTAAAAAAGCAGCAAAAGCAATATTCGTTACCGAACTGCCGATAGTAACCGATGTTAAACTGTGACAATTATAAAAAGCATATTCACCAATGCTAGTTGCCGAGTTAAGAATAGTAACCGATGTTATACCAGTATTATTAGCAAAAGCGGAATCATTAATACGAGTTACTGAATAAGTACCACACGCAGTTGTTACAGTAGCTGGAATAATTAGATGACCGTTTGCACCGGAATTATCGCCCACTGCAACAGTAGTTCGAGAGATTACAGTATAATTAATACCATTATAAGTAAATCTGTTGCCATCAATAGTTAAATCCAACTTTTCTGTAATACAATTAGCGTTAGTAAACATATAGACACCAGATTCGGTATAGGTTTTACCATTTAATGCCCAAGTATACCTGCGGCAAGCCGATACTACGGTGGTACTATTTTGAATTGAATTTGCACAACGTACAGGAGAAAAATTCTGCCAAACATCCGCTACTTGATATGCCAACACACTTGCATCAGGCACTGTTAAACTACAATTAACTAGGTTCACACCATCAAAAACGCTTGAATTAATAGGTATTGGTGTAATTGCATCACATATAACCGAAGTTAAACCATAACAATCTGCGAAAGCATAATCACCAATGCTAGTTACAGAGGCTGGAATCGTAACCGATGTTACATAATTACAACCTTGAAAAGCATTATCGCCAATGTTCAATACTGAGTTGGGAATGGTAACCGATGTTAAACTAAAACAATTTTGAAAAGCACCTCCACCAATGCTCGTTACAGAGGATGGAATGGTAACCGATGTTAAACTAGAACAATTTTGAAAAGCATTATCACCAATGCTCGTTACCGAGTTGGGAATGGTAACCGATGTTAAACCATAACAATCTGAGAAAGCATAATCACCAATGCTGATGACCGAGTTTGGAATAGTAAACGATGTTAAACTACTACATTGGTTAAAAGCGCCCTGACCAATACTGGTTACGGAGCTTGGAATAATAACTAATGTTAAACCTGAACAAACTTGAAAAGCATAATCACCAATGCTAGTTACCGAGCTTGGTATAGCAATGGATGTTAAACCAGCACAACTGTTAAAAGCATTAGTACTAATGCTAGTTACCTCATAAACACTACTGTTGTAAGTAACTTGTGACGGTAACGTAACATTTCCAGACACCAATCCTTGTTGATAGTCAACTTCTACAGTAGTTGGCGAAGTAACAATGTAATTGATGCTGCCGTCAGAGAAACCTTGCGCACCCGCTTGCTGCCATCCTACTAGGGCAAACAGCATTAAAAAAATAATTTTTTTCATTAGATATTTGTTTTTCTGCTTTAGGCATAGCAGTTTTGCCCCGTTTATTAGAGTGGTAGCTGTACTCCACTTTTTTTATTCAACCCTGTAAGGGTATACAACCCTAACAGGGTTGGTTTGGTATAAAATGAAAGAACCTACTATCACCCAAAAACAATTTCTATAATATCGCTTGGTTGCCCTATTTCAGCATTGCCTATCACAACACCATAAGCTGGGCTTTGCGGGTGTTCGGGTAGCCAACGGATTCTAAAACAATATGATCATCATTAGGACTATTATTTCTCGAGTCAAAATTTCCAAACTACGATGCCTTTTTGACGGTTGTATATGTTGATTCCATTTGCCCCGTTTTTGGTAAACCTGATGCAAAAGCATCCGGCAAAGTTGCTGGCAATCATACTGGCTTTGTAGTTTTCGACATCAAAATCAGTGGTGGCGCCAATGTTTTTTTGTATTGTTTTATTAAAATAGCACCCTCTACACGGCTGTTTAGGTAGAACCAAGTTTCAAAAGTACTTGTACTAAGGGTATTCAATACAGCTCGTGGCAAGGCTACATAATCGTAAGTGCCATCAAGTGCAAGCGTATTGCCAGGCGTTTGAGAATGCGAAATAGAACAGCATAAAATTGTTAGCAATAAGATGTAGAATTGTTTCATAACTAATGAGTTTGAATTGGAAAAAGCATAACTATTTGCCAGTTCAAAAGTAAGGTATAAAGAAAAACAAAAGCCAAACAAATGTTAAGGCTGATTTTTATCGATTTATAAAAATAACAAACAATAAAACATAACTATTTGATTTTAATAATTTTAAAACATTTTTTTCAAAACATCAAAAATCAAAACACTATCATTATTTGACATTTGTCAAACTTTATTTTTCGGTATTGCCGCGAATTTTTCCACGAACACGACTTAGGGTTTCGAGATTCATACCCAGAAAGGAGGCAATATACTTTAGCGGAATTCTATTGGAAAGATGTTGGTAGGTTTTTAAGAAGTATTCGTACTTTAATTCCGCATTACTTAATCGGGCAGTTAAAGCTCTAATTTCGGCATCGGCATAATATTTTTCGTAAATGCGTCTTGCCAAAATATTGGTTTCGAGTTCCTGAGCATATAAACGATGCATATCTATATGTTTCATTCCTAATAGTTCAGAATCTTCTATGGCTTCCATATTTTCTATACTCGGAATTTGCAATATAAAACTATGTATGGACGCTACCAATTCGTTTTCGACAGTAATCCAAGTGGTAATATCTTTTTTGTCCTCTTGAACACAGCCTCGAATCGCTCCTTTGTTTACAAAATAAATCATATCGCAAATCTCACCTGACCGATGCAATTTCTTGCCCTTTCGAACTGTCATAGGATACGTATTTTCTATGATAAAAGTCTGGGCAGCTGCGCTAATAGGGTACACGCTATTAAAAACATACAAAAGTGTAGCGGCTTCTTGAGGTGTGCTATGTGGTTTGTTGTTATTCAATTTTATAGAAGTATTAGCCTGTTTGTTAAAGCTTTATTACTCTCAGAAGAGTTTTATTGCGATTCAAAAGTACGATTTATTAGTGGTAAAAAAAAGGCGTTCACCATTAGCGTACGCCTTTCTTCGTATAAATCTCTAGATTGGTTTTAAACCGTTCACCTTTTAGATAAAACTGTAAACTGCCAATAGAATTCCTGCCAAAACCAAAAATAGTATCAACTAATTTATGAACAAATATTATTTGATTGGTAGCGGCAAACCCTTTGACTATGATGGTAATTTGACCGATGTTTTATTGTTTGATAACCAAAAAACCCTGCTCCACATCTGGAACAAGGTTTTTGCTATCAGAAAACTTTGTTTTCTTAGTCTTGAATTCTAGAATTTTGTGCAGCCTTTAATTTCCAAAAAGCATATACTACAACTATTAGTGCTAATACCCAAATATAATCGCCAATTGGGGCACCTGGAAAAGCATCACCACCTTCCAAATCACCGGTGTCAGACTCATCGCCAGGATCTGCAAATAGGAGTAGGTTTGAGAATAAACAAACTATTGTTAGACCTATTTTTACTATCGTATTTTTCATTTTTTTTTGCTTTAAATTGTTAGTTCAATACTTTTTTACTTACCACACTATTATCAGGAGCACTTACTTTTACAATCAATACTTGGCTTAACAATTTCAAGTTGTTGATGTAGGCTGTCGTAGCGTTGACGTTCTTTTGCTGTGCTATCAATCGGCCTTGTACATCATAGACTTCAACGTTTTTGATGTCTTTACTGGTTGATTTCACATAGAGAACACCATTGTTTTTGAATATACTAACTGAGTTTTCGTTAAATACTGGTGCATCTACTTTCAATGTTTTTTGGTACTTCAACGAGAATCTATCTTTAGCTTCGCCTACTGCTGCTGCAAAAGTATAGGCTCCTGCTTTCAAATCAGTTTCTTTTCCGGTTAGACTATCTATTAAATATACTTCTTGCCCTTTGGCAAACAAACCATCAACCGCATCTATGGCAATGGTGTAATCACCTGCGACATCAGTTTTGAAACTTAGAGCAACCAAATCGCTAGGGTCAAAAGCAGGACGTCCTTGAATGGTGTATTCTGCTGCATCGATGGTAGAAGTCAACGCAATTTTACTATCGTTAAAATATTTCCCATCAATACCCGCATCAAGTCCTAAAGTAGCTCCTTCGAAATAGGCAATCATCGCCTGACTAAAGGCACCT
>NZ_JANPFL010000026.1:0-7608 GCF_031423415.1 Flavobacterium sp.
TATTTTGCCTAACATATTGCCACTTTTTTATACCGAAATATACACTTTTTGGCGATTTAAAAGTACTGTTTTCAACTGAATTTAATCACAAGTTATTAACAATCAAATTGTTAATTCATTTTTAAGGAATGACTATTTACATTTAATCAATTAGTCCAAAATTTGAAAACAAAAAGCAATTAAGAAAAAACTGCTTTTAACTTAATTGCTCTGTAAAAGACTTTCGAATACGAGGTACTCATTTGAAAATCTATAATTTTGGAGACAGTTTATAATTCTACCTGAACACTAAAAAACTGAACACCTGTCTGCCGACAGGCAGGCTGATCACTAACTATTAAGCGTCTAAATCAACCTTAGTTTTACTGGCAATTTCTTTATAAGTTCCGTTTACTAATTTCTCACGAATGGCTTCAAAAGCGGTTAGCGTTTCGTCAATATCAGACAATGTGTGAGGAGCTGTAGGAATAACACGCAATAAAATCATCCCTTTTGGAATAACAGGATAAATCACAATCGACAAGAAAATACCGTAGTTTTCTCTCAAGTCATTTACCATCACCATTGCTTCTGGCACACTTCCTTCTAAGTAAACAGGTGTCACACAAGTATTAGTATCGCCAATATTAAATCCTTTGCTTCTCAATCCATTTTGCAAAGCATTTACATTTTCCCATAATTTGTCTTTCAATCCTGGATTGTCACGCAACAATTGTAAACGTTTCAAAGAACCAATAGTTTGAATCATTGGCAATGCTTTGGCAAACATTTGCGAACGCAAATTGTATTTTAAATAATCTATAATTTCCTTATCGGCAGCAACGAAAGCACCGATATTCGCCATCGATTTGGCAAAAGTCGAAAAGTAAACATCAATATCATCTTGAACGCCTTGCTCCTCGCCTGCTCCAGCACCAGTTTTTCCAAGTGTCCCAAAACCGTGTGCATCATCAACCAAAAGACGGAAATTGTATTTCTTTTTCATTTCCACAATTTCTTTCAACTTTCCTTGCTGACCACGCATTCCGAAAACACCTTCGGTAATAAAAAGAATTCCTCCACCTTGCTCGGTAGCTAATTTTGTAGCACGTTGCAAGTTTTTCTCCATGCTTTCGATGTCGTTATGCTTGTATGTAAAGCGTTTACCGCTATGCAAACGAACGCCATCAATAATACAAGCGTGAGCATCTACATCGTACACAATCACGTCATTTCTGGTCACTAACGCGTCAATGGTTGACATAATTCCTTGATACCCAAAATTCAATAAATAAGCCGATTCTTTCATCACAAAAGCAGCCAATTCTTGCTCTAACTGTTCATGATATTTGGTGTGACCCGACATCATTCTTGCTCCCATTGGCGCAGCTGCACCAAATTCTAAGGCAGCATCTGCATCGGCTTTTCGCACTTCGGGATGATTCGCTAAGCCCAAATAATCATTCAAACTCCAGTTTAAAACCTCTTTTCCTTGAAATTTCATTCTTGGTCCTAAATCTCCTTCTAATTTTGGAAACACAAAATAACCTTCAGCTTGTGAAGCCCATTTTCCTAATGGTCCTTTATTGTTTTGAATTCTTTCGAATAAATCTTTTACCATAATATCGTGAAGTATTATATATTTTTTGAAGTTGCAAAATTAATTATTTAATCTTTCTTATCATAATATATGCATATTAAAAAATATCCTAATTGTCATTGCGAAAAACGTGGCAAACAAAGTTCACTGAACACAGATGACAATATAAAATAAGTGAAGTAATTGGAAGCACTTTCCAGCTGTTCATTCTAATCTTTTTTTATAAAATCTTTTTTTCCAAGGCCTTGCAGGAACTTCCTGTGGTCGTTCTGCAAAGTCAGGAAAAAATAGCTTTTCTCAAAAAAAGGATTTCCATTTCTATCTGGGCTAGGCATTAGATTTCACAATAAACTTTGTATATTTGATTCACTGAATACTCACTACTGAGTACTGAACACTATATTTATGTCACAAGATACCAAAGAATTAAAACTCGCCGTCCTTATTGATGCCGACAATGTTCCCTACAGCAATGTAAAAGGAATGATGGAAGAAATAGCCAAATACGGGACGCCAACCACCAAACGCATTTATGCCGATTGGACAAAACCCAATGCCAACGGCTGGAAAACCGTTTTATTGGAACACGCCATCACGCCAATTCAACAATACAGTTATACCGTTGGTAAAAATTCTTCGGATTCGGCGATGATTATCGATGCAATGGATTTGTTGTATTCCGATAAAGTCGATGGTTTTTGTATCGTTTCTAGCGACAGCGATTTCACACGATTGGCCATTCGATTGCGAGAATCTGGAATGAAAGTTATTGGCATTGGCGAAAAGAAAACTCCAAATTCGTTTATTGTGGCTTGCGATCGTTTTATTTACATAGAAGTCTTGGATGGAGCCATAAAAAAGACACGAGTAATAGCAAACGGACGAAGCAAGTCTCCAAAACCAACTGTTGCTCCTATTGCGGAGTCTAAAAAACCCGTAGACTCCGCGCCTGATAATTCGCGGACCGAACAGGTGCAGCAACAAAAAGAGACAACCCCAAACAAAATCGACAGCCAAACTATAGAACTTATAGAAGATACACTCGACGCCATTGGCGATGAAGATGGCTGGGCTTTTCTGGGAGATGTTGGTAATCTCATAGTGAAGAAAAAACCAGAATTCGACCCCAGAAATTACGGATTTTCAAAACTCACTCCAATGCTGAAATCCTTAACAGAAATTCTAGAAATCGATGAAAGAGAATCCGACAAAAAGGGAATCAAACACGTTTTTGTGAGGTTACGCTATAGTTAGAACTATTTAAAACAAAAAAGAGGTCTTTTTACAGACCTCTCCTTGTTAATTCTGATTTACTAGTATTACTTTTTCCCTTTCGGTAAATGACCTTTTAAATAATCTCCCCGTTCAGATTGATATACTCAAATAGTGAATCAAAACCACAATCAAATGTACATCATAAATTTTCATAATGATATAAAAATCAATATTTTAACATCAAATTAACGCTTCGGCTTTATAAATTATAACTGCTGTAATAAAACAGATACAATTGCAATTATTTTATCTGCTATCCTATTCTTTCATTACAATTTTTACATAAAAAAAAGGAGGACTTTTTATAGTCCTCACTTTTTATAGGTTCTGATTTATCATTATCTAACTTATACATTTATCTAGTATAGCTGCCTATTGAGATACTTTTTCTAATATTAAAATATTTATGATATTATATGCTCAAGTAATTAATCAAAAACTACACTCAAATATACGACTAAATACAATTCAAAATACTGCTTTGCATTACTTTAACAATAAATTAAGAAGCAAAAAATTCTAAATAATTACTTCTTAAAATATAAGTTTAATGTACCTGATTTTCCTTCGTACGTTCCATCAATTTTCAAAATTAACTCAGTAGCAGAAAGACTTACAATAGCAAAAGTGCCATCAATACCTGAGCCAGCAACTGACATAATTAAATTAGTTCCGCTCGTCGACCAAATTCCTACTTTTTGCTCAAACGCACAACCTGACGTATAGTTACCGTTTTTAGCAACACCTCCCGTAAGAAGTTCGATATAATCTTTAGGACATCCATCTTCATTTTTTAAATAATCCGTGGTGTATGGAAGTGTAAAGCCACTAGAAGATACAGTTGATTTATCAAAATTCCATTTCCCTTCCGCAAAATTTACATCGACAGGACCACTTATATCTTTGGTGCACGAAGTGAAAACTGTTACTAGAATAACTATCAAGACAAATAAATTACTTAATTTTTTCATATCTATTGTATTTAGTTAAAGTACAATATTACGCAAATAATGTTTAATCCAAAAAACAAATAGCACCGAATTAGCTAAATACAAAAATATTGATAGTTTTGACCTAAGTTTTGCTTGTGAACTTTATTATCCAAACAAAATTAAAATCGAAAATTAAAATACCCTAATCAAAACCGTATACCTTTGCTGTACAACTAATCAATATTTAAAAAATGAAACTCGTATTTGCCACTAATAACAAAAATAAAATCATTGAAGTGCAGCAAATGCTTCCTACCGATATCGAAATTATAAGCCTCGAAAGTATTGGCTGCTTTGAAGAAATTCCAGAAACTGCTGATACCATCGAAGAAAATGCTGTATTGAAAGCCAATTATGTAACTCAAAAGTATGGCTACGATTGCTTTGCTGATGACACAGGGCTAGAAGTTGAAGCGTTAAGCGGAGAGCCTGGCGTTTTCTCCGCTCGTTATGCAGGAGAACAGAGAAGTTCTGACGACAATATGAATAAAGTTTTGGAAGCTTTGGCATATAAAACCAATAGAATAGCCCAATTTAAAACCGTAATTGCCTTAAATTTAAACGGGAAACAACATCTTTTTACAGGAATTGCAACGGGCGAAATCACTCTAGAAAAAACAGGAAATCAGGGTTTTGGCTATGATCCCATCTTTAAACCCGATGGCTATGAAGCTACTTTTGCGCAACTTTCTCTCGAAGAAAAAGGCGCAATCAGCCATCGCGGCAAGGCAACAGAGCAACTTATAGCGTTCTTAAAAAACTAACTAATTGATTTTCAAATAACAATAAAATATTAAATCTAGAATTTGCATTAGATTATCTCGTTTATTAGCACTACTTTTGCAGCAAATTTTAAAAATACATATGAACAAATTTGAACAATTAGGATTGAGTGAATCGCTACAACGTGCGATTATCGATCTAGGATTTGAGAATCCGACCGAAGTACAGGAGAAAGCGATTCCCCTATTATTGGAACAAGACACAGATTTAGTTGCGTTGGCTCAGACAGGGACAGGGAAAACGGCAGCTTTTGGTTTTCCAGTCATTCAAAAAATTGATGCCAACAACAGAAATACACAGGCGTTAATTTTATCACCTACCCGCGAACTATGTTTGCAGATTACAAACGAGATTAAAAACTACTCAAAATACGAAAAAGGTATTAATGTAGTGGCAGTTTATGGTGGTGCGAGTATTACAGAACAGGCTAGAGACATCAAAAGAGGTGCGCAAATTATTGTGGCTACTCCAGGTAGAATGCAGGACATGATTAACAGAGGATTGGTAAACATTACTCAAATTAATTATTGTATCCTTGACGAAGCAGACGAAATGTTGAATATGGGCTTTTACGAAGATATCGTAAACATCCTATCAACAACGCCGGACGAAAAAAGCACTTGGTTATTCTCAGCTACAATGCCAGCAGAAGTAGCTAGAATTGCGAAACAATTTATGCACAAGCCGTTAGAAATCACAGTTGGAACTAAGAACTCAGGTTCTGCTACAGTTTCTCACGAATTCTATTTGGTAAATGCAAGAGATCGTTATGAAGCGCTAAAAAGATTGGCTGATGCTAATCCAGACATTTTCTCAGTAGTTTTTTGTAGAACAAAACGAGATACACAAGCTGTTGCTGAAAAATTAATTGAAGATGGGTATAGCGCCGCTGCGTTGCACGGAGATTTATCTCAAGCACAACGCGATGGTGTAATGAAATCTTTTAGAGGAAGACAAATCCAAATGCTTGTAGCTACGGATGTGGCTGCTCGTGGAATTGATGTTGATAATATTACTCACGTAGTAAACTATCAATTGCCTGATGAAATCGAAACGTACAATCACCGTTCTGGCCGTACAGGTCGTGCAGGAAAATTGGGAACTTCTATAGTTATTGTAACCAAAAGTGAAATCCGCAAGATTTCGGCTATCGAAAGAATCATCAAACAGAAATTTGAAGAAAAAACCATTCCATCTGGAATTGAAATCTGCGAAATTCAATTGTTGCATTTGGCCAACAAGATTAAAGATACCGAAGTAGATCACGAAATTGACAATTATCTTCCAGCTATCAACAATGTTCTTGAAGGATTGTCAAAAGAAGAATTAATCAAAAAAATGGTATCGGTAGAATTTAACCGTTTCATCAATTACTACAAGAAAACTAGAGATATTTCATCTCAATCATCAGGTTCTGAAAGAAGAGAACGTGATGACAGAGATGGAGCTCCAAGAGAAAACAACAATGGCGGTGCTACAAGATACTTTGTAAACATTGGATCGAGAGACAATTTCGATTGGATGTCATTGAAAGATTACTTGAAAGAAACATTAGACTTAGGTCGTGATGATGTTTTCAAAGTAGATGTGAAAGAAGGTTTCTCTTTCTTTAACACTGACCCAGAACATACTGATAAAGTAATGGAAATATTGAATAACGTACAATTAGAAGGACGTCGTATCAATGTTGAAATCTCCAAAAATGACGGTGGCGGAAGACGCGATCACAACGGGAGATCTTCAGGTGGTGGTTTTGGCGGAGGTCGTTCCGGTGGTGAGAGAAGTTCAGCTCCAAGAAGAGAAGGAAATTTTGCTCCAAGACGTGAAGGTTCTGGTGGCGGATTTAGAAGCGACAGAAGTTCAGCACCAAAAGAAGGCGGTTTTGGACCAAGAACTAGTTCAGCACCAAGAACTGGTGGTTTCTCTGAAAGAGCTCCAAGATCCTCAGAAGCTCCAAGACGTGATGGTGGTTCTTCTGAAAGACCTGCAAGACGCTCGGAAAGCTTCGGTGACGCACCAAGAGAGAAAAGACCTAGAAGAAGTTAACACTTTTGTTAATTTTCTTATAATTATATTGAAACTATAAAATATTTAATACCGTTTTATTACTTTTAAAGTTTTAAATTCGTTTATGAAATATTTTGTAGTTTTATTTTTTTTAATACTTGCCTCGACAACTTTTGCACAAGTTATTGAACCAGTCCAAACCGTTACCGGGACTATTATCAATGACAATACAAAATTTCCTATACCCAATGTAAATATCATTAACATCAATAAAGTAAGAGGAACAACTACTGATGATAAAGGCAATTTTGAATTGGCCGTTTCTGTAAATGATACGCTGCACATTACAATTTTAGGATTTCAATCTTTGAGAATCAGAGTGACCAACGATTGGGTAAAAACCAAAACTACAAAAATTCAGCTGACGGAAAAAGCTTATGCGCTTGAAGAAGTTATTGTAGGAAGATACAATTTAACAGGTTACATCGAAGTAGATTCAAAATTGATTCCCGTAAAAGAAAATTACCGCTACAGCATTTCGGGTTTGACAGAAGGTTACGAAGCCGGTGAGTATTCGCCAAATGCTTTTGGAAAAGTGATGGGTTCCATCTTTAATCCCGCCGATGCACTTTATAATTTCTTTGGTAAAAAACCTACTGAACTCAAAAGATTGCGAGAAATGAAAAAGGACGACACCGTCCGAAATTTACTAGAAACAAAGTATGACAGAGAAACTATTGCCGTACTTCTTGGTGTGAATAAAAAAGAAATTGCCGAAATTCTCGAACGTTGCAATTACTCCGAATCCTTTATGCGAACAGCCAACGACCTGCAAATACTTGACGCCATTAGCTCCTGCTATGAAGAATATAAAATCTTGAAAAGGAAATAAAATTGTAATGAGGTATTCTGAACAGAATATAGAAATCTAGCACATTTGAATCCCTCTGTTTTCAAGAACTTCTAAAAGAT
>NZ_JANPFL010000027.1:0-38203 GCF_031423415.1 Flavobacterium sp.
GGAAATAAATGAATATATAAATTATTACAATAATGACAGAATCAAGTCAAATTTAAACAAAATGAGCCCGATACAATATCGAACTCATTATTATCAAAATTAATTATAAATTTGTCCAAACTTTTGGGTTCAGTCTATTTCGAATTAGGAGTTTTTTTATAGCATCTATTTATAAAAAACGTCATACGCAAACCGAATCAACGTACCGATAACGACCACCAAAAAGAAGATTCGGATAAATTTATTGCCTTTATTGATGGCTAATTTTGCTCCTAGCCAACCACCAAAAGCATTACTAAATGCCATCGGAATGGCGATAGCCCAAATAATTTTGCCTTTCAGCATAAACAAACAAATTGAACCAAAGTTGGTCGCAAGATTTACCATTTTAGCATTAGCGGAAGCGTGTAAAAAATCAAATCCCATCAAGGCAATAAAAGCCAAAACCAAAAAGCTCCCGGTTCCTGGCCCAATAAAACCATCGTAAAAACCAACTACAAAACTGATACCAACAGCATACAAAACGTGAGTTTTAGTAGAATGTGATTTTACTATATGTTGTCCAAAATTTTTCTTAGCATAAGTATAAACGACCAATAACGAAAACACAAGCAGCAACAAAGGTTTCATAAAATCATTACTCACATAAGTCAACAAAGTTGAGCCCAAAAATGCCGATGGAAATGCCAAAATCATCATTATGGCGAGTAATTTCCAATTCATATCCACTTTTTTCAAGTATTGATAAGCGGCAAAGGAGGTGCCACTAAAAGCGGGTACTTTCAGACTTCCAATAACAGTAGCAACGGGAAGATTGGGTAGCAGAATTAACCCAACAGGGGTTTGAATCAATCCGCCTCCTCCAACGATTGCATCAATAAATCCAGCTAGAAAAGCAGCTAGACAAAGCAAAATTAGGATGTACGATTCCATTTTTTGTAAAATTTCACCAAATGTAATATAAGTTTATTGGTTTATTCGTTAATTTGCTTTCGCTTAGAAAATTTTAAATAAAAATCTACAACATCAATGGATTCAGCAAAAATTATTGAAATATTGGCTTACACGCTTCCCTCATTAATTACTGGAGGAGTGGCTTACTATTTATTTAATTCCTACTTTAAAGACCAACAAAATACAAGAAGATGGTTGTTACAAAAGGACAATCGAAAAGATACTTTACCCCTTCGTTTGCAGGCTTACGAACGCATAACTTTATTTATGGAACGCATAAACCCAAGTCAATTGTTGATCAGGATCACCCCTATTTCAGAAGATAAAAATGAATATGCCAATTTTGTAATTGCTCAAGTAGAGCAAGAATTTGAACATAATTTAACCCAACAGATTTACATCTCAGATGAATGTTGGGCAATAATCACAACTGCTAAAAATGCCACAATCCAAATGATTCGATTGGCAAGTAAAAGCGAAAAACCGGCAGATGCCAATCAATTGCGTGAAGTAATTTTGAGTGACTTATTTGAAAAAAAATCCCCAAGTAGTGCTGCATTGGCGTTTATAAAAAACGAAGTGAGCCAATTATGGTAGTTTACTCTTTCAACAATCGCTTCAATTGAAATTGTTCTTTTTCATTTAAACCAGGTAAAACTCTTTCGAATGCAACACGCATTTCTGGATTTTTCAATAAGGTTCGGATAGTATCTCTACCAAATTTAGAAAATTGCCAAATATGATGTGTGGTTGCGCTAACCAAATTTTTCAAAACAAAATCATCTTTCAAATCTAAATCCAATAATTTTTCTAAAGCATTTTGTCTGCTAGATGCGTCATAATTAGCTGAAGCAAAGTTTTTCAATTCATTGATTAACAATTTTTTATCTAGTTCTAATGTATTGGTTGCAATAGCAAGATACAACCATAAAATTCTCAAATTATAATCACTATACCCAATCCATTTTTTGGACTTTTCCAAATAAATAATTTGATTGGTAGGGAAATCTTGGCATAAATTATACAAAGCGATTTCTTGTGTTTGATACGATTTATCGTCTAATAAACTTTCATATTGCTCTCGAAATTCTTCTGGAATAGCATTTAAAGTGGCTGCAACAGCTTGCCGAACTTGTAAATTATTAGTCGCCATCGCAAGAAGTAATAACTGTTTTTTATCCTCGAACGTTTCATCTTTTAATTGGTACACAATCGCTTCTTTTACAGAAAAATACACATCCGATTGCAACGTTTCAGCAAAGAATTCTTTTTTCTCTGACAAAGGTTTACTTCGTAATTTTGCAATATCAATAAGCAAATGAACTGTTTTATTTTTATATAGTAAATCATTGTAAATATAACTATTAAATTGTGATGATTCAAGCCATACTTTACTAAAATTATCCAAATCATAATTAGAAACCTTCTTGATGTCATCGAAGAAATCTTGAGTATTTACACTCTGAAACGAATGCTTCTTCAAAAAATTTTTCACTGCTTTTCTAAAGGCTTTTTCACCTATTCCTTCATGTAAAACGTGCAAAGCCCAAGCTCCTTTTTGATAGAAACTCAGCGAACTGGCTTTGGCATTCAAAACAGGAATCGTGTCGGTTTTGGCAGCTTGCTTAACCTGTTGGGAATAATCATATAATTTGGAATAAAAATACTCTTCTCCGTAAATTTCTTTCTCAGCCAGCAAAGCATAATAAGTCGCAAATCCCTCTTGAAGCCAATGATGTTTCCCACTTTCGGCAGTGACTAAATCGCCAAACCATTGATGCGCTAGTTCGTGAGCATTGACATTGGTGTAATTTCGATCTTCAAAACCAGTTGAATCTACAAAATACCGACTCGAAAATAGTGTAGCCGAAGTGTTTTCCATTCCAGCGTACAAGAAATCGTGAACGGGAATTTGTTTGTAAATTTTCCAAGGATACTTCACTCCTATTTCCTTTTCCAAAAAGTCGAAAATTGGTTTAGAATAACGATAAGTAGACTCAAAATTGTGCGAAGTACTTGGTTCATAATACATTTCTAAAGGAATTCCTGATTTTGAAAACGCCGTTTTCTTATCAAATTTTCCAATAGCAAGCATCAACAAATAAGAACTCATCGGCTTTTGCATTCTATATTCCCAATAAGTTGAATTGTTATTATCCCATTTACGGTTTAAAATCCCATTGGAAATCACATTATATTTTGAATCGAAAACAACTTCTAGATTAAAAATCAACTTTTCATTCACATCGTCAAAACTAGGAAACCAATGGCTGGTGTATTTCCCTTGTCCCTGCGTCCAAATTTGTAAATTATGGGTCGCTTCAGAACCGACAAAATATAACGTTTGTTTGGGAATCGCTTTATATTCAAAAGTTAAACTATTATTCCCTTTTTTGAACTGATAAATCAACAAAAGTTGTTTGCCGTTGGTGGTAAATTGAATCTTCTTTTCATTCATTTCCACCTCGGAAAAAGTCATGTTTTGAGCGTCAATTTTAAGTGTGTCTATGGGTTTCAAAACTTTAAAATAATACTTAACCGCTCCCGAAACTGATTTTTCGCTAGGATTGATGGCTAATTGACCAGAAACTGATTTAAAATCGACTGATTTCGTTTGTTGTGCAAAAACGACGCTATAAATAAAAAGGAAAAAGTATTTCATCTGTTGATATTATTTGTTTTATATTGGAAGATGGAACGCCGATAATCCTATCCCTGCGAGTCAATTAAAATTGTGGTAGGCGTTTCATTCTTTATCTTTCTTCAAACAATTTCAACAATTGTGTTACTGTATTCCAATTCCTAATTGTTGCCGTAACATTCAATTTTTTCTCAATGTATTTCTGATCAAATCGCGTTTTCCCTGCGCCAACAGCATATTTAATAAAAATTCGATTGGCATCAATACTCGCTTCATCAGGTTTAAATTGGCTAATTTTTAAATCATTGATACAGTCACTACGCAAAGTTGTAGAAACAAAAGCTACATATAATTTTTTAATGTCCAAATCCGCCTCTTTCAAAAAAGGGTTATTCTTCAAACAGGCTTCTAAATCGGTTTTGCCAATAACCACAACAGGAACTTCGTGACCAAAAGCCTTGAAAATCTCCTGCTTGATTTTAAAACCAACAGCAGCAGGATTTTCTTCCTCGGTATCTACAAAAACATTTCCCGACTGGATATAAGTTAGCACATTCTGAAAACCAACGGCTTCTAAAGTTGCTTTCAGAACCTCCATTTTCATCATATTGTGACCAGAAACGTTGATGCCACGAAGAAGAGCGAGATGGGTTGTCATTTGATAGTGATTTAATAATTCAAATATACTTTTTCTATACCAATACCAAACAATTGTATTTCCTATTTTCCAAACAAAAAACTATCTTCGCTTCATCAAATTAAAATTCCGTTTTTATCCGTGTTTTTACGAAGTAAATCCGCGTCATCCGTGTCCAAACTATGCAGCAAAATCTCCTAGAAACTCCCATCGAATACCTCAAAGGCGTCGGTCCCAACCGTGGAGCTTTGTTGCGCAAGGAATTGGGGATTCACAAATACGGACATTTGCTTAATTTTTTTCCCAATCGCTACATCGACAGAACGCGTTATTACAAAATAAACGAACTGCAAAACAATGTTGCCGAGGTTCAAATCATCGGTAAAATAATCAACATCAAAACCGTTGAATTTGGCAAAAACCAGAAACGATTAGTTGCGACTTTCGTGGATGAAACGGGACAAATGGAACTCGTTTGGTTTCAAGGCCATAAATGGATTCGGGAAAGTTTGAAACTCAACGAAATCTGCGTGATTTTCGGAAAATGCACTTCTTTTGGGAACACATTCAATATGGCTCATCCCGAAATCGAGTTGATGGCAGAGCACGAACAAAGCTTGCGCTCAGCGATGCAGCCGGTTTATCCATCAACAGAAACTTTGGCAAACCGAGGAATTTCGAATCGAGTAATCAATAAAATGATGCAGCACTTGTTTCAGGAAACACAAGCCATATTTGGTGAAACTTTGCCAGATTATTTAATTGCTGAATTGAAACTGATTCCAAAAAACGCCGCCTTATTCAACATCCATTTTCCAAAAAGTGCTGAAGCTTTGGCGAAAGCCCAATTCCGGTTGAAATTCGAGGAATTGTTTTATATTCAAATACAATTAATTACTCAAAACCTGATTCGGAAGCACAAAATAAAAGGACATCCGTTTACAAAAGTGGGTGAATATTTTAATGATTTCTATAAAAATCATCTGCCTTTTGAACTGACCAATGCCCAAAAAAGAGTCATCAAGGAAATCCGAATCGATATGGGAAGCAATGCCCAAATGAACCGATTGCTGCAAGGCGACGTAGGTTCTGGAAAAACAATTGTGGCCTTGATGAGTATGCTCATTGCGTTGGACAACGGTTTTCAATCCTGCTTGATGGCACCAACAGAAATCCTGGCAAACCAACATTTTTATGGTTTGACAGAATTAGCCAAAGAACTGAAAATCAATATAAAAATACTGACTGGTTCAACCAAAACTGCAGCTCGCAGAATCATTCACGAAGAGCTCGAAAATGGAAGTTTGCACATCCTGATTGGCACACACGCTTTATTGGAAGACAAGGTGAAATTTCAAAATTTGGGATTGGCAGTTATTGACGAACAACATCGTTTTGGAGTAGAACAACGCTCAAAACTGTGGAGAAAATCCTCCCCTAACCCCTCCGAAGGAGGGGAAATAGTACCGCCACACGTTTTGGTGATGACCGCCACTCCTATTCCACGAACTTTGGCGATGAGTTTGTATGGCGATTTGGATATCTCGGTGATTGATGAGTTGCCTCCTGGACGGAAACCCATTCAAACCGTGCATCGTTTTGATAGCAATCGCTTGAAGGTTTGGAAATTTATTCGAGATGAGATTGCTTTGGGCCGCCAAATTTATATTGTCTATCCGTTAATTGAAGAATCAAAAACTATGGATTTCAAGGATTTGATGGACGGCTATGAAAGTATTTCCAGAGATTTTCCTTTGCCGCACTATGCTATTTCTATCCTTCACGGAAAGATGAAACCTGCGGATAAAGATGCCGAAATGAAACGCTTTGCTGAAGGAAAAACCAATATTATGGTAGCCACAACCGTGATTGAAGTGGGGGTTAATATTCCCAACGCCAGCGTGATGATTATAGAAAGTGCGGAACGTTTTGGATTATCTCAACTGCATCAGCTTCGAGGTCGCGTAGGACGTGGCGCCGAACAAAGTTATTGCATCCTGATGACAAGCCACAAATTGAGTGCCGACAGCAAAACCCGAATGGAAACAATGGTGCAAACGAATGACGGTTTTGAAATTGCTGAAGTCGATCTCAAACTCCGTGGTCCAGGCGATTTGATGGGAACACAGCAAAGTGGCGTTTTGAATCTCCAAATTGCCGATATTGTTCGTGACAGGGATATTCTGATATTGGCACGGAATTATGCGTTGAAAATTTTGAAGGATGATGCGCCAATGCAAAAACCAGAAAATGCTGTTTTGAGAGCCACGTATATTGAATTGACTAAGAAGAAAAACATTTGGAATTATATTAGTTAATATTCCTATTCTAAAAGTAAATTTGTTTTCCATTATTAAAAGGATTTAAAGAACCTATTTTCTAAAAATGAAACTAACTGATGAATATATCTTTCGGCAACCAGAAATGCATCAGTCGATTTTACTTCATATAATAAGTGTCGTAAAAAAATCTCTTCCTGATGCTGAATTACTTTTAAAATATGGAGTTCCTTATTTTTATTATAAAAAAAAGGCGTTTTGTTATCTGGTTCATAATCATAAAAAAGGGTTTGTTGATTTGGGCTTTGCAAGAGGTTTTAAATTAAAAAAAAATCAAGAATTTCTTGTGGATGAGAGTCGAAATACTGTAAAATCTTTACGTTATTTTAGTTTAGAAGCTATTGACAATGCAATTCTTGAAGATGTAATAAGAGAAGCTGCTGCTTTGTATGTATAAAAAATCCTTTGACCGGAATTTGACTTTGAAAGCAACGTATGTCCTATTAGCAAAAAAGAAAAACATTTGGAATTATAGCAGCAAAGAATATGAATTAGAATTCTTATGAACATTGATTTTTAAATAG
Source organism: Flavobacterium sp. (assembly GCF_031423415.1). Lineage (GTDB taxonomy): Bacteria > Bacteroidota > Bacteroidia > Flavobacteriales > Flavobacteriaceae > Flavobacterium. The sequence continues at coordinate 7,096 of NZ_JANPFL010000027.1, forward strand.
AATTTACAGCATTTTAAATCTTCATATTCTTACGAAGAATTTATTTTTTGAGTAGTAATATTAGCTTATTAGTTGTTAAAAAATTGACAAAACCCCTTTATTACAAATCCTAAACCTTAATTTTGTTTTTTTACCTAAACAGGAGACTTATAATCTCATCTTTTTTACAAAATTATGAAACTAAAACATATTGTTTATACCATACTAATAATCGGGTTTGGTGCTTTTATAGCCTACAGAATTAACTCAAACAAAAATAAAAACGACGATCCTAAAGACAAAGGCGGAAAAATCAAAACGATGACTGTGAACGGAATCATTGTTAAAACGCAAACTTTCAATAATAATCTTTCACTTTCGGGTTCGCTGGAAGCCAATGAACAAGTGGAGATTCGTTCCGAGATTTCAGGAATTGTAGAAGGAATTTATTTTAAAGAAGGAAGTAATGTGACAAAAGGACAACTACTTTTCAAGGTTAATGATATTGAGTTAAGAGCACAATTGGCGCAAGCCAAAACAAAAGGAGGATTGGCTTCGGAAAATGAAAGAAGAGCTAAATTATTGCTCGAAAAAGAAGCCATAAGCCAAGAAGAATATGATGTCGCCAGAGCAGATTATAAATTGGCACAATCCCAAATCCAATTGATTCAAGCACAAATTGCCAAGACTTCGGTAAAAGCGCCTTTTTCTGGAAAGATAGGATTACGTTCTATTTCGCCGGGAACTTATATTACTCCAGCCCTTTTGGTTGCAAAATTGATCAACATCAGCAAATTAAAAATCACTTTTTCTGTTCCTGAAAAATATGCCAATGAGGTGAAGCCAAATTCTAATTTAAGTTTCACAGTTGCTGGTTCAACCGAAAAATATACAGCCAAAATATATGCTATTGAACCCGAAGTTCAAATCGCTACAAGGACTTTGCAAGTACGAGCCATTGCAGAAAATAAAGACGGCAAATTATTACCTGGTACTTTTGCCGATGTTGAATTGCCTTTGGACATTATTAAAGATGCGATTGTAGTTCCTACTGAAGCCATTATTCCTGTTCAAAACGGAAAGAAAGTTTTCATTTCCAATATGGGCAAAGCCAAAGAAGTTATGGTAGAAACGGCAACAAGAACTGATGCTTCCATTTTAGTGCTTTCGGGTTTAAAAACCGGAGACACACTATTAACAACTGGTGTAATGTCTTTAAAAGAGGACGATGCCGTGAAAGTTAAAGTTAAAGTTAAATAATTTTAAAGTTTAGATTTTAGTACAACAAACTCTAATTCTTAAATCTAAAATCTTCAATCTAAAATCTAAAATCTCAATGAGTTTATCCACATTAAGCATAAGAAGACCAGTTTTAACAATAGTAATGAACTTGACCATCATCTTGTTCGGAATTATTGGTTACACATTTTTAGGTGTTCGTGAATTCCCTTCCATAGATCCAGCACAAATATCGATTCGAACCAATTATACAGGTGCAAATGCCGATATTATTGAATCGCAAATTACAGAACCGCTGGAAAAGGCAGTTAATTCTATAGATGGAATCAAGAATATTACATCCTCAAGCAATCAAGGAAGCAGCTCCATTACAATCGAATTCAATTTAGATAAAGATTTAGAAACTGCTGCAAACGATGTTCGCGACAAAGTATCTCAAGCGGTCAGAGATTTACCCCAAGATATTGATTCACAACCAACTGTTTCTAAGGCTGACGCCAATAGTGAAGCCATTATTTCAATGACCATGCAAAGTGACAGTCGTACTGCATTGGAATTAAGTGATTACGCCGAAAATGTTGTTAGCCAACATTTAGAAACAATTCCCGGAGTGAGTGGAATTCAAATTTGGGGAGAAAAAAGATATGCTATGCGTTTGTGGATTGATCCAATAAAACTAGCTTCTTACGGCTGCACTGTTTCTGAAGTTAGAGCAGCACTAAACAAACAAAACGTAGAATTACCTTCTGGAAAAATAACGGGAAATAGTACTGAATTAACGGTCAAAACAGTCGGAAATTTATCTTCTGCCGAAGAATTCAATAATATTATTATCCGCACTGCCGGCGAAAAAATTGTGAGATTAAGTGATATCGGTCACGCAAATCTTGATGCTGAAAATATCGAAACCCAAATGACGCAATCAGGAATGCCACTCATTGGTATTGCCATTGTACCGCTTCCGGGAGCCAATTATATTGACATTTCCAAAGCGTTTTATAAAGAGTTTGATAGATTACAAAAAGATTTACCCAAGGATATTAAACTCAACATTGCCATTGACAGCACTGTTTTTGTAAAAAAATCAGTAATTGAAGTCGCGGAAACATTAGGGATTTCATTGCTTCTAGTAATTTTAATCATTTATCTATTCTTTAGGGATTGGGCAATTGCGTTCCGACCTTTAATTGATATTCCCGTTTCGTTGATTGCGACTTTCTTTATTATGTGGCTTTTCGGATTTTCAATAAATGTATTGACTTTATTAGCAATTGTACTGGCAACTGGACTAGTTGTCGACGATGGAATAGTGGTAACCGAAAATATTTTCAAAAAAGTTGAAGAAGGAATGACTCCCATCGAAGCCGCTATTAAAGGGTCGAATGAAATATTTTTTGCCGTGATTTCAATATCTATCACTTTGGCTGCTGTATTTCTGCCAGTAATATTTCTGGAAGGATTTGTCGGACGATTATTCAGGGAATTTGGCGTTGTCATTGGAGCTGCAGTTTTAGTTTCTGCCTTTGTTTCCTTGACTTTGACACCAATGTTAAATGCCTATTTAATGAAAGGTGGAGAACAAAAAAAATCTAAATTTTATATCAAAACTGAACCTTTTTTCCAAAAGTTAAATACTACTTATGCTAATTCTTTGAAGGGTTTCGTGAAAAGAAAATGGATGAGCTTTCCCATTATAATTGCTTGTTTCGGATTGATTTATTTATTTTTTAACCTAATTCAAAAAGAAACGGCACCATTAGACGACCGAAGTGGATTTGTAATGCGAATGGCAACTCCCGAGGGTTCTTCCTTTGCCTATACCGATCGATTTATGCAAGAAATTTCAAAGTTGGTAGATGATTCTATTCCTGAAAAACAAGTAAGTTTGGTTCTTACCGCACCTGGATTTAGCGGTTCAGGAGCTTCAAATACTGGCTTTATTCGAATTTCTTTGAAAAACCCAAGTGATAGAAAAAGATCTCAAATGGAAATTGCAGATCAATTTACCAAATTGACAAAAAAATACCCCGATGCCAAAACATCTGTAATCCAACAACCAACAATTTCGGTAAGTCGCCGCGGTGGTTTGCCGATTCAGTATATTATTCAGGCACCAAACTTTGAAAAATTACAGGAAAAAATTCCGCTATTTATGGATGAAGCAGCAAAAAATGAAACTTTTTCCGTTACTGATGTAAATCTAAAATTCAACAAACCCGAAATTAATGTCAGCATCGATCGTGAAAAAGCCGAAAGTTTGGGGATTTCAGTCATTGATATTGCCCAAACTTTACAACTTTCGTTAAGCGGACAGCGTTTTGGTTATTTTATCAAAAACGGAAGACAATACCAAGTCATTGGACAATTCGACCAAAAAGATAGATCTAAACCGTTGGATTTAACTTCGATGTACGTCAAAAACAACAAAGGTGAATTGATTCAAATGGATAATGTTGTAACCATCGAAGAAAAAAGTAACCCGCCGCAATTGTACCATAACAATCGATATATGGCAGCAACAGTCTCTGCCGGACTTGCGCCTGGAAAAAGTATTAGCGACGGAATTGATGCAATGAATGAAATAAAAGCCAAAGTTCTGGATGATACGTTCACTACCGATTTGGGCGGGGAATCTCGTGATTTTGTCGAAAGTAGTTCCAATACCTCTTTTGCTTTTGGACTGGCTTTATTATTGATATTTTTAATTCTGGCAGCGCAATTCGAAAGTTTTATTGATCCTTTTATCATTATTCTGACAGTGCCTATGGCGGTTGCCGGAGCTTTATTTTCGCTTTGGTTGTTTGACCAAACTTGGAATATCTTTAGCCAAATTGGAACTATTATGCTTATTGGTTTAGTAACCAAAAATGGAATATTGATTGTTGAATTTGCCAATCAATTGCGGGAACAGGGAAAACCAAAATTAGAAGCTATATTAGAAGCATCTGAAGCGAGACTTAGACCTATTTTAATGACCAGTTTAGCTATCGCACTGGGAGCTTTGCCGATTGCCTTATCAATTGGAGCTGCTTCAAAAAGTAGAATTGGAATGGGAGTTGTGATTGTTGGAGGAACTATTTTCTCCTTGGTTTTAACCTTATTTGTAATTCCATCTTTGTATTTATTATGGTCAAAAGCAAGAAAACATTATCCCGAATTTGACCATATTGAAGAATATGAAAAGGAAATTAAATAGAAATTTTTAACCACATAGGAAAAAATATAAATTAAATTAAAAAAGGGTTAATAAACATTTCATTTACACATAACTATGCAATCTATGAAAAGTAAAACGCCTTAATTTATAATTATATAACCTTGTAAAATCTATGTGGTTAAAAAAAGACAGAATGAACATTATGAAAAAAAATAATTTATATAACATTTTACTATTGTTATTAATTGGTTTTCAATTACAAGCCCAAGAAGTTTTAACTATCGAAGATGCCGTGAAAATAGCATTGGAAAACAACTATGAAATCAAAATAGCATCAAACAATTTAAAAATTGAAAAAACGAATGTAGCCACCGGAAATGCTGGAATGTTACCAAAAGTCACTGCTACGGTTGTGGACAATAACGGCATTCAAAACCTTTCGCAGACACGTGCTGACGGAACAGTAAATTCACTTGACAATGCCAAAAACAGTAACTTAAATTATGGTGTGGGTTTAGATTGGACGATTTTTGACGGATTTAAAATGTTTGCCAAATTAGATCAATTAAAAGAATTGCAAAAATTGGGCGAAACCCAATTAAAACTGACCATCACTACTAAAATTAGCAACTTAAATTCAGTCTATTTTGAATTGGTAAACCAACAACAACAATTGGCAGCGTTGGATGCGACTATTGAAATTTCAAATCAACGATTAACATTGGCAAAAAACCGTTTCACGATTGGAAAAGCATCTAAATTAGAAGTTTTGAATGCTCAAGTGGATCTCAATACGGATAGAACGAACCTTTTAAGACAAAAAGAATTGTATGCCAATACAAAAATCATATTGAATCAAGTAATGGCTCGCGATCCAAAAATTGATTTTAAAGTGGTTGATGTGATTAATGTGGATAAGAGTCTATTGCTTCCGGAATTAACCGCATTGGCGGAAAAACAAAATCCAGAATTAGAAAGCCAAATTATAAATCAAAGAATATCGGAATTGCAATTGAAGCAAATAAAAGGTGAACGTTATCCAACTTTAAACTTGACTACTGGCTATGTTTTCTCGGAAAACCAATCAGGGCTTGGTTTTACAACTCAATCGTCAGCTAAAGGACTTAATTATGGATTTCGTGCCTCATTGAATTTGTTTGATGGATTTGCACAAAACCGAAATGAAAAAATTGCCAAGATTGAAATTGAAAATGCTAAATTGGCAATCAATCAGCAAAATCACAACCTGAATTCACAATTAACTGCCTTCTATCAAACGTATCTGACCAATTTGGAATTGATAGATTTAGAATTTGAAAATGAAGCTATTGCCAAGCAAAACTTGGAAATTACATTAGATAAATTCCGCATAGGAACCATAGCCACATTGGAATTCAGAACGGCACAATTAAATTATGTCAATGCTAAAGTAAACTACAGTAAAGCTCAGTACCAAGCAAAATTAACCGAGATTTTATTGAAAGAATTGGCAAGAAATCTGACATTCTAAAAACTTATTTTTTGACTAAAACGTATTAAATAATACACAAAAAGACTTTCAAAGTTTGTTCCTTTCTAACTTTGAACCTCAAAAAACATTGATTATATTTGCCTCTTTGAAAAATTACTGTAAACACAATGAAAATATCTTACAACTGGTTAAAACAATTCATAAAAATAGACTGGAAATCCGATGAAACCGCTGCTTTGCTAACTGATTTAGGTCTCGAAGTAGAAATGGTCTACAACTACCAATCCGTAAAAGGAGGACTAGAAGGAATTGTTGTAGGTCAGGTTCTTACTTGCGTTCAACATCCTGATGGCGATAGATTAAAAGTGACAACAGTAGATTTGGGCGATGGAATTCCTATTCAAATCGTTTGTGGTGCACCCAATGTTGCCGTGGGTCAAAAAGTACCCGTTGCCACTATTGGAACCACTTTATATGACAAAGAAGGTATTGCTTTCCAAATTAAAAAAGGAAAAATTAGAGGTGAAGAAAGTCACGGAATGATCTGCGCTGAAGATGAATTAGGTCTAGGCGAAGGTCACGATGGAATTATGATATTAGATAATGCGATAAAAGCTGGAACTCCCGCTGCTATTGTTTTCAAAATAGAAAATGACGAAGTTTTCGAAATTGGACTCACTCCTAATCGTGCTGATGCGATGAGTCATTTGGGAACTGCTCGCGATTTAAGAGCAGGATTATCGCAAACTGGCGTTAATGTCAAATTCATTACACCATCGGTAAGCAATTTTAGAGTCGATAAAAGAATCCTGAAAATTGATGTCCGCGTCGAAAAGCCATTATTAGCTCCAAGATATTGTGGAGTTAGTATTTCTGGAATTACCATCAAACCTTCTCCAACTTGGTTACAAAACCGATTGAAAGCTATTGGAATCAATCCAAAAAATAACGTTGTCGATGTTACTAATTATGTTTTGCACGAATTAGGACAGCCACTTCACGCTTTTGATGCTTCGAAAATTAGTGGAAAAATAATCGTAAAAACTCTTCCTTCGGGAACCAAATTTACAACGCTAGATGATGTTGAAAGAAGCTTACACGAAGAAGACTTAATGATTTGCGACGAAATTGGGCCTTTGTGTATCGCTGGGGTTTTTGGCGGAAAAAGTTCAGGCGTTTCTGAAACGACTACTGCTATTTTCCTTGAAAGTGCTTATTTTAATCCTGTAAGTATTCGAAAAAGCGCCAAAAGACACCAATTAAATACGGATGCTTCTTTCCGTTTTGAAAGAGGAATTGATCCAACCATTACAGAATATGCATTAAAAAGAGCAGCTTTGTTGATTCAAGAAGTGGCAGGTGGCGAAATCACTTCAGATATTATTGACGTTTATCCAAAGAAGATTGCTGATTTTCCTGTCGTTTTGAATTTCAACAATGTGAAGAAAATTATCGGTCAGGAGCTGTCGAAGGAAATCATTAAAAACATTTTAGCATCATTAGAAATCAAAATAACTAGTGTTTCGGATGCTGGATTAGGATTAATTATTCCAGCTTATCGTGTCGATGTACAAAGAGAAATAGATGTTATCGAAGAAATCCTCAGAGTTTATGGATATAACAACATCAAATTTTCGGAAAAACTGAATGCCACTGTTTCCATTGCGCCAAGAACCGAAGATTATAAAGTTCAAAATATTATTGCCACTCAACTGAATTCGCAAGGGTTCAATGAAATGATGGCCAATTCATTGACAACAGCTTCTTACGTCCAATTGTCGGAAATGTTGAAAGAAGAACACAATGTAATCATGTTGAATCCTTTGAGCAATGATTTGGCAGCGATGCGTCAGTCATTGTTATTCTCCGGATTGGAAGCTTTATCATACAATATCAATCGTAGAAATTCAGATTTAAAATTCTTTGAATTCGGAAAAACCTATCATAAATTCGATTCCGGTTACGAAGAACGCAAACATTTAACGATGTTAATTACTGGAAATAGAAATCAAGAAAGTTGGACTAATGGACAAAAACCAACCGATTTCTTTTTATTCAAAGGCTATGTAAATGGGATTCTTTCGAGATTAGGAATTCAAAAAACACAAAATCTTCCAGTAACTTCTGATGTTTTTTCAGAAGGAATCGCAATTGGTTTTGGAAATGATATTTTGGTAGAATATGGTGTAGTAAAAAAATCAATATTGAAACATTTTGACATCAAACAAGAAGTTTTGTTCGCCGATTTCAATTGGGCTTTGATTTTAAAATCACTTTCCAATAAAATAAAATTCACGGAAATTCCAAAATATCCTGAAGTGCGCAGAGATTTATCTTTGCTGTTGGATGACAGCGTCTCTTTTGACGCCATTTATAATCTTGCAAGACAAACCGAGAAATCACTCCTAAAAGACGTTAATTTATTTGATGTGTACCAAGGTAAAAATCTTCCGGAAGGCAAGAAATCGTATGCGGTGAGTTTTACCATCCAAGACAATTCAAAAACCTTGACCGATGCTCAAATTGACAAAATTATGAGCAAGTTGCAAAAGAATTTTGAAACCGAATTGGGTGCTTGTTTGAGGTAATAATCTGTTATTAAAAATAAAAATCTCATTTAATAGAATGCCCCCAAAAAGTTAGCCACTATTTGGGGGCATTTTTATGCTACTAAAATCTATGTCTTTTTAGTTTTATTTTAAATTACCTCCAAGTCGTAATCAAAAATTATTTATATCTTTCCACCTAAAAATTTAATTCATGATAAAAAGCCTACTTTATACATTGTTAGTACTGATTTCCGTTTCTTGCTCGCAAATTATTGACAAGAAGGAGGTGATTAGGAATATAAGTAACGACAATCTCCAAATAAAACGGGTCGACTTAATTCAAGAATCTAATTATTTCAATGTCATTACTGACATAAATAATTCCGTTACTTCTTCTAAAGAGGCTTGGAAAAATGCACCTGAACTAAACAAACAAAACCGATCAATCATAATTGATGAAGTAAGTAAAAAGTATCTAAAAAAAATAAAAGAGGGTAAATATTTGAATGAGGATAAAGTAATTGCTTATCGCTTTACCAAAATAAAAAAGAACAAAAAGTTTATAGGATATGCTGTTATTCTGTTTCATGAGCAAAATCAACACACATTGTACTATGAAATAAATCCTGCTCCTTACGAATATTATCCTACTGGAGGAATAAAACAATTAATTAATAAAGGACTTGTAACTGAAATTAACAAAATCGAAGCAGAATATAATAAAAACCATTCCGCCTCATCAAATAATCAATAAGGCACTTACCTATTTGGATTTATCTCCTACAAAATAATCGTTTGAGTTTTTGAACAAAACATTGAAAGTGGTCAAACTACCATAAATTCTCGTGATGTATTGTTGCAAATCAATTTTCTCGGCTTCGTCAAGATTGCTCGCATTAATCTTCTGTTCCATCACCCTAATTCTATCGCGAACCATTGTTATTTTATGAAAAAAAGTATCAATAGGCACTTCTTTATTTTGCGTGTGGGTTCCTGGTTCTAAAATGATTTTGCCGCCTTTCCACTTATCGCCAATGGGAACTATTTGGGAAACATCGCTCCATTTTTGCAATAAATTCTTCAAGGATTTTTCGACATCATAAAAACTAACTGAATCCACTTCGCCTTCAACGGCTTCTATAATTTCAAAATCACTGTCTATTTCTATAGTTTCCAATCCGTTTTCTATAAAAGTAACCCAATACTGTTTTGAAGTTACATTGGTTACTACTCCAAGTCCCAATTCTGAGTGTTTTATGCGTGAGCCTATTCCTAAAATATTCATCTTATATTTTTTTTCAAATATAAAAAATTTATCTAATTCAAAGATTAGAATTAGTTTATATTGAAATCATAACTTGTTTAAAAAATAAATCAAATTTTATCTGCGTTTTCGCTCCCGAAACTTCGGGAAGCAAATCCGTTATATCCGCATACTATTTAGTCTCTATTTTAACATAAACTTCGAAGCTGTTGTACCGAAAGAATAAATCAAAATGGTAACTTTGCGTTTTGCCAAAATTTATGCTAGAAAACGATAACAACATTGAAGTATTGGGTGCGCGAGTACACAATCTTAAAAATATAGACGTTACAATTCCGAGAGAAAAACTGGTTGTAATTACAGGGCTTTCAGGTTCCGGAAAATCATCCTTGGCTTTCGATACGATTTATGCCGAAGGTCAACGCCGCTACGTGGAAACTTTTTCAGCTTATGCAAGACAATTCCTTGGCGGTTTGGAACGTCCCGATGTCGATAAAATTGATGGACTTTCACCCGTTATTGCCATCGAACAGAAAACCACCAGCAAAAGTCCACGCTCGACAGTTGGCACCATAACCGAGATTTATGATTTCCTTCGTTTGCTATATGCTCGTGCCGCTGATGCTTACAGTTACAACACGGGAGAAAAAATGGTTTCTTATGACGATGAGCAAATCAAGGAGTTGATTACCCAAGATTTTGCTGGAAAACGCATCAATATTCTCGCTCCAATTATTCGAGCTCGAAAAGGACATTATGCCGAATTATTCCAACAAATTGCCAAACAAGGCTTTTTAAAAGTTCGCATCAATGGAGATAGCAAGGACATCACCACAGGAATGAAATTGGATCGTTACAAAACCCACGACATCGAAATCGTGGTTGACAGAATGGTGATTGAAGATACCGAAGATAATGCCAAACGTTTGACCGAAAGCATCAAAACGGCAATGTATCACGGCGAAAATGTCTTAATGATTTTAGACCAAGACACAGATTTGATTCGATTTTTCAGTCGGAATTTAATGTGTCCCACAACGGGAATTTCCTATCAAAATCCGGAACCGAATTTGTTTTCCTTCAACTCACCAAAAGGCGCTTGCGACCATTGCAAAGGTTTGGGAACGGTAAACGAAATCAACATCAAAAAGATAATTCCCAATCCAAAATTGTCTATAAACAAAGGCGGTTTTGCTCCTTTGGGAGAATACAAAAGCAGTTGGATGTTCAAGCAATTGGAAATTATTGGCGAAAAATACAATTTCAAATTGACCGATGCTATTGAAACTATTTCCGAGGAAGCAATGGAAATGATTTTGAACGGTGGAAAAGAAAAATTCTCTGTCGAATCGAAAGTTTTGGGCGTGACCAAAGAATACAAAATTGAATTTGAAGGCATTTCACATTTTATCAAAAATCAACACGATGAAAGTGGTTCGACATCCATAAAACGTTGGGCTAAGGAATTTATGGACGAAGTTAAATGTCCGGTTTGCGAAGGGTCAAGATTGAAAAAAGAAGCCTTGTTTTTTAAAGTCAACGATAAGAATATCGCCGAATTATGTGATATGGATATTTCCGATGTAACGGCTTGGTTTCTGGATTTGAACAACCATTTATCAAATAAACAAAAGACGATTGCCACGGAAGTAATCAAGGAAATCAAGGATCGATTGGCGTTTTTAATGAATGTTGGTTTAGATTATTTAGCTTTAAGTCGAAGCTCGAAATCACTTTCTGGTGGCGAAGCACAACGCATTCGATTGGCGACCCAAATTGGCTCGCAATTGGTTGGCGTTTTGTATATATTAGATGAGCCGAGCATTGGTTTGCACCAAAGAGACAATGATAAATTGATTCATTCCTTGGAACAATTGCGAGATATTGGAAATTCTGTAATTGTTGTTGAACACGATAAAGATATGATTGAACGTGCCGATTATGTTATAGATATTGGTCCAAAAGCAGGAAAATATGGTGGCGAAATTATCAGTATTGGAACGCCTGCCGAAACTCTAAAATCGGATACGATTACAGCCCAATATTTGAACGGAAAAATGAAATTTCAAATTCCTGCGACTCGCCGAGAAGGCAACGGTAATTTCCTGAAACTGACGGGCGCAACTGGAAACAATTTGAAAAATGTATCCATAGAATTGCCTTTGGGCAAAATGATTTGCGTAACCGGTGTTTCAGGAAGCGGGAAATCGACATTAATCAATGAAACCCTCTACCCTATTTTGAACGCTTATTATTTTAATGGTGTCAAAAAACCAAAACCCTACAAAAAAATAGAAGGTTTGGAACATATCGACAAAGTAATTGATATTGACCAAAGTCCGATTGGAAGAACACCACGTTCGAATCCTGCGACTTATACTGAAGTTTTCACTGAAATTAGAAACCTTTTTACAATGACTTCCGAAAGTATGATTCGTGGTTATAAAGCGGGGCGTTTTAGTTTTAATGTCAAAGGTGGACGTTGTGAAACCTGTGAAGGTTCTGGTGTTCGAACGATTGAAATGAACTTTTTGCCCGATGTGTATGTAGAATGCGAAACCTGCCAAGGAAAACGTTTCAACAGAGAAACTTTGGAAATTCGATACAAAGGAAAATCCATTTCAGATGTGTTGAATATGACTATTGATGAAGCTGTTCCGTTTTTTGAAAACATTCCTAAAATTTATCGAAAAGTCAAAACTTTACAAGATGTTGGTTTGGGTTATATTACTTTAGGACAACAAAGCACAACGCTTTCTGGTGGTGAAGCGCAACGTATTAAACTAGCAGGAGAATTGGCTAAAAAAGATACCGGAAATACGTTTTATATTCTAGACGAACCTACAACGGGACTGCATTTCGAAGATATTCGGGTGTTGATGGAAGTGATTAACAAGCTGGTTGATAAAGGCAACACCATTTTGATTATCGAACACAATATGGACGTAATCAAACTAGCTGACTATATCATCGACATTGGGCCAGAAGGTGGAAAACGTGGCGGAGAGGTTGTTGCCAAAGGAACTCCCGAAGAAGTTGCTAAAAATAAAAAAAGCTACACAGCGCAGTTTTTGAAAAAAGAGTTACTGTAACTCCCCTCCCTTGGAGGGGTGCCCGTAGGGCGGGGTGGTTTTTTTGCGTTTCCATTATTTTTCTGTAATTTCACTTAAAAACCACCCCGCTTTTCAGGCACCCCTCCAAGGGAGGGGAATAAAAACCAATTGTATGGACAACACCAAAGAAATAACTGCAATTGTTAATGGGCACCCCATTTACAGAAACTTCATCGAAAACTTACCCTACAATATAAAGCTAAAATCCAGAGCTCGGGCATTACGCAAAGCTGGTGTATTATCCGAAGTTATTTTTTGGTTGCAAGTCCACAAAGGAATATTTTGGAAGATTGACTTTGACAGACAAAGAATCATAGGCAATTATATCGTGGATTTTTATGTAAAAACCTTGGGATTAGTCATCGAAATTGATGGTTCAAGCCATAATGACAAAGAAGAATACGATCAAAAAAGAGAAGATTATTTGATTTCGCTGGGATTAAGAGTATATAGAGTCTCCGATTTAAGGGTAAAACACGATTTGAATAATGTGATGCTCGAGTTGGAGCAGTATATTGTTAAGGAATTTGGGTGAAATAAAAACCAGCCCACCCTACTGGCGCAAACAAAAAACCACCCCGCCCGCCTTAGCGGGCACCCCTCCAAAGGAGGGGAAGTTGGGGCTGAATTCCCCTCCGTTGGAGGGGTGCCCAGAGGGCGGGGTGGAAAAGGCAGGATTGAAAAAACTGGGTGACAAAAATTAAGTGTTGGCGGCACTTTGGGGTTGTTGTGGAATTAGTTCTCTCGATAGCAATCAGGGCGGGCTGTTGAACAGGAGTTTCATTATTCGTGCTGCACACGCGCAACTAAACTGTAGCTATTGTTTGAAGCCATATTTATCGAATTACTTTTTATTTAATAATCTACGTGAAATTCATTTATTTGATTTTCTTGAAATGGTATTTCTAACGTAAATCCAGATGTCACGATAGATTTTTTTGCTTTTATCCAATAAATTTTATGTGTATCTGCATTTTCAGGTACATTATAATATACTATTGAATTTACATTTACTCCACCCCAAGATGCTTCTTCAGAACCTCCAATTATTCCTCCCCCAGGAAGAATTTCCTCTGGGTATTTAGTATTTTCAGCACCAAAGTTTTCAATTTTAGTTCTAAAACTTTGTTTGTTTCCTGAAAAAAAATCAATGTTTATGCCATCATTTGAATCAAAAGGATTAGCATTCTTTACAAAAATTTTAAACTTTAAAAATTTATTTACTTTTAAGATTATGTTATCCCTTGGATTAAAACTTTTTAGCTCGAAAGTTGAATAGTTATCGTCTTGAGATTTAAAAACTTCTACAAACATTCGATCAACACGCTTTGCACTGATGCTAAAGTTTCCGTTTGAATCAGTTGTTACTAATCTATTTTCAATTATAGTTGTGTATGATCCATATGGGCCAGAACCGTGAGCCTGACCAATAGTTAAAGAGACCGTTTGATTTGCAATTCCTTCTCCATTTACTTCTCTTTCAACTTTTCCATAAATCGTTATGTAATTATCATCGTTTGTACAACTTAATAAAAAAAATGCTAAGCCTAATATTAAAATTACTTTTTTCATCTCTATCTTTTTTTAGTTTCTGTTGCTCAATGGTTTCACAAAACTTGCAAATAACTCTAACACTATCTGACTTATCAACCTCAAATTGTGCTGCATTGTCTGACAAACATCAGTATCCATTTCTTCCTCAAATATATTAATTTTTTCTTACCAACCATCAACCTTAATTTATAATCTCCACTGCTTTTAAACTTACTAATTGTTAGGCTATATATCATACAAAAAAAAATCCCGAAACTAGTCGGGATTATTTCAATTAAGCGCTTGGCGGTACATCGGGTGTTGGTACTTCTTCGTTTTTCTTTCTTTTTTCGAGCACAAGCTTGTATTGCTTGATCAAAGCATTGATTTGGTTGATGAGTTTCGTATAGCCTACATTGCTTTCGTCCAGCGTAGCGTTGGCTTCTATGTGCTGGCGGAGTTTGTAATACACTTGATTGGTTTCTTCTCGTTTTGCCGCCAAGGTTTCTTTGGTCACTTCGCTATACTGTACGGTGCGCTCTAAATATTTAGCCCCAAAAAGGCTGTTGGCGGTTTTCAACTCGTTTTTCCAAGCGGTCAATCCTAGGGTGGTTATGGCGGCTACTAACTCGGGTTTTTGTTCCAAATCATTGGCAATACTGCTCAGAATATTGGTTTCTGACTGCAAATTTTGGCGTGCAATAGCAGCCCCATACAATTTGAAATTAGCACTTAGTCGGATGCCGGCCTGGCTCATCGCAGGCTCAAAATGGTACTGATACCCATCGGCTATGACTACTAAGCCCGAAATCGCGCGGTCTCTTCTGTCGTCTAAGGCTATTAGTTCTTGGGTTAGCTCGGAGGCAGCTTGCTTTTTGTAAAGCCCATCCAATTCGTTGTTTTTTAGCACCAATGCGTCATATTGGGGCTTAATTTTTAATGCTTGCGGGTCGTTTTGCAAGGTTAAAGTGGCGACATCTTTGTTCAATTGAAGATGTTCATCATTTCGTAATAGTTGTAAATCAATAGAATCTATCATACCTTTTGTGTTTAAAGTGAATACTGATTTTATAGTGATACTAATGTATAAAACTGATTTTAAAATAGATAAGGGCAGAGCAAAATAGTTATTAACAAATTTAAAAATTGTTTAAGCCAACTTCCAATAGAGCTGTTACGACGGGAAGTCTGATTTTTTCAGGAACGCTCCGTGCGCCCCTGCAGGAAGCTATCCTGAGCCTCAAGAGGGGTTCGTGCACCCCTGCATGGCGGTTTCCTGAACCTCAGGAACATCATGAACATCGCTGCACGAAGGTCGCTTGAACTTCAAGATACGGTCGTGCAGGGGTGCACAAAGTTTTCCTGACTATTTTGATATAAATACAGAATTTACAGCAACTAAAAATCCAAATCAGGAGCTTCGCCATTCAGTACCCGACCTTTGATCAAGCGCTCGGTCCAGTGAGTTCGAAAACCGCGATAAAAATTATCATTTTTGCTCGTTATAAATCCCATTTTTTTATTGAACAAATATTGCTCATAAGCTATGGGCAAATTTTCGGCTATTTTTCTGCACTTGTAGTGATTATATGCAATGGCAATTGCTTCTCTAAAATCATGATGTGCCTGTATCGGGATGGGTTCTTTGGTTTCCAACATTTTGCTAAAAAGTTCTTCATAATGTTCATTTTGTCCTTCTTCATCGTTATAAAAACAATTTTCATCGTAATATTTGTACTTTAATTGCACGGTTCTATCCTCGAATGTTTTTACAAAAAATTCAATCTTCTCTTTAGGATGGGTCGAAAGATAGGGTCTAACGTCACGATCGGGATTGTTGAGTACCATTGCTTCATTTTCGGTAATTTTATCTAAATGCTCCTTACTCTTGAAATAGATTTCGCTATAAAAATCTTCTTTCGCCCCCCGGATGTCTGGCAGTAGCAGCAGGCTACTATTGCCGGTTCTGGTGTTGTGGTATTCGTACCATTCGGGCATATTCATAAAGTCGCTGCTATCATGATAGGCTTTCTTGATTTCTTCATAGTTTTGAAAGTCGTCTCCAACGGAATAGGAAGAAATCTCAATATCGGTCTTGGTTAAGTAGTCGCTATACATGGCCACTTCGTTGCTAGTAAGGGGTTCTATAAAAGGACACGCCCAAATATCGTGCTCCCAAATTGTAAAATCAAAACAAATTTCAACGCCTTCTAACTGGATCTGCTCTGCCCTCCAAAGGCATTGCGCATCGAATAGTTTTTTTTGCAAAATAACGGACAAATGTTCGTGGGCTTGTTCAATCCATTGAGATGCTTCGCTCGCGGCTTTCTCTTTATAAAAGTCGCCATAACGCATCCAAATAGATTTTATACCTATATAATAATCGATATAACTTTTTACAGAACTTTTGTTGAAAGACTTAAAGTAGTTTTGCATGGCCTCGTTTTGTTCTATTTCCTTAAGCCAGTGGATTTTTAGTTCTTTTTCATCTAACGCTTGATTTATTTTTTCCTGCGCATATTTGTCATATTCATTTTGGTCGTCTGAATTTTCCATAACTAAAATTTTTGATTAGTAAAAAATGTATGTAAATATAATATTGCTTTGGTAAAATAAGAAATAGTACAGTGAAGCTTTTTCAACAAGAACGTTTCTTAAGAGTTTTCCACGAAGACAGCTAAGCTCGGAAACTAAAAATATAAATCGGGTGCTTCGCCGTTCATTTCTCTGGCTTTTTTGAGACGCTCTACTATGTATGTTCGTAACCCAAGATAATAATTATCCTTGCTACTCATTAAAAAGCCCATTTTTTTATTGAACATATAGTGCTCTACAGCTTGGGGCAGGTATTCGACTATCTTTTCTCGTTTAAAACCGTCTAATGTTTTCTCTAGTGCTTCTCTGAAATCAGAATTTGCGGCTATTGCAATAGGCTCCTCCTCATCGAGCAGCTCTTTTAGTATGTTAATGTAACGCTCGTTTTTTTGGTTCTCTGGCGCATCAGGTGAATATTCTTGGTAGTTTTTGTATTTTGATTGTATAGCTTTATTCTCGAATGTTTTTACAAAATAAAGCGTACCGTCGTCGTCATAACAACCAAGATAAGGTCTAGAATCGTAGTCAGGATCATTTTCTCTTTCTTCCGTAATTTTGGCTCTGGCATCAAGCTGTTCTTGGCTATTATAATACATACTATTATAGAATTTTTCTTTGTCTCCTCGAATGTCTTCCAAAAGCATCAAGCTAAAATTCCCGGTTCGCAAGTTGTGGAATTCATACCAATCGGGCATCATGATACCGTCGTTGATCTTATAATATTCTTTCTTGAAATTAGTATAATCTTGCCAATTTTGTTCTTCATAATAATACCGAAGATCGGAGTCGGTCCTCATCAAAAAATCGCTATACAATGCAACATCTTCGGGGGTAATGGGTTCTAAAAATGGACAATCTAAGATATCTTTGCCCCATATTTGAAAATCATAGCAAATTTCAACGCCTTCTAATGCAATCTGCTCTGCCCGCCAAAGGCATTGCAAATCGAATAATTTCTTTTGCAAAATTATTTGCAAATGTTCGTGAGCTCGATATATTAAATGCTCATTGGATTTCTCATTTCTTTGTTTATAATAATCGCCATAACGAACCCATCTATATTTGTTTCTAACATAATCATCGAGAAAACTTTGAACCGATTTTTTACTATAGGCTTTAAAGTATTCTTGGGCGTCCTGGTTCATTTCAATTTCTGCTCGCCAGTCCGCTTGTAGTTTTTGTTGGTCCAGACGTTCTATCGGTTCCCCATGATTCAGTTTGTCTAATTCTGATTCATTTTCTTTGTTTTCCATAACTAAAATTTTAAATTAGTAAAAAGTGTATGTAAATATAATAAGGCTTTGGCAAAACAAGAAAAATTATTGCATCGCTTTTTGAAAAAAGAAGTACCTTAGAACCCTGTTAGTGTTTTCAGCACTAACAGAGATTAATAATAAAAATACAAAAATGAGATTAGAGGATTTTGACAATGACGAGGACAAAATAATCCAAGATAAACTGAAACAAAAAACTTGGAACGAGATTCGATCCAATGACAGTTGGGCTATTTTTAAAATTATGGCCGAGTTCGTAAGCGGCTACGAAAATATGGCAAGAATTGGTCCTTGCGTTAGTATTTTTGGTTCGGCACGAAAAAAACCCGAGGATAAATATTATATATTGGCTGAGAAAATTGCTCACAAAATAAGCAAATCCGGCTATGGCGTCATCACTGGCGGTGGTCCTGGAATTATGGAAGCAGGCAATAAAGGCGCACATCTTGGTGGGGGAATTTCGGTAGGATTGAATATCGATTTGCCATTTGAACAGCACTTTAATCCGTATATTGACCACGATAAAAATCTAAATTTTGATTATTTCTTTGTTAGAAAAGTAATGTTCGTCAAATATTCGCAAGGATTTGTAGTAATGCCGGGAGGTTTTGGTACACTCGATGAAATGTTTGAAGCAATGACATTAATCCAAACCAAGAAAATTGGAAAATTCCCGATAATACTAGTGGGAACTGAATTTTGGTCAGGATTAATCGAATGGATAAAAACCGTTATGGTCGAAAGAGAAAAAACAGTAAATGCCGTGGATTTGGATTATTTTAAAATTGTAGATACCGAAGACGAGGTAGTTGATGTGCTGAATAAGTTTTACAAAAAATACGATTTGTCTCCAAATTTCTAATCGAATTTCCATTTTCTATTGTAATTAAAACTGAATGTTGAAATCAATTTTTAAAAACATCCTTTACCTATTTGTTTTATTAACTTCGGTAAATCAATATGCTCAGCACCATTGCCAAATGGATGTTGAAGTAAATATGGATAAGAAAACCTTGACTGTACAACAGAAAATCGAGTTTTTTAATCAGTCTGACGATACGTTAACGAGGATTGTTTTAAATGATTGGAATAATGCCTATTCCACTAAAACGACGCCATTGGCAAAACGATTTTCGGACGAATTCTATAGAGGTTTTCATTTGGCAGCGGAAAAAGAACGAGGAAGCACGACAAATTTAAACATTTCGGTGGCTGATACTACAAAGCTTTCTTGGGAGAGAACCGAAAAAAATCCTGATTTTGTTATCGTCAAATTAGACAAAAAATTACCACCTAACCAGAAAATAGTTTTGCAGCTTACCTATACTGTAAAGGTTCCACATGATAAATTTACCCATTATGGCTATTCTGAACATGGCGGAATGTACCTTAAAAACTGGTTTCTTACTCCTGCTCGATTTGAAAATCATTCTTTTGCTGAATACAGTAATTTAAATTTAGATGATGTTGCAAATGCAATTTCTGATTTTGATATCGTACTGAAAATTCCCAGCCTGTCCGGCAGGCAGGCAAAGAGTTTCGAGTTAACAACTGATTTGAATGAGGAAAAAACCAATCCGATTGAAAATTGTATTGTTTACAAACTGAACGGAATCAACCGAACCGACTTTAGTGTTTTTATAGAACCTAAAACAAGTTTTAGCAGTTTCAAAAATAGCTCGATAGAAGTTTTAACAAATTTAAAAGGGTACAAAGCAGACGAGATTCAAAAAGCAATTGCGATAGATAGAGTAGTGAATTTTACCACCAATTTAGTTGGAAAACCCCTTTACGAAAAAGTTGTCGTTTCACAAGCTGATTACGACCGAAATCCTTTTTATGGATTGAATCAGATGCCTAGTTTTTTAGTTCCATTTTCGGATGAATTCCTTTTTGAAATTAAATTCTTAAAAACGTATTTGAACAATTATCTAAAAAATAATTTGAAGTTAGACCCAAGAAAAGACAACTGGATTTATGATGGAATTCAGGTTTATACGATGATGCAATATATGAAGGAAAATTATCCTGATTGCAAAATGACGGGACGGATTTCCAAATTTAAACTCTTCAGAGGCTTTCATTTATTAAACCTAGATTTCAACGAGCAGTTTAACTATTTTTATTTGCTGATGGCCAGGAAAAATCTGGATCAACCACTGGGCGCGCCGAAAAATACTTTGATAAAATTTAATGAGCAAATCGCTAGTAAATATAGAGCAGGCTTGAGTTTAATCTATCTTGACGATTATGTTGGAAACGGTTCTGTATCGAGTAGTATTCAGCAATTTAATGCCTTAAATACCAAACGAATTTGCGGGGCAAATGATTTTGAAAAAATTATAAAAGCGAGTACTACTAAAGATATCGATTGGTTTTTTAAAACCATTATTAATTCAAGAGATATTATTGATTACAAATTTTCGAATGTGACAAAAACCAACGATAGCGTTTCATTTTCATTGAAAAATAAGACCAATATTGCAGTACCCATTCCGATTTACGGAATAAAAAATGATACTATTGTCTTTAAAAAATGGATAGAACCCCAATTAAATGATAGCATTTATACCTTGGCAAGAAAGCAGGCTACTACCATTGTTATCAATTATAAAAATGAAGTTCCCGAGTTCAATTTGAGAAATAACTGGAAAAAATTAGAAGGGTTTTTTCCCAATAGTCGACCTTTTAAATTTGCTTTTGTCAAGGATTTAGAAGACCCTTATTACAATCAAATTATTTATGCCCCCATATTGACCTATAATTTGTATGACGGGCTTTCGCCGGGAATGCGTTTCCACAACAGAGCTATTCTGAATCGACCTTTTGTGTACGACATCAATCCTACTTATGCAACGAAATCGAATATGATAAGCGGTTCTGCCATTTTTATACTGAATAAGGATTATCGAGACAGTAATTTTTTCAGCATGAGATATTCTATTAGTGGTAATTATTTTCATTATGCGCCTGATGCAACTTACCTAAAAATTAACCCAATGGTTCTGATGCAATTTCGGGAGGATAATTACAGAGACAATAGAAAACAACTACTGCTTTTTCGTCAAGTAATTATAAATCGAGAAAAAAGCGAAGTAGTTATAGATAATTCTCTACAAGATTATTCGGTTTTTGATGTGAAATATATCAACACAAGAACGGAATTGACCAATCATATCAGCTTTGTAGGAGACGTTCAGTTTTCGGGCAAATTTGGTAAAATGTCTACTGAAATGCAGTATCGAAAACTTTTTGAAGACAATCGACAACTCAATCTTCGGATGTATGCCGGAGCTTTTACCTACAACAACAGCTATTCCAATTTTTATAGTTTTGCATTAGACCGTCCAACGGATTACCTTTTTGATTATGCGTATTTGGGGAGATCATCACAAACTGGACTAGTAAGTCAAGAATTTATTTTGGCAGAAGGTGGTTTTAAATCGAAGTTGACGCCTTCTTATGCCAATCGATGGATCACAACATTAAATGGAAGCTACTCGATTTGGAATTGGATCGAAGCCTATGGTGACATTGGACTTGTAAAAAATAAGAATCAAAAAGAACAATTGCTTTTTGATAGTGGTATTCGCTTGAATCTTTTGACCGATTATTTTGAATTATTTTTCCCCATTTACTCCAGTAAAGGTTGGGAAATTTCGGAACCCAATTACAACGAAAAAGTGCGATTTGTCGTTACACTAAATCCTGATAAATTTATCCAACTTTTTACCAGAAAATGGTTTTAAAGGAATAAAAACACTTAAAAACATTCGGCGAAAATTGTATTATTATCAATGATATTTCATTAAAAATATACATTTTACAAGAAAAGTGACTAATTTCAAATTTTATTAGAAAAAATTTAATTCTATTTCTTACAATGAATGATGAAAATAATTAGTTTTTAAGTAAATTTGCAGCTTAGTAATACTTCTTGCATTATGATAAAAGAAAAAACCACTACCACACTTACTTTTGACGACTTTAAAACTGAAGTTTTAAAAGACTACAAAATTGCTATCACTAGTAGAGAATGTAGCCTTTTGGGACGTAAAGAAGTTTTGACTGGCAAAGCAAAGTTTGGCATTTTTGGTGACGGAAAAGAAGTTCCACAGCTTGCCATGGCAAAGTTTTTTAAAGACGGTGATTTTCGTTCAGGATACTATCGCGATCAAACTTTTATGATGGCTATTGGCGAGTTGACACCGCAACAATTCTTTGCAGGACTTTATGGTCATACGGATATTTCTCAGGAGCCAATGTCGGCAGGAAGGCAAATGGGTGGCCATTTCGGTACACACAGCATCAATGAAGATGGTAGTTGGAAAGACTTGACAAAACAAAAAAATTCGAGTGCTGATATTTCTCCAACAGCTTCGCAAATGCCAAGAATGTTGGGACTTGCTCAGGCATCAAATATCTATAGAAGCATTCCAGAACTAGCTCATAAATCCAATTTTTCGATAGGTGGAAATGAGATATCTTGGGGAACCATTGGTAATGCAAGCACATCTGAAGGTTTGTTTTTCGAAACGATTAATGCCGCTGGAGTTTTGCAAGTGCCCCTTATTTTAAGTGTTTGGGATGACGAATACGGAATTTCTGTTCACGCAAAATATCAAACCACAAAAGAAAGCATCTCCGAGATTTTAAAAGGATACCAAAGAGATGAAGACCAAAATGGTTTCGAAATATTGAAAGTACAAGGCTGGGATTATCCAAGTGTAATCGAAACTTATGAAAAAGCAGCCGATTTAGCTCGCGAATATCATGTTCCAGTTTTGATTCACGTAACTCAACTTACACAACCACAAGGCCACTCAAGTTCAGGTTCTCACGAAAGATATAAAGATGCGAACAGATTGCAATGGGAAAGAGATTTTGATTGTATTCGACAAATGAAATTGTGGATGATTGCCATCAATATTGCTTCTTCAGAAGAAATCGAAGAAATTGATCTCATTACAAAAAAAGAAGTATTAGAAGCCAAAAAATTAGCTTGGACTGCCTTTCTGACTCCAATAATTGAAGAGCAAAAAAGTCTTGTTCAATTGTTAGAAAAAATTGCACCTACCAGCAAAAACAGTGATAAAATTACGAAGCTAAAAACCAATTTAAGCAATATAAAATCTCCTTTGAAAAAGGAAATTCTCAGTACAGCTCGAAAGGTTTTAAGATTGGTAATAAATGAAAATAGCCAACCCGAAGTAGCAACTTGGATAACCAATTACTTCGATTTAAATCAGCCCAAATTCAGCAAGAATTTATTTTCAGAATCTAATTTGAATGTGTTTTCAGTAAAAGAAGTTTTACCCCAGTACGAAGACAATGCCAAAGAAGATACGGATGGCCGGATGATTTTGCGTGATAATTTTAATGTTCTATTCACAAAACATCCCGAAGTTTTAATTTTTGGCGAAGATGCCGGAAGCATTGGCGATGTAAATCAAGGATTGGTTGGATTGCAAGAAAAATTTGGAGAAATTCGTGTTGCCGATGTTGGCATTAGAGAAGCGTCTATTATTGGACAAGGAATTGGAATGGCATTACGAGGCCTACGTCCGATTGCCGAAATTCAATATTTAGATTATTTACTCTACGGCGTTCAGATTTTGAGTGACGACTTAGCCACTTTACAATATCGAACGCTTGGTAAACAAAAAGCGCCGCTTATTATCAGAACTCGTGGTCATCGATTAGAAGGCATTTGGCATTCAGGTTCGCCGATGGGAATGCTCATCAATGCACTTAGAGGTATTCATATTTTGGTTCCCAGAAATATGACCAAAGCAGCTGGTTTTTATAATACTTTGCTAGAATGTGACGAGCCAGCACTTGTGGTTGAATGCCTTAATGGCTACCGATTAAAAGAAAAAATGCCCTTGAATTATGGTGAATTCAAAACACCAATTGGAGTGGTTGAAACCATAAAAGAAGGCGCTGATATTACCTTAGTTTCGTATGGTTCCACTTTGAGATTGGTAGAAGCTGCCGCAAAAGAACTACTGGAAATTGGTATCGATTGCGAAATAATTGATATTCAATCCTTGCTTCCTTTTGACGTCAATCACGATATTGTTAAAAGTATAGCCAAAACAAATCGTTTGCTAATCATCGACGAAGACGTTCCTGGAGGAGCATCAGCATACATTTTGCAACACATTATCGAAGATCAAGACGGTTACAACCATTTGGATAGCAAGCCACAAACCTTGACAGCCAAAGCACATAGACCTGCTTACGGCACTGATGGAGATTATTTTTCGAAACCCTCTATTGAAGATATTTTCGAAAAAGTATATGGGATGATGAACGAAGTTAACCCTTCCAAATTTCCAGTTCTATATTAGAAAATAATTTTTGAACCATTTAAGGCAATTAAGGTCATCTAAGACAAACCTAATTAAAGCAAAATGCCAATTCTGATTTTAGGATTGGCATTTTTATTTTTAATCTCTTATAAGTCTAATTCCTCGAACCCCTGCTTCAGTTTATTGCCACAGATTCACAGATTAAAAGGTTTTTGAAAATCTGTGAATCTGTGGCAAAAAAAAAGTCCTACGCTTTAGCGTGGAACTCCCTATATTCAAACAATTAAAAGATTATTTTAAATTCATCTTTCATACCAAATTTCTGAATTTCTTGAAGTATGGTAAACTCCTTTTACTACAATACAATTTGTGTTTTCTTGAATTTCAAAATGAACGCCAAAGGGAAATCGCTTGATAAATGCTATTCTTGTATTTTTATACTTAATTTCAAAAAGCAAAGGATTTTTCAAAATTTTGTTAAACTCTTGTTTTAAAGAAGTTACAAACTCTTTCCCAAGTCCTTTAACTCTTGAATTATGAAAGCCGTTAGTTTCTTTTATATCCTCATAAACTAAAGGCAAATAAATGATCTCATATTTCATTACAAAACATCCAATTTTTTGATAAAATCCTCATTCAATATAGCAATTTCAGGATTTTGCAAATATTCATTGTAACGACGTTCTGATTCTTCTTGTTGCCATTGCGGAATATCATCTTCTGGATTTGAAGGCAAAATAATAACTTCTACTCTTTTTGCAGTAAAATCTTTTGGAAGCACAACGCTAAACGTATTATTTTCAACATCAATAATTTGTTTTATAGCTTTCATAATTTTTGAATTTAAACAAAAGTACAAAAAAACAATATAGAATTAATAACCCCAAAAACTAAAGATAGAACTGTCAAAATAAAATCCGTTAAAATCTGTGCAATCTGTGGCAAAAAAAAGTCCCACGCTTTAGCGTGGGACTTTCTATAATCAAACAATTAAAAGATTATTTCTTTTTCTCGTTTTTTTCCATTTTGGCTTTCAAACCAGCAAGAATATCATTGTTATCTCCAAGAGTTGCAGCTGGTGCATTGGTATTAGAAGCAACCGCTTCTTGAACCGCTTTCACTGCTTTTTCTTCTTCTTCACGGAAAATAGCCGTGTGAGATGCTACTACTCTTTTGAATTCTTTGTTGAATTCGATTACTTTGAAGTCAGCAGTATCGCCTTTTTTCAATTTCTTACCGTCTTCTTTTTCAAGGTGACGAGTTGGAATGAAAGCAACGATATCATCACCAAATTCTACAGTAGCTCCTTTGTCAACAATTTCAGAGATTTCACCTGAGTGGATCGTTCCCACTGCGAATGAATCTTCGTATTGATCCCAAGGATTAGCAGTAGTTTGTTTGTGACCTAAAGATAATTTACGTCCATCAACATCTAATTCTAATACCACTACATCCAATTTTTCACCAACATTTACAAATTCAGATGGGTGTTTGATTTTCTTAGTCCAAGAAAGGTCTGAGATATAAATCAATCCGTCGATACCTTCTTCTAATTCTACGAAAATTCCAAAGTTTGTAAAGTTTCTTACGATACCTACATGTTTAGAACCTACAGGATATTTAGCAGTGATATCAGTCCAAGGATCTTGAGACAATTGTTTGATACCCAAAGACATTTTACGATCATCTCTATCTAAAGTTAAGATTTGAGCTTCAACTACATCACCTACTTTTACGAAATCTTGAGCAGAACGTAAATGAGTTGACCATGACATTTCAGAAACGTGGATCAAACCTTCAACACCTTCAGCCACTTCGATGAAAGCACCGTAATCAGCGATAACTACTACTTTACCTTTCACTTTATCACCAATTTTAAGATCAGCGTTCAAAGCATCCCAAGGGTGAGCGTTCAATTGTTTCAATCCTAATTGGATTCTTGTTTTCTCATCATCAAAATCAAGGATAACCACGTTAAGAACTTGGTCTAACTCAAGAACTTCAGATGGATGGTTAATTCTTGACCAAGAAAGGTCAGTAATGTGGATCAATCCATCAACACCACCAAGGTCAATAAACACACCGTAAGAAGTAATGTTTTTAACAACACCTTCTAATACTTGTCCTTTTTGTAATTTTCCGATGATTTCTTTTTTCTGTACTTCAATATCCGCTTCGATAAGCGCTTTGTGAGATACAACAACATTTTTGAATTCGTGGTTGATTTTTACCACTTTGAATTCCATATTTTTATTTACATATACATCGTAGTCTCTAATTGGTTTAACATCAATTTGAGAACCAGGAAGGAAAGCTTCAATTCCGAAAACGTCCACGATCATACCACCTTTAGTTCTGCATTTCACAAAACCAGTAACGATTTCTCCTGTTTCGTTAGCCGAAATAACTCTATCCCACGATTTGATAGTACGTGCTTTTCTGTGCGATAATACTAGTTGACCTGTTTTATCCTCACGAATGTCAATCAATACTTCTACTTTGTCACCTACTTTAAGTGCTGGATTGTAACGGAATTCGTTCAATGAAATAACACCTTCCGATTTTGCGTTGATATCAACGATAACGTCTCTATCAGTAATTCTAACAACGATACCTTCTACTACTTCTTCTTGATCTGTCGCGATAAAAGTTTTTGAAACTAGGTCTTCGAATTCTAATAAGTTTTTCTCATCTACGGCATCAATACCTTCTTCAAAGTTGTGCCAGTTAAAATTTGCTAAAAACTCTTCTTGTAATTGTGCTTGTTCAGACATGCTGATTAAAAATTTGTATTCTGCATTTTCTCGAGTTTCATAACGTGCTAGAAAACAACAGAAGTTGTTTGTATAATTAGTTTTCACCCAAAGGAAACTCTTATTCACCAAAAGGTGTGCAAAAGTAATTCTTTTATTTTGAACTGCAAAATAATTCTCCAGAGATAATCTCTTGATTTTTAGGAGCAAAACTTTTTGGGGTTTTTATGGGCTCTGCTCCCGCTTTTCGCTATATCTTTTACCAAGCTGCCAGCCTCTTGAAGGCTGGAAGCTTTGTAAAAGGATCCCTGCACTCGGGGCTATTTATGACTTTTTGGGTTTTTACAGCTTTAACAATTTATACCGTTTTCAAGAAGATAATTAAGAATAACTCATACAAGCTGCAAATTAAATAATTAGCTGAAAATAAAAAATAAGCTTTTTAATATTTTGTAAGAAATAAAACCTATATTTGAAAATAAATAAACACTGATTTTTTTGCCAAAGCGACCCAATTTAAGGTTAATAAGTCTGATTTTTTTGCATCTATAAACGAGTTACCTGCAAGTGTAAAAAACGAAACTTGACAAAATTCACTTGCAAAATCTAATTAAAAAATAAAATGGAAACATTAAAAATATACAAATGTTTTATTTCTTCACCTGGTGACTGCGAAAAGGAAAGAGAAATTTGCGAAGCGATAATAAATAAAATAAATATCGGTGCTTTAGCGACTCATCTTAAAATAAATTTCAAACCATTTATGTGGGAATATGATGTTCTTCCAAATATCGGTAGAAATGGACAAGAAATTATTGATGAATATATTATAAAATCAAATTATGATATATTTATAGGAATTATGAAAAACCGATTTGGTCATGCTACAAAAAAAGCAGGAAGTGGAACTGAACATGAATTTAATGATGCCTTAGAGCGCAAAACGAAATCAGAAAATTCAATTCCAAGAATTATGTTTTATTTTGGTAAAGATGAAGTTGATATAGACAATCCTAAAATTAATGAAATTTTAGAACAGCGTCAAAAGGTTATTACTTTTAAAAATAGTATCAGTAATAATGGGTTATACATTGACTTTAATTCTTTTGAACAGTTTGAAGAAAAATTGGAAGCTAAACTAAATATGTTTATATCCGAACTTTCACCAATTACTAATCCAAATGAGAAAATTAAAGAAGTTGATATTATACTTAAAAAATTAGAAGATGAATTAAATCAATCACTCAAATCATACAATGAAATAAGTCCACTTTGGATTGAGCCAATTATTAGTACCAAGCGAGAAATACCAACTAATCCAACAAAGAACGAGGAAAATAGAGTTGAGCTATTTTCTTTAATTGAAAATCCAACAGATATTATAATTAAAGCACCCTCAGAATTTGGTCTAACATCTTTAGCTCATTATTTAAAGTTAAATGCTTGGAAAGCAGGAAAGACATTTGTTTATATCGATTCTAAAACAACAAAAAAGCACAAAATAGTAAAAGATATACACAATGTAGCAAAAAATTGCTTTTTAAAAGATAGCGAAAATATTGACTGCATAATTGTAGATTCCGTTTGTTTTGAAGAAAATGGAATAATGCAAATGATAAAAAATGTTTGTGATGAATATAAAAGTATTCCAATAATTTTACTTAACACTCTCGATAACAATTTCTTTCTAAAGTCAGATGACGATGATAAAGTTGAAATAAGAAGAACTTTCAATTCATTATATTTACTACCATTACCACAAGCAGAAGTAAGAAAAGTTGTTTCGTCATACGCTAAAGCAAAATCATTTATTGAAGATTGTGAAAACACATTATCTAAGGTAACAAAAGATTTGGAGACTTTAAATATGCATCGTACAGTTAAAAATTGTATTTCAATATTAAGGGCAAGTTCAAAAATGGTTGATGATTATAGTCCGATAAACAGAACAAAATTATTAGAAACTATTCTAAATGGAGTTTTTCAAGACTATGAATTACCTACTTATCATGACAAAAAGCCTGATGTAAAAGATTGTAGCTTCGTATTGGGATATTTATGTGAGTTGCTAATTTTGAGAACTGATTTTGAATTCAGCGACCAATATTTTAAAGAAGAGTTAATTAAATTCTGTGATGATAATTTTATTAATCTTGATTTAAACTATCTATTAAATGCACTAAAAGATAATTCAATAATTGGTAGTACAAGTTCAAATCTAAATTATTTTAAAAACTCGTACTGGGTATTTTATTTTATTGCTCAAAGAATGAACATGAATCTAAAATTCCGTGAAAAAATATATACAGAAAAAAAATACATAGATTATCCAGAAATAATTGAGTTTTATACTGGAATTGATAGAAATAAAGAAGATGCTTTAATTTTACTAAATAAAGATCTAAAAGAAACTTTACAAATCGTTAGAGCAAAAGTACAAATACCAAATGATTTAAATCCTTTTAAAGCAATTCAATGGATTCCAGATATTCAAACTTTAGAAAAAGAAGAAGAAAAAATTGGTTCTAATGTTATTTCTTCTGGTTTACCAGACGAAGTTAAAGACAAGTATGCTGATAAACATTATAATCAAACCAAACCATATAATCAAGTTTTCAATACTGTACTGAGAGACTACTCAGTTTTAGTCTTAATGCGTCAAATTTCAGCAACTTCAAGAGCACTTAGAAATAGTGATTTTGTTACTGATTTTCAGCTGAAAAAAGAATTAATAAATCAAATAACACAAGGCTGGAATGAGATTAACAAAATATTAATTGTATTAGCACCATTTTTGGCTGATAATGGTAATGTTGCATTTGAAGGAGCACAATTTAATTTAAATGAAGATGATTTTAGAATTGATGATCCAGTCCAAAAAAGATTAGCAGTATTATTAGCAATACCAACAAATATTGTAAAAATTTTTAAAGATGACATTTATTCAATTAAAATTGGTCCGCTTATAATAGATAAGGCTTTAAATGAAACAAATAGTTTGCTAAAACATGAGCTTATGTTACTAATTATTGCTGAAAGACCAAAAAAATGGCGAGAAATTGTTGATAATTATATTGTTAGTTTAGATAAAAACTCCTATTTCCTTTCAGATACTTTATCAGTTTTGAATTTTAATATTGAATATAAAGCAACTGAAATTGAAGATATACAATCTTTAAAAATGCTCTCAAAAAAATGTAGAGCTAAACATATTTTGAAAAATAATAACCCAAATATTGGTTTAATAAATCGTCTTGATAAATTGGAAAGAGGTTCTAAATATTAAATTAAAACCCGCTATACGAAGTCTCCCGACCCAGCTGTACAAAGTCTCCCGACTTCGTACCCTCAACAAAATGCCACAACAACCAGCATAAATACTAAGAAATGCAAGATTTAAAACCAAACGAACAGCGGTCTCAAAATGCAATTCTCCTAATTTGGATCGCTTTGGCACTGAATTGTATTTCATTAATTTCCAGTTATTTTCAATACGATTTACTGCAAACAGCCGCAAATGGAGGCGAAATTTCGACAGAAACTATAACTGCAAATGACGATCGCGAACAAGCCATTGGCATCATTCAAATTATTGTTTTTATTATATCCGCTATTACTTTTATTCAATGGTTCCGACGGGCTTATTTTAATCTTCATTTGAGAGTGAATCACTTATCGCATTCCGAAGGTTGGGCTGCAGGCTGTTGGTTTGTACCCATTGTAAACCTATTTAGTCATTCCTTAAAAATGAATTAACAATTTGATTGTTAATAACTTGTGATTAAATTCAGTTGAAAACAGTACTTTTAAATCGCCAAAAAGTGTATATTTCGGTATAAAAAAGTGGCAATATGTTAGGCAAAATAA
>NZ_JANPFL010000028.1:0-3312 GCF_031423415.1 Flavobacterium sp.
TTATTTTGCCTAACATATTGCCACTTTTTTATACCGAAATATACACTTTTTGGCGATTTAAAAGTACTGTTTTCAACTGAATTTAATCACAAGTTATTAACAATCAAATTGTTAATTCATTTTTAAGGAATGACTAAATAATTATTATCATTCCGATTTTATAATCCATAACAAAAGTTTTTTGTTTTCTTTAAGAATCTCATCTATTTCCGCCATACTCTTGTTGGAAACTGCGGGGCAACCCCATCCCTCTGGAGTGCCGTCGGGATAAACTTCATTATTTGGAACTTCATCCCACGAATGTAGTACAATAGCACGATTGATAGCATTTGAATTCGTTTTGTCTTTTCCTTGTAATAAATAATTTACTTTAATTCCCCATTGACTTATCCCTCTTTTCAAAACAACATATTTGCCTATCGAGGAACAATGGGAATCGGGTTCATTACTAACTGGAGCATTTTCTTTTGTATAGGTTTGCCCCCAAACATTATTACCACAACCGTGACTTACCATAAATGATTTTACAACTTGTTTTTTCTTAAAATCATAAATAAAAAATCTTTTTAGACCTGAGTGCAATCCTAAATCTATTAAAATGAATTTATTTGGATTTAAATTGTTGTTTTTTGAATATTCTTGGGCTTCTTTGTAATACGTATCATAATTAATTTCTTTAATTTCTCGATTAAAGTCCAATTTTGAAATAGAATCTAATCTGACTTTATTTTTAGAAACAACAATTTCTGCATCCTCTTTTTCCTTGCAGAAAGAGACTACTAAAACTAAACTTATAAAATAGAATATCTTTTTCATCTTTTAATTTTTTAAATTTTGATGCAATTCCTTTATTTTCTATGTTACATTTAGAGTTAATCTTCATAAGAAAAAATAGTTCGAATGTTGTAAATTATTGCAAATAAACGCTATAAACACAAAAAGTACAGCTTTAGCCTTTACTTTTTGGTTTCATAATTTCACTTATAGAATTCTATACACTAACTTTGGGTTTAAAACTTTTTAACTATTTTATTTCTACAAATCGATTATTTTCAATTTTATATTTTGAAATAATAGTGTCTTTTTTACGACAAGGAAAAAATCCATCTTTTAGTTCATCATATTTTAAATATGCCGAAATTGATTTTATAGTATAGATACCTGCTTTTTCCTCAAACCAACTTAGAGAAGGGTCATTGGTAGTGACCTTAAGCTTGGAGACTATACCTTCGCCTTTTTTATATATAACAAAGTATGATTTACCTGCAATACCAAGAGCAAAAGTATGAAAGTTGCTGTCTATATGATATTGATATCCGTACAATAGTAAATAACAATCATTACTTATTTTTGTTTTATATCCATAATAATATTCTTTACCAGTTTCAAATTCAAATTCGTTTACAGCTTCCGCTTTATTTACAAAATATAAATCTTCATTATTTATTTTTTTTATTACTCTAGATTTAGATTCAAATTTTTCTTTATCTATAAAATTTGCCAAAAAATTTTCTTCCTTTGAATTACTACAACTGCAAAATATCATAGCTGTTAGAAATGTAATGATTTTCTTTTTCATCTTAATTAAAACTAAAAATTATCTCTTATTTCAGTTAGTATATATTGATTTCCAAAACCGTGTCCTGCATATATTGGTGGTTCATAATTCATTATGTTCGATAGCGGTAGCGGGAAACTTTATCAATTATTTTTTACTATTAAACCTTTCCTAAAACTATTTTTAACACATCAATCTTTAAAAAAATTTTAAGCAAATCAAATGTTAAAATAGCAAACCCTAAGAAAACAAGCCAATTAGTTAAAATGTGTTTAAAAAAATTTTTTTTTGTTAAAATGACATATCTTAATTCTAAGATTAAAAATAATGAAATAACAAATAAATGTATGTACAACAATAAAAGTATTACGAAAAAATATTCAGTAGTATATGCGAAAATCATTCCTAATCCGTAAATAATTACATTAATTATTCTTGTTTTTTCTGTAAAACTAAGTTCGTTCCGATTATTTTTTTCTCTCTCTATATTCATAATGTTATAGATTGATAACCATTTGCAACCAAAATGGTATTTATTTGAGCTAATAATACAATGTCAAATTCTAGTCCAGCTAATTGTAACTCTTCTCTAAGTTTAAAATGAAGAATAGGTATGTAAGGTTTGTCTTGATAGTCAGTTATTGTTTGTTGCATTTGTGCACTTGTAAAATTATTATTAAGCACTTGTATTGCTGAATTTTTAAAAGATGTATAATCTATGTTGTTTTTTATTGTTTGCCAAACAGTAGCAGGAACTGCGGTTCTCTCTATTGCAATTTTGTCAATAAATTTATTTGTGAAATAGGGTAATCTAGTTGAAACTTCAAGTCTACTGTAATATATTTCAGCAACTGTTGGTTGAGTTTTTAGTACTCTTTTAAAATTATTATTTTGTTCCAAAGGCTTTGAAAATATATTGATTGAAATTAATAGTAAAATAGCGAAAATTTTCATAATATGTTTGTTTTAATTAATTATTCTGGACAATCGGCTTCGTTGTATGGAAATCTATGAGCATAGTTCTTGTTTTTGTCAAAAGGTTTAACTGTTGCTCCTGGTTTAGATTTAATAAATTTTTCTAAATTTGACATTAAATTTTTCCACGTGGCATCAGCAGCTTTATTGTATAAAAAATCGTCTCCAAAAAGAGTATTAGCTGTTAAATCCACAAATTGACCTAATCGATCGGCTCCTCTCAAGTAAAAGGAATAACTTCCATCACTATTAGCTTCTATGCCAAACTGTCTATGACCACTAACGAAGTGACCTTGATGATCTAAACTTTGTACTGTTGTAAATGTCCAATACATTTCATTGTAGTTGTATTCTGTACATATTACAGTAGAGGTATCCATAAAATTATCAAAATCAATTGCTGCACCAATTGGATTTGATGATTCCCATTTAGTGCCATCTGCAGTAGAATAAGGTTCCAATTTAACCGAGAACCCCGGCAGATTACCGCCAGTTACAAAATCATCAAAATTTCTTCTAATTTCTTCGAACAACATTTGTGGTTGGTATCCATTTGGTAAATTCGTTATATTTAATGCGTATTTATCTAGATTAATATCTCCCCTGCTACCGCACGAATCCTTTCGTGTGGAATACCTTGTCTCGTCCTAAAATAAGTTTACATATTTATACTTAATCCTAAAATAGATTTACAACTCATTTTTAGTCCTGTTATTGGTTTACAATAATAGGACTTTTTACATAATAATTCTTCCATAATTTTTCAGTTTTTATATTAT
>NZ_JANPFL010000029.1:0-1455 GCF_031423415.1 Flavobacterium sp.
ATTTTGTAAAATCATTCAATTTTATCATATTTTTAATCATTGACCATAAAGTAATTTAAAAAATAATGTTTAGATTTAGTGAATTGAATTAAAAATATAATAAGAATTTCAACATTTAATTTTATCAACAATCCAAAGAAATTAACTTTTGTAAACTAAAAAAATAAAATGGTATTCTGTAAATTTACAAAATGTATGCACTTGTCGATTGTAACAATTTTTATGCTTCTTGCGAACGTGTTTTTCAACCGAAATTCAACGGAAAACCTGTTGCGATTTTGTCTAATAACGATGGTTGCGTAATTTCTAGAAGCAACGAAGCCAAAGCAATTGGCATAAAAATGGGTGCACCAGCATTTCAAATTAAAGACTTGATTAGAAAAGAAAACGTTCAGGTTTTTTCGTCTAATTATGCACTTTATGGCGATTTGAGTAATCGAGTTATGGGCGTTTTGGGCCAGTTTACTCCAAATCTAGAGGTTTATAGCATTGACGAAGCTTTCTTGAATTTTGACGGAATGAACATCGAAGATTATCACAATTACGGCATACAAATGAAGGCTAGAATCCAGAAATGGGTCGGAATTCCAGTTTGTATTGGTTTTGCCGAAACCAAAGCTTTGTCGAAAGTTGCCAACAAAATCGCCAAAAAATTTCAAGAACGAACTTCGGGCGTTTATGTAATTGATTCTGATGAAAAAAGAATTAAAGCATTGAAATGGACCAAAATTGAAGACGTTTGGGGCATTGGTCGCCAACAAGAAAAGAAAGTCAAGTTGCGAAATATTTTTACAGCCTACGATTTCACGTTACCGCAACACGAAGCTTGGATTAAAAAAGAAATGGGCATTATCGGAATGCGATTAAAATATGAACTTGAAGGAAAATCGGTTTTGGATTTAGAACCGATTCCTGATCAGAAAAAAAGTATTGCAACAACCAGAAGTTTTCCAAAACAAATTTCAGAATTTGATGATTTGCGTGAACGAGTTTCGACATTTGCAAGTGTTTGTGCAGAAAAGTTGCGCAAACAAAACTCATGTTGCCACACAATAATCGTAATGCTAGTTGTAGACAAGCACACGGTTCAGACCTCTAAATATTATTTTAATATGGCAATAACTTTGCCTTTTGCGTCTAATTCGACTTTAACAATTTCCAACACAGCAATTGATATGTTGAAACAATTACATAAAGGAAATGAACATCTAAAATTTAAAAAAGCTGGTGTAATTGTGACTTCGTTGGTCGATGAAGACAAAAAACAGTTTCAATTATTCGATGAAGAAAACCCCAAACATTTGGCATTAATGCAAACAATGGACAAGTTGAATAAAAAAATTGGAAATAAAAAAGTAAAATTGGCTACACAAAACCTAAATTTGACTTGGAATATGAAACAAAATCATTTGTCAAAAAAATATACTACTAATTTTAAAGATATTCTTGAAATAA
>NZ_JANPFL010000030.1:0-1188 GCF_031423415.1 Flavobacterium sp.
GAAAAAATTGAAGAAAAACTAGAACTCGGTAAACCGCTAGATTTTTCGGTAAACGAGAAGCATTCGTTTCAAGAATGGTTACAAATTTCGAGAATAAAACCCATTACTAGAGAAAATAATTTTCAAAACGAAGCTATTTTAGAAGAAAATAATACCGAAAAACAGAAAAAAATAGAATTAATTGACAAATTTATTGAGTCAAGTCCAAAAATTCCTAAAATAGATAAAAATTCAATAAACACAATATCTTACGAGCCAAAAGAAGAATCACAGTCGTACTTAATGACCGAAACTTTAGCCAAAGTTTACCTTGAACAAAAAAAATATGACAAAGCTATACAAGCTTATGAAATATTAATTTTGAAATATCCAGAAAAAAATACTATTTTTGCAAACCGAATTAAAGATATAAAATATTTACAACAAAAATAATAATTAATTACAACAATCATGTTTACAATTTTCTTAGTTTTAATAACAATCGTTTGCTTTTTATTAATCGTAGTAATAATGGTTCAAAACCCTAAAGGTGGCGGATTATCATCAGCAATTGGTGGGTCTCAAATGATGGGTGGCGTTCAGAAAACAACCGATTTTCTTGATAAAAGCACATGGACACTAGGTGCAGTATTATTGGCATTGATTTTAGCATCAAGTTTGAGTTTCGTTTCAACAAGTTCGACTACACTAAAAGATGAAACTACAACAATAGCTCCAAAGACAGATCCAAAAACTATTGGAACACCAGAAGCAACAGCTCCAGCAGCAACTCCAGAAACAAAATAATATTTTAATACATAATTTAAAAAGCGTTAGCATATTGTTAACGCTTTTTTTATTGATTTTAATTACTTTTGTAAAACTTTAAAATATCATAAATAAATAAAAATATGTCATTAAACATAAAACCAATCGCAGACCGCGTTCTTATTGAGCCAGTAGCTGCCGAAACCCAAACTGCATCAGGAATCTATATTCCAGATACAGCAAAAG
Source organism: Flavobacterium sp. (assembly GCF_031423415.1). GTDB lineage: Bacteria > Bacteroidota > Bacteroidia > Flavobacteriales > Flavobacteriaceae > Flavobacterium. Next base: position 994 of record NZ_JANPFL010000030.1, read on the forward strand.
AAAAATCACAAAAAGGAACTGTAATCGCTGTCGGAAACGGCACCAAAGACCACACAATGACTGTTAAAGTTGGCGATATTGTTCTTTATGAAAAATTTGCCGGAACCGAATTAAAATTAGAAGGAAAAGATTATTTAATGATGAGCGAATACAAAATATTAGCAATAATCTAAAATTTTTGGGCGTTACCACAAG
>NZ_JANPFL010000031.1:0-15258 GCF_031423415.1 Flavobacterium sp.
TTATTTTGCCTAACATATTGCCACTTTTTTATACCGAAATATACACTTTTTGGCGATTTAAAAGTACTGTTTTCAACTGAATTTAATCACAAGTTATTAACAATCAAATTGTTAATTCATTTTTAAGGAATGACTAAATAAAAAATAATATATCAAAACCCAAGGCTAACGTCTTGGGTTTTGATTTTGTAATAATTACTAAGCTTTTTAATAACCCCCTCTTTTCTTAAATCTCGGATCGTCTCTTTTGATGAATTCGGTCCTTCGTTTGGCAGGTTCTTGTTTTGGCAAGCTGGCTTCTTCGGTTTTGCTTGAAGGTTCAATTAATTCGTTTAATTCTTTGATTTCTGCATCGGTTAAATCACGAAATCTTCCCACTGGAACATCCAATGAAATATTGATAATTCGAATGCGTTTCAGAGCCGTAACTTCATAACCCAAATACTCGCACATTCTACGAATTTGGCGGTTTAAACCTTGGGTCAATATGATTTTAAAAGTAGTTGAACTAATTTTTTCAACCTTACATTTTCGAGTAACCGTTTCCAAAATAGGAACTCCATTACTCATTTTATCAATAAAACGATCCGTTATCAGTTTATTAACTGTTACCGTATATTCTTTTTCGTGGTTGTTTCTCGCACGAAGTATTTTATTGACAATATCGCCATCATTGGTCATAAAAATTAAGCCTTCACTAGCTTTGTCTAATCGTCCAATAGGGAAAATACGAGTAGGATAATTGATATAATCCACAATATTATGGCGAACTTCCAAATTGGTGGTGCATTCAATTCCCACAGGTTTATTGAAAGCCAAATAAATCGGTTTATCTCTTTTTTCACGGATTAACTTTCCGTCAATGCGCACTTCATCGTCTGGTGAAACTTTTGTTCCCAATTCAGGAACAACTCCGTTGATTGTTACCCGACCTTCTTCAATAAATTTATCTGCTTCACGACGAGAGCAATACCCTGTTTCTCCTATGAATTTATTAAGCCGCTTTAGATTTTCTTCCATAATGCAAAAGTAATCAATTATTCTGTTTGTGATTTTTGAAAAAAGCTATTCCGTTTCAAACAAAAACTTAGCTACTTTTCTATACAAATCATCATCGTGAAGTTTGTGTCCCAAACCTTTTGTTGCTATAAAAATAACATCTTTCCAGGAGTCCGCTATTTTTTCTCCTTCGTCAAATAATACCACGTTGTCATCTATGTCGTGCGCCAATAATCCTTTTACATTGATTTTTGAGACAAATTCTTTCGAGCTAAATAAATCTAATTGCTGATTCAAAAATTGAGTGTATTTGTTTTTTAATGCTACGGTAACTTTGTTATTTATACTTAGTAATGTGGTGAAATTTTTTAAAATAATAGTAAAATCGCTTGGAGCACCTAGAATCACCATTTTTTGAATACTGGGATTTTGGTATTTGTATTGATAATACAAACTGGCTTGACCTCCCATAGAATGACCAATGATATAGCTGGGTTGGTATTTTTTGGCAGCAATATCAATAAATTCGGCATATTTGGGAACAGTAAATTCTTTTCCGCTAGACAATCCTTGGGCTGGTCCATCTATGGCGATAATTGTGCTTCCAGATTTTTTTAAATAAGGCAACATTTTTTTCCATCTTGACGAATTGCTTTCCCATCCGTGAATTAATAATATAACAGTATCATTTCCTTTCCAAATGTAGGTTTGAATGACATCTTCATTATGATATATTGTTTCTGATTGCGCATCTTCAAGTGTTTTAGGAAGGTTTTCAAAAGTGAATTTGCCTTTTCTAGGTTCACTAAAATAACCGTGTGCCATTTGAGTCGCTTTTTTTGGTGCTATAAAACTCACTATATTTATATAGGAGCCAATCGATTTAGTCAGCAAAAAATAAAATATCTTTTTCATAGAATTTCGAATTTCAAGCAAAAGGTATTAAAAATAAAAGTCCGCATTGCGGACTAAATATAGCATAAAAAAAGTCCCGATTGGTATCGGGACTTACATATTTTTTAGAATTTAGTAAAGAGCTGTTCCATTTTTACTTTTTCTTCCTCAGCCAAAACGCTGTCAACTAAAATCCTTCCTGAATGTTCATCAGTAATGATTTTTTTTCTTGCAGCAATCTCTACTTGAGTTTGAGGCGGAATCGTAAAGAATGACCCAGCAGATGCTCCTCTTTCGATTGAAACAACGGCCAATCCGTTGCGAACGCTAAAACGAATTCTATCATAAGCTGCTAAAAGTCTAGCTTCGATTAAATCTCTATATTCAGACGATTTATTCGATAAAAAAGCTTCCTCTTTGGCAGTTTCAGACATAATGTCGTCTAACTCTGTTTTTTTATGTTTTAAGTGATTTGATTTAGTTTCTAATCTCTCTTTTGACTGAGCAATGATTTCTTTCTTGTGTTCTATAGAAGCTTTCATTTCTTTGATTTGCTTCTCGGCCAATTGAATTTCTAATTCTTGAAACTCAACTTCTTTAGTCAAAGAGTTGAATTCTCTATTGTTTCGAACAGAATCTTGTTGTTTGGTGTATCTTTTGATAGCCTCTTTGTGCTCATCAATTGAGTTTTTCTTAATTTTGATAAGGTCTTCAATAGTTTCAAGATCTTTTTTCAATTTCTCTGAACGTGTGCTCAATCCTGCAACTTCATCTTCTAAATCTTCTACTTCAAGAGGAAGTTCACCTCTCACGTTTCTAATTTCGTCAATTCTAGAGTCAATCAATTGTAAATCGTAAATTGCTCTTAATTTGTCTTCAACACTCAATTCTTTAGTAGTCGCCATATTCTATTGTCTATAAGTACTTAACTGGATTTGTATTTTCTTCTGATAAAACGATTGCAAAATTAAGGATTTTTTTCCTAAGAAAATCAACAATATAATTTTTTGTGTAACGTTCGCTTTCAAAATGTCCAATATCAGCCAAAATTAACTGATTTTCAGCTTCATAAAATTGATGATACTTTAAATCTGCTGTCAAAAAAATATCTGCGCCAGCTTGAATCACATTTTTTATGGCAAAACTTCCAGAACCTCCAAGCACGGCAACTTTTTTTATTGGCTTGCCTAAAAATGCACTGTGCCTTATTCCATTAGCCTGCATTTTGTCTTTGACGAACTGTAGAAAATCTTTTTCATCCATTTGAACGGGCAATTCGCCAATCATACCCAATCCAATATTCTGATTTTTGTTCTGTAAATCATAAATTTCATAAGCCACTTCTTCATAAACGTGATTTTTGAAAAGCGCATTTAGAATTTTGTTTTCCAAATGTTTTTCGAAAGTCACTTCGATTTTGATTTCCTCAGTTTCCATAAATTCAAACCGTTCGCCAATTTCGGGATTGCTATGTTCATTGCCCATATAAGTTCCTATTCCTTTCGAATTGAAACTGCAATTTTCGTAATTGCCAATATTTCCCGCACCACTATCAAATAAAGCGTTTCGGAGTTTGTCTGCATTTTCTGGAATGGTATACGTTACTAATTTCCGAATGAAATTTGGCTTTGGAATCAGGATTTTTGTTTTTGTCAATCCAAGTGCATTAGCAAATATTTTATTCACGCCCTCTTGATGGTTGTCCAATGCAGTGTGAACGGCATAGATCGCAATGTCATTTTTTATCGCTTTTATAACGGCTCTTTCTACATAGTTTTTGCCCGTGATTTTCTTCAATCCAGAGAACAAAATAGGATGAAAACAAACAACCAAATTGCATTTTTTAGCAATTGCTTCGTCAATCACACTTTCCAAAGCATCGTGACAAACCAAAACTCCAGTTCCTTCCCAATCTTGATTTCCAACCAATAAACCCACATTGTCAAAATCCTCGGCATAAGCGAGTGGCGCCATTTCTTCGAGTACGGAAATTATTTCTTTGATCTTCATTTTTTATTTTTTCGAATAAACAAAGTTAGGAATTAATAACTCAACTTTTTTATAATGATAAAATAGTATACTTTCGTATTATGAATTTACTCCGAAAAATCCTCTTTCCTTTCGCCATTTTGTATGGATTCATTACCAGTATTCGGAATTTTCTTTTTGACAAAGCTATTTTTAAATCCTATTCTTTTGATATTCCAATTATTGCGGTTGGAAATCTAAGTGTAGGCGGCACCGGAAAAACTCCTCAGATTGAATATTTAATTCGGTTGCTTTCGCCAAAATTTAAGGTTGCAACGTTAAGTCGAGGTTATAAAAGACAGTCAGAAGGTTATGTTTTGGCTGATTCCAGTTCGAATGTTGCAATTCTTGGCGACGAACCTTTCCAGTTTTATACAAAATTCAAAGACATTCAAGTCGCAGTGGATACTGATAGAAAAAACGGTATTGAAAAATTGCTTTCGCAACCAGAAAAGCCGGAAGTTATTTTGCTGGACGATGCTTTCCAACATAGGAAAGTAAAAGCAGGACTTTATATTTTGCTAACTTCTTACGGCGACTTGTATTCAGATGATTTTATGTTGCCAACAGGAAATCTGAGAGAGAGTAGAAGTGGAGCCAAAAGAGCAAATGTAGTTATTGTTACAAAATGTCCTGCGACTCTTTCGCTTAACGAACACGAGAAAATAAAAACCAAATTAAAATTGGATGTCAATCAACATTTATATTTCTCCTTTATTGATTTTGATGATTCTGTTTATTCAGAAAACACTTCGATGAAAGTGAGCGAAGTCAAGACTGTTGATAAATTACTTTTAGCAGGAATTGCAAAACCTGAGCCTTTTTTTGGATATTTGCAAAACAAAAATGATGAAAAGTTGCTTTATCCTGACCACCATCATTTTACAGAAAACGATATTAATGCTATTAAAAATAAATCACAAAACAAGATAATCATTACCACCGAAAAAGATTTCGTGAGATTAAAAGATTCAATTCCTAAAGAGAAATTGTTCTATTTGCCCATACGAAGTTCATTTCTTTCTGCTGGAGAAAATTTTGATAAAACCATTACAAATTATGTGGGAACAAGTACAAGAAACCGTTAGTTTTATAAAAGAAAAAACCAATTTCACTCCTGAATATGGTGTGATTCTAGGCTCAGGATTGGGTAGTTTTACTGATGATATTCAAATCGAATTTACTTTGCCGTATAGCGAAATTCGAAATTTTCCAGTTTCTACAGTGCAAGGACACAAGGGAGCTTTGGTTTTTGGAACGATTGGCGACAAAAAAGTCGTTGCGATGCAAGGTCGATTTCATTTTTATGAAGGGTATTCTATGAAAGAAGTGACTTTTCCGGTTCGTGTAATGAAATATTTAGGAGTCGAAAAATTAGTAGTTTCTAATGCATCTGGCGGCGTAAATCCTAATTATGAAGTAGGTTCAATTGTCATTTTGAAAGATCAAATCAATATGATGCCAGAACATCCGTTGCGTGGCAAAAATGACGAACGTTTTGGTCCTCGCTTTTTAAATATGAGTGAGCCTTTTTCTAATAATATGATTTCTATGGCAAAAGCTATTGCCAAAAAACTTAAAATTAAAGTTCAAGATGGTATTTATCTTGGACTTCAAGGACCAACTTTTGAAACGTTAGCCGAATATAAAATGGTGAAAATTCTGGGAGCTGATTGTGTAGGAATGTCAACCGTTCCGGAAGTTATTGTGGCTCGTCATATGGATATGGAATGCTTTGGATTATCTGTAATAACCGATATGGGCAACGAGGAAAATATAGAATCTGTTTCGCATGATGAAGTTCTAGAAGCAGCCAAAAAAGCAGAACCCAATGTTAGAAGTTTGATTAAGGAATTGATTTTAAAATATTAGGATTGATTAAAATGATTAAATCAATAATTCGAGAGGAATAACCGATTTCATTATCATACCATCCCACGACTTTTACCATTTTATCAATAACTGAAGTCAGTTGGGCATCAAACAAACAGGAATTCCTGTTGCCAATAATATCTACAGAAACTATTGGATCTTCTGTGTAATCCAAGATGCCTTTTAAATTCATTTGGGAAGCCAATTTAAAAGTTGCATTTATTTCCTCGATTGTCACAGCACGTTTTACATTAAAAGTAATGTCAGTTAATGAACCATCTGGTACGGGAACGCGAATACCGCAACCTCCAATTTTACCTTCAAATTCGGGAAAAATTTTGGTCAATGCTTTGGCTGCACCAGTTGTTGTAGGAACTATTGACTGGCTTGCACCACGAGCGCGACGCAAATCTTTGTGCGGCTGATCGTGAAGACTTTGGTCAGTTGTGTATGAATGAATAGTGGTGATGTACGCTTGTTCGATGCCACAAAGTTCGTTGATTATTTTTATCATCGGAGCGGCATTATTAGTCGTGCAACTGGCATTGGAAATAATAGTTTCGGTTCCATCCAAAATGTGGTCGTTGACACCCAAAACTACTGTTTTTATTTCTTCAACTTCAGAAGGAGCAGAGAGAATTACTTTTTTGGCTCCAGCCAAAATATGAGCGTTGATTTCGTCGAAAGTTCTATATTTTCCAGTCGATTCAACAACAATATCAATATTTGCTGATTTCCAATCTAGGTTTGAAATTTTTTTCTCGTTGAAAAACAAAAAATGTTTTCCTTCGACAATAATTCCTTTTTCATCGTGAGAAACTTTGAAAGGTAAAACTCCGTGAATGCTGTCGTATTTAATCAAATGCGCCATCGTTCTGGTGTCGGCGATGTCGTTAATTGCAACAACTTCAATGGAAGGATGGTTGAGAAGCAAACGAAATAAATTTCGCCCAATGCGTCCAAAACCGTTTATGGCAATTCTTGTTTTTTGAGTCATTAAATACTGATTACTGAACACTCTTTTAAAGAATATGCTTTTGTGCTTTATAAGAAGAACGAACCAATGGTCCACTTTCCACGTGGCGAAAGCCCAGTTCCAAACCAAAAGTTTCATATTTGGCAAATTGTTCCGGCGTTATAAATTCTTTGACTGGCAGATGTTTTTTACTTGGTTGTAAGTATTGACCAATGGTCACGATGTCTACTTTAGCATTGTATAAATCTTGCATCGTTTGGAGAACTTCCTCTTCGGTTTCACCAAGACCCAACATAATTCCTGATTTGGTTCTGTTGATTCCTTGTTCTTTCAAGTATTTCAAAACTTCCAGACTTCGGTCGTATTTGGCTTGAATTCTTACTTCACGGGTTAATCTGCGAACAGTTTCTACGTTGTGTGACACTACTTCTGGATTCGCTTCGACGATGCGGTCTATATTTCTTTCGATTCCTTGAAAATCCGGAATTAGAGTTTCCAAAGTCGTATTTGGATTCATTCTTCGAATGGCTTTTATTGTTTCTATCCAAATAATAGAACCACCATCTTTCAAATCATCTCGATCCACGCTCGTAATTACAGCGTGTTTGATGTTCATTATTTTTATCGAACGCGCTACTTTCTCCGGTTCATCCCAATCCACGGTTTCAGGTCTTCCGGTTTTTACGCCGCAAAATCCACAAGAACGCGTACAAATATTTCCCAAAATCATAAACGTCGCCGTTCCTTCACCCCAGCATTCACCCATATTCGGACAACTTCCGGAAGTGCAAATGGTGTTTAGCTTGTATTTATCCACTAAACCACGAAGTTCAGTATATTTTTGACCTATCGGAAGTTTTACTCGCAACCATTTTGGTTTGGCTACTGGTAATATATTTTCTAAAACAGATTCCATAAAGTATTTTTTGAAAGGGCAAATATAAGTAAAGTAGATTTAGGAATTGTGAAATTGGTGTCCAAAACTTTGCATCTATTTATCAGACGCTGTTAAGATACTTTTGGTTGTGTTAACTACTACAAAAACTAGCGCTAACAAGGAACGTTTGTATATTAAATGCTACTTTTTTAAAAATTTATTTATATAGCTTTGAGCGTCCGTTTTGATTTGAATAATGTAAGTTCCTCGGGATAGATTTTCAACCGAAATGATATTGGTATTTTGCTTTTTTTGAGTTATAATTTTACCATTTATATCTGTTATAACAATTTCCTTTTCTTGATTTGAATTAGGCAAAGTAAGATGTAGAAAATCAGAAACTGGATTTGGATGCAATGTAAAATAATCCATATTAAAGTTGTTGTTTTGTAAAGTTTCTGATACTAGTTTTACAATCCAAGCATCCGATTTGCCTTTTGTTTGGGTTACATCTCCGTCGATCGAAGTAGTCGTGCCGACTAAAATAACTTCTCCTAAAGATGATAAAGTCATAGCATAAGGAATATCTCCACCAGATCCTCCCATAGTTTTTTGCCATATTAATTTTCCATTTTTATCAAATTTTACTAGCCAAAAATCGCCACTTCCTTTATAATTGGTCACATCTCCATCAGTTGAATAGGTTACGCCACAAGTTAAAAAACCTCCATCAGTTGTCAATGCAACTGCTCTACCAAGTTCATAACCAGAGCCACCATAAGAAGTTTGCCAAATAATGGTACCAGCGTTGTTTATTTTAGCAATCCAAGAATCACCTCCAAGTCCTTCTCCATATCCAATCATTATATATTCATTCAAACTCGGAATATATTGCATTGCCATTACTCCATTTTCATAACATTTTTGCCATTCAATAGCTCCGCTAGTATTTAATTTGACAATCCATCCACAATACCCTACTGATGTTTTTATTACATCACCATTTGTAGAATCGGTTCTACCGCTGACTATACACCCGCCGTCATTAGTAACCAAAAGATCCATTGGTTGGTCATTTTGAGAGCCGCCCACTATTTTTTGCCAAATTAAGTCTCCATCAGCATTCAATTTTACAATCCAGAAATCTTGATTTCCTTTTGCAGTTGTTATATCTCCATCTGTTGAATTTGTTACTCCAGCAATAATATAGCCACCATCTTGCGTTTGCTTGATCTTATTTGCCTCTTCGGATCCTGAACCTCCGTATGTTTTTTGCCATTCGATAACTCCAGACGCGCTTAATTTAACAATCCAGTAATCACTATTTCCTTTATTTAGCGACACATCATTGTCATTTGAACTTGTAAATCCGGCTACAATGAAGCCTAAATCACTTGTTTCTGCAATGCTGTAGGCCTTGTCATTTTTAGTTCCTCCTAATGATCTTTGCCATTGAATAACGCCAGAAGCATTCATTTTTACAACCCAAAAGTTAAATCTACCATTATTATTTGCTCCGGTATCTCCATATGCTGAATTGGTTTCTCCTGCAAAAACGATTCCGCCGTCAGAGGTTGCTACCGCAGCATTTGCAACATCAAATTCAGTACCGCCTAAAGATTTTTGCCATTGTATAGTTGGTGCTTGGGCAAAGCAAATAATCGATGAAAACAGCGTAATAAAAATATAATTTTTCATAATAAAAAGTTTTATGTTCAAACGTTAAACATTTATTTATAGTTAATTATGCTTTTGAATTCGCATCTATTTGAATTCGCTTTATTGATATTTCAATAATTGCATTAATTTATAAACAAATCTAATTAAAATTTTTATTTTTTAAATTGAAAGATATTTTTTTTAACTTTTTGATAATGAAAATTTTAAGAAAGTAGCTTTTTGAATAAGCGTACAAATAAGTTGTAAAATAAGTTGCCAAAGTTGTAATGGTATTTTGACGTGGTTACAAATTCAGGAGTTGATTACCCACGTTTTTTGAGGTGGCGAAATGGAGTAATTAGCAATTGAACAAATGCATAAAACCCGTCAAGGTTTTAAATTCTTGAAGGGTTTTAAATTTTAATGGTTTTTTCAATCTTCTGATTTTCGAAACTTTGCTTTAATGGAAAAAATTTGAGCGTTATTTTTGTAATGTACTATTGAGGCAAAAAAGGAACGTTCGCGCTAATTTGAAATCACAAACAGTATTAGTTTGCTTTACTTGGGAAGAAATCCACGTGTTCAGATTGCAAGTTGTTTGATTTGCTCATCTGGTTGCAGTCCGCAGCACATTTACGACAAGCTTCTGCACATTTTATACAATGTTCCAAGTGGGTATGTTTTCCACATTTGTCAGCGCAAGCGGTACAAATCTCTGCACATAAGGCACGAAACTTATTTACAAAATTGATGGTGTGTTCGTCTGACCGTGACATAAAAGCGACTGCCATTCGGCACATATCTGCACAAAAACGATTGAGTGCAATACACCTAGATTGCAGGGTAGCATCGGGTTCGTTTAAACAAGCGGTCGCACAATGTTCGCATTCGGCTGCACAATCGTTGCAGGCATCAATACACACTTTGAATTTTTTGGTGACTCATCTTTTCTAGATTTAGCTTTGCAAATGATTTTTTGCAACTGCTCAAAGTTGAGTTAAATACTAAGAAGGATTGTTATATAATTTTGGCAATAAGTTGTATGATTCACATATTTAGTCTTCCACTTCGCACACGGGATTACTTTTCAGGCTGGTTATTTCCATTGAGCATAAAATAAATAGAAAGTACAAATACAATTAGATAAAGAACATCTAAAATCGGGTCTTTCAACGTGAAAGTTTTAAAATCGCTGTGTTTGAATAATGTCAAACCTAAAGTAAATGCGATAAAGGCAAAAAACCAGTTTATTCCTTTTTTATTATCCATGATTTATATTTTTGTTTACGAAGTTAATAAATTTTTCGGTTGCTTCACTAAGTCTTCCAACCTTGAACAGCCCGTTATTTTTGTTTTAGTAACCATTGTACTAATTCGTCATTATCCACGATACTCCAAGAATGTGGATGTCTTCTATTGTCCGGTTTTCTGTACCCTTTATTTTGAGTTGTTAGTAATACTGCATTTTGATTTCCAAGTCTATTAAGTTCATTAATCATTGCTGAACATTCGGTTGCATTCATACTCGTAAAGTCGGCTCCACGCTCTGTCAACCACCAATTGATGTCAGGTATTGTATAAATTCGCAAAGGAATATTGGATAGTTTTTTAATTTCGGTTTGTGTCGTATCAGAAAATGAATAAGGTGAAATTGAATAATACGCCGCTAAATGTGTAGCAGGATTTCCGCCCGTTTCTTTTTCAAGTCTGTCAATCATATACCTATTTTCTGGATTGGCTTCGTTGTCATTGGAAAGTCGAATATCTCTTTTTGCGGAATTATAAAACCGTTCAAAGTCGAGTGGTGGGTCAACCGCAAAAACTGCTGTTGGTTTAATTGCTGCGTTTTCGGCATATTTAATCGCACAACTTCCCCCAATTGAAAATCCACCAACATAAAATTTTTTGTCAATAAGTTGGTGTTTAGCAGTTACATCTTTAAGAATTCTGTCAAAAGTTTGTTGGCTTGAACTGTCTACACCAAAAGACAAAACTCCGTCTTGAAAAGTGGGAATAATGGTCAAAATACCATGTAAGGCTAATTTGTTAGGTAAGTCGGTTTGTTGTAAAACATCTTCTGCTGTTTCACCAAAACCTGGTATTAGAAAAAGATATCCTGCATAAGGAAGTTTAGGCGGATAGAGTAGGGTGTAACAGTTTTTTGTTGTGTCTTTTTCATCCAAAAAAACTTTCTCCATTTTTGGGCTGTGCGCTTTCTGTGCATTGCAATTAATACCGAAAAGTAAAAAAGTCAGAAGTAGTATAACAAGTCTATTCATAATTATTTTTACTTGTTTAAAGTGTGTCTTTGCTCTACGAAGTCTCCTGACTTTAGCTATTCTACTATGCAACAAAAACAAATCAAAAGATAAGTTGCTGAAGATCGCGTGTTTGATCATAGTGGGTACGAAGCCGGGAGACTTAACACAGCTGCGTTTTTAGTCAGAAACCAAACTTTCTAAATAAGCTAAAAATCGAGAAATAATTCCTCTTTTCTCGGACACATAATCTTTTTTTGCAGCTAGCTCATCAAAAGCTCTAAAAGTTGAAACGAAAAAGCTGATAAAGCAAATTATAACGAGGCCCGTGAATATTAATATATCTAAATTTTCCATCTATTTTTTTAATTTTAGATTAAAGAAAATCAATAACCCCACAATTGTTGGTGGCCAAAGACCGATAAATACGGCTCTTTCAAAATTTTTTTGGACTAAATAAATATATTCAGAAATAAAAATTAAGCAAATAACGACGAGTAAAATAAAAAGTTCTGATTTTTTGAATTTTGTAAACATAAGTAATTTTTTTATTTAAATATTTTCTTAACAGTTGTTAATCAATTTGATTAACTAATTTGTGTAAATTTACTAATTAATTTTAATTTACAACTGTTTAATGTTGTTTTATTTTTATTAAACAAAATTATATACTCCCAACAAAATGGTAAACTATCTGTATAATTATTTTTTGTCTGAAAAAGTAAAGGAAAGAAGCGAAAAAATCATAATCTATGTTGCGATTACGAGTTTTCTTCTGCATTTGGTACTGATAGGTTTGGCAGATCTTAATGTACTATCGATTAGTGATCATTCAAAATTATTGAGTAATCCTATATCTGCTATTTATACGCCATTTTCATTTATCCTGATTTATGAAGTTTATTTGTTGCTCTATTATTTGCCCAAATCGACCTCAATATACATCGGAAAACAATATGAAATAATTTCATTAATTGTGATACGAAGAATTTTTAAAGATTTATCCAATTTAGAATTTTCGACGAACTGGTTTTCAATAAAAAGCGATATTTTATTCACTTTTGATCTGGTCGCTATACTTTTGATGTTTTATTTAATCTATATTTTCTATAGGGGTATCAAAAGCGGCAGTCTAATTGAAACTGAAATCATTAAACCAGATCTTATAAAATTTATTTCTTTAAAAAAGACAATTGCCACTTTGTTAGTTCCTGTTTTTTTAGCATTGTCTGTTTATAGTCTGGGACATTGGTTGTATGAAAGTTTCTTTTCTGTGACTAAAATTGTGACAGATATTAAAGACATCAATAAAGTATTTTTTGATGATTTTTTCACAATATTAATACTTGTCGATGTCCTTTTACTCTTATTTTCTTTTTTACATTCCGATAAATTCAATAGTGTAATTAGAAATTCTGGGTTTATAATTTCAACTATTTTGATAAAACTATCCTTCAATACCGAAGGAATAGTAAACATTGTCCTTATTATTTTAGCAATAGTTTTTGGAGTTATTATTTTAACAATTCATAATTTGTATGAAAGTGCTGAAAAATAAAGACTATGTTGGTATGTTTTTAGTGCGAAATTTTGCTAGTAAACGACAGCAGAATATTCGGTTTTTCACCTAAATCGATTAGCACGGGAAAGGAATCTTTCACATCCTTTCCATGATTAAAGTTTTGTCATCGAGCGTTTTTATTTTCCATTTTATATCTTGCAGTCCAATTCCGTTATTGATGGTAACAATTAAAATGGAGTCTGTTCTTGTCCAACTGCCTTTAAAATCAGAAAAAACTAATGGTGGAGTGCCACACCAGCCAGAACTTCTCTCTACACATTGACTTTCTGCTAAAAATGACATTCCATACTCATCCGATTTCAGTGAACTGGCTCTCGTTAGCTGAATCTGTGTTTCGGTGTAAACAGGATTGATCCAATGACCTATTAATTTGTTGGATTCATCAATTGGAATGGTTTCGTTTTGTGAACATCCCATAGTGGTAACTAGTACTAATAATAGAACCGTTTTTAGAATTGTTTTCATAATTATAATTTTTTAATTATTCTTTCATTTTATTGCCAGCTTTTGTTAATTTCAGTTGGGTAGTGGCAATCACCAACTGACTTCCCTTCGGACTTCGTACAACGGGTTAGCGATTGTCAAACAAATATATAAATAATTATAATATTATTAAAAATGATGCAACTGATTCTGTAGAGTCAATAACGACAATAAATAAAGCCGTTTTTTTTTATTTTCTTACTCTATGTGTACTATTTGATTTTTTTGTAGATTTGTCATTATGAAAGATATTTCAAATACTAACCAAAGAATAGCATTTGCTTTAGAGCAAATGAAAAAAGCAATGCCTACAGTTAAGGAACAAGTTGCTGTTTATGAAAAAAACCTCAAATTGGGTAAAAACCAAAAAAAGCCTAATGTAGCTCCACAATTTAAGAATTTCTAAGCCTGTTTTGCTTATTATAGCAGGGTGTAATGGGTCTGGAAAATCAACTTTTTCTAAACTTCTAGACCTGAAAGAATGTTTACAGCCCACTAAAATGTAAAAATTCAAAACCTATTTTTATTTTTTATATCTTTGAAAAAAAGTATTATGCAAGCGTATCGATTTGAAACCAGGATTTCTAAAAAAGGAACAATACAATTGCCTTTCAATCAACAATTAGTCGATAGAGAAGTCGAAATCATTATATTTCCAAAGCAGGATTTAAAACCAAATAAAAATGCCCCAATTGATTTTATCAATAAATGGGCTGGTTTTCTATCTAATGTTGATACAGAGGATGCAAAGTTTCAGTATTTGAGTGAAAAACTACAATAAGTTAAGAGGCTGTTTTTATTTTTATCGTCCATTTGTACTATTTAATTTTTTTCTAAATTTGTGATTATGAAATCGCCACTAAACAAAGAGTTTGTTGCAAACAATAAAAAGGCGATACCATATATGACCGCTTAAAAATCAATATTTACATATATGAAAGATATTTCAAATACTAATCAAAGAGTGCAATTTGCTTTAGAGCAAATGAAAAAAGCAATGCCTTTAGTTAAGGTACAAGTGGCTGTTTATGAAAAAAACCTCAAATTGGGTAAAAATCAAAAAAATCCTGCTGTAGGGCCACAATTCAAGAATGTTTAAGCCTGTTTTGCTTATTATAGAAGGGTTCGAAAACACGATATCTCTTACAGCTGGGTTTTTTTCATATCAATAAATTTTATTCTGTTATTTTTACTTTATGCATTAATGGTTCCAGTTTGCTATAATCCGTAATGATATTTATCGTAATTATTGCTAATACTATTCCAATAGTATTGGAGATTATTTGACCAATTGTACTCCTAGTCAATTCATCAATTGTTTCGGCTTTCAAGGAGTATTTAAAAACAAATCGTCCAACAAACCAATCAATAATCCAAAATGTCCACCATAAACCCAAGGAAGCTATTGATAAGTGCTCTGTTGTATGCACCTCATTTCTTTTTAAAAAGAAATGGGTTGCCTGAAACAATTCTTTCATGATTTGATAGGGTCTAAATAGTCAACCCTTAAAAAGAGCTATTTTTAATTTCCACAAAAATAGGAATATTATTTTCAGGATAGAAGTTGAACAAATAATTAAGCCAAAAAACAATTTGTTCCTTGATTTGGTTGAATCGGAGCTTAAAATTG
>NZ_JANPFL010000032.1:0-1280 GCF_031423415.1 Flavobacterium sp.
TGGCGGCATCGGAATGAGTGCTTTGGCTCGGTATTTTAAAAATATTGGCAAAAAAGTTGCTGGTTATGATAAAACCGAAACCGAATTGACCAAAGATTTAAATCAAATTGGAATCGAAATTCATTTTGAAGATAATATTGATTTAATTCCGAAGGATTATTTTACAGAAAATACATTAGTAATTATTACTCCAGCTGTTCCGAAATCGCATTCTGAATGGAATTATTTTCTTGAGAGAAATTACGAAGTAAAAAAACGTGCAGAAGTTCTTGGAATAATTACCAAAGATACTTTTTGTTTTGCAGTTGCAGGAACACACGGAAAAACTACAACTTCAAGTATATTAGGTCACATTTTATATGAATCTGGTGTCGATGTAACCGCTTTTTTAGGTGGAATTGTAGAAAATTACAACTCAAATTTAATAGGCTCAGGAAAAACGATTACAGTTGTCGAAGCCGATGAATTCGATAGATCATTTTTGCATTTGCATCCAAATATTGCTTGCATAACGTCAATGGATGCAGATCATTTGGATATTTATGGCGATTCAGCATCGATAGAAGCATCGTTTGTAGAATTTGCCAATAAAGTCGAAGACAAATCTAAATTATTCATAACGAATACTTTATCAATCGAAGGCGTAACTTGTTCGATAAACGAAAATGGCGTATTTAAAGCTCTAAATATTCGAATAGAAAACACAAACTATATTTTTGATGTGCAAACACCAAACGAAATTATTAAAAATTTGCAATTCGGATTACCAGGAAAACACAATTTAATGAATGCATTAATGGCTTTGGCGATGGCAAAAACTTTCGGCATCCCAAACGAAGACATCGCCAAATCATTAGTTTCATTTAAAGGAATAAAAAGAAGGTTTTCGTATCAAATAAAAACAGAAAATCTCGTCTATATAGATGATTATGCGCACCATCCTACCGAGATAAACGCAGTAAATCAAGCCGTTGGAGAATTGTATCCAAATCAAGAAGTTTTAGCAATTTTTCAGCCACATTTATTCAGCAGAACCAATGATTTTGCTGATGATTTTGCAAAAAGTTTGTCGCAATTTAACGAAATAATTTTATTAGATATTTATCCCGCACGAGAATTACCAATAGAAGGCGTAACATCGACTTGGTTAATGAATAAAATGAGCAATAAAAATGTCAAATTAATTCAAAAACCAGATTTGGTAAACGAAATATTAAAATCAAATAAAAAAATAATTATCACAATTGGCGCGGGTGATATTGGCGAAATGGTTTCAGGTA
>NZ_JANPFL010000033.1:0-1403 GCF_031423415.1 Flavobacterium sp.
CTATTGGTATTTTAGGTGAGTACATAGGTAAAATTTATATCGAAACAAAAAAGAGACCTCGATATTTAATTGAAGAATATCTTAAATAATAATTTAAAATTTATTATTTTCCATTTACATTGATCAAAGTATTTTCTGCAACCAAAAAATAATTTATTTTTAGATTTAATGACAAATTTCAAAAAAATTCATTTCGAAATCTCAGAACGAAAGCTTTTATTGCGGCTTTTCGATGTTTTTTTTGTGTTATTGGTTTTAAATGTTTTTAGTAATTTTTTTAGCTTTGATTATTTTAATATATCTCAATCTAATTATTATTGGATTGTTTTTCTAGCACTTTACATCAATGTTTTTGGTTCTGTTTTCGAGATGTATAATTTGCAAGTCGCTAGTAATCAGTTGCAAATAATAAAAAGTATTGTTCTTACTACATCTGTCACGGTTTTGTTTTATTTATTAACGCCAATATTTGCACCAATATTACCCAAAAACAGGTTACAAATTATTTATTTTTATGTTGCAATTTTTCTTGCTTTATTTTCTTGGCGAATGTTTTATGCTGTTTTTTTAGCATCGCATAGGTTTTCAAAAAAAGTAATTTTAATTTGCGATATTAATCAAGTAGAAGAATTGGTCGTTGGACTCGAAAAAATCGACTTGCATTACAAAATTGTCGGTTATATTAACACAGATAGTATTCAAGATAAAGACTATTGTTTTAATTATGTTAAAAATATTGAAATAGATAACTTAAATGATTTTGTTAAAATAAACGGAATTTCTGAAATTGTAATCGCATCTCAAAAAACCGACGGAATTACTGTAAAATTATACAATCAATTGATTTATTTGCTAGAAAATGGATTAGTAATAAGAGAATATACACAAGTTTATGAAAGCCTAACTTACAGAATACCAGTTCAATACATTGAAAGAGATTTTTATAGATTTTTTCCGTTTTCAAGAAACAATCAAAATAAATTTTACTTAGGTTTTGTTAAAATTACAGAAATTATTATATCGATATTCGGATTAATTTTGGCTTTTGTTTTTATTCCATTTATATTAATTATTAATTTTTTTGCCAACAAAGGTTCATTGTTTTATGGTCAAGATCGAGTTGGTCAAAACGGAAAAATATTCAAAATATTAAAATTCAGAACAATGGTGCAAAATGCCGAAAACGGAACACCAATTTTTGCAAAAACCAACGATTCGAGAATTACACCATTCGGTAAATTTCTTAGAAAATCAAGAATAGACGAGTTTCCACAATTTCTAAATATACTAAAAGGCGACATGGCTGTAATCGGACCAAGACCCGAAAGACCAATTTTTGTTAAAGAAATTGCCGTTAAAATGCCGTTTTATGAAACCCGCCATGTTGTAAAACCAGGGTTAAC
>NZ_JANPFL010000034.1:0-25092 GCF_031423415.1 Flavobacterium sp.
TTTGCAACCTTAAAAATTTATAAAACAATTTGTTATGTATGCAATCGTAGAGATAGCAGGGCAACAATTCAAAGTTAGCAAAGACCTAAAGGTTTACGTTCACCGTTTGACAAATGAAGAAGGAACTAAAGTTTCTTTCGATAAAGTTTATTTGTTAGACGATAACGGTACAATCACAATAGGCGCCCCAGCTATAGAAGGTGCTTCAGTAGAAGCCAAAGTGTTACAACACTTAAAAGGAGATAAAGTAATCGTTTTCAAAAAGAAAAGAAGAAAAGGTTACAAAAAGAGAAACGGTCACCGTCAGTATCTTACCCAAATTGTAATCGAAAGTATTTCAGTATCAGCTCCTAAAAAAGCCGCTGCAAAGAAAGAAACTGTTGAAGTTGCTGCCGAAGAAGTAGAAGCTCCAAAAGTAAAAAAAGCTCCAAAAGCTAAAAAAGAAGAAGAGACACAAGAATAATAACAATATAAAACTAATACGTCATGGCTCACAAGAAAGGTGTCGGTAGTTCCAAGAATGGTAGGGAATCAGAATCAAAACGTTTAGGTGTTAAGATTTTTGGTGGACAAGCTGCTATTGCAGGGAACATCATCGTAAGACAAAGAGGTTCAAAACATAATCCAGGTGAAAACGTTTACATCAGTAAAGATCACACACTACACGCAAGAGTAGATGGAGTTGTTTTCTTCCAAAAGAAAAGAGATAATAAATCGTATGTATCTATACTTCCATTCGAAGTTGAAGCATAATTGATTTACTCAATTTATGAGAAAACCCGTCCCGATAAATCGGGACGGGTTTTTTTGTTTTAAGTGCCACCAGATCTTTCATTACAAGTTCCGATGGCCACCAGAACCAAACAATTCTATGAAGAATGAGTAGGGATTTAAAATAAATAATTATATTTCAAGGTTTTTAAGAAAAGTACCTACTCCTTTGAAAGCTCTTGTCAAGCAAGAAATGGGATGTGGTTTTTATTTTCTGTTTCTTTAGCGTATAATTTAGATAAAACTGGTTAGAATCTCATTAAAATATTTAGTTGATGTTAAAATTATTATTCCCCAAACGATTTTCTTTAGTAAAAACTTTTGCCGTTACATTTCTAGTGTTTGCTTTTAGTATTAGACTTATATTTTATATTTGGTCTTTTAGCGAGATTGATTTTTATTTCCTACACTTCATCAGGATTTTTGGAATAGGGTTCTTATTTGACCTTGGCTGCCTTTCCTATGTTTTAACATTCTACTCTATTTATTTATTAATACTTCCAAGTAAATTACACGGAAGTGTTTTTGATAAAATCGCCACAAATACCTCCTATGCTTTTTTGCTGTTTTTTATGATATTTTCTTTTTTAGCTGAACTTGCTTTTTGGGGAGAATATCAAAAACGCTTTAATTTTATTGCGGTTGATTATTTGTTATATACCTACGAAGTTGTTCAAAACATAAACCAGTCGTATTCATTACCCCTTATTGTCGGAATTATAATTATTATTACTTTTTTGGCTATTAAAATTGCCAAAAATAAAAATGCATTTCACCATACGTTCATTAATTCTGATGCTTTTTCAACAAAAATAATCCCAACACTCTTTTGGATGTTAATTCTAGCGGGTTTTCATATAAACGTTAAAAACAGTCAGGCAGAAAGTTTTTTGAATCAATATGAAAATGAAATAACAAAATCAGGTATTTATTCTTTTTTTGCAGCTTATAATGCCGCCGAGTTAAATTATAATGATTTTTATGAAACACAATCCTATGATACAGCTTATAAAAACATTAGAACTTTAATTGCTGAAGAAAATGCCAGCTTCAATGGTAATACAAAAAGTATTCAACGGACTATTGTAAATGAAGGTAAAGAACAAACTCCAAATGTTATTTTTATAGGCTTAGAAAGTGTAAGCGCCGAATTTATGGAACGCTTTGGAAATGGAGCGAAATTAGTTCCAACCATAGATTCGTTAGCTGGAAAATCAATATTTTTTACAAATTTACAAGCTACTGGCACAAGAACAATTAGAGGTATGGAAGCTATTGCACTTTGTATTCCACCAACTCCTGGACAAAGCATTGTAAAACGAGAAAACAACAACAATTTATTTACCATAGGTGAAGTTTTTAAACAAAAAGGATACACTCGAACATTTTTTTATGGTGGAGACGGATATTTTGATAATATGAATGTTTTCTTTGCAAATAATGGTTTTGATATCGTCGACAGAAAAAACAAAAATCGTTTTGAGCAAGTATTCCCAACGAATAGAGGTCAAATTACAGATGATGAAGTTACTTTTGAAAATGCTTGGGGCGTTTGCGATGGAGACTTATATAATAAAGTTTTAAAGGAAGTTGATAAACAACATCAACTTAAGAAACCTTTTTTCAATTTCATAATGACCAGTAGTAACCACAAACCTTATACGTATCCAGATGATATTGTTGACATTCCTTCAGGAACCAATAGAGATGGCGCCTTAAAATATACAGATTGGGCTTTTAATAAATTTTTTAAAGAAGCAAAAAACAAACCTTGGTTTAAAAACACAGTATTTGTAATAGCCTCAGACCATTGTGCTTCTAGTGCAGGGAGGTCAGAAATTAATGTGAAAAGTTATCATATTCCAGCATTTATTTACAATTTACAAAATACACTCCCTGAAGAAGTAAACAAACTAAGTTCACAAATTGATTTATTTCCTACATTATTTGGCTATTTACATTGGTCTTATGAATCTAATCTTTTTGGTAAAGACATTAGTAAAATGAAGCCCAACGAGGAAAGAGCTTTGGTTTCAAATCAGGTAAAACTAGGGCTTTTAAAAGGCGATAGACTTCTAATTTTAGACAATCATAAGAAGCATACTTTTTATCATTGGAATTCATCGACTAATGAATTGATAGCTCAAAAAACCAATTTACTATTTCTAAACGAAGCTGTTTCGTATTATCAAACCGCTTTTGATTTATTTAAAAATGATGGACTAAAACTAAAAAAGCAACACATTGTAGCAACACCTATAATTATTAAAACTAAGTGCATAACAAAAACGGAAAGAAATAAAAAGCCCACAGTTCAAGCTAGGGCAGACTAAATTGTACACTTTCAAAAGAAAAGAGATAATAAATCTTAAGTATCAATACTTCCATTTGAAGTTGAAACATAATTGATTTACTTGACTAGTCCTAAATAATCGATAGAGATTATTTAGGACTAGTCATTTGAAATGGTCTATTAAGAAGTGGATGCAAATTCAAGTTTTAATTGAAACTATAATTTGGCAAACCTTACTTAAGTTAATTTAACTTATTTACAATTTGGTTAAACGCATCTAATTGATTGGCGTGTTGTAAAGTCGTGACATTGGATCGCAAGATCAACCGTGTAAAAACATGAATGTCAGAATCCATTAATTGCACATCAACGTGCATTCCTGTGCTTGTTTTTAAACCTTTGTAGATTAACACAGTGCTCGTTGTACTCGCAACCGGATCATGTAAGGAATGAAATACTTTGAAATAGGTTCCGGTAGGAAGTGTCATCCCGTCTTCTAAGCCTTTGCGTACCGTTTTCATTACATCATTCAACTCGTTAATGGTTTGATAAGGTCTGAATCGATACCAATATTTATTTTCTTGTGTAGTTTGATCCGACTCAGCACAAACTAACATCGGTCCAATAATGCCCACCGTAGATTGAAGTTTACTCGAAGAGACAACTATCGGGTCAATTAGAAATAAATTTTTAGGATGCAAATGAGCATTAAAATAGCCCGATTTTATTAATTCAAGAATCAAGGTCCCTCCTGTTGATGAGCCAGCGATACTGATTTTAGTATATCCCAATGCTATTAATTTCTCGTATTCATCTGTAATAGCAGATCGCCAGTCTTCCCATTTTGATGCTTTAAAAGAATTGTAGTCTCTACCGTGTCCGTCTAACAAAACTTGTGATATTCTATAAGTAGATTCATTTGACCAATCTTTAAATTCTTGCCATTCAAAAGTAGTTGCAGAATAGCCGTGAATAACAAGTATGATATGCTTGCTTAAATCTGCGGGTGTTGGATTAGGATATTTTGCCGAAACTAAAAATTGTTCTGGATTATATAATGAAGGGTCAAAGATAACATTACCATCAAGTAAATCATCAGTAATTTTAGGATCACTACACGAGTAGAATAACGTTGTAATGAAAGCTAGGAAAAGGAAGTTTAATTTATTCATTAGTTTTATTTTTTAAACAACTTGTAATAAATGTCGAAATGAAAGTATAAAGGCTGCAAAGTTCCGGGTGAATAGCCTTCTTTTGCAGTAATGACATAAAAACCGGTACCCAAATTTAACGAAATTGGAACTTTTTTAAAATCATAGGTAAATCCTAGTTCGGGTGAAAAAAGAAAAGAAGTATTTGGAACGTCTTTGAAGATGTCAGATTCTAAATCCGAGTAAAAGTAGCCCAAATTTAATCGGGTTACAAAATGATAGGGTTTGTTTTTGTTGAATAACCAACTGCCCGAAAATATATAATTGTCCTGTTTAATGGCGTTCGAACTACAAGCCGAACCTAATCTAGACGTCACGTAATCAAACCCAATAAAAAACTGATTGGGTTTAAATTTTGCAAATGAATACTGAGTTGAAATACCATTTTCCCAATACATTTCTTGTGTTTTCTGTAAGCGGACACCAACTTTGATCGTTTGAGACTGAGCAATGATACTGCATAAAATAAGTGAAACTATAAGTAATTTTTTCAATAGTGGTGATTTAGGTTAATGTTGTGGAATTGAAATCTTAAGTGATAAGATATTCAGACCGAAAGTATGTAAATTATTTTAAAACAGAGACTTATGACTTGAATACTTTAAAAAACAAATCAATATACTAAATTTATAAGTTTTTTCTCTGTCTTTACTGTTTTATAATGGAAATTAGAACGGATTTCAATTTCTTAAAATATCTAAAAAGCAAAAAACCTCGCATCGCTGCGAGGTCTTTACAATTTGATTCTCTTTTGACTTAAAACAATCCTTCAATTGATAAATATCTTTCGCCTGTATCATAATTAAAAGTAAGTACAACTGCTCCATCTGGAATAGTTTCTAGTTTTTTTGCGACTGCGGCTAATGATGCTCCCGTTGAAATCCCTACAAGAATCCCCTCCTCTTTGGCGATTCTTCTCGCATAATCAAAAGCATCGTCTCTACTAACTTGTATCACTTCGTCAATTAAATCCCGATGGTAATTAGCTGGAACGAACCCCGCTCCAATTCCTTGCAAAGGATGCGGACCTGGCGCACCTCCACTAAGTACGGGTGATAATTCGGGTTCAACTGCTATTATTTTTACATTGGGAAATTTTGCTTTCAATACTTTTGCAACGCCGGTAATGTGTCCACCAGTTCCAACACCTGTGATGACATAATCTAAGCCATCAGAAAAATCAGCTAGAATTTCTTGAGCTGTGGTTCTTTCGTGAACTTCAATATTGGCAGGATTTTCAAATTGTTTGGGTGACCAAGCATTGGGAGTTTCTAAGACCAATTCGGCAGCTTTTTCGATGGCGCCTTTCATTCCTTTTTCGCGAGGTGTAAGTACGAATTCGGCACCGTAAATTTCCATTAATTTTCTGCGTTCGACACTCATTGATTCCGGCATTACCAGAATCACTTTGTATCCTTTGACCGCAGCAACCATTGCCAAACCAATTCCGGTGTTTCCAGAAGTAGGTTCAATAATTACACTATTTGCAGTCAATAATCCTTTGTTTTCAGCATCTTCTATCATTGATAACGCGATTCTGTCTTTGATGCTGCTTCCTGGATTTGCTTTTTCTAATTTAATCCAAACTTCATTCTTGTCTCCATACAACTTGTTGATTTGAACCACGGGTGTATTTCCTATGGTTTCTAAAATGCTTTTTGCTTTCATATATATAAATTTTGATTTTTCAGTGGTCATATATGGTATCGCCTTTTTACTTATTGGTGTTTATCTCACAATATTTTATTTTCATCGGAGTTCGATGATTATTCAATTGTTTGCAACAAACTCCTTGTTAATGGCGATTTCATATTATTTATGTTATGATTTGAATAGTACTTTACGCTTTTTTAAACCATTGCTAATTTACGAAAAAAAACAGCGCGGAATGAATTGCTATGGAAAGAAAAAACTACTAGACTTTTTAGATTAAGAGTTTTTAAGGTCATGTTTATGGAGATTAGTTCGTTCCTCGCGACGACTTATTATCTGCAGCTATGGTCTAAATATACCTTCAACCTCAACACCAATATTATTCAGCATAGGTTTTCCATATAATAAACCAAATATTATGATTCTAGTTCTCTGAAAAAAAACAAAAACTCTTATAATCAATTATTTTACTATTTATAAATTAGTAGTAAATATTAATTTTTTTATCAATTTTTTTATGGTAATGATTTTTATTTGATATAATAATTGAATTATATGTTATTTTTAAATTTCCTAAAACACTATTTACCTATACATTACTACAACATTTATCATTAATGCATTAAATGAACACTATTTATTATATTTCAACACTATCATTGTAAAGTTCAATTAACGATTTCTATTGACTTTAAGTAATTAATAAATAATAATACAACTACGTATAGTTTTTGCATACCCTCCTTTTTGCGTTTGAAGCAATACTGTTTTACATTTGGTAAAATTATAAATTTCACTATTATGAAAAAAATCGCTTTACTATTTACACTAATGGTCTTCTCATTAGGATTTGCTCAAGCGCCTAGTAGCGCTGCTCCAACACCACCTGCAAGAATTGCTACTGATGTAATATCAATTTATGGCTCTCAATACACTAATATTGGAGGAGTAGATATAAACCCTAACTGGGGCAATCAAGCGACTGTAGTAACAGAAGTAGCAATTGGTGGCAACAAAACTTTGCGTTATGCCAGTTTTAGCTATCAAGGTACAACATGGGAAAATACACCGCAAAATATTACAAATATGGAATTTTTACATATAGATATTTGGACAAATAATGAAGCTCCCAGTGTATTTGTAATAAGCAGTGGTGCTGAAATTGCAAAACCCATTACAAGTATGGCTGGTTCGTGGCAATCACTAGATATACCTGTAGCTGGTATTACAGCTGATTTAACCAAAGCAATACAATTTAAGTTTGCAGGTGGAAACGGAGGAACAATTTATCTAGATAATATGTACTTCTGGAAAAAAGCTTCACCAGTTGGAACACCAGTTATTGCCCCACTTACTGTACCATCTAAAATAATAGGTGATGCCCCTTTTGATTTGACCGCTCCAAGTAGCAATAGCCCAGGTGCTTTTACATACACTAGTAGCAATAATAGTGTTGCTACCATTTCAGGAAATACCGTTACTATTGTCGGGGCAGGAGTTTCAATTATTACTGCCATTCAAGCTGCATCAGCACCGTACTTAACTGGTCAGGTTTCGGCCAATTTACTTGTGTCAGGCGCACCAACCGTTGCTGCACCTACTCCTCCGGTTAGAGTTGCTGCTGATGTAAAATCATTGTTTAGTGATGCTTATGCACCTATTACTGCCTTTGCATACAGCGGTGATAATAATTCTTATAATACGAACTGGAGTC
This sequence comes from Flavobacterium sp., assembly GCF_031423415.1. Taxonomy (GTDB): domain Bacteria; phylum Bacteroidota; class Bacteroidia; order Flavobacteriales; family Flavobacteriaceae; genus Flavobacterium. Next base: position 7,643 of record NZ_JANPFL010000034.1, read on the forward strand.
CAGCAAATACAAAAAAAGTTGTGATTGAAGGAAACGACACCAACCAAATTATCGGATTAGGAACTGGCAACGACGAAGTTTCTAGCTTCGAGGCCATGTCATTTGAAGGTGGTAGAATTGATGCAACAACGTTTACTCATTTTCATATGGATATTTGGACAGCTACCCCAACATTGGACAAAAGTTTTAACATAAAATTTTCTAATTGGAAAGGTGGAACTGCAGAAGTTAATGCTATACAGTATTCAGGAACTAATGGAAATTTTCTAAAAGATCCTAATCCAGGAACGTGGATTTCTATCGATATTCCTTTAGACGATTTTACTATTGCTGGAAATAATCTCGATAGAGATGATTTAGTACAATTCATAATAACCTCTAATTTAGGTACTGTTTATTACGATAATGTTTATTTGTATAGAGTAGATCCAGGACCTCCTCCTGTAGCGTCTGAATTTCCATTAACAGCCGCGCCCACTCCTCCAGCAAGAAATGCGTGGGATGTAAAATCTATCTTTAGCAATGCCTATGCGCCAGTTACAACTTTTGCTTACACCGGTGATACTAATTCTTATAATACAAATTGGAGTCCAGCAAGCACAACTACTGAGTTGATTGTTGGAAATGCAACCAACAAAATTGTTGGATTAGGAACTGGAACAAATGAAGTTTCATCATTTGAAGGTATCGCTTTTCAAGGTGGTAGAATTGATGGAAGACCATTTACCCATTTCCATATGGATATTTGGACCGCTACCGCTACCTTGGATAAAAGTTTCAATATTAAATTTTCAAACTGGAAAGGCGGAACCGGAGAAGTGAATGCGATACAATACTCTGGAACTAATGCAACATTTCTAAAAAATCCAAATCCATTAACGTGGATTTCGATTGATATTCCTTTATCTGAATTTACTATAGCAGGTCTTAATCTTGATAGAGATGACTTGGTGCAGTTTATAATAACATCGAATTTAGGAACGGTTTACTATGACAATCTCTATTTGTACAGAGCAGCAACATTAGGAACAACAAATTTTGAAAAAACCAATATAAAAATGTATCCTAATCCTGCTAAAAATACTTTGACAATTGAAGCTAAGGGCACTATTAACAAATTATCGGTATTCAATATTTTAGGTCAAGAAGTTATGACAAGTTCGCCGAAAACGAACACCACAACTTTACAAACGAACAGCCTTCAAAAAGGGGTTTATATTGTGAAAACAGATATTGACGGTGTTATCTCAACATCAAAAATCGTAAAAGAATAGTTTTTTTAAATAGTGTTACTCTTGAAAACATTGGGAAACCAATGTTTTCTTGTTTTTACTAATTGGCAACGCTCTGGCGGTACTAATTGAAAAATTACTTTAAAACAAGCTTAACTTATTGAAACCTGCTTAAGAAGTTAGACCCGTTTTTTATTGTAGATTTACACACCAAGATTTTTTTGATGTCTAAAGAAAAAAAACAAGCAGCAATTGGATTTATTTTCATAACGCTCCTAATTGATATTACGGGTTGGGGTATTATTATTCCTGTGATTCCAAAATTAATACAAGAATTAATTCACGGAGATATTAGTGAAGCTGCAAAATATGGAGGTTGGCTTGCTTTTGCATATTCTATTACGCAATTTGTTTTTTCGCCGCTAATCGGAAGCTTGAGCGATAAATATGGGCGAAGACCTATTATTCTAATTTCTCTTTTTGGTTTTGCCTTAGATTATTTATTTTTATCTGTTGCTCCAACGATAACATGGCTATTTGTAGGTCGTATTTTGGCAGGAATTACCGGAGCAAGCATCACTACTGCGACCGCCTATATTGCTGATATAAGCACCGCTGAAAATCGCGCTAAAAATTTTGGGATGGTTGGCGCTGCATTTGGACTTGGATTCATTATTGGCCCTGTTTTTGGTGGATTTTTAGGTCATTATGGTTCTAGAGTTCCTTTCTATGCAGCTGCGGTTTTGTGTATGTTGAACTTTCTTTACGGACTTTTCGTTTTACCAGAATCCTTAGACAAGGAACACCGCAGAGCATTCGATTGGAAAAAAGCAAATCCCATTGGTACTTTTGTGTATTTGAAACGATATCCAAAACTTATTGGCCTGATCACTTCCACTTTTATACTTTACGTCGCTTCGCACGCTGTACAAGGCAATTGGAGTTATTATACCATGTATAAGTTTAGCTGGGACGAAAAAATGGTTGGAATTTCGTTGGGAATAATTGGATTATTAGTTGGTATCGTGCAAGGTGGATTGATTCGTTGGATTAATCCAAAACTAGGAAATCAAAAAAGTATTTATGTTGGTATACTACTTTATGCGCTAGGCATGTTTTTATTTGCTTTTGCTTCGCAAGGTTGGATGATGTTTGTTTTCTTGGTTCCCTATTGTTTAGGAGGAATTGCTGGACCGGCATTGCAATCGGTAATTTCTGAGCAAGTTCCAATGAATGAGCAAGGTCAAATTTAGGGCGCATTAGCAAGTCTTATGAGTGCTTCGGCAATTATTGGCCCACTCATAATGTCTTACCTTTTTTATTATTTTACACATTCAGACGCTCCTTTTCAGTTTGCAGGAGCACCTTTTATATTTGGAGCAATGTTGATGTTGCTTAGTGCTATTTTGGCTTATTTTTCGTTTAAAGACTAGATTTTTTCAAATACAAACAATGGTTGTAATAGTCTATAATTCCCTTACCTTTCATTAAAATATCGGCACCGATTATGCCATGAATCGGTTTGGCTTTGTAAGCGACCAATGCCTCGTTTACGTGTGACAAATCAAAAATGACAAGGTCAAAACTATTGTGCTTCCAATTGCCTAATTGCAATTTATTGCTAACGGCAATTTGAGTGTGCATTCCTGTTGCTCCTGCTCCAGAAGCCTTTGTTTTAGACTTTTTAGCAACTAACAGGAACAATTCAACGCTATCAAAACCCACACAACTCGAACTAGCTCCTGTGTCCAGAATAAAACTGCCAGTCACACCATTAATTTTCGCTTTGATGAGTAAATGTTGAGTTTTAGAAACCTTGAATTTTATTTTCTTGTAATTTTCTTTTTTAAGAAGGTGTGGTAGATAATTCATACTATTTTAATATTCTTCAAAAGTAATCTAAAATAAATCTAATGAGCGCAATTGCGTGAAAACTCATTAATTATCTAATAAAAAACTATCTTTGCACACTCTAGGCCATCAAAGGCCGAACAGACGAAGTAAATTACAGCATATTATGAACAACAAGGAAGGCAACAATAATAAAAGCGGCGGCAGAGCCAACAGTTCTAGACCAAGCTCGAATAAGCCAAAACCTGCAATGCAAAAAAGGGCACAGGGACCTAAAAAAGTAAAACCAACAACTAAAGTGGAGATTGCTTCGTCCCTCGCAAAGACGGAAAAAAAACCAAATCAAGCACCTAAAAGACCTAAAGTAAAAGACGAAATTCGTTTGAATAAATACATTTCTAATTCAGGAGTGTGTTCCCGTCGTGATGCAGATATCTACATTCAATCTGGAAATGTTAAGGTAAACGGAATTCCCGTAACCGAAATGGGCTATATGGTAAAACCAGGCGATGTCGTGAATTTTGACGGAGCCGTTTTAACTCCAGAGAAAAAAGTATACATCTTATTGAACAAACCAAAAAACTTCACCACGGCACTTGACGAAGGTCAGGAATTTCGCAATGTTCTGGAATTAGTAAAAGGCTCAACTACCGCAAAAATTGGCCCTGTTGGAAGAATGGACAAGAACACTACCGGTCTTTTATTGTTTACCAATGATACCGATATGATTCGTAAATTTACTTTACCAACCAATAAATCATCTAAAATTTACCAAGTTTCTTTAGATAAAAATCTAAAATTCGAGGATTTAGAAAAAATACAAAAAGGCTTGGTTCTCGATGGGCACCGTGTTTTTGTAGAAGAAGTAAGCTATATTGAAGGAGAAGCCAAAAGTGAAATTGGTCTTAAATTAAGGTCGGCCAATGTTAAAGTGGTTCGTTCTATTTTCGAAAATTTCAGTTATGATGTTTTGAGAATTGACAGAGTTGCTTTTGCGGGTTTAACCAAAAAGAATTTACCAAGAGGAAACTGGAGATTGCTTACCGAACAAGAAATTATCAATTTGAAAAACGTATAAGGTTTTAAATTATAGCTCTAAAAATCCCAAAGAAATTTGGGATTTTTTTTTGAAATGTCTCAACACAAGAATTATTCCGATTAGCAATATATAAGAGTCCGATACATTGTACTCGATATATAGTCTTTGCATTAACTTTCAATACTAACGGGATAAAATTTTACAATGGAGTAGACGATTTTAAAATTACCATTGGTATAAGACCCCTTGATTTTATTGGCTTGGACTATGAAATATGCTAATGGACCACGAAATATACAAACGGACGCTGTTTTTTTTGAAATGGACGTTGTAAATGATGAAATGGACGTTGTTTTTTTTGAAAAGGACTCTGAAATATGCCAATGGACGTTACTTTTTTTGAAAAGCACCTTGCTAATTACCAAATGGACTGTGTTAGTGACCATTCCCACGCTATGGGTTTGCAGCGGAAGTTCGTCAGTGGTTTATTCTTTTTTGTTGATTGAGGCAAAGACTTTTTTAGTTGGCTTTTGCGGTTCTTTTGTAGCCAATACTATTGTTTTTGTTTCGATTAAACAGTGGTAAACGATGATTTTATTTATGTTTATTACTAAATAATGAGAACAAAATACTGTCGTTTTTTTTTGTACCATATAAGGCATATAAGAACATTTAAGTTTTTGATCGAATCGCTTATATGTCTTATATGGTACCATTAAACATATAATTGTTACAATACGACAACAATTGATTCTTTGTACTTTAAGTGATGAAAAATAATTTTATTCTTACTATTTGGTTATTATTATTTTGTTTTTTACTTTAGCTTCGCTTAACCACTTCGTGGTGGTGGTTTGAAAATATGGTTTAATTTAATTAGGTAAAGGTATGAGTAAAGAAAAAGTGTTTTTGAAGGAAGAGTATGTTCCGGGTGCTTTGTTTATTAAAACAAGTTTTATTAGAGACCGGGAAGAATTGGTAACTAGATTTGCGGAGTATACTCCGGAATATGTAGTTGGGTTTGAATCGCAAATTAGTACTGTGAAGCATATTCAGCGGGCATTGGTGCTGACGGATGAGCAGAAGCAGGCTACTATGAATTTGTATAGTAAGGCTGATAGTGTGAATTTTGAGTTTAATTTTTTGAGTAGCTATTTTAAAAAGTGCGATCTCGATACTAAAATATTGAGTCAAGTGAAAAAGGATTTGACTGCTCGTAATATTGAGGGTGCTAACGATAAAATTGCTAGTGTTATGCAATTGATTGAAGTTAATGCCGCAGCTTTGGTTAGTAAGGGTATGGCAGCGAATTTTGCAGAGACTTTGGCGGCTGATAGTGATTATTTGGAGCAACAGAATGTGTTGCAGAATGAGGTTAAAAATAAGGTTTCTGAGTTGTATACTGCTAATAAGGCGGAGTACGATGCTTTATATGATTATATTGCTGAGATTGCGAATGATGGGAAAATTATGTACAAGGGAACGCCGAAAGCGAAGGAATATACGATTACGAAAATTATTGAGCGTATGCGCTCGGGGAATGGTGGAGGTGGCGATGCGCCTACTCCTTCTGCTTAAAATTGAAACCGCCAAATGGCGGTTTTTTTTTGATTGTTTTTTGTTACACAAAGAGGCACAAAGATGAGCACAGAGGTACACGGAGTTTTGTTATTGTTTTATAACTTTTGCGGATTTACTTATTTTGCCGTTACTAAATTTTAATATATAAATACCAGCCACCAATCCACGCAAATCAATTTCTTGATTAATTAAAAGCGCAGAAAACTTGATTTTCGCAACCTCTTTCCCTAAAGAATCTACAACCGCAACATATTCAAAATTATAGATTGAGTTGTCAAAAAACATTTTTGAAATGGTAGGGTTAGGGTAAATCATCATTTGTTTGAATGTAATATCTTCAATACTGAGTACAGAATTAATAGTTATAAGAACGGTAGCGGTATCAGTGCCGTAATTGTTAGTTGCAGTTACTGTATATAAAGTTTCTGATTTTGCAACTAGTGGTGTACCACTTATTATTCCTGTTTTAGTATCAAAACTTAAACCTGTTGAAAGATTTGGAGTAATAGAATAGGATAAAGCTGGAGAACCTGTATTTATTGGGGTTAGAGGTGGTACTGCCGTTCCTACTGTGTATAGTGGTGGTGCAGTAAAGTTTATAGCCGGTTTTACCCCTATTATTGATATTTTAATATTAAAAGTGTTAAAGACATTGGCATTAGTTGCTGTTACAATATAAGTAGTTTGTGGTGATACCGTTGTTGGAATACCACTTATAATTCCTGTACTACTATCAAAGTTTAAACCTGTTGGTAATTGTGGTGATATCGAAAAGGCTTCAATTATCTGTCTTATTTTATTGTTCCCTAAATCTGATAAATAAATAGTTCCAGAGGCATTTAGTGCTACTCCTGTTGGGTTTTTAAGAAATGATCCGTCATTAGAAACAGTTTTACTAGAAACAAAAGTACTTACAACCCCTTCAGGTGTTATTTTTCTTATTTTGTTGTTATCTCTATCTGCCACATAAACATTGCCATTAATATCAACTGTTAATCCTATTGGTGAATTAAAAATAGCTACATTGCTTGGTCCATCTACATCGCCAATCCCTCCTCTGCCAGCAAAAGTACTAACCACTCCAGCCGTTATCTTTCTTATTTTATTACTTAACCAATCTGCAATATAAATGTTGCCCGAAATATCAATTGCTATTCCAGTTGGACGATTAAATCTTGCAGATAAATTTACACCGTTAATATCTCCTGATATACCGCTACCTGCAAATGTTGTTACAATTCCAGCGGGTGTTATTTTTCGTACTATATTGTTTCCTGTGTCTGCTACATAGATATTTCCAGAGGAATCTACTGCTATCCCTGTAGGATAATTAAAACTTGCTGCGACACCTGCGCCATCGGCGCTACCAATTGCTCCACTGCCTGCTAGAGTAGTAACTATACCGGTTGGTGTTATCTTTCTTATTTTATTGAAATCCGCATCGGTAACATAAACATTTCCTACATTATCTACGGCTGCTCCATTTAGGTTACCAAAACTCGCAGAGGAGCCTGTGCCATCTTTAGTTCCATACGAACCACTGCCAGCTAAAGTGGTTAGTACGTTATTTTTACTAATTTTCCATAATAAAGTTTCTGCTGCTACATAAACATTTCCAGAAGAATCTAATGTTAGTCCATTAGGGGTATTGATGTTTTGTAGGTTTTGTAATGACCTATAATAAACTGGTCCACCTTTAGGTGGTGTTAAAGGTATTATGGCTACACCAACTGTATATGTTTGAGGTGTTGTAGGATAGCTTAAGCCTCCCAGTGCCTTTTGCAATTGTATGGTTTGCGCTTGCAAAAAACAAAACCATTGTAAAAATATTACAACAATAAATAGTGACGATGGTTTAAAATAATAGTTTTTCATTTATAGTGTTTTTTTATTAGTGACTGTTTTTTCAAAATAATTTATCAAGTTATCCTTTATATATATTTTGGCTAATTCTAAGCCATTTACCAATTCTTTCTCATCTATGATTTCCATCCCAATAAGTTTATTTGGGTTATATAAGTGATAGCATATTGCTTTTGAAATTATTTTAATTTTTCTGGCAACTTCGCTATTTCCATCAGATTTATCCAAGATAAAAGCCAAATGGTTTGGAATTAATGCAATGTTCCAAAAAGAACTAAAAAAATAAGGATTCTCTGTTTTTGCCCAAATATGTGAAATTACGTAATTTTTCACATTGCTTATTGAGCCTTGACTAACCCTATGCCCACTATATCTGTAAATTTCGTTTCTAACGTAATAATTACCGTCTTTATCAAAACAAATTTTAATTCCTGTTTCGTTATGATAATAGTCCTGATTTAAAGCAAATGTTTTAGCATCTTTTTTATTTTTAAAAGATATTTTGCTTTTCTCTTTTACAATTTTATCGTTGTTATAGTGAAAATATTCATCTGTTTTCATTGTATATCTAACAGGGATTTGTTTTCCATCTTTTATTGACTCCAAAAGAATTCTCGATTGTTTCTCAACATCTTCAAATTTAAAAAACAGAACATTTTTAAAAAAATGTTCTATAAATTCTTTTTCACCTTCAAAAAGAGACAAAAGAGGTTCTAAGCCATCGATTTCGCTGTTTAGTAAATTTTTGTACCACATTCTTTTTAATTCTTATAGTTATTGGTTTTATGCCTTTGTTAAAGATTAATGCGAGCGAAAATCTAGATTCTAATTTTTTTAAATCTTCAACTACATCCTTATTTCAGATAACTTTTACACGTTTTATACATTCCAACAATATAATTACACATATTTGAAAACAAAAGTATACTAAAATACACATATTCGTGCATTTATAATGAAAATTATTTCTCGTATAAGCGTAAATATTTGCAATATGAAACATAGAGGAGAAATAATAAAAGAAGTGGTTTACAGAAGTGGTTTTCCGATTACTGAGTTAGCCAAACGCCTTAATAAGAGCAGAAGATGGATTTATCTAATGTTTGAAAACAGTAATGTTTCCCTAGATATTGTGTTACAAATAGGCAAAATTATACACTATGATTTTACAGAAGAAATCAAGGAATTCAATCCATTGCAAAAAGTATTAGAGACATCATCTTTAGAGTTTGATAAAGATGCTGAATATTGGAAAAACAAGTATTTGAAGTTGCTGGAAGAATATAACGAGTTGTTAAAAAAGGAAAAGTAATACAATCAGCAGGGATTCATTTTTAGTATTCGCCCCAATATAAGATTTTGTCTCAATATGTGATGCTTTGCCACGTGCCTCGCAACGCCTCGCAATGACTTTACTATTTCCACTTCAAAGTCTCCATCAACCTTTGCATATCGTTTTTGACGTAACTTGCAGCCGGCATAATGGAATCAAAATTAGGTTTTGCATAGAAATAAACAGAACCCGTTACAAAATGTTTGGTACTGTCAGTGACATAAAACTGGGAGTTTGTAGCTGCATTTCCATCAACTTGATAGAACATTCCATATACTTTTTTGGATGGGTTTAAATACGGTTGTTCCAGAATGTCATCGGCTTTTATTACGTGTTCATAAGTCAACTTTTGAGCATCACTTAGCAATTTTTCGATGTCATTATTCACAGGTTTGTAGGTCAAATAAATCGTCGCTTTCATTTTTGGATACGTAATTGTAAACCCACAATCCTTCTCCCCTTTGATCACTGCTTCCGAATTCATTTCGAATGTAAAAGGACATTTGCTTTCAAAATTGGCATATTCCGCCTCAGGATAATCCAGTCGTAAATAGCTTGACGGTTTGGGTAAAACAGCATCTTTACAGCTAACAATAGAAACTAGTATTATTATAATTATAAATCGTTGTGTGTATGTCAATTTTATATTTTTTAAACGCATAGAATCATAGTTAAAGTTGATTTTGATTAGTCGTTTCACTTTATTTTAGAATACATAGACTATCTGGAAACCAAGACCCGAGCGATAGCGAATAGGCGAAGCAATTGGTCTATCCAACTCTTTTTTCTATGATTCTATGTGTTTCATATTTTTATTTCGGTAAGTTTAATAATTGCAGACTTGCTTCAATTATTGCAATTTTTTTCTTGGCATTTTGTATTTATTCAATAGTAACTTTTATTTGTTTTACTCGTTTTTTATCTACTGTTTCAATAGTGAATATACAATTTTCGAAAGTGATTTTCTGGTCTTTTTTAGGAAAATTTCCTAAAATTTCGAGAATAAATCCTGCCAATGTTTCGGCTTCACCTTTTTTTATTTCGAATACATCTTCATCAACATAAATCACTCTGTAAAAATCTTTAAGGTTTATTTTTCCTTCAAAAAGGAAGTTTTTCTCGTCAATTTGCGAGTAATTTGTATTGTGGTCGTCAAATTCATCGCTAATATCTCCTACGATTTCCTCTATAATATCTTCTAAAGAAACCAAGCCGGATGTTCCGCCATATTCATCCACCACAATGGCCAAATGGCTTTTCATATTTTGAAAATCACTGAGTAAATTGTCTATTTTTTTATTTTCAGGAACAAAAAATGGTTCTCGCAGCAATGTTTTCCAATCAAATTCCCCCTTATTAATGTGCGGAAGTAAATCTTTCACAAACAAAACGCCTTCTATCTGGTCTATATTGTCTCGATACACTGGAATTCTCGAAAAACCCATTTCGATAATTTTCGGATAGATGGATGCAAAAGATTCATCGATTTCCAAAGCAAAAATATCCATTCTCGGACTCATTACTTGCTTTGTATCTGTGTTTCCGAAAGTCACAATTCCTTCTAATATTTTTTGTTCTTCAAATGAACCTTCATCTGAATCCGTAAGTTCTAATGCTTGCGACAATTGATCTACCGAGAAATTAGTTTTTTGTTTTCCCAATTTATTATGCAAATAAACAGTGACTTTTCGCATAGGTAAACTAATTGGCGAAAGCACTGTATCTAATCCCGAAACCGGATAAGCAGCCCACTTGGCAAACCTAAGGTTGTTTCTACTGGCATACACCTTTGGCAAAACTTCACCAAACAATAGAATCAAAAAGGTAACTACAATTACTTCGACGCTAAATTTTAGAACTGTAGAAGAAATACCCGAAAATAATTCGCGACCCACGTAAGAAAATAAAATCACAACACCAATATTGATAAAATTGTTGGCAACAAGAAGCGTTGCGAGTAATTTTTTTGGTTTTTCTAAAAGCCGAGAAATGATTTTACCTTTTGATGGGTTTTCTTGTAACGTATCCACAATATCTTTTTGCGACAAGGAAAAAAGTGCTACTTCGGCGCCAGATACTAATGCAGAACAAAATAACAAAACAAAGATTACGGTAACTCCAAATACCATTTGCGTATCTAGCGAATATTGAAGAAAAAAACTGGGCTCTGGGTCCAAATTAAAAGAAATTAGTTAAACAATCAAAACGGTAAGTCGTTTATTGGCAAACCATTGTTTTCTGCGTCAAAGTTAGCATTTTTTGTCGGTTCGACAGATTTATTCTCTTTATTGGCTTCGGATTCTTTTTTGGTTGTTAGAAAAGTGAAATCTACAGCCTGAATTTCTGTAATGTATTTGGTAGAGCCATCTTCGGCTTGCCATTGACGCGATTTTATGCGACCTTCAACATATATTTTATCGCCTTTAGATAAATACTTTTCGCATAATTCGGCCGCTTTATTCCGCACAACAATGTTATGCCACTCGGTAGAAGTAATTTTTTCACCGGTTTCTTTATTAATGTACGTCTCATTTGTTGCCAAAGGAAATTTTCCAATACAAGAATCACTTTTGAAATAGTGCATCTTTACATCGTCACCCAAATGGCCTATAAGCATTACTTTGTTTAAAGTCGAATTCATATACTACTTTTTCTATTTTCAAATGTACTGAATTTTGAGCTAGGTCAAAAATTCCTTTTCAATAAAATTATGAATCACAATCGGAAAAGGAAATGTTTTCAAAGTTGCAGCATTTATTCCGTTTTCGATCGTTCCTTTTACTTTAACTTTCCAAAACTTGATATGCAAATGTTGGTGCGACAATTTATGAATAATACTTTCGGGGTTGTTTTCTGAAAGGCTTTCTATTTGTTGCGGCAGATTGTCCCGATAATTATCGGGGTTCAGGTTGTTTTCTTCGAAAACATCGGACTGAATATAATTGGCAATATATTCAAAACCCTCTACCTTCTCTGTTTCAATCAACGGAAATTCATAGAGATTGTGCCAAATTCCTTTCGCCGTTCGCTTCTGAATTATTGTATTTTCGTTATCGTCGGAAACTACTAAATAATTAAAGTATCGATTTTTGACTTTCAACTTCTTCGATTTCACCGGCAACTGATCGGCTTTCTTTTTTTGCAAAGCGGCGCAACTATTGTTGAATACACAGATGCCACAATTCGGACTTTTTGGAACGCATTGCAAAGCGCCAAACTCCATTATGGCTTGGTTAAACAAAGCGGGCTTATCTTTTGGCATCAATTCAAAAGCCAAAGCAGCAAATTCCTTTTTGGCTGAAGCCGAAGCAATATCGGTTTCTACATCAAAATACCGAGACAAAACCCGAAAAACATTTCCGTCGACAACAGGAACCGCTTCATTATAGGAAAAGGAAGCAATTGCTGCGGCAGTGTATTCGCCAACACCTTTTAATTTCAATAAGTCAATATAATTATCTGGAAATTTTCCCGATAATTCTGTTGCAACAAATTGCGCCGTTTTATGTAAATTTCGAGCACGAGAATAATAACCCAAACCTTGCCAGAGTTTCAAAACTTGCTCTTCATTGGCTGCAGCGAGCTCAAAAACTGTTGGAAAATTAGTTGTAAATGACACGAAATAAGGTGTTCCTTGCGCCACTCGAGTTTGCTGAAGCATAATTTCTGAGAGCCAAATTAGATACGGATTATCAGTTTTTCGCCACGGCAAATCCCGTCTATTTTCTAAATACCACCTTATCAATATGTTGGAAAAACTCATCGTTAAATATTAGTTAGCAAAAGTAAAAGTTTATGTTATTAAATTTTAATGAATTAGCTTGAATAATTGTTTTTTTAATTCATATCTTTGCAACCTTAAAAATTTAGTACACACATATAAATTACGAATAAAATGACAAAAGCAGATATCGTATCGAAAATCTCTGAGAGATTAGGTCTAGAAAAAGGAGATGTTCAGGCAACAGTTGAGACCTTTATGACAGAAGTAAAAAATTCATTAGAAACTGGAGACAATGTTTATTTAAGAGGTTTCGGAAGCTTTATTGTGAAAACAAGAGCTGAAAAAACTGGAAGAAATATTTCTAAAAACACCACTATTAAAATTCCAGCACACAACATTCCAGCATTTAAACCTGCAAAAGTGTTTGTTGAAGGAGTTAAAACGAATAACGAAGCAAAATAAAAACAGTATTAATTACAAAATCACCAGATTATGCCAAGTGGTAAAAAAAGGAAAAGACATAAGGTAGCTACGCACAAACGCAAGAAAAGAGCGAGAGCTAACCGTCACAAAAAGAAAAAGTAGTTAATAACTACTTTTTTCTTTTTAAAAGTTCATTGAAATTGAGAAAAAGACGAAAAGATGAAAGACGAAAAGAAGAAAGACCAAAGCGGTCTATTATCTGCTAATCTATTATCTCAAAGTCTTCTACTCCCCGGGTTCAATACCTGTTAAAATTATTGTTTAATCCATCCTTGCTGAAAAGTTTATGGTTTAGAGTTAGTGGTTTATGGTTATATAACTATAAACAACAAACTATAAACAACAAACCTTAAGTCAGGATAAAAATTTACAGATGAATAAAGAATTAATCATTAGATCTAGTTCCGAAGCCGTAGATTTTGCCTTATTAAAAGATGGAAAACTAATTGAATTACACAAAGAACAAGAAACAAGCAACTTCCAAGTTGGTGATATTTTTATTGCCAAAATAAGAAAACCCGTTGCTGGACTGAATGCTGCTTTTGTAAATGTTGGCTACGAAAAAGACGCCTTTTTACATTATCACGATTTAGGTCCAAATCTTGCTTCCCAACTAAAATTCATAAAACTTGTAAGCGCAGGTAAAATAAAAGATTTCTCCCTAAAAAACTTTCAGTTTGAAAAAGAGATAGACAAAGATGGCTCGATAACAGATATTATCAATGCCAATCAATCTATTTTAGTACAAGTCGTCAAAGAACCTATATCTACCAAAGGACCAAGAATAAGCGCTGAGCTTTCTCTTGCTGGAAGATTTATAGTTTTGGTTCCGTTTTCTGACCGTGTTTCTATTTCTCAAAAGATAGAAGACAAAAAAGAAAAGGATCGTTTGAAAAAACTTGTACAAGCCATCAAACCAAAAGGATTTGGCGTTATTGTTCGCACAGTAGCCGAAGGCAAAAGCACCGTAGAATTAGAAAAAGATTTGCAGAACCTCATAGAGAGATGGACTGCAATGTGTAAAAAATTACCAACCGCTCATCATCCGTCCAAGGTATTAGGAGAGCTCAATAGAGCTTCATCAATATTACGAGACGTCTTCAACGATACCTTCAGCGGTATCCAAATAGATGATGAAGAGTTGTACAACCAAACAAAGGACTATTTACAAGAAATAGCGCCTTCAAAAACATCGATTGTTAAGTTTTATCAATCAAAAGATACTCCAATTTTCGAGAAATACAATATAGAGAGACAGATCAAGACCTCCTTTGGAAGAACAGTTTCAATGAGTAAAGGTGCTTACCTTATTATCGAACACACCGAAGCTTTGCACGTAATAGACGTGAATAGCGGAAATCGTTCTAATAAAGCATCAAACCAAGAAGATACTGCAATGGAAGTGAATATGATTGCTGCCGCTGAAATCGCAAGACAATTGCGTCTTCGTGATATGGGCGGAATCATCGTAATTGATTTTATCGATATGGGCAATTCCGAAAACCGAAATGTCTTATTCAATTTCCTGAGGGAAGAAATGAACGATGATAAAGCCAAGCACAAAATCTTACCGCCGAGTAAATTTGGATTAGTTCAAATTACCCGACAAAGAGTAAGACCGGAAGTCAATATTAAAACTAGAGAAGAAGATCCCAACAATATTGAAGGCGAAATTGAAGCGCCAATTCAAATCATTGACAAAATCGCCTTAGATCTAGAAAGTATTTTAAAAACGAACGCAAATGTTGTGCTCAACGTACATCCATTTGTGGCCGCATACCTTACCAAAGGTTTTCCATCAATACGTTCAAAATGGTTTTTTGAACATAAAAAATGGGTGAAAATCATACCGCGTGACGCTTACACGTATCTAGAATATCATTTCTACGACAAAAAGAAGAGTGTTATTATAGAATAAATTCTGAATTAATTCAGAATAAAAAACCGCCTTTCGTGAGATTGGCGGTTTTTTTGTGCGTCATTGTGAGGAACGAAGCAATCTTTTCTTTTTTTGGAGCTTAATCCAGCTATTCGTTACAATCTTTTCCTTTTTTAAAGAAAAAAAAGAAAAGGATTTTCACTGCTATCTGGGCTAGGGCATTCGTTTTCAAATCGTAATCTCACCCAATTACAATCTCGATTTTTATTCAAACTTCATTTCTAGAATATCTTAAAAACAACTAATAAAATCGCATTCGATTCAAATAAACCCCAACTAAAAGAGTAAAATCATACTTAAATGTAATATATTTGTAGTAACCAACGTCCTATATTATGGAAATTCAAAACAAAAAAATCTCATTTAGAAGCGTCAAAGAAACTTCAAGTCTAATTTTAGCAGGCAAAAAAGCCGCTCAAAAAGCTATCCGTGAAAATACAGTTTTGGGATTGTCTTTTACTTTTACTAAAGGAAACAAAGTATATAGACAAGAAGGTAATGGAGCAGTTATTTTTGTTAAGCCAATTGCAGCGAGAAAACCTCTAAATATTAAAAAAGGAACTATTCTATATGCCAAAGCAAAATAGAGTTCGTATTTATGCTGGCCCAAATGGTTCTGGTAAAAGTTCACTATATGACGCAATCAGTAAAGAATATATTTCTGGATTGTTTGTTAATGCTGATTTAATTGAAAAACAACTAAAAACAATCGGCTTTATTGATTTTACAGAATTTAACCTAAAAATCAACAATGTCCAATTAGACATTTTTAAACAATTAACCTCTAGTATTTCACTTATTAACAAAGCGATAAGTGAAGGATATATAATTGATGTAATTGTTAAAGACAACTTTATTCTTAACAAACCTAAATCTACCAATAGCTACGAAGCTGCCTTTGTAGCTTCGTTTATAAGGCATTCATTGCTCGAAGTAAAAAGAGATTTTACTTATGAAACCGTAATGAGTGACCGTTATAAGTTAGACGAAATTACTCAAGCCAATAATTTAGATTACAAAACCTATTTATACTTTATATGCACTGATGATTTTGAAAAAAATATTGAACGAGTAAAAAACAGAGTTTTAAAAGATGGTCACAATGTTGATGAGGAAAAAATAAAAAAACGATATTTCAAAACACTTGAAAACTTAGCTGATGCGATTAGACTTGTTCACAGAGCCTATATTTTTGACAATTCAGGAGATAAATATGAATTATTAGCTGAAATTTATCAAGGAACTGCATTCAAATTTCACACGATGTCAATTCCAGAATGGTTTGAAAAGTATGTTTATAATAAATTTGAATTTTAAAAAAATGATGCCGATAGTCTTCGGGCTAGGGCATTTGTTTTCAGAAAACATCTTACTCCTTCACAATCTCAATTTTCCTTCTAATTTCGTTTCCAAATTCATCAACAACTGTAATATAATGAAATCCTGTAGTCGCTGAAATTGGCATTTCGTGAAAGGTTTTTGTGGCTCCTTTGTAAACGTTATCAACATACCAAAATAACTTACTTTCCCGTTGAGAATGGGCGACTTTTAAAATCACAGGCTGTATTTCACTGTTGAAATTTTTGGTTAAGTAGATTTTGCTGTTAGTTTTCGGGTAAATAAAATCCATTGAGGCCGTTTGTGTTCCCATACAATCATTCCGAAATGGTGGCAAGGGCAAATATTCTATATGCTGGCTTTTGTAATACCAAGCCATGACCGGAGGCAAAACAAACCAATTTTTAGTCACTATGTTCTCTATATTCTCACAACTGCTGTTCACTTGGAACTGCTGTGATTGATCTAAATGTACCGTTTTGTGATATGGACAAATCGAAGTGTTTTTTCCTTTCTTAGAAACCCATTGTTTGATTGTTGGACATCCGTCTTTGGCTAAATGACCGCTCAAACTACAAACTTCAACTTCCGCTAAATCTTTATACGGTGTGTCAAACCATCGCTGTCTTGGCAACAAATTAAAAACATCAAATAGAATAGGAGCTGCACAAGAAACTCCCGTCAATGTTGGTCTGCCCTCGCCTGTTGCATTTCCAACCCAAATACCAACCACGTATCTCGCATTTGTTCCTATCGCCCACGCATCACGATTTCCAAAACTGGTTCCTGTTTTCCAAGAAATTTTGAGCGAACTGTCATAGAATTTCCAAGCCTCATCACCTTCAGGGCGATTAACTTGTTCCATTGCATTATAAGTTAGCCAAATCGAACCTGCTCCTAAAATATTTTTTTGTTTCGTTTCATTTCCAAAATCAACTTGGAAATTATCATCATAATTCAATTCGGCAAATTCATTGGTTCTGTAGTTTCCTTTATTTCTATTGAAATAATTCAAAGTCGAAGACATACCTGCATAGGTTCGGCACAAATCCCACAAATTACTTTCG
>NZ_JANPFL010000035.1:0-18216 GCF_031423415.1 Flavobacterium sp.
TTTCTCTTGGAGTTTCGGTTCTGGTTTGTGAATAATCTCTTTGTGTGGAAGTTCTTTTCGGACTAGTTTCTCTTGGATTTTCGGTTCTGGTTTGTGAATATCCAAGACCGTTTCTTGAACTACCACTTCTAGTATTTCTTATTTGATCTAATTCGTAACGATTACTTACTGTAGCATTTCTTCTAGAAAATGAATAATCAGGATTATGTCTTTCATAACCATTAGAGTGGCTTATGTTGTAATTATTTGCTGCGTAACTACTTCTTCTATAATTTACGTAGTTGTAGTGATTGTTGCTGTAATTGTTAAGGCAAATATTTACGTTATTTCTGTATCTAAAAATAGGATAAGTATTCCAAGCGTAATAATAACTTGGATAATAATTCCAATTCCAATTCGAACAATAGGGTTGATAATTCGACATCCACAAATTAGCATAAATTAATGGAGTGTTAAAAAATACTGGCTCATAAATATAATTTTGTCCATAGAAATAAGGATTCCCAACCACTTGAATTTGAATATTATTTATCCAGTTTTTTTCAACTTCTATTGAAGCAACATCTTGATATACATCGCGATCAAGAACCGCTTGAATGATGACTAAATGTGTCCGTTTTTCAACTGATTCGATAACACGTAAATAATCTACTTGCCCATCATTATTCAAATCTAAATTCGAAATTTGAAGTTTTGGATCATTCAATTGTCTTTCAAAATCGTTTAGATTTCTCGAATCACCAAAGATAGATGCCACAACTCTTAGATCTAAATTGTCACTAATTTCAGAATTTTGTGCATTTATAATGGTTCTGTTTTGCCCCTGTATTTGTGTTGCAAATACAGAACTGATTATTGCTAATAAAAGTACTTGAGTTTTCATAATAAATAGAATTGAGTTATTTATTTAAAGCAATCCAATTACTGTGCCAATTAATTAATTACATAAATACCAATAACATAAAATTAATATTAAAACATTTAAAATCACTATTTTATAAATTATAATATTATTTTTAATCATCAAATGAAAATTATACAAAAAAAAACCAAAAAACAGATAAAGCTATTTCTTGGTTTTTTCAAAAGCATTTAAAAAATAGAAATTTTATTTCCTAGGCCCTTTATTCCGATATTGTTGTAACAACTTTCTATTAAAATCGTCTTCGGCCTTTTTTAATTGTATGATTTTCACAGATGGCAAAACACCTTTAAGGTTAGCGACGAATTTTTTTCTCATTTGATACAATTCATCTTCTGTATTTTCCATTTGGGCAAGTAAAGCTGCAGCTTCTTTTTCGCTTATTTTTTCCAAATCAACATCCATTCGTAGCTTGAAGGCTTTCATTTTTTGATGTCTTATTTCAAATTGCTTGTCATCATAAGCATTGTAAATAGGCCAGAACTTTGTAGCTTCATCAGTTGTCAAAGCTAATTCATTAGTAATAAAACCAACTTTTAAAGTTCTAATTTGCTCTTTCTTATCTTCCATATGTGTTTGCGAAAATGATGAAATCGAAAGTAAAAATACAGCTAGTATTAAATATTTGTTTGTTTTCATTTTGTGTTAATTTAATAGGTATTGTTCTAAATTCTTATTTTGTGAGAGTTCGTTTTCGATAGTTATATCTTCAATGCCCAAGTCAACACTCATTTTTTGAATATCTTGTTCGTCGAGCAGATTTACTAGGTCTGCATCAGAAACAGTAGACTGATAGGTAATATAATTTTCTAAAGTAACGTCATCAATTTCAGAAGAATTATTATAATAATTAGTATAAATAGGAATCGACAAAGCCAGTATCAAAATAGCTGCAGCTGCATACAACCATGTTTTTTTTCTAACATAAATTGGGATTAGCTTAGCTTCCTTTTCAGGTAATTGTTGCATCATTTTTTTCGAAAAATCCTCAAAATAATTCTCAGGTACTGTAAATCCGGTATTTATGTTAGGCTCGTTATCTAGTGTAAATGTTTTCATATTCGTTAGACTTTATCAAAGTCAAAAGGTTTAATTTTTTGTTACAAAGGCTTCTATTTTTTTAACTGCAAGATGGTAGGATGCTTTTAAGGCTCCGACCGAAGTTCCCAGTATTTCTGAGATTTCTTCGTATTTCAGTTCTTCAAAATATTTCATTTTAAAGATGAGTTGTTGTTTCTCAGGCAATAATACAATTGCTTTTTGCAATTTTATTTGAATATCATTCCCATCAAAATATACGTCAGCTTTTAAATTGTCTATGGTTTTGTTTTGCAAAGTTTCGGATGAAATGCCGCTTTTTTTTGCTTTTTGAGCTAAAAAAGTCAAGGCTTCATTAGTTGCAATTCGATAAATCCACGAAAAAAGTTTACTTTCTCCTTTAAATTTAATCAAATTTTGAAACACTTTTACAAAAGTATTTTGCAAAACATCATTTGCATCATCGTGATTCAAAACGATATTCCTAATATGATTGTACAGCGGTTTCTGATAATTTTTCAAGAGTCTTTCAAACGCTTTATCTTGCGTTTTTGGGTTTAATAGCTCCTGAATAAATTCCTTTTCCTCTTGCAAAGCTGTAATTTATAAATTTAGATTGGAATTTTCCGAATAGGTTTAATCGTAGTGGTAAAAAAATTAAAATTCAGATGGAATTTCTTTTTCTTCAATAACTTTTGGGGTCACTTCTACAGTTTTGGCAGGAATAACTACCGGATTTTTATAAACAACTTTTGGTCTTGTTGGGAAATAAATTTCGGTCTTACATTTTGATGGATTATTGATTTCGTTTTTACCAATTGAATATACTTCGAGATGTGAAAATGAAGGATCGGTTTTTAGGTTGTTTTTTTTGAGAAACTCTAATGTTTTATTTAATGCTTTATCTCGATGCGAGTAATCACCTGTAAGTGTTGCTTTTACAGCATCAAATGATTTAAGAGTATCTGATGAAATTTCGCTTCCTTCGGTTATAAAAATTGATTTTTTGATAGGAATACAAATCGATATTTTAGTCAGCTTATTTGTGGTATCATAAGTGTGATATATTACAAAAGGTTTTCCATTAACTGTGATATTATTATTAGTACAAAAAGTTGTGATTTTAGAAAACACGATACCAGAATTTTTACCCACATTAGAAAATTCACTTGTAAATGTTTGAGCAAGATAAAAAGCCTCGAGTTTTTTTACCACACCATTTACATTTACATTATAAGTATTTATTTCATAATCCAATTTTTTATCTAAATTCGCTAAGCTTTTTTCGAAAATGTCTCCAAATATTCTATTGGCACCACCATCAAAAATAGTTTTTACCTTAAAGAGAAAGCTCATTCGTCCTTTTGCTTTCCAAGTTACTTTCGTTTTTCCTAAAGTATCTTTAAAACCGATAACAATATCAGCTGAGTTACCATTAAAACTCATTGTTTGAAGAATGCTATCGTTTTCTTTGGTGTTTGTTATCTTCAGTTCACCGCTTCCTTCTTTACCATCCCAATTGCAAAAACTGCCTGCCCCAATGGTTTTATTAGAATAAGTGATATTAATAAGTGAATCTTCAACGGCCAATGAATTCCAATCCTTCCAATTCTTTAAATCGCTGGCATAACTAAAAACCGATGATCTTGGCGAATTGATTATCTTGCTTTTTTCGACTGTAAATACTCCTTTTTGGGTGGCTATAAAAATGGATAGTGCTACTAAACTAAGCAAAAGTAATAGAAAGAGGTACTTTAAAATTCTCATAATCGATAGGTTAATTTCATTTGTAAAGTTAGAAATTTTATTAATACGTTTAACTTGCCAAATAAGTATAAAAAAATTTGCAATTTATTTATTTAATGTATTTAGTTTTTAGAAGTATCATATGTCAAATTACTCGGAATTAACCAATAAAATTAGGGATTCAGAACAACTTTGTATTTTTTTAATCGTTTGACAAAGTAATTTTATTTGTTACAAATTATTTAAATAGACGTACATTTGTTAAATATTTTTTTTAAATCTACTAAATTAATACTGATGAAATTATTTAAAATTGCTGGTATTTTTATGACACTTAGTGTTTCTCTTATTTGCAATGCGCAGACAACCAAAACTGAGAACCTAAAAACACCGCCAGAAACTCCATTTGATTATGTTGTCGAACAATTTTCAGACATAAGAGTGCTGCGCTATCAAATTCAAGGATGGGAAAATCTCACGTTGAAAGAACAAAAATTAGTCTATTATCTCACTCAAGCTGGTTATTCTGGTCGTGATATTGGTTGGGATCAACATTATAAATACAATCTAAAAATCAGAAAAGCTCTCGAAAATATTTATGTAAATTACAAAGGCGACAAAAAGTCGAATGACTGGAAAAATTTTGAAATTTATATTAAAAGAGTCTGGTTTGCTAACGGAATTCATCATCATTATTCAAATGATAAAATAAAACCTGCATTTTCTGCTACTTATTTTAATGATTTAATGAAAGCTACAAAAACAAGTTTATCACCAGCTATTGTAGCAATTATATTCAATGACGCCGATTCCAAAAAAGTAAATCTCGATGAATCCAAAGGATTATTGGAAGGTTCAGCTATTAATTTTTACGATAAAGGAATCTCTGCAAAAGAAGTTGAGGCTTTTTATGCCAAGAAAACAAGTCCTGATGCTAAAAGACCTTATTCTTTTGGTTTGAATTCGAAATTAGTTCGCAATTCAAAAGGACAATTGGAAGAAAAAGTTTGGAAAAGCAACGGAATGTATGGAGCAGCGATAAACAAAATTGTTTATTGGCTCGAAAAAGCACAAACTGTTGCCGAAAACAAAAAACAAGGTGACGCCATCGGCCTACTTATAAGTTATTACAAAACAGGAAGTTTGAAAACTTGGGACGATTACAACATCGCTTGGTCGCAAGCAACCGATGGAAATATTGATTACATCAACAGTTTTATTGAAGTTTATAATGATCCTTTGGGATATAGAGGTTCTTATGAAAGCATTGTACAAATCAAAGATTTTGATATGTCTAAAAAGATGGAAGTGATTTCAAAGAACGCGCAATGGTTTGAAGATAATTCTCCGTTGATTCCTGAAAATAAAAAGAAAAATGTGGTTGGTGTA
Source organism: Flavobacterium sp. (assembly GCF_031423415.1). Lineage (GTDB taxonomy): Bacteria > Bacteroidota > Bacteroidia > Flavobacteriales > Flavobacteriaceae > Flavobacterium. The sequence continues at coordinate 5,096 of NZ_JANPFL010000035.1, forward strand.
TCATACAAAACCGTTGTCGTTGCTGGTGAATCTGGCGATTCTTCTCCTGCAACTCCAATTGGTGTCAACCTTCCCAATGCGGATTGGATTCGTGCAGAACATGGTTCAAAATCAGTATCATTGGGAAACATCATTGATTCTTACAATAAAGCCGGTGGAAAAGGAAGATTGCAAGAATTTGCAAATGACTCTGAAGAAATTGCTTTAGCCGAAAAATATGCTGAGTTAGGAGATAAAATGCACACTGCTTTGCATGAAGTAATTGGTCACGCCTCAGGGCAAATCAATCCTGGAGTAGGAACACCAAAGGAAACGTTGAAAAGCTATGCTTCGACACTTGAGGAAGGAAGAGCTGATTTAGTAGGTTTATACTATGTATATAGCCCAAAATTACAGGAACTAGGATTGGTTGACGATTGGAAAAAATTGGGGATGGAATCGTATGATGGTTACATTCGAAACGGATTAATGATGCAACTTATTCGTTTAGAACCGGGAGCAAATATTGAAGAAGCACATATGAGAAATCGTCAATTTGTGAGTGCTTGGGTTTTCGAAAAAGGAAAAGCCGACAATGTAATCGAAAAATTAACTCGTAACGGAAAAACCTATTTCAACATCAATGATTATGACAAACTGCACGAATTATTTGGACAATTGTTGCGCGAAATTCAGCGAATTAAATCCGAAGGTGATTACGCTGCAGGAAAAGCTTTAGTTGAAGATTATGGAGTGAAAGTAGATCAAAAAATACACGCAGAAGTTTTAGAACGCAACAAACAATTTACTACTGCACCATATAGCGGATTTGTAAATCCAGTTTTGGTTCCAAAATTAGATGCCAAAGGAGAAATTATTTCGATTAAAGTAACACAACCAAAAACTTTTGCCGAACAAATGTTGTATTATTCTAAAACCTATGGCTTCTTGCCTTTAGAAAATTAGAAAAAATAGTTGATTTTTAGAAAAACTTATAAAGGAGACACTAAAATAGTTTTCAAAATAAATGATAAATAAAAAAGGAGCAGAAAAATTTTTTCTGCTCCTTTTTTTATGGTCTTTACAGTATTACTATAGAGTTTTAGCAATTTGAAAAAATATAACTTTAATTGTGAGTTGGTTTTTCAGATAACGATAACATTCGTCCCAATAAACTTCGTTATCATTTCTGCTATATTAATTACCACTTTTATCAACTACTGGTCGATTTTCTCTATTAGCTAATTCCCAAGCGATAGCAAAGGCAAGTTGAGTTCTTTTCGTTAAAGCATCAAACTCAATTTTTTCCACTTCATCCGTAGGTTTGTGATAATCAGCGTGAACACCATTAAATAAAAAGACAGATGGAATGCCGTTTTTGGCAAAATTGTAATGATCTGAGCGGTAGTAAAAACGATTCGGATCTGTTCTGTCATTGAATTTATAATCGATGAATAAGTTGATATAATTTTTGTTTGCATCTTCGCAAATCTTGTATAAATCGCTAGAAAGATAATCCGAACCTATTAAATAAACATAGTTATTGGAATCCTTATGAAATTCATCACGTCGGCCAATCATATCAATATTAATATCCGTAATTGTATTTGCTAGCGGAAACAAAGGATTTTCAGAATAAAAACGAGAGCCGTGAAGTCCGTGTTCCTCGCCAGTTACATGAAGAAATAATATAGAACGTTTAGGTCCGTGACCTTCTTTTTTTGCCAATTCGAAGGCCTTAGCAATCTCTAGTAAGGCTACTGTTCCGGAACCATCGTCATCGGCACCGTTGTATACCTCACTGTTTTTCACTCCAACATGATCGTAATGAGCTGAGATGACAATTATTTCATTTGGTTTATCAGAACCTTCAATATATGCCCAGATATTTTCAGAATCGGGTAAGTTTTCATTTTTCTTGGTATTCAAATAGGCTGCTGGTATTCTTTGGTAATAATCTGTTGCGCCTTTTGGAAACGGAATTATGTTAGTTTTGTAATGGTTAATAAGATAGTCGCCTGCTTTTTTCTGTCCAACGGAACCAGTTTCACGACCTTCCATTTCGTCAGAAGCAACAATATAAAGATGTTTTTTTAAATCAGCTTCAGTAATAGTCTTGATGTATTTTGTTGGCGGAACTGCTGCAACTGTGTTTTTTTGCGAAGTACACGAAAGTGTTGATGCCAGCAAAAAAAGAATCATAAGTTTTTTCATTTTGGATGTATTTACATTACATTATTAAACATTGGTAACTATTTTATTAAAACTTCATTCAAAAAAAGTTTAAAATGTTCCCAAGATCGATTCGCAGCAATTTCGTTATAAGCAGCTCCTGTTGAATTGTCGATTCCAGCTTCTGGATTGGTAAAAGAATGAACCGCATTAGCATAATATATCATTTGCCAATCCGCTTTTGTGTTGCGCATTTCCTGTTGAAAAGCAGTGATCTCTGCAGCAGACTCATAAGGGTCGTCTGCTCCGTGACATACTAAAACTTTTGCAGCTATAGGCTCAATAGTTCTTTTTTCATCTCTAGCTAATCCACCGTGAAAGGAAACCACACCTTTAATATTCATATGACTTCTGGCTGCCTCAAGTGCTCCAGTTCCGCCAAAACAGTAGCCTATTACTACTATATTATCAGGGTTTGCTCCCGAAAGAATTAATTGTTCTAATGCTAATGAAATACGTTTTTGGTATTCCAAGTAGTTAGTTTTATAATAACCTGCTTTTTGTCCAGCTTCAGCGTAGTTTTTCGGATAATTGCCTTCGCCATAAATATCGGCTACAAAAGCATAATAGCCCAATTGTGACAAGTCTTCGGCAGTACCTTTCGAAAGAGTATCGATACCCAACCAGGCAGGAAGTATAAGTATTCCAGGTTTCTGTTGGCTTTTTTTCGCGGGCTGAATGCTAAAACCATTCAATATCTGATTGGCATCTTTGTATTGTACAGGTTTTAATTGTGCAAACAATTGGCTTGAAATTAGAACTGTTGCGAACATTAAGTATTTTATGATTTTCATAACTATTTTTTTTATACAAATATGTAAATAATATTCCTATCAAAAAGCAAAACAAAAGTTAATTCTTTCGAGGTTTACGAATTGAATTCTATACAACTATGAAAATCATTCTCCAGGATGATACGTTTGTTCCGCATTTTTCTCAACATCTTCTTTGTAGAATAAAACGTCTTTGAATTGTCCCTTTTGGTACAATATGGACTGATCTTTAAAGTGTTTTGATTTTGGATTTCCGCTGTTTCCGCCAGCCAAAAGTGATTTAGCTTTTATTTTTGCGCCAAATTCAACGGCACAAACAAAACTGTTTCCGTGGTAACCGTATCGTTTTTTGGTTCCGTTTTGATACTCACTTTTATAAGCAGGTAAGCATCCCCAAAGTGCAGTTCCATTGCCAATAGGCAAACTTTCCGCAGTATCATTGAATACTAAATCAATATCTCCATTGGTACGCTGAAATCTATTGAGTTCTCCCCAAGGTATTTGCCAAGAACCAAACTTTGTTTTTAGTTCGTTTACAATTGTTTGTAATTGTGGAATTAACTGCTCTTGGGTAGCCGTTTTAGCAAATTGGATAGTATTTTCGACTTGATCCTTTTCGCCCTCGTCAATATATACTTTCTGAAGAATTGGATCTAGTTTGTACGCCCATTCATTGGCCAAAGTGGTAGCTACAGAACTTTCGCTAGCATAATAATCCCAATTTTTTAAAACAGTAATAGGTTCAATTAATTCCTTATAAAGGGGATTTTCTGGTAGAATGTTTTTTTCAAAACTTGTAATTAATGCTGGAATTAATACTTCAAAAATCGAGAGTTTGGTATCATATCCGTCGGTAATTATTTTATCTAAGGTATAATCTTTTCCTTTGCTCAAAATCCGAACCGCATTTATGCCTCTATAGTTTTCGCCGTCGGGAGCCATATAAGGGATATAATTTGCTTCTTTTGGGCTATTGATTCCAGCAACACTATAAGGAGTTGAATTACAATTTTGCAACCAACCGTTAGTAGGATTGAAAATATGAACGGTTTCTGATGGATTATGTAAACCTTTCCACTGTGTTGCAGAAGTAGTTCCATCCATTACTTTTGCCCAATTTAAATTTTTATCTCGAATAGGGATAAAATTTCCGTGCCAATAGGCAATATTCCCTTTATTATCAGCATAAACAGTATTGTTTGAAGTATTGGCCTTCAGTTCCAGAGCTTTTTTATAGTCGTCAAAGTTTTTCGATTTGGTTCGAATCCAGCTTTGTTCCAAGCTTTTCATCGAACGATTATTCGATTTTAAACTAATCCATTTTCCCTCTCTTATGGCCATTATTAATCCATTGTTTGTAAAATAAGTCGTGAATGTTTTGGGAATTAATTTGCCGTTTTCCAAATAATTAATGGTGATTTTTTTCTCTCGTATTCGGAGCAATTTAGAATCGTACTCGTAAAATATTTTTTTGTTTTTGGTTATTATTTTTTCGGCATAGATATCGGCCACATCCACATTAGAAGACGTATGCATCCATCCACAATTTTCATTAAATCCTTGATAAATAAAAAATTGCCCCCAAGTAACCGCGCCATAAGCATTTAGACCTTCCTCGCTATTGACTTGAATTTCGGGTCGAAAGTAAAAACTAGTATGTGGATTAATGTATAAAATGGCATTGCCGCTAGCTGTTTTTGAAGGCGCTATTGCAAAACCATTGGAACCAGTTTGCATATCTTTCACTTTTTCGAAATAAGCAAATTTGTCAATTCCACCGTAAAAGGATTTTAATTCAGAGTTTGATAAATCTGCTGTGCTAATTGCTCCAATGCTACCATCTGTCCACAATAAAGGAAACCAAGGTTCAAAGTGTGTTAGCATTAATGGTTTTACTTCAGGGTGTTTGTATAAGAAATAATTAATTCCATCAGCGTAACTGTTTAATAGTTTTTTCAGCCAAGGTGCGGCATTTTTATAATCGGTTTTAGCTTCACCGAAATCAATTAACAATCGAGTTTCTAAGTCATTGTATAAATAAGATTTTCCTTTGATTTCTGCAAGACGGCCTAATTTTTCGATGTAGTTCATTTCGACTCTTTTGAAATCATCTTCGCATTGGGCATACAACATTCCGAAAACTGCGTCGGCATCGGTTTTACCGTAAACGTGAGCGATTCCCCAATTGTCTCTTACTATGGTGACTTGTTGTGCTAATTTTTGGAGTCGAATAATTTCTTTGTTGTGAATTTTTTGTGCAAAACAAATAGTTGAAAAACCGATAAAAAGGATTTGTAATTTGATAATAGCTCTACATTTTTGCATTTTATTTGATATTAAATTTTTGACCTTCATAGTAAATACTCATATCTAATTTTTTTAGACCAACCGCATTATTTCTGGGTGCTTTTGTTATTCCTTTTGGGTTTTGAAGTACGACTACTTCGCTTTCGCCAACAATTTCAATTTCTTTATTACGAACAATGATTGCAGTGCTTTCATCAATACCAATTCCGATGTGAGTAGGAAATTCTACTAATCCAGAAATCAATCTGTTGTAGCGGCTTCTTTTGAGAAAATGCTGGTCGATAATCACGTTTTTAATTAAACCCAAACCTACTGCTGTTTCTAAATTGTCGTAGCGAATATTATCAACGGTAGCCGTATATTTAGGTTCTAATTTTTGGTTTCCGGATATCATGTGTTCGCACATTACGGCAGCTCCCGCACTGGTTCCTGAAATAGTGCTTCCGTTTTGATACGCTTGATGAATTGCATTGAAAACAGGAGTATTTTTCACCACTTGCATAAAACGGGATTGGTCACCACCGCTGATAAATATGAGTTTTGCTTTTTGCAAGGAATCAACCAAAACTTTATTTGAATTCGTTTGTTTGTTGAAATTCAACATTACAATTGGGTTTGGAGTTAGTTTTTCTACTTGTTTTTTGAAATAAATGTAAGCGCTATCAGGTTCTTCGCTCGACATAGGTAAAACTACGATGAAATCTTTTTTCTGAAGACTCGAAACTGTCAAAAGTTGACTCATTAATTGATCAGAACGATTTCCGCCACCAATAATAAATAATTTTCCTTTTGGAGTTTGCGCTTGAATAGAGGTACTAAAAAGAATTGCGATAAATGCTGAAAACAATTTGAAAATATTTTCAGAGGAAAATAGGGTAGTAGTCATAGATTATTTAAAGGAATATATTTGAGGATAATTTTATTTAAAAAGTAATATTCCGCTTAAAAGCGCAACCCAATTCTATGATAGATTCAGTTTTTGCTATGCCGGGAATAGTATCTATTTTTTCATAAAGTAATTTTCTCATATGATCATGATCTTTGGCTATCAATTTGATATACAGTGTAAAAGAGCCAGTAATAAAATAACATTCCGTTACTTCAGGTATATTTTTTAAAGCTTCAATAACTTTGTCGGAGTCGTGATCTTTGGTTAAAGTAATTCCAGTAAAAGCACCCCAATCATAACCGATTTTTTTTTCGTTTAAAACAGGTTTTATTCCTGTGATGATATTTTGTTCGATTAATCTACTGATGCGTTGATGCACCAAAGTATTGGATATTTTCAGATTGGTTGCAATTGCCGAAAATGCCATTCTTCCATCTTTTTCTAATTCTTTAATAATGCTAATATCAAATTCATCTAATAGGTCCATTTGTAATTATTTAAGTTAAAATCACTTTTTTTTTGAATTATAAAAGTAATTATTTTTTTTCATATCCTAATGAGAACCATAAAATCAATTGTCAATTAAAAGAAATGACTTTTTTATAACATATTATAATATATATTTTTTTAAATTATACTATATAGAAGTCAAAATTATCGTTATTTTTGTAAAATAAAAAACATCCATTGCTTTTCTAATGATAATTTAATTCAAATAGTAAAAATGATTCAATCAGCCCAAGAACTTTCATCAAAATCTGAAGTTTTAATCGAAAAAGAAAATAAATACGGAGCACATAATTACCATCCACTTCCTGTTGTTTTAGAAAAAGGCGAAGGTGTTTTTGTATGGGACGTTGATGGGAAAAAATACTATGATTTTTTGTCGGCTTATTCAGCAGTAAACCAAGGACATTGTCATCCCAAAATTATTGGAGCAATGATCAAACAAGCACAAACATTGACTTTAACATCACGAGCATTTTATAATGACCAATTAGGTGTTTTTGAAGAATATGTTACCAACTATTTTGGGTTTGATAAAGTTTTACCCATGAATACAGGTGCCGAGGCTGTAGAAACGGCCTTGAAATTGTGTAGAAAATGGAGTTATGAAGTAAAAGGAATTCCCGAAAATCAAGCACAAATTATTGTTTGTGAGAATAATTTTCACGGAAGAACAACAACCATCATTTCGTTTTCAAATGACGAAGGCGCTCGTAAAAGTTTTGGTCCATTTACAGAAGGGTTTATTAAAATACCTTACGATAATATTGACGCTTTAGAAAAAGTTTTACTATCCTCGACAACTATCGCAGGATTTTTGGTAGAACCTATTCAAGGAGAAGCTGGGGTTTATGTTCCAACCGAAGGTTATTTGGCAAAAGCCAAAGCACTTTGTGAAGCGCACAATGTTTTATTTATTGCAGATGAAGTGCAAACTGGCATTGCTCGTACAGGAAGATTATTGGCTACTTGTGGTAATTGTTCTTGCCAAAATGGTTGCGAAAATAATCCTGAAGTAAAACCCGATATTTTAATTTTAGGGAAAGCAATTTCGGGTGGTGTTTATCCTGTTTCTGCAGTTTTGGCCAATAACGAAATTATGTATGTTATTAAACCTGGACAGCACGGTTCTACTTTTGGTGGAAATCCTGTGGCTGCAGCGGTTGCAATAGCTGCACTTGAAGTGGTTCGTGATGAAAACTTATCTAAGAATGCCGAGAGATTGGGAATTATTTTGAGAAAAGGATTGAACGAAATTGCCGAAAGAAATCCGTTAATCGAATTGGTTCGCGGCAAAGGATTGTTGAATGCCATTGTTATAAATTGCGGCGAAAATTCCGATTTGGCTTGGAACATCTGTCTTCGTTTTAGAGATTATGGCTTATTGGCAAAACCCACTCACGGCAACAAAATACGTTTTGCTCCACCTTTAGTTATCACTGAAGAACAAATTCACGAATGTTTAACAATAATCGAGAAAGCATTGAATGATTTTATTTAGTCATTCGTATTGCACATAAATTACAAATTGAATTAATCTTGCCAAAAACACCAGTTTTTTTCCTTGAATTTGGAAGAAGTTGGACTTGCTTATTGGATTATTATAATATTAAATACTTGGATTATAGCCTGAAAACACTTTTTGTTTTTAGGCTTTTTTTATTGCTTAGAATTCAGTTTTAAATTAACTAGTAAAATTCAAAATTAATACGCTAAAAAAAACATCTTAAAAAAAAAACCATCCGAATTAACGGATGGTTTAATAAAGCTAGAATACAAAGTTCTTAATATCCTGAATTTTGTGTGATTTTCTTGTTGTTGTCCGTTTCTCTTAATGGAATAGGGAATACCAATAAATCAGAATTCCAAGGATAAGCTGCACTAATAGAACCTTTTGTTCTTTTGATATCGTGAATTGCGAAGCCTTCCATAGCCAATTCTAAAACACGCTCGTTTAAAATTAGGGGTAAAGTAACCGAGGTAAAAGTGGCTGCCTTTGCACGGGTTCTCAATGCATTAATATCATCTAAAGGTGTAGCTCCGACAGCAGAATCTAGTATAAAGTTACATTCAGCACGAATTAAAAGCATCTCGGCCAAGCGAATAATAGGCACATCTGCAAACTCATTGGTGAATTTTGAGGTCAATCTTCTTCCATTATCAGGATTGATGTAGTTAAAATTACGTCTTTCGTCGTTTGGATCCGAAAACTTATTCAAATAATTAGCTCTGATTTCGATATCACCACCACGACCACCAACTTTTTCTGAACCGTAATGATTCACTAATTGATTGTCTCCAGTTTGTTTAGTGATTTGAATTGCAAAAATATCCTCTATTTGATTTACATCGTGATTGAAGGCATCTTTGTAAGTAGGAGACAATTCTGCTCCGCTGTTAGTAATAACTTCGTTTGCAGCACTTAAAGCTGCTGAATAATTTTGTTGTTGTAAATAAACACGAGCTAATAATGCTTTGGCTGCATATTTATTGGCATAAAAACTATTATCAACAGGCAAGTCTGCATACGCTTGATTTAATCCGTTGATCACTAAAGTATACACTTCTTGAACAGTGCTTCTCTCAGCAGATAAGTCAGTATCAAAATCATAAATTGCTTTTGGTCGAATAACCACTCCTAATTGACTGTTCGTGATAGTAGCATCGTAAGGTTTTGCAAAGAAACGAACCAAGTCGAAATAAGCTAATGATTGTAAAAACTTCGCTTCGGCAACCATTGTTTTAGCTTTTTCTGGATCTTCAACCAAACCTATGTTTTCGATGACAGTATTAGTTGCATTAACTATTTCGTAATTTCTTTGCCAAATGGCTTGAATTAACCCGCTATCTACCAACATTGATTTGTTGTACATTTGTCTAAAAGTGGCAAATGTACCTCTCCATCTGAAGTTAGTTGTTGCTGTAACACCAGTTTGAGCTAATAAATCAGCAGAAACTTGTAATCTTCCTCCATAGACATCTCCAGTTGCAAAAATTGAATAGGTTCCTGATAAAACATCGGTTACACCTTTCTCGGTCGTTAATGTAATAGCAGCATCTTCTCTTTGTTTAGGATCGTTCTCTAATTGACTTTCACAGCTAGCAAAAAATGCTGCGACTATTGTAAGTATGATTAATTTATTTGTTTTCATTTGATTTTGTTTTTAGAAATTAAGATTTACACCTAATGCGATAGTTCTTGCTGGTGGAGCAGAATAAAACTCTTCACCAATACCTGTATCATCTCTTCTTGCTTCTGGATCATATCCATCATAATTAGTAAATGTCAGTAGATTTACACCCGATACATAAACTCGAACATTGCTCATTCCCATAGATTTAAGAGTTGTTTTAGGCAATGAAAATCCGAAAGTTAAATTTCTTAATCGAATAAAATCAGTTTTTTGCAACCAACGTGTAGATGCTCCAGTTCCATTGCTACCATATAGTCTAGCTTGAGGAACGTTTGTAATATCCCCAGGTTTTTGCCAACGATTTAATTGATCTATGGTTTGATTGTCGAAATAATCAGCGCTTACAGATTGGTATATTCCAGCTGAATTATAGATACTAGCTCCCCATTCTCCTTGGAAGGTGAAACTGAAATCAAATCCACCAAAGTTCATAGTATTGGTTAAACCTGCCATTAATTCTGGAAATGGGTTTCCGGTTACAATTCTTTGTGCTTCTGAATAATCATTCGTAGTGCTTTTATCTAATGAACCGTCTGCATTTACAGTGTTTTTAACGAATAGGGCATCACCATTGGCTGGATCAACACCTGCATATTCTTTCAAATAAAATGCAGAAGCATTTTCACCAACTCTATTAATAGTGAAAGTACCAAGAAGATCTGTATTGTTGTTAGGTAATTCTTTTACAATAGTTTGATTTGTTGTAATATTGAAACTAGTAGACCATTTCAATTTGTCAGTATCAATGTTTTTGGTATTTACTGTAAACTCTAAACCACTGCTTTCTAGTACACCTACATTTTGATTAATAGTTGAAGCTCCTGAGCTTAAAGCTAAAGGCACGCTAAAAAGCAAACCGTCGGTATTTTTTTTGTAATAATCAAAATCTAAACTAAATTTGTTCAAGAAACCTACTTCAAATCCTACATCGGTTTGAGAAGATTTTTCCCAAGTAAGATTCGGATTTCCAGCTTGTGTAAAAACTAGGCCCGATTTTAAATTATATGAACTTGGTCCATATAATTGGCGCGAAGCAAAATTTCCAAGTTCAGCATTTCCTAATTGTCCCCAGCTTCCCTTTAACTTTAAAAAGGTTAAGAAATTGCTTTCTTTCAAAAAAGATTCTTCTGATACGATCCACCCTGCAGAAACAGCAGGAAATGTTCCATATCTATTATTTTTTCCAAAACGAGATGAACCGTCGCGACGAATACTCGCTTTAAGAATATATTTATTGTCATAAGTATACGTAGCTCTACCAAAAAGTGATTCGAATGTATAATCGGTTTCGTTTCCAGACCCTGCATTTACTTCGGCACCACCATCAACGGTCTGAAAGTTATCATTCGGGAAATAGATACTAGTTACATCTTGATATCTTCTGTTGAAATCATTGAACTCCATACCTGCTACTGCATTGATAGTATGTTTCTCTCCAAAGGTTTTGTCATATGAAAATTAGTTTGACCATATATACGTTTCGTTGTTAACAGAGGAAGCAAATACCTCGCCGTCTGTAGACATAAAAGGTACATTTCTACCATTCCAGTTGTCTTCGGTTTGAGATAATAAATCATAAGAAAACTCAGAAGTAAATTTAAAAGAAGGAACAAATTTATATTCTCCGAAAACTTTTCCAGTTACTCTTCTCATTATTGTTTTCCAATATGAGTTATCAATTGCTAATAGGAAGTTAGCATATAAGGTATTAGGATTTGCTGTTCCATCATTCAAACGTATTGGTGCAAGAGGCGATTGGGCTACAGCTTGTAAAGGTGTAGTAAAGGCGTTGTCATCTTGTACACGTTGAACCTCAGTTCTAGAGAAGCTTAAGTTCATACCTGCAGTAAACTTATCCGAAACTTGGTGAGAAAGATTGGTTCTTGCAGTAACTCTTTCTAACTCATTACTTGTAATGATACCTATTGTATTGTTGTAAGCACCTGAAAAGAAATACTTCGTTTTTTCATCTCCACCCGATACAGAAAAATCGGCATCGTTAGTAAATCCGTTTTGAAAAGCAGTGTCTTGCCAATCGGAATCTACTTCTAATTTTCTCCAGTCGGTACCTTGAGCCAAGAAATCAAAAGTATCTTCGGCCTCCACAGCATCTCCCAAACCATTGATTGATGCTTCAGTAAAAAGCTCCACGTATTGAGCGGCATTCAGCCATTTTCTTTTGTTTGTAGCTTCACTAACTCCTTGTGACAAGTTAATTGCAAAAGATCCTTTTCCTGATTTTCCTTTTTTGGTCGTAATAATTACCACACCATTTGCACCACGAGCTCCGTAAATAGCTGCAGAAGAAGCATCTTTTAATACATCAATAGACTCAATTTCGTTTGGACTTAAAGTAACCAATGGATTTGTAGGAGCACCATTGTTGGACTCATTTGTGGTAACCAATGGAATTCCATCTAATACATATAAAGGTTCTTTACCTGCGCTAATACTGGCTGCACCTCGAACTCGTACACTAATACCACCTTCGACTTTACCGTTGGTCTGAGTGATTTGAACCCCCGCCAATTTCCCAACTAAGGCGTTTTGTACCGTAGCAACAGGAATCTGTTCGATGTCCTTGGCGGAAACTTTTGCAATTGCATCAGTAGATTTTCGCTTGGTAGAAGTTCCATATCCAATAACAAGAACCGTTTCTAGTTCGTTAGTATTGTCTACCATTTTTACATTGACATTGCTAGTTGCTAGCACTTCAACGGTTTTCATCCCTATAAATGATACAACCAAAATCGAACCTTTTGGGGCGTTAATTGCAAAATCACCGTCCAAACTGGTTAGGGTTATCGTTTTTGTTCCTTTTATAAGAACATTGGCGCCTGGAATAGGCAAGCCCGTTTTGTCTGTAACTTTACCTGTTACTTTAATTTCTTGAGCATTTGCCATTTGTACAAAAAGTACCAACAGAAACCCCAACAAAACCTTAAAATTAATTTTCATATTATTAGTATTTATGATTAGTTGATGACAAATATCTTAAAATACTGTTAATTTAAAAATATTAATCGAGAAAAAACATCTAACAATCTTTATTTTTGCGAATGCTATAATTTATTTAAATAATAATATATTTTAAATTTTAAATCATTATTGTCCGATAAAAAAGAAGCCAAATTAATGGCTTCTTTCAAAGAATCGTATTTTTGTATTGCAAAACATAAATTACGATGGACAAAAATAGCTATTTTTCGACAAAATCTGTTTTCGGACAGTTGATTTCTT
>NZ_JANPFL010000036.1:0-4564 GCF_031423415.1 Flavobacterium sp.
AATCAACTGTCCGAAAACAGATTTTGTCGAAAAATAGCTATTTTTGTCCATCGTAATTTATGTTTTGCAATACAAAAATACGATTCTTTGAAAGAAGCCATTAATTTGGCTTCTTTTTTATCGGACAATAATGATTTTAAACATAAAAAAGGCTCGATTTTATAACAATCGAGCCTTTTTTATTGCACAAATACTATTTTTTTTACTGTATTAAAACCACCGTCACTTCGAGTGATTTTTAATAGTAATGCGACAGCTTTACTATTAAAAATTGTATCGAGAAGTTTTTAATTATTGGGTTCTCGATACATTTTATTAAAAAAAGCTATCGCATTTTATAATAAAACACTCGAACAGACGAACACATTTATATCCACAGTAATTTAAACCAAACAAGCTTCACTAGAGATTTCAGTATCGAATAATTTTGATATTGGACAATTTGCCTCCGCTTTTGTGACCAACTCTTGGAAAGTCTCATTTGAAATTTCTTTAATTTTAGCACTTACTGTTAAATGAGAGCTTACAATTTTTCCTTCCAATAAATTTATATCGCATTTGGTTTCGATGCTTTCAATTTCAAAACCAGCTTCAGTGATGTAAGCCGAAAGTTGCATCGTAAAACAGTCCGAATGTGCTGCAGCAACAAGTTCCTCAGGATTGGTTCCAATTCCTTCCTCAAAACGAGATTTAAACGAATATTGTGTTTTTTCTAATGTTCCACTTTGAGTGGTTAAATGACCGGCTCCTTCTTTTAGTGAACCTTTCCAAACGGCGGTGGCATGTCTTTTCATATTACTATTTTTAATGTTTACTCAAAATTAAGACTTTAATGACAAATAGTTCTGGTCTTCAGGTATTTTAACTAAACTTTAGGCATACATTTAAAGCAATTCTTTTCACTACAAAATCAATTGAATTGGATAGGTTATCAGTAGCGAAAATAGTATTTTTGTTTGCTACATTTTAGAAGTAATAAAAAGAATAAAGTCATCTATTAAACATGGGAATTGAAATGCAAGACTGGCCTTATTTAAAAAAATACCAAAAAGAAAATTCCAAACTTCCTACATTATCATCTGGACAAAAAAGAATCGTTTTTATGGGAGATTCGATAACCGAGTTTTGGTCTGAGCTTTGTCCTGAGTTTTTCGCTGGAAAACCCTATATCAATCGTGGCATTAGCGGACAAACCTCACCGCAGATGCTGATTCGCTTTCGGGCTGATGTGATTGCTTTACAACCCACGATTGTAATCCTTTTGGCTGGAGCCAATGATATTGCTGGAAATACAGGTCCTTCGACTCTTGAAATGATAACTGATAATATTTTCTCGATGGCTGAATTGGCTAAAGCCAACCAAATAAAAGTGATTTTATGCTCGGTCTTGCCCGCTTATGATTTCCCTTGGAATAATGGTTCGTTTCCTGCCGAAAAAATTGTGCGACTCAATACGATGATAAAAAATTATGCCGATGCCAATGAAATGCTGTATCTGGATTATTATTCCGCTTTGGTGGATGAACGAAAAGGATTGAAAGCTGCTTATGCTGATGACGGAGTTCACCCCAATAAAGCGGGATATGAAGTGATGGGGCCGATTGTGGAAAAGGCGATAGCGGAAGTGATTTCAAAAAAATAAATACTACTTAAAAGAATAAAAAATGAACTACAGAAAACTAGGAAAAACCAATTTCAATATCTCCGAAATAGCATTGGGAACTTGGCAAGTAGGCGGAAAATGGGGTTCGCCATTTAATGATAAAGCCGCAGACGACCTGATTAATACGGCTATTGACAATGGCGTGAATTTCATTGATACTGCGGATGTGTATGAAAATGGTTTGAGTGAAACCGCCGTCGGAAGAGTGGTTCGTTCTCGTTCGGAACGTATTTTTGTGGCTACGAAGTGTGGTCGTCATATCAATCCACACGTGAATGAAGGCTATCAACCAAAGGTTTTGCAAAAATTTGTGGAAGATAGTTTGAAAAGAAGTGGACTCGAAACTTTGGATTTAATTCAATTGCATTGTCCGCCAACTGAAGTCTATTATCGTCCTGAAATCTTTGAATTGTTTGACCGTTTGAAAGAACAAGGAAAAATTCAAAACCTTGGAGTAAGTGTCGAAAAAGTCGAAGAAGGACTTAAAGCTATTGAATATCCAAATGTGACAACAGTTCAAATTATTTTCAATCTGTTCCGTCAGCGACCATCCGAATTATTTTTCAAGGAAGCGCAGAAAAAAGATATTGGCATCATCGCCAGAGTTCCTGTAGCAAGTGGCCTTCTAACAGGATTATTCGATGCTAAAACTATTTTTGGAGCACAAGACCATCGAAACTTCAACCGAAACGGAGCAGCATTTGACAAAGGAGAAACCTTCTCCGGAATTGATTACGAATTGGGTTTAAAAGCAGTGGGAGAATTGAAAAAATTATTTCCTGAAGCTAAAAATTTGGCTCCAATTGCCTTGCAATGGATTTTGACTTTCAATGAAATTAGTTGTATTATTCCTGGAGCTTCAAAAGCCAGTCACGTAGAATCGAATTTATCGGTATATGATTTACCAAAATTGACTCCTGAAAAAATTTTGGCAATGAATGCTATTTACGAAGATTACATTAAGCCGCAAGTACACCAGCTGTGGTAGTAACCTATTTTCATCATAAATACTAAATCTTTATGCAAATCGACTTTTTACAATGGATAGGTTATCTCGCATCTATAGTAATAATGGTATCAATGACGATGAGTTCCATCATCAAATTCCGATGGATTAATATCTCTGGAGCGTTACTATTTTCTATTTATGGATTCTTAATAGGTGCTATTCCTGTTGGGATTTTAAATAGTATTATTGTCTTGGTAGACATCTATTATTTAGTAACAATCTATTCTAAAAAAGAGACTTTTGAGATCCTTGAAATTAATGCCGAAAGCGAATATTTGAAACGGTTTTTAAGTTTTCATAATGATCGAATTCAAAAAATACTTCCGGGTTTTTCCTATAATCCAAATATGAATACGGTTAGTTTTTTTATTCTAAGAAATATGTCAGTTGCTGGATTATTTTTAGCGCATCGGGAAAATGAGGCGGCACTTCATGTAGGTTTAGATTATGTATTACCTGAATATAAAGACTTTAAGAATGGTAAATATGTGTACTTCAAGCTCAAACAAAAATTTGTCGATGCGGGATATACAAGTATCGTTGCTAAAGGAAATAATTTGAATTATTTCAAATATCTCAAAAAACTGGGGTTTAAGGAAGTTAGACCGGGCGTATTTACTAAGGAATTGTAAGGTTGGATTAATTTTTTACATTCTCAAATACAATAAAAAAACGCGCTCCTTTATTAATTCCTTCACTTTCAGCCGATAAATTTCCACTGTATTTTTCGACTATTTTTTTACAGAGGTACAACCCAATTCCTGTAGAAGGCTAGTTAGCAGTTCCTAGTTTACCTCTATTCGTAAATTTTTCAAAAAGCTCCTCTTTATATTCTGGTTTAAAGCCCAATCCAGAATCAGAAATAACAAAAATAATCTTTCCATTTTCTGTATAAACTCGTGCTTTTATTTCACTATTTGGAAAAGAAAATTTGATAGCATTATCAATTAAATTCACCAAAACGCGAATCAATAATTCTTCATCTATTATAATTCTGGCCTCAGCTATTTCAATGTCTGTTTTAAGTTGAATTTTTTTAGTCGCTAATTTTTGCCCCAATTGTTCACCTACAAGATTGAAAATAGTTGGCAATTGAATATTTTTTATATTATGAACTTTTTTTGAAATTTCATCTTCATCTTTCATTAGATTAATTAACGTTTCAATAAATTCAAATTGTTGACCCGTAGACTGGCAAATCAAATTTGCATATTCCTTTACCGAATCTGAAGCATTTTCTTCTAAAATAAGCTGGGCTAACGATTGAGCATTTCCTGCAAAAGATCGTAAATCGTGAGAAAGCAAATACATTAAATCCTGTTTATCAGTAATATATTTTTCATTATCAATAATTGATTTTTGAATATTAGTCAATAACAACCCCGCTTCATCTTTAAAATAGATAGGTAATTGCGGTATAACTCTATTATTTCGATAATTATTTAATGCTTTTGAGGCGATTTCAATAGGTTTAATCAACTTTTTTAGCACAAATAAAGTAATTCCAGTAGCTATCAACGTTAGAACTAACGTGAAAAATAAAATGGAATGAACAGAACCTGATTGGTCTCCAAACAATACAAATAACAATAACCCAATTAAAGGAATATGAATGCCAATAAACGTAACGAAAAGAAATTTGTATGCGTAACTATTTTCTAGAAAACTGACTTTTGATAATTTGCGATAAAAATTCATAAAAAAAATAATTTGTTAATATTATAACTATATACGTAAAAAATTTAATTCTGTATCATTATTGTCCGATAAAAAAGAAGCCAAATTAATGGCTTCTTTCAAAGAATCGTATTTTTGTATTGCAAAACATAAATTACGATGGACAAAAATAGCTATTTTTCGACAAAATCTGTTTTCGGACAGTTGATTTCTTT
>NZ_JANPFL010000037.1:0-16773 GCF_031423415.1 Flavobacterium sp.
AAAGAAATCAACTGTCCGAAAACAGATTTTGTCGAAAAATAGCTATTTTTGTCCATCGTAATTTATGTTTTGCAATACAAAAATACGATTCTTTGAAAGAAGCCATTAATTTGGCTTCTTTTTTATCGGACAATAATGATAAAAAATCAATAATAAATTAACAATTGTTACTTAGCATATTCTTAATTTTTTTATAAATTGCACTATCAAAACGAATCAAATTGAAAATTAAATACTTAATACTTTTCTTCTTTACAACCATTGTAACTTTTGCTCAGAATAGCAATAGCTTCGATATCGCTCGTAAAGGAAAGATATCGGATATAAAATTGCTCTTTGACAAGGATAAAAGCATTGTAAATGCTATTGACGACAATGGATCGAGTATGCTTATTTTAGCATGTTATAGAGGAAATCACGAAGTTGCGCAGTTCTTGATTGACAACGGAGCTGATTTGAATTATGTGTCTAAAAATGGAACCGCTTTAATGGCTTGTGTGGTGAAAAATGAGTCTTTATTGGTTGACGAATTGTTGAAAAAAAATACAAATCTTGATTTGGCCGATAGTAATGGCGTAACAGCTTTAATGTATGCAGTTCAATTAGAGAATGTTCAAATGGTCAAAAAGTTAGTAAACTCTGGCGCAAATTCAACACTAAAATGCAAACAAAATAAAACAGCTTTCGAATATGCTGTTTTTTCCAATAATGAAGAAATTATAAACTTGCTAAAATAAATTACTATGAAAAAAATTACTATTTTATTATTTTGTTTTTTGTCGTTTTTGGGATTTTCTCAATCAAAGACTACAGGAGTTATTAATTTAAATGCTAACATGACTGCTAATTTTACGCTGAATAATGCTACTTCTAAAGTAACTTTAGTTTTAAAAGGTCCTTCTGACAGATGGTTTGGATTGGGTTTGGGTATTTCTAGTGGTTTTAATATGTCCGCCGGAGATGCGCTGGTATACAGTACTTCATTAACCGATAGAAATTTTGTAGGATTTCAAGCTCCAATAAATGATACTCAAGATTGGACTACAATGAGCAATAGTATAGCCTCAGGTATAAGGACCTTAACTTTAGAGCGAAATCTAACAACTTCCGATGGCGCTAATGACCTTCAAATGCCTTATGCGTCTACAAGTTCTATTCGTCTGTCTTGGACACGGTCAAATGCAGCTAGTAATAGCCTAAGTAGCAACCATCTTGTTGGATTTGCGACGGGTACTTTCACCGATGTTTTAAGTGTACAGGATTTCTCATTAAATGCAAGTTCGATATATCCAAATCCTTCATCGGGAGAATTTTATATCAAAACAAAAACCAATCTATCTAGAGTAAATGTATACAATCAAACTGGTGGTTTGGTTAAAACAATTATCGTTGCAGCGGATTCTAGAGAAGTGAAAGTTGAGGTAAACGGAATTCAATCCGGAGTTTATTTTTTAGAATTGCAAAACGATTCTGAAAAATCGTGGAAAAAAGTTATCTTTAATTAGAAATTTAAAATCTATTATTCATAGCATATATTTAATTTTAATCTCATTTTTTTACCGTGGGTAAGAAACTAAAAATAGTTTTGATAGTATTGATTGTTGTACTAATTGTAGGTTTTCTATCTTACAATTATGTAATGACTGGAGGAGCACGTGATTTAGAAAAAGAAAAATCGGAGTTTACTGTATCGGCAGTCGATGTTTTTGGCGAGTTTTCTGCCAACTCTGAAAAGGCAAATGCCAAATACATCAATAAGGCAGTTGAAATTTCGGGAAAAGTTACTAGTGTCACTGACAATGTAATTATGTTAGACGAAAAAGTTTCTTGTCAATTACTAGTCTCAGAAAAAGTAGCTCTAAATAGTAAAGTAAAAATAAAAGGGAGAGTTACGGGTTATGATGACCTTTTAGAAGAATTAAAATTAGATCAATGTTTAATCGTAAAATAGAATCAAAAATGAATATATCTAAAATTTCTTTCTCATTGTTTTTCCTCTTTTGTTTTGGTTTTACTAATGCTCAAGATGATTTATTTAAGGAATTAGATTCAGACAGTGTTAAAAAAAAGGAAATTGCAACTGCAGCTTTCAAAGGATTACAAGTTTGTACCATGCAATCAACCAAGTTGGCTTCTAAAGGGGAATGGTATTTTTTAGTAGCGCACCGATTTGGAGATTTAACAGAAGGATTTGATAACTTTTTTGGGTTTGATAATGCTAATAGTAAAATTGGAGGTCTTTATGGCGCAACTGAATGGTTAACTGTTGGTTTTTCACGCCATACCTTGAATAAAAATTATGAGTTAACGGCAAAATACAAGTTTGCTAATCAGGAAGTAAATGGTTTTCCTGTTACAATTGTAGGCTATAATACTATGGATATTAATTCGCAGTTAAGTGAGGATGAATTTCCGCTATTAAAAGCATCTAATCGATTTGCTTTTAGTACGCAATTGCCAATCTCTAGAAAATTTTCCAATTCTTTTTCGATGGAATTCAATCCAATTTATATTCACAAAAATTTGTACGAACCTATGTTTGAAGAAAAAGATAATTTTCTTTTGGCTTTAGGAGGAAGATACAAAGTGTCAAAAAGAATTAGTATTAATGTAGAGTATGCTGCTAGATTGAACGCAAGAGAAACCAGTTTATATCACAATCCAGCAACAATTGGTATGGATGTAGAAACTGGTGGACATATATTTCAATTGGTTTTTTCGAATAGCCAAGCGATGAACGATATTACTTATTTTACAAATGCGAATGGAATTACAGACGGAAAAGGAATTTATTTTGGGTTTAACTTATACCGAGTATTTTAAATATGAAAACATTAAAAATTAGTATTATTCTGGCGGTAACATCTTATGTATGGTTTTCGTGTGATTCAGCAACTTACGATGAGATTTCGGGGAAAGTAGCTAATCCAACTTACAAAGCGAACGTTAAAGCCATTATTGATAACAATTGTTTATCTTGTCATAGCACTGCTGGAGCGCAGTATCCTACTATGGAAACGTATCTAGAAGTTAGAGAAGCTGCAGAGACTGGAAGTATGATTTGTAGAATTGATGATCAATCTTGTGGTTCGGTCATGCCACAATCGGGAAGAATGCCTCAGGCAAATATTAACACCATCAAGAAATGGGCTGCAAACGGATATCCTAATTAATATTGAATTGTTATGATAAAGAAAATAACGTTACTTGTATGTTTGATTGTATCGTCAGCATTGTTTTCTCAAAAGATGATAACTCGTTCTGGTGAAATTAAATTTGAAGCCTCAATGCCTGCTTTTGAGGAAGTTGCAGCAAAGAATAATACCGTTTCTTGTCTTTTTGATGCTGCAACAGGTGATATTGCTGTTTTAGCTTTGATAAAAGGATTTAGATTCAAAGTTCCTCTAATGGAAGAGCATTTTAATGAAAATTACATCGAAAGTGATCAATATCCAAAAGCAACTTTTAAGGGGAAAGTTACTAATTTTGATGCTTCTAAAGTAGCATCAGTAAAATCGACTTATGATGTAGAAGGTGATTTAACTGTACATGGAGTCACCAAAAAAGTGAAAACTAAAATCACCTTTGTTCAATCTGGCACAAAACTAATTGCTACTTGCAAATTTATGGTTAAACCCATAGATTACAATATTAAAATACCTTCTGTAGTTAAAAGTAAAATTGCTGATACTGTCGAAATTGATTTGAAATTTGACCTAGAGAAAAAATCATAAATTAAGTATTTAGCGAACTTCAATATAGGTTTTTTTCGTCGAAGAGGTACACTCTAATCATTTTACATCATCAAAATAAGGCATCATTTGGCAAAAGATTACTATGTCTTTTATCTATCAACTAATTTCTGTTTATAGAGGCTAATACGATAAATTTTTCAGCATCCTAGATTTAAGAAGTTCTTTGTTAAAATTTAACACTATAATTTACTATATTGTAGCAACTAGAATATTAAATTAATTTATCTTTAGTGCGAATTTAATTTTTTAAGAATTTCCCCTGATTTTATGAAAAAGTTTCGTTATTTCAATACTTACTACAGATTATTAATATTGATTCTTGGTACCAGTATTTTATTTTTTTTGTTATATATTGCCTTATATATTTATACTACTAAACAAGAAAATAAATTACACGAAACTAGTCAGCAACAGTATTATAAGGAAGTATCTTCAATACTTCAGCTTCATTCAAAAAAAGATATATCCACCATTATTGATGTCACATTTTGGGATGGCTTAAATAATTTTACTAAATCAAAAAACAACAAGTGGTACGATACATTCATAGCTCAAGAATTTGAAACCTATGAAGTTGATTACCTTTGTGTTTATGCTGTTAAAGGCCAGTTTATTAAAAGAACAGCTAATGCTAAAATAAAGACCATTGATTTCATCCCAAAAGAAGTAATGCCTAATTTGTATCAATCGAAGTTGATGCAGTTTTATTTAAAAATTCCAGAAGGGGTTGTCGAAGTTTTTGGAGCTACTATACATCCCTCAAATGACCCTAAAAAAAATAAAACAAAACCTTCTGGTTATTTTTTTATGGCTCGCCTTTTGGATCAGAAATATTTTAAAAATCTTAGTGATATTAGTAATTCAGACATAAAATTAGTGACGCTAGACAGTACTATTGATTCAGGGTCAGATGCGCTCGACGCTATATTAAAATTAAAGGATCATAACCAAGCTGATGTGGCAAATTTAGTTTTTGAAAGATCTTTTAATTTGAATTTTAAGAACACAAAAGAAATTCTAGCTGTGTTGATATTAGCCTCTTTAGTAAACTTTTTTTTCTATTTATATTTTTCTAGAAAATGGATTTATAAACCGCTGAAAACGATCACTGATATTTTAGAAACAGGAAATGAAAAGTCAATCGCTGTTTTGAAAAACCAACCTGGAGAGTTTCGTTATATAGGTAATTTATTTGAAGAGAACAATTCTCAGAGGAAACAGTTAGAGCTTTCTAAGGAAAAAGCCGAGGAAAGTGACAAACTTAAATCTTCTTTTTTAGCTAATTTGTCACATGAAATTCGGACTCCAATGAATGCTATTGTTGGATTTAGTGATTTGTTAAATGAACCCAATTTAAATGAAAATTTAAAGGAAGAATATTTAAGAATAATAAAGAATTGTGGAATTAATTTAGTTTCAATAATCGAAGATTTAATAGCAATGTCTAAGATAGATTCTAAACAAATTATGCCAAATTATAAAGGAATTGATCTAGATGCTTGTGTGAAAGAACTGTACAATACAATCAAAGTTACAATTCCAAACGGAAAAGAACTGGAGTTATTTTTTATTGAAAATAAAGAAAGTATTAAAAAAAATATCCTAACCGATGAGATTAAACTAAAACAAGTAATCGTCAATTTAATTTCTAATGCTATTAAATATACAGAAAAGGGGCAAATTACTTTTGGTTACCAAATTAATGAAAAAGATAACACTATAGAATTTACCGTAAAGGATACAGGATTAGGTATTGACGAAGAAAATTTAAAAGTAATATTTGATCGATTCAGGAGAATAGAAGATGAATTTTCGATAGAATTAAGCGGTTTAGGTCTTGGTTTGGCTATATCAAAGGCTTATATAGAAATGCTTGGTGGAACAATTACAGTACATTCACAAATTAGAGTTGGATCTGAATTCAGATTTACAATTCCATTAGTTTATGATAATTCTACTCTAGTTCCCCATCAAATGGATACATTGAATCTTATAATTAAGCCTAATTTTGAAACAATTTTGGTCGCTGAAGATGATAATATTAATTTCTTGTTGCTTAAGAGAATCTTAGAATTAAAAAAATATAAAGTTTTGCGAGCTGTAAATGGTCAAGAAGCAGTAGATATGTGCAAAGAAAACTCAGCTATTAATTTAGTATTTATGGATATTAAAATGCCTATTTTAAATGGTTTTGAAGCTTTTAAAATAATAAATTCTTTTAACCCTAAAATGCCAGTGATAGCACAAACTGCCTATACTTCTGTTGAAGATTTTGAAAAAATTATGCAATTAGGTTTTACTGCCTATGTTTCAAAACCATTAGACAAAGAAAAAATATATGAACTTATTAACTTAATTTTTCAAAAAAGTTAAAATTATCAGTCAAATAAAAAACTTTGTTTATTGTACTAAATGTTCATCGGTAATTTTCAAAGCTTCAAGTAGTATTACCAATCCTTCGTCTTAGTCCTTTTCTTTGAAGCACAAAGGCGGAGCAATAAAAATATAACTCCAACGCACAAAGTTATATAATCCCAATTTTCTTACTTTGTATGCAATATGATTGGTCACTTTCAAATCATCTCCAAGAGCATTGTATGGAGCAATCAATTCTCTCGTAGATTTATTTTTTAAAATATCCAAACAACCCAGAAGTCCTGTGTTTCAGAAAGTTCACATACTTGGATGTTTACTACTCGTTTCCTCAATTTTAGATTCAAGATTCCCACTCATTTTTCTTGTGATCTCTATCAATTTGTCACTTTCGTAAATGTTGATTACGGCTAATGATGCAGCTAAAGATTATGGTTGCGCATTGTAAGTCAATCCAATCATCAGTGCTGTGTAGTCAAATTTAGCCGCTATTTTATCTGAAATCATCAAACAACCTAATGGAAAGTTTTGTACTTGGTTTAATGACATAAATATCTATTTTAAGATTTTTAAAATATACAAAAAACACTAAAAAATCAATAAATATTTTTGTATGTATTAAAATTATTGTTAGATTTACAAAAAATTGATACTCTTGTTAATTTATTTACAACATTCAATTTTGTAAAGTCATACAAAAATTAGAGTTTAAAATTAACCAAATTAAATCTATTATTATTATTTATTAACCAAAACCAAAACCAAATGAAATCAATGAAATCTGTCTCAACAATTATTGGAGTCGCCTTATTATTTTTGGCAGCTCTTTGTTATTTTATTAATTGGCACGTTTTAGTTCCTGCATTTACGGTATTAGGAATAGCAATTATTACCAGAAAAGCATTAGAACCTCTAATTATAGGTTGTGCAATAGGATTTGTTCTTTTGGCAGGACAAGGAGGTTCTAAAGAATATTTTCCAGAAGGCGAAGGAATGATTTTTCCTTTAAACATGTTTGACGGTTTATTTTCATCTATCTCTCGAGATGCTCATGATCAAGGATTAATTTGGGTAATATTAGTGTGTATTTTATATGGTGCATTTGTGCAAATGGTGGTTGCATCTGGAGGAATTAAAGCAGTAGGGAAATATTCTGAAAACCACGTAAAAACCAAAAAACAATCTTTATTAATGACGTATTGGTTGAGTTTTTTCTTTTTCTTGGACGATTATTTCAGCGCATTATCAGTAGGAAATACAATGAGACCTATTACCGATAAATTTGGTGTTTCTAGAGATAAATTAGCTTTAGTTTTGAGTTTTGTTTGCGTACCATTGACTATTATTTTTCCTATTTCTACTTGGACTATTTTTTATGGCTCCCAAATTACCGCAATCGAAGGCGGTGTTCTGGATAGTGCTGGGCATGCCATTACAAGCCCTATTGAAGCCTTTATGCATACTATTCCTTATAATTTTTCAGCTTGGATTTCTTTAATTCTTGGAGCTTTGGTTGTTTACGAATTTTTTCCAGAACTTAAAGGGATAAAAGATGCCGAAGCGGCTGTAGTTATAGAGGTTAAAAAAGAAAAAGTAGTTAAAAAGGATAAAAAAGAAGGTAAGGTGTTGTATTTTATTATGCCTTTGTTAATATTGATTTGGTGTACCATTTTTCCTTATCCTTGGGATTTTGACTATTGGGGAAGTGAGTTTACCTTTTCTATGGATTATATTTTTGGTAGCATTGATGCATTAAGAGGTATAGCAACAGCTTGTGTATTTGTGTATTTGTATTTCTTACTCTTTAAAATTGTTGATTTCCACAAAATCTCAGATAATTTTGTAAAAGGATTGGAAACAATAACCTTTGTATTGGCAGTTTTAGGCTTTACTTATTTATTAAAAGACGTTCAAAATGCATTAGGATTTAATGAGTTTGTTGCTTCACACCTAGAAGGAATTAGTTGGTTAAACAATGCTACACTGCCATTTATAGTTTTTGCATTAGTAGCTTGGATTTGTTGGGCGACTGGTTCAAACTGGGGAATATATGCAATTCTTGTTCCTACAACTGCTATTTTGTCAACTCAAGTTCATGCAGACTTCTGGTTAACACAAGGAGCATTGGCATCGGGAACAGTTTGGGGAGCAGCCGCTTGTTTTTTCTCTGACAATAGAGTACTTACAGCGCAATCTTGTAAAGTAGATATGATGAAACATGGAATTTCTCAATTTCCATATCAAATGATAATTTTTGTAGCTTCATCTATAGTTTATCTTATAGCTGGGTTTATCTTATAATTGAAAAAATGATTCATAAAGAAATCTTAGAGAACAGATTCATTGTGAGAACGGCCACTCCAGAAGATGCCATTCAGATGGAGTACGTTCAATCGAGATGTTATCCTACTTTGGATAAATCTGAAATAATGACCAGACAACATTTCGCCAATCATATTAAGGTTTTTCCAGAGGGACAAATTGTTATGGAAGAAGACGGCAAAATTGTTGCCTCTGCCAGTACTTTCCGATGCAACTTCCCTAAACACGATAGCACTTTTCTGGAAGAAACAGATAATTTATGGATTACCAATGTTCAAGTAGAAGATGGCGATTGGATGTACGGAATTGATATGGGTGTTTTGCTTGAGTACCGTGGTTTGGGTCTCTCAACAGAAATGTATAATGCTAGAAATGAAGTTTGTAAAAAATTGAAATTGAAAGGGCAAATAATAGCTGGAATGACCATTGGTTATGGTAGGTTTAAGGATAAAATGACCATTGAAGAGTATTGTTACGCTTTGGAAATTAACAAGTTTACAGATCCTACTATTACACCCCAAAGAAAAGCAGGTTTCCGATGGATTAGACCATTATACAATTATATTAACGATCCCGAATGTGGCTATGGAAGTATATTGATGTACCGTCCGGTCGATATAGATTTTAGCTTAAACAAATATTTGCAAGCAAACAATTTTTAAATAATACTAATTGACTTTTGTCACAAAAAATAGAATAAAAAAAAATGGGAACACACATTAAAAAAGTATCAGAAATTCCTGGTCCAAAAAGCGCATTAATTTTAGCAAGAAGAATGGCCGCTTTGCCAGCGGGTTTAGGAAAATCTACCGAAGTGGTTGTAGAGAAAGCAGAAGGAGCTTTGGTATGGGATGTTGATGGCAATCAATTAATTGATTTTGCTGGTGGAATCGGAATGGTGAATTTAGGTCATAGACCAGAAGCTGTTGTCAATGCCATCAAAAATCAAATGGATAAATACATTCATACAGGAGCATTGGTAACTACTTTCGAACCGTACATCGAATTTGCCGAAATGCTAAACGCTATAACTCCCGGCGATTTTCCGAAGAAAACTTTATTAGCGTGCTCCGGTTCCGAGGCAGTAGAAAATGCTATTTCTACAGCTAAATATTTTACAAAAAGACCTGCTATTATCTGTTTTGAAGGCGCGTATCACGGACGTACTATGCTTACTTTGAGTTTGACCAGTAAATACGGTTTATTCAAAAGAGGTTTTGGCACTTTTGCACCTGATATTTATCGTTTTCTGTCTCCAAATTTATATAGAAAACCAGACTCTATGACCGATGACCAATACATCGATTATTGCATCGAACGGTTTGACCAAAATCTAATTTCTCATGTTGATCCATCTGCAGTGGCAGCAATTATCATTGAGCCAGTTCAAGGCGAAGGTGGATTTATTCCGGTTCCAAAACGTTTTCTTGAAAAAATCAGACAAGTTTGCGACCAACACGGCATCGTTTTTATCGCGGATGAGGTTCAATCAGGAGCAGGAAGAACAGGAAAATTTCTTGCTATCGAACATTCTGGCGTAATTCCAGATATTGTAACAATGGCAAAATCTATAGGTTCAGGAATGCCAATAAGCGCCACCACAGGTAAAGCTGAAATTATGGATGCACCACATTTAGGCGGAGTGGGAGGAACCTATTCTGGAAGTCCATTAGCAGTTGTTGCAGCGCACGAAACTGTAAAACAAATTAATACTCCAGAATTTTTAGCAAAAGCAACTCATGTTGGAAACATCATTACGAGTCGTTTGACTGCTATGAAAGATAAATTTTCAATCATTGGTGACATCCGAGGATTGGGGGCGATGCTTGTAGTAGAATTTGTAAAAGACAGAAAAACCAAAGAACCCGATATGGATTTTGCGATGGCAGTAATCAAAAAATGTGTTTCTAATGGTTTGATTTTGATTCGTGCTGGTTTATACACCAACTGTATCCGCTTTTTGCCTCCAATTGTAATCACTGACGACCAATTGAACGAAGGTATGGACGTAATTGAACAAGCAGTTGCAGAAGTTTTATCTGAAAGAAAATCACTTCAAAGTATTAATTTATAATAAACCCAATGATAGATGAAATTAAATGTTTTGAATACTAGATTTTTAAAATATGGATTTGTTTCAGTTGTTACTGTTTTTCTTTTTTCATGCAAAAAAGAAAGTAAAGTTGATGAAACTAAAACAGATTTAGAATCAGTTGCAACTACTGATGTCAGATTTCCAGCTGAATTTGAACCTCAAGAATCTGTATGGATGGGTTGGCCCACTTATGAAAATAAAGCAGGATGGTCTGTAGAAGAGTTACACGTGCAAATATGGGCTGCTCTTGCACCAAATTTGTATTTGGACATAGCTGTGAATCCAGATAATCCAGAAAAGGAATATGTTTATGACGAACAAATAGAAAGAATTAAAGAGCTAATGGCAAAATACAAAGTGCCAGCCGACAAAGTTCGTTTTCATAAAATTGCTCACGATGATGTTTGGTGGAGAGATATGGGACCTATTTTTGTTGTAAATAAATCAAACCAACTTGAAGTTGCTGATTTCGCTTTTAATGGTTGGGGTTATGAAGCTTTAGATTCAGAATATTCACTTGCGGAAGAGAAAATTGATGAAAATGTAGCCAAAGAATCAAAGTTGAAAATTAATTCTTCTTCAATGATAAGCGAAGGCGGAAATAGAGAATTTAACGGAAAAGGAACTATGATGGCGGTTGAAGTGGTAGAAAAACAAAGAAACCCAAAAATGACAAAACCTCAAATGGAAGCTGAATACAAGCGATTATTAGGGGTTACTAATGTTATTTGGTTGCCTTATGGGAGATATGACGACGATTTAACCTTTAAATCTAAATTGCCAAATGAAAAAGGAATTAAAGAAATTTATACCGTAATTACAACAGGAGGACACATCGATGAACATACTCGTTTTGCATCTGCAACCAAAATATTATACACTGAAATTTCCGAAGGTGAATCCAAAAAAGATCCAATTGCTGCTGAAAATAAACGCAGAATGGATGCTAATTTGAAGGTTTTGAAAAGCGCAAAAGATCAAGATGGAAATTCGTTTGAATTAATCGCAATGCCATCGGCTCCAGGAATTATCGAAACATTAAGTCCAGGCGATGGAGTTTATGATTATTTAGCTACCAATGATAGTATTATTAAACAAAATCCAATTCCAAAGGACAAACCTATAAAAGTAATATTAGCTTCAAGTTATTTGAATTTTTTAATTTCAAATAAAGTGGTGATTGCTCAAAAATTTTGGAAACCGGGAGCACCAGAATCTTGGAAAGTTTTAGACAAAAAAGCAGCTGATATTTTACAAAAAGCATTTCCTGACCGAAAAATAATAACTTTCGATCCACGGGCTATCAATATTGGTGGTGGAGGAATTCATTGTAATACACAGCAAAAGCCGCTAATAGCGAAATAATTTTTATGAACAGTACATTTAAAATAGCATTAATACAATCGGCTTGTGTCGAAAATGTAGAACAGAATATTCAAAATGCAATCTTAAAAGTAAAAGAAGCCGCTCAAAATGGAGCTAAAATAGTATGCTTGCAAGAATTGTTTAATACTTTATATATTGGTCAGGATGTTGATGTAGCTTATTATGATTATGCCGAAATACTTCCCGGAAAAACCTCTGATCGTTTTGGCGCATTATCAAAAGAGCTTGGAATTGTAACCATAGTTCCAATGTATGAGTTTGTAAAACCTGGAATTTATTTCAATAGCGTTGTTGTTTATGATGCTGACGGAACTTATTTAGGGAAATATAGAAAAAACCATATTCCTGAAGGGCCTCAATATTTAGAAAAATATTATTTCACTCCGGGCAATACAGGTTATAATATTTTTGAAACTAAATTCGGGAAAATTGCAGTTGGAATTTGTTGGGACGAATGGTTTCCAGAAGTAGCTAGAATATTTGCTTTACAAGGCGCACAATTAATTTTCTATCCTTCGGCCATTGGTACAGAACCAGATCGACCTGATATAAGTACAGCCAAAGCTTGGGAAAAAGTAATCAGCTCGCACGGAATTTGTAATTCAGTTTATATTGCCGCAGTAAATAGAGTAGGAACCGAACAAGGAAAAAATTCGGAAATGACTTTTTACGGATCCAGTTTTATTAGTAATCCGTATGGTAAAATTATGTCAAAAGGGGGAACGGATGAAGAAATAGTGTACGCAGATATTGATTTTTCTATTTGTAAAGAAGCTTCAGATTTACTTCAATTTCATAGAGATAGAAGAGTAGATACCTACAAACCATTGTTGAAAATAGTTATCGAATAATTAAATAATCATCTAAATGACTTTTAAGTTATTACATAATGCCAATATTATTACTATGGATGATGCTTTTCCAAAAGCAGATGCTATGGTAATTAATAATTTGGGAAAAATCGAAGCCATTGGAACAGAAAACGAATTACGAGATAAATTCTTTTCTTTTTATAAAGAAGTAAACTATCAAGGTAAAACTATTGTTCCGGGTCTTAATGATGCTCACATTCACGTATGGAAAATCGGTCATCTTCGCACTTATATGCTCGATGTGAGAGGAATAAAATCTATAATAGAATTCAAAGAAAAATTAAAAGATTTCGCAGAGAAAAATCTAAATACTAATTGGATTATGGCTCGCGGAATCAACGAAATGGTGCTCGAAGAAAAACGATTGCCTACTAAAGAAGATTTGGATGAAGTGATTTCCGACAGACCAGTTTTTGTAATAAGAACTTGCGCTCACATAGGTATTGCCAATTCAAAAGCCATTGAAATTTCCAAAGTTGATCAAACTACCCAAGAACCTTTTGGTGGAGAAATTCGCAAAAATACAGATGGAAGTTTACAAGGTATTTTTACTGAAAGAGCGCTGGGATTGATTATGAATAACATTCCCGCTTTTACTTTCGACGAATACAAAAATATGATTCTCGAAGCGCATAATTACTTGTTAAGTCTTGGAATTACCAGCGCTACAGATCCTGCTGCAAATGAAGAACTTTTGGATGCTTATATTCGATTGGATAAGGAAGGATTGCTGAAAGTTAGAATGAATGTTTTTCCGCTCAGAATTCCTGACGGAAGTGACGAAATTCAAGTTTTACCAGAAATATATGAATCCGAATTTTTGCAAATAAAAACCGTGAAGTTTTTTTCTGATGGAGGCTTGAGTTCTGCAACAGCAGCCTTGAATGTTCCATACAAAAATACTGATGGTTACAAAGGTGTTTTGAGATTGGATTACGATAAATTCTATGAAACTGCTAAAGAAGCGGTTGATAAAGGATTTTCGTTGGCAACACATGCCATTGGACATCAGGCGGTCGACTTGACTTTGAAAGTGTATCGTGATTTATTCAAAATCGACAATACTTTAAAACACAGAATAGAACACGTTGGATTTTTATCTAATGAAAATATAAAAGATTTCCAGACGATGAATATGACTGCCGCAATGCAGCCGATTTTCATCTACGAATTGGCAAATAATTTCAAAAGTACATTGCCAGATGAATTATTGGATGTGGTTTATCCTTGTAAAACCGTTTTGGACAACGGAATAAATTTGGCTTTATCAACAGATGGTCCTGTGGTGAAAGAAATAAATCCTTGGGTCAATATGGAAACAGCGGTGACGCGAAAAGCAGCGGATGGTTTTGTCATTGGCAAAAGTCAAAAAATTACTTTCCACCAAGCATTAAAAGCTTACACACTAGGAAGTGCCATTGCCGATAATTTAGAACATATCAAAGGAAGTCTTTCCAAAGGGAAATTTGCCGATTTTATTGTTTTGGATAAGAATCCATTTGAATTAGGAAATGTTTCCGTCGTTGAATCCAGTGAAACCTGGATAAACGGAGAATTAAAATATAAATTAGGTATTGGGAAGTAGGTTCTAGGTAATAGTAATAATAGCCAAAACCCAAAACCCAAAACTAAAACCTTAAAAAATGAGCGCACTCGACGACGAATTAGATTACCAGATATTGAAGCTGCTTCAAAAAGACGGCAGAATGTCATTTACCGAAATTTCGAAAGAAATTAATGTGGCTGTGAGTACGATTCGACACCGTTTTATCAATTTGGTCGAAGATGGAACTTTGAAAATTATAGGAAGAATTGACCCCAATAAAATTGGATTTAATGCCTATGCCAGTGTTTTAATTTCGGTTAAACCAAAAACATTTATGACTCCAATTTTTGAAGCTTTAACAAAGCTGCCTGAAATTAGTTTTTTAGCATCAGTTTCGGGAGATTATGATATTGAAGCCAATGTGATGTGCCGAGATATGGGACACCTTAATGAATTATTGGGCGAAAAAATTCATACTTTGGAAGGTGTTTTTGATACCAAAACCAATATGTATATGAAGATTTACAAATTTGCCCAACCCGACTTAGAATTAGCAAAATTATCAAGCAAGCAAAATGAATAATACAGATAAACTTTACGAAAGAAGAAAAAAAAGCGTGCCAAATGCTTTAGGAATTTTTAATCCATCCAGTATTCAATCCGCCAAAGGAGCCATAATCACTGACGCCGATGGCAATGAATTAATTGATTTTGCAGGAGGAATTGGTGTAAATAATGCAGGACATGGTGTGCCCGAAATTATTGAAGCCATAAAAAATCAAGCCGATAAATTTATCCACGCTTCGTTCAACGTTTCTGTTTATGAGCAATATCTGGATTTAACGGAGAAATTGTGCGAAATACTTCCTCACGGGGAATCGACAAAAGCAATGTTAACATTATCAGGTGCTGAGTCTGTTGAAAATGCGATCAAAATTGCTCGTGCCGTAACTGGAAAATCAGGGATTATTTGCTATGATGGTTCGTTTCACGGGCGTACAATGATGGCAATGACTTTGACATCAAACGTGAAATACAAAGAAGGCGCTGGGCCTTATGCCCCCGAAGTATATCGTTTGGAATATCCGTATTACAAACCCAGTATGAACGCCAGAATGTCTCAGGATGAATTCGATGATTTGATGATTATGAAGTTGCAAAAAACTTTTTCGTCAACGGTTTCGGCTACACAAACGGCAGCAATCATAATGGAATTGGTTCAAGGTGAAGGTGGTTTTACGGTTGCGTCTAAAAAATACGTGCAGTATTTGCGTAAATTTTGTACCGAAAATAATATTTTCTTGATTTTTGATGAGGTGCAATCCGGTTTCGGTCGTACCGGAAAATGGGCAGCTTATGAGCATTATGGAGTAACTCCGGATTTGTCCACTTGGGCAAAATCTATGGGTGGCGGAATGCCGATTGGTTGCGTTATTGGTAAAGCAGAAATTATGGATGCCATAAAACCCGGACTTATTGGAGGTACTTACCTTGGTGGACCGCTGAGTTGTGTGGCTTCGTTGGCAAGCATTAATTATATGCAAAAAAACAATATCAATGCCGCCGGTGAAAAAGTGGGTACGATTGTTCGGGATAGATTCAACCAATTAAAGGCAAAATATCCAAAAAACATTACTGATGTTCGTGGTTTAGGAGCGATGATGGCAATTGAATTTTTCAATCCAACAACAGGAATTCCTGATGGAGTTTCAACAAAAGCAATTGTGGATAAATGTCTTTCAAAAGGATTGATTGTAATCACTTCAGGAAGTTATGGGAACTGTATTAGAATTTTAAGTCCATTGTTTATCGAAGACGAAATCTTGGAAAAAGGCTTGACAATTTTGGAAGAAACTATTAAAGAAATACTCAAATGAGAAAACAATATATAAACGGAGAATGGTGTGACGCAATTGATGGCGCAACTTGGGATTTGCAAAGCCCTTCAACCGAAGAAATTTTAGATAAAGTTCCTATCGGAAATGCCGACGATTGTAAAAAAGCGATTGCTGCTGCCGAAGCTTCTTTCAAAACTTGGAAAAATACAACACCTTATTTTAGAGCAGAAATCCTAAAAAAAGCCGCCGATTATATGCGTGCCAATGCTGAGGCTTTCGCCAAAGAAACTTCGTTGGAAACAGGAAAACCAATGCTTGAATCTCGTGGAGAATGGCAAGTTTCAGCCAATCTTTTTGAATGGTACGCCGAAGAAGGAAAACGCAGTTACGGCCGTGTGATTCCGTCCAGCAGAATCGACAAACGCTCTATGGTTATTTATCAACCATTAGGAGTTATTGGTGTGATAACTGCTTGGAATTTCCCTGCTTATAATCCTGCAAGAGCTGTTGCGGCTGCCTTGGCTGCTGGATGTAGTGTGGTGATGAGAGGTTCAGAATTTACGCCTTTGTCTAGTTTTAATATGGC
>NZ_JANPFL010000038.1:0-65588 GCF_031423415.1 Flavobacterium sp.
TGTCTCGTCCTAAAATAAGTTTACATATTTATACTTAATCCTAAAATAGATTTACAACTCATTTTTAGTCCTGTTATTGGTTTACAATAATAGGACTTTTTACATAATAATTCTTCCATAATTTTTCAGTTTTTATATTATTTTGATGTACTTGATTTGGTGTAAGATTACCTATACTCATATGAGGTCTTTCATTATTGTATAATTTTATAACTGCTTCCAATAATTCTTTAGCTTGTTCTAAATTATCTACTTGATAATCATTTAAATATTCTTCTTTAATTATACCATTAACCCTTTCTGCAATTGCATTTTCCAAAGGATCTCCGTTTTCTGTCATGCTAATTCCTATGTTATTGCTTTCTAAAAGCTTTACATATTTATCGCTGCAATACTGCATTCCCCGATCAGAATGGTGCGTGAGTTGAAAATGGCAATCTGGCCCCTTTCTTAGGCCAGAGATTGCTATTTTCAACGCTTCCATGGTTTCAACCGCTTCCATGGTTTGCGCTACATGAGAGCCAACAATTTTTCTTGAATAAGCATCCGTTATAAAGCTGATATAAACAAATCCTGTTGCAATTTTCCAATACGTTATGTCGCTAACCCATAATTGATTTGGTTCTGTTGGAATGAAGTTCCGTATCAAATTCGGATACTTTTTAAATCGATGATAGGAATTGGTTGTAATTGTTTGTTTTTTTCTACGCTTAACTAAAAGATAATTTGCAGATAAAACGTCGAATAATCGATCTCTACCCATCTTTATTTGATGCTCTATTAGAAAGGGTTGAAGTAATTCATACAACTTTCTTCCTCCTATATGACGATGATTCTTTCTTATATTTATCACCTCAGACACAATTAATTCATCTTAAAAAGCATATTGTTCTTGATGCCAAAAGTGTTGATAATATGCTTGTCTTGTTACACCAAGTAATCGGCAAAATTTGCCTAAACCAATCTTAGGATGATTGTTTTTCATCTCCTGAATTACTTGGTACTGGACTTTTTTACAATATTAATTTTAAACTCTTTTTCAGCTATTTCTATCATTTTACGATAAGCTTCAGCTAAAAGGTTTGCTTCTTGTAGTTCTCTTTCCAGTTCTGTAATCGACTTTTGAGACTCTTTTCCGCTGGCATCAATTTTAACTGCTTTCATATCAGGTAAAGATACAATTCTTGGTTTTAAATAGTCATATCCCATTTCTCTTAACCAATAAGTGAGTCGAGAATTACCAATACCATGTTTTACTTCAACTTCTCGCCTAGTAAAAGAACCTGTTAAATAATCATTACAAACAAATCTTTTAAATTCTTCCGAATATATAGATTGCCACTTTGAACTACTTACTCTTGAATATCTTTCCATATTTTTACACTTTTTTGTAAATCTATTTTAGGACAAGACAATATATAGAAAATGTTTTGAATACTAGTGTCGCTTCGTACCCTATATATAGTAAATGTTTTGCATACTAGGGTTGCTTCGTTCCCTATATATAGAAAATGTTTTGAATACTAGTGTCGCTTCGTTCACTATATATATAAAATGTTTTGAATACTAGGGTCGCTCCGTTCCCTATATATAAAAAATGTTTCGAATACTAGGGTTGCTTCGTAGGGTTCATATAATGAAACTACTTTACTATACCCTACGCTCGTAGGGTACATATAATGAAACTACTTTACTATACCCTACGCTTGTAGGGTACATATAATGGAACCACTTTACTATATCCTACGCTCGTAGGGTACATATAATGAAACTACTTTACTATATCCTACGCTCGTAGGGTACATATAATGAAACTACTTTACTATATCCTAGGCTCGTAGGGTATCTATAATGAAACTACTTTGTTATATTCTACATCCAATCGCTCGGTCTTTAAAATATTTATCGTACCAAAATCAGTCATTAGCCTCAAATAATGCAATGAAAATCAATCTTTGCATCAAAATCTTTAACATTTTCAAATAAAAACAAAAAATAAAACAGTTTCATAAGTTACTTTTTGCTATTTTTAGACTTTTTAAATCAAAAACGTACTAAACTGAATCTGATATGCATCTTTCACCAAGAGAAACCGAGAAATTACTGCTGCACCTAGCAGGTGAATTGGCAGAAAAACGAAAAGCAAGAGGCTTAAAATTAAACTATCCCGAAGCGATTGCCTTAATTAGCTCTCGTTTACAAGAAGCCATTCGAGACGGAAAATCGGTCGCAGAATTGATGCAGTATGGCGCCACTATTCTGACCAAAGAGGATGTAATGGAAGGCATTGCCGAAATGATTCACGACATTCAAGTTGAAGGAACTTTTCCGGATGGCACGAAGCTCGTAACCGTTCACGACCCGATTAGATAATCTTTCAAAAACCTAATTTAATTCCCATTCGATTATGATACCAGGCGAATACATCTTAAAAGAAGGCAGCATCGAACTGAATGTTGGTCGTGCTACATCAAAAATACTTGTTACCAATACTGGAGATAGACCAGTGCAAATAGGCTCTCATTTTCACTTTTTTGAAGTGAATTCACAAATGCAATTCGATCGAACTAAAGCATTCGGCATGCGGCTGAATATTGCTGCGGCTACTGCGGTACGTTTTGAACCTGGGGAAGAAAAAGAGGTAGAATTGGTAGCATTTGGTGGAGAAAAGAAAATTTTTGGGTTTAATAATTTAGTTAACGGAAGTGTCGCAATTCAAAAGTAAATAGGATGAGTTTAGAAATTAGTAGAATAAAATATGCCAACATGTATGGCCCTACAACTGGCGATAAAGTTCGGTTGGGCGACACTGAATTGTTTATAGAAATTGAAAAAGATTTTACTGTTTATGGTGATGAAGCCAAGTTTGGTGGCAGTAAAACCATACGGGACGGAATGGCGCAATCTGCCAGAGCGACTAGAGCTGAAGGTGTTTTAGATTTTGTGATTACTAGTGTAACGATTGTCGATCATTGGGGAATTGTGAAAGCGGATATTGGTATTAAAAACGGAAAGATTGTAGGCATTGGTAAAGCCGGGAATCCCGATACAATGGACGGAATTTCGCCAAATATGGTTATTGGCGCCAGTACCGAAGTTCACGGAGGTGCAGGAATGATAGCCACTGCGGGAGGAATAGATACACATATTCACTTTATATGTCCACAACAAATAGATCACGCTTTATTTAGCGGAATGACCACGATGATAGGCGGAGGAACTGGTCCTGCAGATGGTACCAATGCCACTACGGTAACGCCCGGCGCATGGAATCTTCAACGTATGTTAGAAGCTGCTGACTCCTATCCGATGAATTTGGGGTTCTATGGTAAAGGCAATTGCGCTTCGCTCGCTCCTTTAGAAGAACAAATAGAAGCAGGTGCATTGGGTCTTAAAATACACGAAGATTGGGGAAGCACTACTGCAGTAATTGATGCGGCTTTAACGATTGCCGATAAGCACGATGTTCAAATTGCCATTCATACCGATACGCTCAATGAAATGGGGTTTTTAGAAGACACCATAAAAGCTATTGATGGTAGAGTGATACATACGTTTCATACCGAAGGTGCTGGTGGCGGTCACGCTCCAGACATCATCAAAGCATCTATGTATCCTAATGTATTGCCCTCCTCTACCAATCCCACCAGACCATTTACGGTAAATACTATCGATGAACATTTAGACATGTTAATGGTTTGCCATCATTTGGATAAAAATGTTCCAGAAGATGTTGCTTTTGCCGATAGCAGGATTCGTCCTGAAACCATTGCAGCCGAGGACATTCTTCATGATATGGGCGTATTTAGTATGATGAGTAGCGATTCGCAAGCGATGGGTCGCGTTGCCGAAGTAATTACTCGTACGTGGCAAACCGCTCACAAAATGAAAGTACAACGCGGTCCATTAGAAGAAGACCAAGACAATAACAACGACAATTTTAGGGTAAAAAGATATATCGCAAAATACACCATAAATCCTGCTATTTCTCACGGAATCAGTGAAAATGTAGGTTCTATTGAAGCGGGAAAACTAGCAGACATTGTCTTGTGGAAACCGGCAATGTTTGGTGCAAAACCAGAAATGATTATCAAAGGAGGGATGATTATAGCCTCAAGAATGGGCGATCCTAATGCCTCAATACCCACGCCGCAACCTGTTATTTACCGCCACATGTTCGGGGCAAGTAGCAAGGCAATATTCAATACATGCATTACTTTTGTTTCTAAATTATCATTAGAAAACAATGTAGTTCAAAGTTATGGTTTGCAAAAAATGGTTTTACCGGTCAAAAATTGCAGGAACATCTCAAAAAAAGATTTGATTCACAACGATAAAACACCTCAAATTGATGTAAATCCTGAAAACTATGAAGTAAAAGTAGATGGCGAAGTCATAACTTGCGAACCAATGAAAGAATTACCATTGGCGCAACGCTATTTTTTATTTTAATGCTGATTTTTGCTCTAAAGAAAATTTCAACCCCATCATACTATGCTCATTCAAAAAAAAATAGGGAATACTAGTGATTATTCTATTTCAAATAAAACTATAGATTGGCTGTTATTGCAATGGTATGAAACCAATAAACGCATTCAAAGAAAACAAACCCAACTAGGCACAGAAATTACAATTAAATTTTTAAATGAAAGTCCAAATTTAACGCAAGGAGATATTTTGTT
Source organism: Flavobacterium sp. (assembly GCF_031423415.1). GTDB lineage: Bacteria > Bacteroidota > Bacteroidia > Flavobacteriales > Flavobacteriaceae > Flavobacterium. The sequence goes on from NZ_JANPFL010000038.1 coordinate 4,683, forward strand.
TGAAGATGATACCACTATTATTGTGGTGGAAATAGTACCCTGCGAATGTTTGATCATTACACCCAAAGACAGGTTTGAAACAGCCAGTATTTGCTATGAAATCGGCAACAAACATTTGCCACTGTTTTTTGAAAATAAAGCCTTGTTAGTGCCTTTTGAAAAGCCTTTATACCATTTATTTGTAGCGCAAGGCTACGAAGTAGAACAAGAACAGCGAAAATTATTGCAGCCCTTAAAAACTACTGTTTCGCCCCACGGCAGTACTAACGATACTTTGTTCTCCAAAATAATGAAGCTCACTATACCCAATGAATAATTCTTTACTTTCTTTATTGCACCTTACAGACCCAAACTTACCCATTGGGGGCTTCTCTCATTCTGCAGGATTAGAAACCTATGTTCAAAAAGGATTGATTCACGATACCGCTTCGGCTAAAGAATTTGTTGTTCAAATGCTGTCACAAAATTTACGATATACTGATGCTGCTTTGGTTTCATTAGTATATAATGCCGCAGACAACCATAATTTAAAAGAAATTTTATCCTTAGATGACCAATGTACAGCGGTAAAACTTCCTAAAGAAATGAGACAAGCTAGTCATAAATTAGGCTTACGATTGATGAAAATTTTTCAACCTTTCAATAAAAGCGAATTGATTGATGGGTACGCTTTGGCGATCAAAAATCAAGAAATTGTTGGACATTACTGCATTGCATTCGCCTTATACGCGCATTCGCTAAACATAAAAAAGGAAGATGCACTAAGCGGTTTTTACTACAATGCTGCGGTAGGTTATGTTACTAATGCTGTAAAATTGATTCCGTTAAGCCAACAAAGTGGTCAGGAAATTTTATTTTCTATTCAAGATTTGATTGCAGAATTAGTGCAACAAACGGTAGATCCCGATGAAGATTTAATAGGAATGTGCTGTTCCGGTTTTGATATCCGAAGTATGCAACATGAGCAATTGTATTCGAGATTGTATATGTCGTAAGTTTGAGTTATGGGTTAAGGGTTATGAGTTATGGGGTATGAGTTAGCGGTAAGTTTAAAAAACACAACGAATATGAAAATAAGATTGAAAATTGCCACACTATTTGTTCTTGCAAGCCAAGTAGTAATTGGCCAAAATGGCTATTTGACAAGTAATGAAGCTCATATTTTGTGGCAACCAAATACAAAAATCACAAAAACTGATTATCAAGGGCAACCAACAAGTCAAGTTGATAAAATGATGGACGAATATGGATTTACAGCTTCGGCATCAGTTGGACTTTGGAGTGTCCTAGACATTCCAAAGAAGAAAAAAGACAGATATAAGAAGTTTGAGAAAGTATATTTTGCACCTGCATTTGAAAAAACAACCTCTTACATTCGGACAAACGATTCTCTGCAAATAGAAATGCAAAACTTATATTTTGATATATGTGAAGTATGGGCAAGATGGGCAAGGAAAGAATTAAAAGTATTTCAAGACGCGACAAAAGCAACAGGAACAATGAGTATTTTTTATATGACAGTTAAAGAAGATATGCACAAAAATAGAATTTCAATGTTTCGTGCTTATTTTAAAGAAGTGTTCATTGACAAAAATAAAGGTGCATTTGAAAAATGGCGAAAAGAGATTGACAAAACACTTGAAGAAACTAAAATGTGGGCAACAGCACCAGAAGAATGTCATAGATTGTTGACACAAAAGCCGATTGAAGAAGGATATATAATGGCACCACCCTTAATCGGGCCATTATTTAATGACAAGAAATAGAAGACCTACCGTAACACGGGTTTTGTGCCAGGCGGGCTGACGTGCAAACTTGTAGCTTTGTTCTTCTATTCAAGTTCAGTTCTAGCTGACAGTTTTGTGCTCCGAAACCGGCCCGCACGAAAAGCCCGAAAACGTTATGGGTTGTGAATTGTAAATGATGAATTAGTAAATGATATATTAAAAATGAACGAGAGAAATTATATAAAAATAGGAGTTGCTGGACCGGTTGGTTCGGGAAAAACAGCCTTGATTGAACGATTGAGTAGAAAATTAGCCCATAAGTACAGCATTGGGGTGATTACCAATGATATTTATACCAAAGAAGATGCTGATTTTTTGACACAAAATAGTTTGTTACCCAAAGAAAGAATCATTGGGGTAGAAACTGGAGGTTGCCCTCATACTGCCATTCGAGAAGATGCCAGTATGAATCTTGAAGCTGTCGATGAAATGGCAAACCGTTTTGCAGACATTCAAATTATTTTTATAGAAAGTGGTGGCGATAATTTATCAGCAACTTTTAGTCCTGATTTGGCCGATGTCACCATTTTTGTCATTGATGTAGCCGAAGGTGATAAAATTCCTCGGAAAGGTGGACCCGGTATTACAAGAAGCGATTTGTTGGTCATTAACAAAATTGATTTAGCTCCTTATGTCCATGCTGATTTAGGTGTTATGGAACGTGATGCCCGAAAAATGAGGAATGGAAACCCATTTATTTTTACCAATTTGATGAGTTTACAAGGCTTAGATGCCGTGATTGGCTGGATCCAAAAATATGCCTTGTTAGAAGAAGTGGACGAACCCCAATTGTGCCGATGATAGCCAAATTGCACATTCAAACCACATTCAAAAACGGCATAACCCAGTTGGGTAACTGTTATTTTTCTCCACCTTTTAAGGTGATGAATATTACCGAAGACAAGAAAGCAACCCAATTGCATTTGATGCTCATGAGTTCCTCACCCGGAATTTTAGATGAAGATGAATTTGAAATAAGCATTGAAGTCTCTGAAAATGGTGCGCTGCAATTGCATACCCAATCCTACCAACGGTTGTTTACTATGACTAAAGGAGCGCAACAAATCACGGAAGTTACTCTAAACGATAACGCATCATTTACCTACTTGCCTCATCCTTCGGTCCCGCATAAAGAGTCTATATTTAAGTCTAAAAATAAAATTTATCTAGGAAATCATTGCCATTTACTGTGGGGCGAAATCATCACCTGCGGAAGAACGCTAAAAGACGAAGTTTTTACTTTTTCAAAATACCATAATTGCACCGAAATATTCCTGAAAAATAAACTCATCATCAAAGAAAATATCGTGATGCAACCTTCATTATGTGATCCCACACAAATGGGACAACTAGAAGGTTTTACTCATCAAGCGAGCTTGCTAATTATAAACGAAACGCTAGATGTCGATGGATTTACAACCGCTGTAAATGACTATCTTCAGCAACAAACTCAGATCGATTTTAGAATTTCTACAATAGCAACACATGGAATTATAGTTAGAATTTTAGGGTTCAAAGCGGAACAATTGTTCGATGATTTGAAACATATTGCAGCCTTAGTCCCCACATTTAAAATGCAAATGTCGAGTTAGGATGTAGATAAATGTTCTAAGTCAGGTAGTGATTGATAATTTTTTAAAATAAGTAAAATCTTAAAACCAACATCCCTTTTTTTGAAGCGTTTAAAAAAAGATAATTTATGTATGATTTTCAACTATTAATTACCAGCGCTATTGCCATTGCTTGTTTGCATACGGTTTCAGGACCAGACCATTATTTGCCTTTTATTGCTTTGTCAAAATCAAGAGGATGGAGTTTTGCCAAAACACTTTTGTGGACTGTTATCTGCGGGTGCGGTCATGTTTGGAGTTCCGTTTTATTGGGGCTTGGTGGTGCTGCAATTGGTTGGAATTTATCAAAAGTGTCGTGGCTTGAAAACGTGAGAGTTGGGATAGCGGGATGGGTTATGCTGGTTTTTGGTCTGGTGTATGGAATATGGGGATTGGTTAGAACGTATAAAAACAAATCCCACAAACATTTTGACACTTATGAAGATGGCAGTATGTTTGTTTATGAACACCAACACGGCAGCCCCATTCCCACGTCCGAAAGACATAGAGTAACGCCTTGGGTGATGTTTGTCATCTTTCTTTTGGGCCCTTGCGAACCTATGATTCCGCTATTGTTTTTCCCTGCGGCCCAACATTCTTGGCATGGCATGGTTTTGCTCGTTGCAGTTTATACTTTTTTTACCCTAGTTACCATGGTGACTATGGTAGTTTTAGGATATTATAGTATCTCATTTTTTAAAACTGAGCAACTCGAAAAACACATGCATTTCTTAGGAGGTTTAACCTTATTTATTTGCGGTGCAGGGATGGTTTTATTAGGATGGTAAAAGTGGTTTATTGGACTACTTCGCTTTTCTGTTTTCTAGTATTTTCTTAAAGGATCGACCTCTAATTTCATCTAATGTTAAACCAGTTGCCAGCACTTCTTCTTCAGTAATAGCGCCACTATTCAAGGCACGAAGAAAATAATTCAGCAATCCTTGTCCTGTTGCAGCATCATCAAAAACGTCTCCAATCAAGGTAGCACGTGCTGCTTTGTCAACAAAGGTTTTCAAACGATCCACCGCATCATCATAACTTTCCAAAAAGAATGCATATACCGCAGCATATCGCATAGGGAATTGGGCAGGATTCAAATCCCATCCTTGGTAATACCCATTCCATAATGAATGACGAATGTGATCATATCCTTTTTTCCAAGCTCGATGCACGACCTTTTTGTTCTCTTCTTGTTGCTCTGGAGTCAATTCGCCACGATGTGGTCCTATCGGCATCGTGTTTGTAGCACCATCACTTAACCAAATTCCGGTATGAGCCAAAGCTACTTTGGTCACGTGATGGGCAAAGTCACAAACAGGATGATCCATTTCTTGGTATTTTGCAGTAATGCTACAACTGGCGGTATAATCATAAGTTCCAAAATGCATCGCAATGCAACGCCCTTGAGCGGCTTTAATAAAGCGATACAGGGGATTGGTTCCATTTACATCCATTATGGCTTGTGTTGTTTCTACCATCATTTCCATTTTTAGGATTCCTTTGGTTAAACCCAATTCTTCCTCTAAAATGCTGAAAAAATTGGCTAAGGTTTCGGGTTGTTCTGGAATGGTCACTTTAGGCAACATGACCACAAAATTATCGGGTATTTTGCCTCCTGTTGCTGCCACTAAAGTGCTGATAAAAATATCCAAAGTGCGTAAGCCTCTTTCTTTCATTTCTTCGGTAAATGGCTTGATACGAATGCCAATAAAGGGCGAAAGAGTTTGGTCTGCCATTCCTTTGGCTACCTCTTTCGCAGTAGATGCTGCTGTGGCATCTTCTTCTTCATTGCTTCGGTTTCCATAACCGTCTTCAAAATCAATTCTAAAATCCTCAATGGCTTCCGTTTGGAGTTTGGCTACTACTTTATCATAAATACGTTTGCTGAAATCAGTACCACCAATTAATCCAAAAGCTTTTCCGAATACTTCATGATTAGGCGCATAGGTTTGTAGTATTTCTAAGGCTCTATTTCCCAAGGCAATAGGTGAATCGGATTTGAAAAGATTGGCACCTCCATATAAGGTGTGAACCGGTTGGCGGTCGCTACGGTCTCCTGGATAAATTTCGTTAAATGCTGTATTGGCTTGACTTAAACTTTGGAACAATTGTTCTTTTTTGGTTGAAGGAATGGTCATTTGAGTTATGGGTTATGGGTTTTGGGTATTGGGTTCTAGGTTCTGGGTTCTAGGTTTTAGGTTCTGGGTTTTAGGTTCTAGGTTATGAGTTATAAAATTATATTTAATTCTAATTTCTAGCTGTCTATTATCTATCCGTCTATCATCTATCCGTCTATTTCTTTTATCTAAACGTCTATTTTCTTTCTCTAGCTTCCTCGATAGGTATTAAAACCAAAAGGATTAATTAGCAACGGAACATGATAATGCGTTTCGTCGAAAGTGCTGAACTGGATTTCTACCTCGGGATAAAAGGTTTTTAAGTTTTGATGAGCATAATACGAACCCGTATCAAAAACCATTTTATACGTTGCAGGTTTTAAATTCCTTTCTTGTGGTAACAAATCCGGAATTCTGCCATCAGTATTTGTAATGCCTTGTGCGATGGTTTGCCAAATGTTATTTTGTTTTGCTTGCAGTCGAATAGAAATGTTTGCACCGGGTAAACCAATGGCTGTATCTAAAACGTGAGTGGTAATTTGGCTCACTTTCAAAAAACTGAAATCACCGTCGGTTAGTAATTTTCTGAATCGGATAATACTGATTTTTTGCTGTTCACCCATTGCAATATGCAACTCTTCTTCGACTGTGTTTTTTAGTCGATCTAAAAGGATTTGCAACATTTCGTTAGCCGATTTTCCGGTCGCACAAACAATGAAAATAAAACCATTTTTGCTTTCATAATTGGTATTGGCTTGAGCCAATGCTTCAATTGTTTGGGTTGTGGCAACGGCTACACCAGCTTGTTCTTTGCCTGCAAATTTTTCGGTTAAGCTCTTCACGTCACCAATTTTTGGATGATGCGTAAATGATTCTCTCCAATCTTTTTCTCCACATTCGTCATACCAAATTTTTCCTGATAAATCGACCAACTCTTTTTCTGAAGTAAATGGAAAATGAGCCATCATACTAGAAGCCCATTGGGTAGAACCACAACAATCCATCAAATGTTTGGTGGCAGTGGCAACGTCTAAAGTATTAAATTGAGATAATGTCATAACTATTTATTTGAGACTTGCGCCTTGTTCGATCCAACAACGAATCGTGTTTCGTTCTTCTTCAGTAATATTCGTTTTATTATTTTGAGGCATCGTTTTGGTAATGACCACACGCTGCATAATCAAATCTTTCTTCTTTACTATTTCTTCTGGAGTGTCGTACATAACACCATTTGGAGCTACTTTATAAACATCATCGGTGGGATTTGAAGAGTGGCATTGCACACATCGTTTTTGTATGATCTCTTGAACTTCGGTAATACTTACTTCTTTTTTACATTCGTACGGATCAGTACTTGGCGCAGATATAAAAGTTGCAGCGAAAAGAATCAAAATCGAAACCGGTAAAATCCAAACATTGAGTTGTTTTTTCTCCTTGAGATTTAAATAATGTTTTACTCCGGCAGCGCCTAATGAGATAATTGCCAAGATAAGCCACGGATATTCATAACCAAAAGTAGACGGAAAGTGATTACTAACCATAACAAACAAAACGGGTAAAGTAAAATAGTTGTTATGCAAGGAACGAGCTAAAGCTTTTTTACCCAAAGAAGGATCTAATGGAATTCCTAATTTGGCGCATCGCACCATTTCTTTTTGACCCGGAATAATTACAAAGAAAACATTAGCGACCATAACGCTTCCTATCATAGCTCCGAAATGAATGTATGCCGCTCGGGCACTAAAAACATGGCAATAGAACCAAGCAAAACCAAGCAGAATGAGAAAACCAATAATAGAAAATGCCAATTGATTTTTGATTAATGCCGATTTGCACATAACATCATAAATTATCCAAGCAACAACGAACGAGCCAACACCAATCAAGATGCCTTGCGTTGCGGAAATATCCATTACATTTTTGTCAATAAGAAGGGCAGAGGCATTGAAATAATACACTACAAATAACAAACATAAACCAGAAAGCCAAGTAAAATAGGCCTCATATTTAAACCAATGCAAATGCTTAGGAATGGTTTTGGGAGCGACTTTGTATTTTTCTAAATAGTAAAAGCCACCACCATGAACCGCCCAAAGATTGCCGGCTAACTCATCGCGAACATCTTCCGTTCTATTCAAAGCGTTTTCAAGAAAAACAAAATAGAAAGAGGCACCAATCCAAGCAATACCAAACGTAATATGCATTAGGCGAATGACAATATTAAGCCATTCCATCATATGACTTTCTAGAGGAGAATCTTGCACCAGAATATACGTATTGACCAAAATTCCTATAATAGCCAACAGTATTCCGGTATAGATATAATTCTGACTGGTATTTTTAATTTCTTCTGTGTTCTCCTCACTGGTTTTGCCCATTTTAAGCGCGGGCATTTTATAGGACACATAGCCTAGTAGTATTAAAATACCAAAATAAACAAAATATAAAACTAATATTATGAATGTACTTACTATCACTATGTATTGATTTTACCAAAAATTCTTAATCGGCTAATTCCTCCGTCAGGAAAAATATTCAATCGAACATGTGTTATTGCAGTTCCTTTATTAATCTCTGAAATAAATTCATGTTCGTGATCGGCGCTTAACTTTTGCTGCGGCAATAGTGTTTGCCAATTGGCATTGTTTTCGACATCATCCGTATCAGAAACACATGCTTCAATCAGACAACTATCGGGATAATTCCCTTTGAAATGACAAGTATCAACAACAATGCGGTCAACAGTTCCTTTATGTGCTAATTTTAAAATGACCCAATCACGGTTATTAGGCGTTCTGTTTCTTTTAGTTTCCCAACCGTCACCCATGTTAGCCCCACGATTCGGCATAATTAAATTACTCATGTCGCTAAAGAACATATCGTTACAGGCAATGGCTTGACCACCATTGATGGCTGCAGCTAAATCTATTTCTTGAGTTGCGGCAACGGCATCCCAATTTTTAAATACTTCGCCATAAACGCGTAATCTTGCGACACCACCATCAGGATAAATGTGTAAACGAAGGTGCGTAAAAATGGCATCACTATTCGATTCGTAGAAATTCTGAGAACCTGGATCTAAATGTGATTTTGGTAGTATTTCTTTCCAAGCCAGCGTTGACCAATCGGTAATTTCGTCAGCATTTGTAATACTAATGGCTTCAATAGAAGCATGTGGCGGATGATTTCCTAAAAAGAAATTGGTGTCAATATCAAAACCTGTAATTTTTCCCGAAGTCGCTAATTGAATAATTGCCCAATCGTGACCTGGAGTTCTTTTACGACGGCTTTCCCAACCGTCCATCCATTTTCCTCTATCGGTGTATTTATCGGTAATGAAAATACCTCGAGTTGGTGCTATTAAGTTTTCTTTTTCAGCAAAAAAATCATCGGTTGCAAACAATACTTTTCCACCCAATCGCTCAGAAGCTAAATCAGTAAGTTTTGTATATACGGGGGATTCTTTGATTATCTCTGTTACTTTTGCAAAAGCCATTGTCCTTTATTTTTACTTTGTATGGATTTATTTTTATAAATTGTTTCGCCATTAACTATGGTCTCCGTTACAACTCCACTTAAATTTTGATTTACGTATGCACTTATTTTATATCTAAAAAGAATATCATCTTCCTTTACAATGCTTGTTTTTTCGGGATTCCAAATAACAAAATCAGCATCTTTTCCAATGGCAATGCTTCCTTTTTTATCCGATTTTATAAACTTCGCAGGCTTTGAAGTGACTAACGGAATAAATTGTTGTAAAGTCATGGTGTTTTTCAATGCTGTCCATGAACCATTTAGCAAAAATTGAATTCCTGCAATTCCTCCCCAAGCTTTTTTTAAATTACCTGTTTCCATTTCCTTTATACTCGGCGGCGCAGGAGAATGATCGGTTGTAATGAAATCTAAAACGCCGGTTGAAAAAGCATTTTTTAATTGGTCATTGTTTGCTTTTTCCCGAATTGGCGGCGCACATTTATAAATGCAACTGGCATCTGGAATATCTTCGGCATTAAAGTAAATGTATTGTGTACAAGTTTCAGCGGTAATTGGTAAACCTTCTTTTTTAGCGGTTGCAATTTTAATCAAGGCTTCAGCAGAAGCTACGTGCACAATATGAACGGGACAATTGTGTTTGCGACACATTCGTATCATTAAATCTATCGCATCATTTTCCCATTTTTTGGGTCTGCTGGCTAAATAATGTTGGTAACTTGTGGGATTATTTTCAAAATCGCAATCAATTTCTGTATCATACAATTCGCAATGCGCAAGTAAAGGCAAATTATATTTGGCAATTATAGGCATAGCTTCATCTAAATCTTTTTCAGTAACATTGGGGAATTCATTAATTCCAGAATGCGTCAGAAAACATTTCACACCAATAACACCCGCTTGAATCAGTGCTTCTAAATGGGGAGTATTTCCGGGAATAAGTCCGGCATAAAAACCAACATTGACATTCATTTTTCCTACTGAAGAATCTAATTTTTCTTGGAACGCTTGTAAAGTTGTAGTCACAGGACTTGCATTCAAAGGCATATCAATAACTGTAGTTGTTCCGCCAGCAGCTGCGGCTTGTGTTGCCGTTTCAAAACCTTCCCATTCAGTTCTCCCAGGTTCGTTGATGTGCACATGTACATCAATAACACCGGGCATAATAACTACATTACCAAAGTCTTCGGCATCATTAGTTTTTTCAAAATGAATAGCATTAATGTGTGCCTTATTAAAACAAATTGTCGCAGGTTGAAGTTTATTTTCAACCCAAACACGTTTGCTATATATTTTTCTTTCGCTCAAGATAGTTATGTTTAATTTTAGAATGTATTTAGACGGCTTACAAATATAGTTTTAAATAATAAAAACAGATAAATTGATTGCAGAATTATTAGAAATCAACACCAAAAACGGAAATTAATTGCGATTTTTAACACTTATTAGCTGTGTAGCAACACTAATTGCAATTTCATAAGCCGTTTCACTTTTAATAGCAACACCTATTGGCGCATATACTTTTGATAACTGATTTTCATCAAAAGAATCGGCAATCATATTTTTAAATAAGGTGGCAATCTTTTCTTTGCTGCCCAACATTCCGATGTATTTGAAATTCTTATTCACTAATCGCCTCAAAATAATATCATCTGTTCTATAACCAAATGACATAATTACAACATATACCGAATCGCCATCGGGAATGTGGTTTTCTATTTGTTCAAAATCGACAGTTTCCCGAAAATGGGCAAATCGATTGGCATTCATCGTATTCAAATTATCCCTATGATCTAAAATATGAATTTCAAAATCTAGTTTAGATAATACTTCGCTTAAAGCTAACCCAACATGTCCTCCACCTACTATATATAATTTTTGAACTAATCCAATCGATTCTTTAAAATAACATGCTGCATTTTTAACTTCATTGATTTCGATATTTTTATCAGTGTAAAAAATAAAATCGTTGTTTTGCGTTACAATTTTTTCAATTACTGGAAGAAAAGCCAAATCACAATCATAAAAAGCAATCGTTTGTTGGCCTGAACATATCATTCCCGATTGATCTTTAAATGCCGATTTATCGTGAATTTGTTTTTTTACAAAAGGTTCAAAAGCAGGTTTATCTAAAAGTGTTTGAGCATACTCAACCAGTTTATGTTCCATTATTCCGCCACCGATTGTGCCGAACATTTGACTTTTAGTTACCAACATTTTAAAGCCCATTCTTCCTGGACTACTGCCTTCATTCGCAATAACAACCAATAAGATGAGCCGTTCTTCTTGAAGTAATACCTCTTTAAGTTTAGTATAAAATTCTAAAACCATATTTTAAAAACTTTTTTTGATATTGACACCAATAGTATATATGAACTATCGTTACTGACATGCCATTGCGCCGCCTGGCCCGTTCGCTAAAAATGTCCACTGGACATTTTTGCTTCGCACAGTTCGGCTTTTAGCCTCGGGTCTTAACGCTCCGTCCTATACAAATCCATCAATACTTTTTCTGGAGTATAAGGCGCATTTACAGCCAAATCAGCATTAGGATTAAAAGCCTTTACAGCAGCCCTAATAGCAAAATAGGCACCAATGCCATACATTAATGGTGGTTCACCAACTGCTTTCGATTTTTTGATGGCTAATTCGTGCCCTTCGGTTTCTAAATGTTGCACTTGTATCAATTTTGGCACCGAATATATATCTGGAACTTTATACGTAGAAAGAGCATTCGAAACCAATCGACCTTTTTCATTATAGATAATTTCTTCTAATGTCATCCAACCAACTCCTTGCACTAATCCACCTTCAATTTGTCCGTTGTCAATTGTTGGATTCATACTTTTTCCAAAATCATGAACGATATTTACGCTGTCAAAATCATAAATTCCTTTCAAACAATCCACAGTTACTTCTACAATTGCGGTTCCATAAACGTGGTAGGCAAAAGGATGTCCTTTTTCTTTAGATTTATCAAAATGAATCGTTGGCGTCGCATAATGTGCATTCTCACTAAGTGCTACTCGTTGCGTGAAGGCTCTAGTGATTAAATCATTCCAAGAAATTTCAGTTTTGATTTCATTAGCAAAAACCATTTCTTCTTTCAGTTCAATAATTTGATCCGTATATTTTTTTTGAGCTACTGCTTTCAATCGTTCCAATAGTGAGGTACATGCCATTTGCAAAGCTTTCCCGTTCAAATCTGCGCCGGCACTTGCGGCTGTTGGAGATGTATTGGCAACTCTTAATGTATTGGTAGATTCTATGCGAACTTTAGAAGGTTTTATGCTAAAAGTTTCGGTGACGATTTGCAACATTTTAGTATTTACTCCTTGTCCCATTTCAACTGCGCCAGTACTTACCACAACACTTCCGTCATGATAAATATGAACCAAAGCACGAGCATGATTCATCATCGTATTGGTAAATGAAATTCCGAAACATATAGGTTGAATGGCTAATCCTTTTTTGAATCTTGTGTTAGTGCTATTAAATGCTTGCACTCTTTCTTTTTGGGTTTGATAATCATAACTTTTAATGCAGGTTTCCCAGGCGTGATGCGCTTCAGTTTGTTGAAGAATTTGACCGTAAGACAATTCATCTCCATCCACTACCAAATTATTTTTTTGAATTACAGCTGGACTTATTCCTAATGTTTCAGCCGCTTTTACAATGGCCGCTTCGATTACAAATTTTCCTTGTGGTCCGCCAAAACCACGAAATGCAGTATTTGGAGGTAGATTTGTTTTACAACTGTATGCTTTTGCAATTACATTTGGAACAAAATACGCATTGGTCGAATGAAAAAGAGTTCGTTCCATAACCGCAGGAGACAAGTCAGCCGCAGCACCAGCGTTTTGATAATGAGTTACTTCGTACGCTAAAATTTTTAAATCTTTGGTTAAACCAATTTTAAAATCGGCAGAATAGGGATGTCTTTTTCCTGTCATTCGCATGTCATCCATTCGGTGCATTGCCATTTTCACGGGTTTGTGTAAATGCTGTGTTGCCAAAGCTACCATCACTGCCCAAGGTGTTGCTTGATCTTCTTTTCCTCCAAATCCGCCTCCTAAACGAACCGTATCGATTTCGATTTTGTGCATCGGAATTCCTAATACACGCGCCACCATTTTTTGAACCGCAGTTGGTCCTTGGGTTGACGAAGAAATAATAATACTTCCATCTTCCTTCGGACGAGCGTATGCACCTTGCGTTTCTATATATAAGTGTTCCTGACCGTTTACATCTGTTCTTCCTTCAAAAACATATTCGCAATGCGCCCAAGATTCGGCGGTATTCCCGAGTGTAAATTGTCTCGGAGGCATAATCAATTTATTTTGCGCTTGTGCTTCTCTGGCATCAGTTATAATTGGTAATTCATCATAAACTACTGTAATTAATTTAGCTGCCATTCTACAATGGTGTTCCGATGTTCCGATGATTAGTGCAATTACTTGACCGCGAAAATGAACTTCGCCATCGGCAAATAATGGTTCGTCGGGAAAAATTCCACCAATTTGATTTTCGCCAGGAATATCTTTTGCTGTTAAAATATCCACTATACCTTTGCGTTTTAAAGCAGCTTCGAAGTCTATACTTTTAATTTTGGCATGCGCCACAGTAGCATCAAAAGGCAAAGCATATAAAGTACCTTGCAATTCTTGAATATCATCCAAGTAAATGGATTTTCCTTTTACGTGATTATGTGCATCTATATTTACCATACTAAATCATCCATTTTAAAAGTTTCTGGAAACAATGTAATAAAATGAGCAAAGAATAATTGTCTCGCTAATAATCGCTTGTATTCTACAGTTCCACGCGCATCGCTAATTGGAGTGATTTCCGTTTGTAAAATTTTTTCTGCTTCCTTAATTACTTCAATGGTTATGGATTGATTTACTAAAAAAGCGCTAGTTTTTGACAAATACTTTGGAATTGGTCCAACGCCGCCCATCGAGAAATCAGCATTACTAATTGTAGCTCCGTCAACTGAAATAGCACAAGCGGTATTGACACTGGCAATATCTAAATATTGTCGTTTGCATACTTTTTCAAAGTTAAATATATTGGTCGTTGGAACTTCAAAAGTAATTGCAGAAATGATTTCATCTGCAGTTTTATTTAAAGTTTTGTATTCTAAATAAAAGTCTTTAAGTGCTAATTGACGGCTACTATTTTGTTTGTTAGTCAATGTCAGTTTTGCATTCATTGCTAAAAGAATAATTGTAAAATCTCCAATAGGGGAACCGTTCGCTAAGTTACCTGCAACGGTTGCAATGTTTCGGATAGGAGTGGAAGACAGTAGTTTTAGATAGTTGTACCAATTAGGAATTTCTTTCAACAATCGTTCATTATTGATTAAATCAGAAACGGTAACAGCCGATTTTATAGTGCAAAGATTACCTTCAAAGGTGATTCCTTTCAATTCGTTTTTATCAAAAAGATAGTTCAAGTCCATGTCATGTATTTCGTCATGTTTTTGAACATATAAATCGGTGCCTCCACTAATAGGAATTTGACCGTTAGTAGTATATGTTGTTTCGATTTCCTTTACTCTATCGGCAACATGCAGAAAATATTCAGGTACAAAATCATTGGCAATTAGCCATGGCAGCGGATTTTCTAAATCTTTGTCTTTTAATTTTTCGGTCAATTTCGCAGTGGCTCTTTCTATAGATTTATAACCAGTACAACGACAAATGTTTCCGTCGATAGCGCTAATCGCGTTTTCTACAGTTGGTGCAGCGCAAGTCAAAGCATAACCGCTCATAGCGTTTACAAAACCTGGCGTACAAAAACCACATTGTGTTCCCGAACAATCAACCATAGCTTGCTGCGCTTGGTTTAGTTTGTGTTTAAGATTCGTTCCTTCTACTGAAACGACATGTTTTCCATGAACGTTAGGTAATGGTGTCAAACACGAAGTTACACTCATATATTCCATTTTGCCATCTTTCAAAGAACCAATCAAAACGGTACACGCGCCGCAATCGCCTTCACGACAACCTATTTTAGTGCCACGGAGATTTTCATCGTATCGAATAAAGTCGAGTAGCGTAGTGCTTGCCGGCTTATCAGTTTGAATCAGCCGATTATTTAAAATGAATTCAATCATAAATCAGGGAATCAATATTCTATTTTAGCATTACTTGTTGCCCAAAGTTTAAAAGCTTCCAGCGCTTCTTCTGCCATTATTTGTTCAGTTTTCAATTTTCTATTTTGATATGGCAATTCTAATTCTTCGTATATGAATTGGTCATCAAAATTTATGTCGGCAGCATCCTTTTTAGTATTGGCAAAATACATTTTATCAGGTCTAGCCCAATAAATTGCGCCCAAACACATCGGACATGGCTCACAACTGGTGTATATTTCACATCCATCCAATTGGAAAGTTCCTAACGCCGCACAAGCATTTCTGATAGCAACTACTTCGGCATGTGCAGTTGGATCATTTGTAGCAGTTACTCCATTTGCACCACGGGCAATAATTTCACCGTCTTTTACAATTACTGCGCCAAAAGGGCCGCCATTACCACTTGTAACATTTTCTATTGAAAGGCGAATAGCCTCGAGCATAAATTTATTTTGATCTGTAGAAGCCATAAGTAAAAAAAAATTAGGGGGTAAATATAGGTGAAAACTTCGGAAATAAGCACGGAATATTTGACATCTATTGTTTATGTTCAAAGAAATAAGAACTAATCAAAAAACAAATATATATTTATATAATTATCAATTAACCGAAAGATTTATTTTCATTTTATTATCTAATACAAGACACAACGAAGTCCTTAGGAAACAATAAATTCATTGAATTATGCGAAAGGTAAGATTTATTCTTACGCCAATTTTTTTTGCAGTTTTCGGAATTTGATGTTTCCAGAAATGCTGAGTAGTTCCTTTCATGAGCAATAAACTACCGTGTTCCAATACAATATTTTGTTTTAAACTTGAAATGGTATTGTGTTTAAGTTGAAAAATTCTCTCTGTTCCAAAGCTAATAGATGCAATTATTGGATTTGTGCCTAATTCTTTTTCGTTATCGGAGTGCCAGCCGTTGCTGTCTTTTCCGTCGCGATATAGATTCAGTAAAACCGTACTGAAATTTGTATCAGAAACATTTTCTACCTTCGATTTTATCTTTTGTAAAAGCGGATTCCAAGTGTGCGGTTGCATTTTAATATTCGAGTAAGAATAGGATTTTCCTTCGTTACCGTATAAAGCGGTTAATCGAGGTTGGGGATGGGTTTTTCCAAAAACTCGTATTTCATCTTGTTGCCAAGGAATATCATTGCTTAATTGTTCGAAAATGGCATCAGCCTCATTTTTGTCAAAAAAATGAGGGAAATAAATAATTTCTGCGTCAGGCAAGTTAAAAACTATCGGTTCTGGTTGAAAAAGTGAATTCATTTTACAAAAATAAAGAGAATAACCAAGATTTTCATCTTTGCTTTTCTCTTTTAAATCAATTTTTTTTGTTAAAAAAAAGTATATCTGCTTATCAAATCAACTCTATAAATGTTTTCCTTTACGATTTAATGCGATGAAAAATTAATAAATTTTCTAAGAATTAAAATTAGAACAGTCCTTCCAAAGCTTTGTTTTGTATTCCAATTTTCGATGGGTCAAAAGCCAATTTATTTTTCAAAAGCGAGGCATAAACACATCTAAAATCAATCTCGTGTTTCAAATCTCCATTGTCTAAATCAGCAAGATTGGGATTGTTGCCAATAATTTTGCCACGATTATTTCCTCCAATAACAAACATTGGAGCTGCCGTTCCGTGGTCTGTTCCTCGTCCGTTGTCTTTTACTCTTCGTCCAAATTCCGAGAAAACTACTATCGTCACGTTTTGTAATTGTTGTGATTTTTTCAAATCTTCATAGAAACTATAAACGGCATCGTTGAGTTCTGTCAATTTATTTTTATGAATGGCCAATTGATTGTCGTGTGTGTCAAAACCGCCAAGCGAAGTGTAATACACTTTGGAATTCAAGTTTCCTTTTATCAATTTCGAAATCCATTCCAGATTTTTGGCCAAACCCGTTTTTGGATAAATCACGTCCGAGGTTGCTGAATTAGCTAGTGCTTTCTGGATGTCATCAGAACCTTCGACTACAGAATTAGCTATTTTTCGAACAAAATCCAATTGTGGATTGTTGGATAACTGACCCTCGTTTTCCACCTTGCTTTTGGCTCTAAATCGGTTCGGGTCTTTTACCGTAATCGAATTGGGCTCATCACCTTTCAATGCTAAATTATCAATATTGTCGATATTGATTCCAGCAGTTGGTTGGTGTTCTTTGCATTGTAAATCAAGATATCGACCCAACCAACCATCACTTAAATATTCCTGATTTTTGGGAGCGGTTTGCCAAATTTCCTGACTTCGGAAATGAGAACGAACCGGATTTGGATACCCTACATTTTGTATCACCGACAAATCGCCGTTTTGTTGGATTGCCGCAAATCCTTTCAAAGCGGGATGAAAAGCCATTCCTTTTGCTGAATTTAAAACCTCAGTTTTTGATAATGAAATTTTTGGACGCAAGTCATAATAAAGTGCATCTTCAAATGGGATAAAGGTATTCAATCCATCATTACCGCCGTTTAATTGAACGAAAACGACACATTGTTCGCCCAAAACCAAATTATTTTGTGAACCAAAAGAGTATAGAAAATTAGGCAAAAGGAGTGAACCGCCTGTGAAAGTTCCTGTGAGTGCTAAAAAATTTCGTCTGTTCATAATGATACAATTAAATAAGTTGAAATTCTGGAGTTTTTACCATAAAATTAAACAATCGCATCACCGCATTTTCAGAGCCGTCAGTTTTGCTATCGAAATCGTATTTTAATATTTGTTCAAAATCTTGTTGCATATTTTCGTCAGCTTGAAACAGTAATCGATCTTTAAGCTCTGCTACAATTTGTTTGTTATTTCCTGCTGCGTCCCAATTCAATTTTATCGAAAGTTGATTGTTTGGGTTTTGTTTCGTCAACCTATTTTCATAATCTTTATTTGCTCGGCTTATGTTTTTACCATTGCAAAGCAAATCTGCGGCATTGTTTCTTTGCAGAAAAACCTGCGAAGTCAGCCAAGAATTTCCGCCGTCCCATCCTTTCACATTGGGTTGGTTGAACAAATCCATTCCTTGTTCCTTTAGAAAAAAAGCGATTAGTTTTCCGTTAGGATTTTCAATATTTAGTTCGCTCATTAATTGCAAACTGAATTCTAATGGGTTTTTAATTTTGGAACCTGCATTGTTTTTAGTAAACTCTTCGGTAAAAATTTTGGTCAAAAGCGGTTGGATTTCAAAGTTCATTTTTTTAAAATAATCACCATAATACTTTACTAATTCTTCTTTTGGATTATCGTAAATGAACCAATTCAATATTTTTCGAGTAACTAAATACGGAATATTGGGTTGTTCGAAAATGATGTCTACCATTTCGTTTATTTTGAAATTTCCTTTTTTTCCGAGGTAAGTAAAACTTTCACTGTCTTCAAAAAATTTTCTATAGACAGCATTTTCTTCGCCTATGCCTAATCCAGCAAGACCTTTGGCCCCATTTTTTATATCTTGTTCGGTATAATTCCCTATGCCAAGAGTGAAAAGTTCGAGTAATTCCCGACTCAGGTTTTCGTTGAGTTTATCTTTTCGATTATCAACATTATCCAGATAGCGAACCATCGCATTGCTTTGAATGATTTTTTTGGTCAAGGTTTTGAAATTGCCAAAGGCGTTCTCTCTCAGGATTTGATTGTGCTGAAAAACCCAATAATTAACTTTCACTTTTTGAAAAGTGGAAACATAATGATTGTGCCAGAAACAAGTCATTTTTTCGCGAAGCGGAAATTCTTCTTCGTTCATTTTAGCAATCCACCACGCTCTCATTTCAAAGGAAGTTTGACCTTCCTTTTTGAGTAATCCTTTTACCTCTTCAGGACTTGCTGCTTTATATTTTTTTCGAATTTCTTTATACTCGTTTAGTGTTTTCGGGCTGTCTTCCAAGAAATCTGGAATTTTAGAATCAAACTTTGTCGCAAAAGACTTTTCCAAAAACTTTTTCAAGCCTAATTTTTCGATAGTTTTTGCATGTCTTGCCGAATATCCGAGTCGCAATGACCAAAGGGTGTTTATGTTCATAATCTCAAGTGCTATAGAAGTTGGACTTAGATTTTGTGAAAGGGTTTAATTTATATTAATCTTATTTTTAATAAAAATAAAACATCAATTATTTATCTTCTTTTTTTTCTGTTAAATCGCTCAAATGCAAACGCAAGGCATCAATCGAAATACTAATTTCCCAAAAAGAGATTCCTAATGAGACCAGCAGGGCAAGTAAACTTAAGCCGAAAAGATAAATGCCCAGTACTTGTTGATCCATAAACAACAACAGCATTGCAAAAACAGAAAGGAATAAACACAAAACGCCAAACATTTGCATATAACGGATGAGTGTCAATCGTAAGTTTAGATTTTTAATTTCTAATAGAACACTTTTGCTTTCCTCTTCATCATATGTTTTTTTTAGTTTTCGAATGATTTGGGCAATTGTTAGAAATCGGTTTGTGTAAGCCAATAAAATTAATGAAGTTGCGGAGAAAAGTAGGGCAGGAGTTTCTATATGTAGAGTCATTTTGTTAGGTTTTAAAAAAATATAGTCAAAGTTCGTGATTCTTTATTCAATACGTTTATTTTTATAAAAAAATGTCAATTAGACAACACAATAAAGTTGATAATTTAGTCCTTTTTTAAACTTTCAATTTTAGTAACGATTACCAATAATTAATGCCGCTATTGCATTTTTAGTAATTTTTAAAGTACAATATTTATTTGTTGAAAATTGTTGATTTAAAAATGTCTTTTTGTTATATTTTTTTTACTATTTATGCTAAATTGCGCTTTTTTAACTAAATTATAATTTAAATGAAATTTAAATTTATTTTAAACCTCTGGTGTTTTCTCGCTGTAGGTCTTCTGATCAATCAAAAAATCCAAGCACAGTGCCCGCAAATCGAGAGCATTTTAGTTGATGCTTGCGATAATAGTAGTTTAGACGAAGGTCTTAATGAAATGGTTCGGTTTCAAGTCGGTAGCAACGCTATGAACACTAGTGCTTTATCGGTTGTGTGGCCAAATAATTCTTGGCAAGGCCTTATTCAGAATTCAACTACAAACACTAAAGTAGCCACATTAAATGCACAAATTAAGTCTGCTGGTGGCTGTGGCCAATTGCTACAACCTACAGGTGGTATAATTCTTGCAAACTCCAAGGTAGTTTTAGTAACTAGCTACAACTTTGATGTGAATCTAAATGCATTTGGTGCCATTTCGGAAAATATATATATTATTTTCCAAAATAATCCTGATACAACTATAGGTCATTTTGCCAATTACTCTACTACTGGAACTATTTTAAGGACACTTTCAATGTCTTTTGGCTCAGGATGTAATGATTCGGTAACATATCAAAAAACATTATTAATTAATACTGCAGGGAATAATGCAGCGGAGAATGGTGCGACCGTCAATTTTACACCATCTGGAACAGCCTCTTATGTGAATAATGGATGTGTTGCACCTGTAGATGTTTTTGCTGTAGATGCGGGTAATTCTCCTATAACCGCTTGTCCAGGAGCTACTATTTCTTTGCTTGGAATAGCACAAGGGCAACAGTCTGTAAGTTGGTCGGCAGCAAGTGGAATCTTTTCCTCTTCAACTACATTAGGAACTAATTATACTATTGATTCTGCAGCTACCGGCTCGATAACCTTAACATTAAAAGCTACAAATTCTTGTGGAAAAGATAAAATAGATACTGTAGTTGTTAACATTAATTCGGGCACATCTCCCGTAATCAATTGCGGCACTATTACAAGTTCTTCGGTTCAGTTTGATTGGCCAGCGGTTATTGGTGCAACCACATATTCTGTTTCATATCAGATTGGTTCAGGAGCACCGACGGCTTTAGTAAAAATTGGAAATGTATCAAACTATACAGTAAGCGGCTTATCGGCAAGTACTAGTGTCACCATTACTGTTTTGCCAATTGGTGGTGCAGGAACTTGCTTTGTGTCTTCTTCAAAAACTTGTACATCCAGTGGTTGTATTCCTCCTGTTTTAAGCATAATCAATCCAGCCTCAGTTTGTTCGCCTGCGACAGTCGATATTACTGCGGCAGCCGTAACTGCAGCAAGCACGGGTTCAGGAATTTTAAGTTATTGGACCGATGCTGCTGCAACAATTGCTTTGACCAATCAAGCTACTATTTCAATAAGCGGAACCTATTATATCAAAAGTACAGCAGGAACTTGTTTTGACATCAAACCTGTAACCGTAGCCATAAATTCAACTCCGGCTTTAAGCATAACTAATCCTGCGTCGGTTTGTTCGCCTGCCACGGTCGATATTACTTTAGCGTCCGTAACAGCAGGAAGTACTGGTTCGGGAGCATTAAGTTATTGGACAAATTTGGCTGCAACGACACCTTTATTAAATCCAACAGCCATTGCGAACAGCGGAACCTATTTTATTAAGAGTACAGCAGGAACTTGTTTTGACATTAAACCTGTAACATTAACCATAAATTCAACTCCAGTTTTAAGCATAACTAATCCTGCGGCAGTTTGTTTTCCAGCAACGGTTGATATTACTTTAGCAGCCGTAACAGCAGGAAGCACGGGTTCAGGAAATTTAAGTTATTGGACAAATGCTGCTGCAACAATTGCCTTAGCAAATCCATCAGCAGTAGCTTCTAGTGGAACTTATTTCATCAAAAGTACATCTGGAACTTGTTTTGATATTAAACCTGTAACAATAGCCATAAATTCAGCCCCAGTTTTAAGCATAAGTAACCCTGCGTCAGTTTGTTCGCCTGCCACGGTCAATGTTACTTTAGCAGCCGTAACAGCAGGAAGTACTGGTTCGGGAACTTTAAGTTATTGGACAAATGCTGCTGCAACGATTGCCTTGGCAAATCCATCAGCCATTGTCACTAGTGGAACGTATTTTGTCAAAAGTACTTCTGGAACTTGTTTTGACATTAAACCTGTAGTAGTTTCTGTTATTAGTAGTTTTGATTTTGATATATCAGGTAGTTGCGTCAACGGGTCTTTCACATTGGTATCAAAACCCATTTCAAATTCGTATGATAGTGCAACAGCAACGTTTCAATGGAAGGATGAACTTGGAAATAATATTGGTTCGAATGAATCCACTTTGGATGTTTCAAAAGCATTGGCAAACACTTCAGTTGTTGAGGAATTTCCGCTTACTTATTCCTTAGAAATTACTCCAGTAGGAGGTTGCCCTGCGACCAAAAGCTATATAATTTCGGGAGTTTTTTGCAGTATACCGAAAGGAATTTCGCCCGATGGGAATTCTAAAAATGATGAATTTGATTTAACTGGACTAGGAGTCAAAGAGTTACACATCTTCAATAGATACGGAACAGAAGTGTACAATCTTATCAATTATACCAATCAATGGCACGGGCAAACGAATGGAGGTGAAGAACTTCCCGATGGCACCTACTTTTATTCCATCCATAAAGTAGATGGTACTAATACGACAGGTTGGGTTTATATTAATAGAAAACAATAAAATGAAGAAAATATATTTCACTATCCTATTAGTTGCAATGGCTATTGTGGATGTAAGCGCACAGCAAGACCCTCATTATACACAGTACATGTATAATATGAATGTGATAAATCCTGCCTATGCAGGTTCGAAGGAAAATATATCATTTGGTTTGTTATATCGTAAGCAATGGGTAAATATTGATGGAGCGCCAAGCACATTTACTCTCTCTGGTTCAAGTCCTATTGGGAATAACTTAGGTCTCGGATTATCTATGATATCCGATGAAATAGGACCTGTAAGCGAGCAAAACGTCTATACCGATTTATCCTATACTTTGAATTTAGGCGGTGAACATCGTTTGGCTTTTGGTATGAAAGCTGGAGGTACTTTTCAAAAAATTGGATTGAACAGCGAAATTGCAAATTCGCTTCCTTTTCCAGATGAAGATGCTTTCAAACAAGACACCAATACTATTTCTTTCAATGCTGGAGCAGGTATTTTTTATTACACGAATACCTACTATATTGCCTTTTCAGTACCAAATATGATTAAATCCACACATTTAGATTATAACGGAGTACGATATGGCACTGAGGTTCAACACTACTTTTTGACAGGTGGTTATGTTTTTGATTTAAGCCCAAGCTTAAAATTCAAGCCGTTTATGATGTTGAAATCGGCATTTAATGCACCAGTTTCTTTAGATGTCTCGTCTAACTTCCTGATAAACGAAAAATTTGAAATCGGAGCAACTTACCGGTTGGACGACAGTTTTGGTGCGATGGTAAACTTTGCAATAAGTCCAGAGTTACGAATAGGATATGCTTATGATCATATAGTTTCTGATTTAAATATCACAACACCGTCGTCACACGAGATTATCCTACTTTTTGATTTGAATATTGCCAAAAAAGTATCCCGTTCATCAAGGTATTTCTAACCTATTAACAAAACTAAATAATGAAGAATTTATATATTTTATGGAGTTTTGTGTTTGTTAGCACAATAACTTTGAAAGCACAAAATAAAGAAACCGCAAAAGCCGATAAATTGTATCTACAATTTGAATATGTCAAGGCTACCGAAGCCTATCTAAAACTAATTGACAAAGGAGAAAAAGATACCTATATCTACAAACAATTAGCAGAAAGCTACTATAAGATGTTTAATCCTGTTGAAGCTATCAAATGGTATGCAAAAACAATAAGCACGCCACAAGATGCTGAAATTTATTACCATTATGCTCAAATGCTGAAAGCAAATTCACAATACGAAGCAGCAAGCAGTCAAATGGTCACTTTTACAAATAAAGCTCCAAATGACCCACGAGCAAAAGAATATAAGGAAAATCCAAATTATATCCCTCAGTTATTAGAAAAAAGAAAACTTTTTGACATTGAATTGCTGAAAATTAATAGCGACAAGTCAGAATTTGGTCCTTTTTTGACCGATGGCGGCACCTTATACTTTACTATTGCTAATCAAAAATCTAAAAAAACAGATGGAATTAAAGAGGAACCTTTTTTAGATATTTTTAAAGCTGTTTACAATCAAGATGGAACTATTGAAGCGCCAACTGAAGAACCTGAACTTAATACCAAATGGCACGATGGTCCGGTAAGTATCACTGCTGATGGTAACACAATCTATTTTGCTAGAGAAAGTTTTGCTATAAAAAGTTTTGAAAAAGACAAAAAAAACCATCTCAAAATGGGTCAGGTCAACCTTTTTAAAGCCACAAAAACCGGCGGAGCTTGGGCAAACATTGTCCCATTGACATTCAATAGTAAAAACTATTCAACTAGTAGTCCTTGTATAAGTAAAGATGGTAAAACTTTGTATTTCAGTTCCAATATGCCAGGCGGAAAAGGAGATAATGATATTTGGAAAGTAAAAGTAAATTCAGATGGCAGTTATGGTGCACCAGAAAATCTAGGTGAATCAGTAAATACAATGGCTAGCGAACAATTTCCATTTATAACTGAGGACAATATTCTTTATTTTGCGTCTAGCGGAAAACCAGGTTTAGGAGGTTTGGATGTGTTTTCGATAGATTTAAATTCTAAATTAGCAGGAAAAGCCATAAACCTTGGCAAACCTATAAATAGTGAGAAAGACGATTTTTCATTCAGTTTCAATAACCAATATGCAGTAGGTTTCTTTGCAAGTAACCGATCAGGAAATGATGATATTTATGCAGCAAATCCGGTTTGCACGGTTGAAAATACAACAATTGTTACCAATTCAAACACAGGAAAAATATTAGAAAATGCAATTGTTACGATACTCGACAATAATAAAAATACTGTTGACACGAAAAACACTGCTACAAATGGTGCCGTCATTTCTTCCTTAGATTGCAACAAATCGTATACAATAAAAGTTGTAAAAGACGGTTTTGAAAGTGGTATTTTTGAAATGCCATCGAACAAAGGAGGCAAATCTATAGTAAATGCAGCACTCAGGCCAATTACTGAAATAGTATCACCAACCGAAATTGTTTTAAATGATATAAATTTTGAATTCGATAAAAGTAATATTACCCAAGATGCTGCTTTTGAATTGGATAAGTTGGTTCAAGTGATGAAAAACAATGAAAAAATGATAATAGTTGTAAAATCGCACACCGACAATTTAGGTGATGATGCCTACAATAAGAGTTTGTCTGAAAGAAGAGCAAAGGCTACCATCCAATATGCGATTTCAAAAGGCATAAATGCAGAAAGAATATCAGGGAAAGGCTATGGTGAATCGGAGTCAAAAGTAAACTGTCAAGAAAATTGCACCGATGCGCAAAATGCACAAAACAGACGAAGCGAGTTTTTGCTTGTGAAGTAGTTGATTTGAAAGGATTCTAAAACTAAAATTCAATAGAAGTCAATACGATTGCACTTAAGATGTGAAATTGAATTTAATTATTTTTTGTAAATAATGTAAAAAAAGATGAACAATAAGGATATCTCTTTTAAAATTAAACTATTCGTCTTAACTATTTTGTTCTTCGCAAAAGGTTGGGGTCAAGTTACAATTGCTCCAGATGGATTAAATAATTCGAGCTTGTCGTTTAGTACAAGCGGGGGACAATATTATACTGGAAAGTCTACTTCAGGTGATTTGCCTTCAAACTCACCATTTTTTTTGGAAGGTACCCATTCGTATGGTGTCATTAATGGAACTGCAACTTTAACATCCAATTCAGACATTAATACTTCTGGATATTCATTTGTAACGATGTCACTTCGTGTCGCAGCATTTTCAATTGGATCATCGGGGAATGGTGTAGAACTTGACGATATTGTAACGGTTGAGGTTAGTCCAGATGGAGGCTCTAATTGGTTCAGTACATTACGCGTTTTAGGAGAATCCAATGCTTGTTGGTCGTTTAGTGGAGGAAAAAATGCGACAACAGCTTATGATGGGAATTCAAGTCCTGTTAATTTTAAACCAAATTCTGGTGGAGAACTCACAAGCGACGGCTATTCGACAATTACCATAAATAATCTACCCTCCGTACTCAATTTACGATTTAAAATTACTTTAGTAAATGATAGTAGTAGAGAACTATGGGTAGTAGATGATTTTAAAGTTACAGGAACTGTTTCTTGTACTCCACCTGTTTTATCGACAGTTTATCCTAATTCTGGTCCGGTGGGTACTGAAGTTGTTATTACTGCCAGCTCAGGCGATTTATCTGGCGCCACCGCAAATTTTGGTGGTGTTGCTGCCACAGTTATTTCTACTTCTACAACGCAAATGACTATTCTAGTTCCTACAGCAGCTACCGGAAATTTAACAATTAAAAATAGCGTTGGATGTCAAGTTCCGGGTGCTTTTACAATTCTAAAAGAAGATAAAACGTCCTGTAGTGGCGGAACAGGAAGTTTTAGTGATTTAATTATTTCAGAAGTATATGATTCGAAGGATTTTAATGTCTGGCACATGGAATTGTATAATCCTACTGCTTCGCCAATTGATTTATCGGTTTCAAATTATGAATTTGAAATTTATCAAACTAAAGGGGATCCAAGTAGTCTATCAAGAACAGTACTGCTTTCTGGAATAATTCTTCCAGGGAAAGTTTTCTTAGCAAATTTAGGTGATTCGGGGACTCCGTGTCCAAAAGCATTTGATTTTACGGACAGTTCTCAAGGTATAAACGAGGACGATCAAATACGTCTGACTAAAAATGGGGTTTTGGTAGATGTAGTCAATTGCCCTACTACAAAAGGATATACAATCGAAAGAAAACCGACGGCAATAGGACCAAAAACAACTTTTTCAGATAGCGACTGGACGACATCGGATAATGAAAGTTGCAGCAATTTAGGGACTTTCCCATATACATCAAGTTCAGCACCCACAATTGTAACCCAACCCACATTTTCGCCAAGCTGTTCCAATATTGTTTTTTTTGTCACTGCAAATGAAGGTGTTGTGGGAGGGAATTCATTAGCCTATCAATGGTATTTTGCAGTACCAAATAGTCCTACGTGGATGCCTGTAACCGATGGAGGAGTTTATAATGGGGCAACCAATTCGGTGTTAGCAATTAGTTCTTATTCGGGATTATTGGGGTACCAATATTATTGTCAAGTACGGGAAAACACGGCAACCTGTTCTTCTGATTCGAATGCTGTAAAAATAAGTAGTTCTGGTTCTTCTGTAGTGTTAAACATTACTAATCCAGCAAAAGTGTGCGGTGCTATAGGCATTGTTGACATTACGGTTCCTGCTGTTACTGCCGGAAGCATTGGTTCGGGATCTTTATCCTATTGGACGGATATTGCTGCGACCATTCCTTTGCCAAATCCTTCGACCGTTGCATCAAGTGGGACCTATTATATCAAAAGCGTTGCCGGGACTTGTTCAGATATTAAACCTGTAGTCGTTACGATAAATTCGGCATTGGTGTTAAGTATTTCCAATCCTAATCCAGTTTGTGCGCCAGCAACAGTTGATATTACTGCTACAGCGGTAACGGCCGGAAGTACTGGCTCGGGAATTTTATCCTATTGGACTGATCCTGCTGCGACCAGCGCTTTGGCTAATCCATCTACTATTGCAACAACGGGCACCTATTATATCAAAAGCGTTGCTGGAACTTGTTCTGATATAAAGCCCGTAACTACTATTGTCAATCCTCAAGGAGGTGTATTGACCTTATTTTGTGATGCAGCAAACACAACAGCAACCTCAGTGCGGTTTGACTTTAATAATATTACCGGCTATAAAGGATATAATTATTCCTATTCTATTGCAGGTGCGGCACCTGTAATAGGATATCACGTTTCTCCATCTAATTTCGATGTTCCTGTTTCAGGGCCAGGAATATCGGTGACTTTCACTATTTTATCAGTTGACGGGGTTCCTTGTGTGGCGCCCGTATCAGCAACTTGTAGTTCGACTTGTACTAGTCTAGTGACTCCAACATTCACGGGAATAAATGCGATTTGTGCTGGAGAAAGTTTATCGGCTTTGCCAACGACATCGAACAATTCGATTACAGGAACTTGGTCGCCAGCTTTAGATAATACAGCAACAAAAACCTATACTTTTACACCAACAGCAGGACAATGTGCTACGACTACAACACTAACTATACCAGTAAATTCGAAAGTTATCCCAACATTCACAATATTAGATCCGATATGTACTGGAGAAAGTTTATCGGCATTACCAACGACATCGAACAATTCGATTGTAGGAAGTTGGTCACCAGCGTTAGACAGCACGACAACAACAACCTATACTTTTACACCAGCAGCAGGGCAATGCGCTACAACTACGACACTAATCATACCAGTAAATTCGAAAGTTATTCCAACATTCGCAGCAGTAGCTCCTATATGTTCTGGAGTAACTATATCGGCTTTGCCAACGACATCGAACAATTCAATTACTGGAACTTGGTCGCCAGCACTGGACAATATGACAACTAAAACCTATACTTTTACGCCAGCTGCAAATCAATGCGCTACTACAGCTACAATGACTGTTACCGTTAGTCCGAATGTTGTAACACCGACTTTTAGTCCAGTGGCCACGATTTGCTCAGGAGAAATTTTATTGCCTTTGCCTACAACATCCAACAATTCGATTACAGGAACTTGGTCGCCAGCTATAGATAATACTGTAACAAAAACCTATACTTTTACGCCAACGGCTGGGCAATGTGCTGCGACTACGACACAAACTGTCACTGTGAATTCAAAAGTTATCCCAACATTCACAGCAGTAGCTCCGATATGTTCTGGAGGAACTTTATCGGCTTTGCCAACAACATCTAACAATTCGATTACAGGAACTTGGTCACCATCTTTGGACGACACGGCAACAACAACCTATATTTTTACGCCGACGGCTGGACAATGTGCTTCTAATGCAAGTTTGACTGTGGTTGTGAATAATAATATAACAACTGATTTGATTTATTATTTATGCATTGATAAAGCAGGACTAATTGTGGCTCCAATACCTATTGAAACTAATTTATCCCTAATAGATTACAGCTTTGCTTGGGAATACAATGGCAGTCCAATTAGCGCAACGTCCTCCTCCTATGATGCTACTGCTGTTGGTGTTTATAAGGTTACTGCAACTAGTTCCACTGGAGGATGTACAATTGTATTCAATGCTGATGTCAAGGAATCAAAAGAAGCCATTGCAGTAGCTACTGTGGGAAATGATTTTGATAATCAGCAGCAAATTATCGTAACGGTTACGGGAGGATTAGGGAATTATGAATATCAATTAGATGATGGATTACCACAGAGCAGTCCAATTTTTTCCGTTTTTAAAGGAGGAGAATATACTGTAAAAGTTATAGATAAATTAGGGTGCAATAATTTTGACTTGAATGTAACCGCTCTTAATTACCCTAGATTTTTCACCCCAAATACGGATGGATTTAATGACACTTGGAATATAGAAGGACTAAATCAACCAGAAAAAGCAATTATTTATATTTTCGATCAATATGGTAAGCTTTTGAAACAAATAGCACCTACAGGCAGAGGTTGGGATGGCATTTACAATGGTGTTGCATTACCAGCTTCCGATTATTGGTTCCATTTATTATATCAGGATTCGATAGGTGCTAACAAAGAATTTAAAGCTCATTTCTCCTTAAAAAGATAGTTTCTTAGAACAAAAAACCTTTCTTTTATACTCCTTGCTTCACGGTTGAAAGTCATTTTCCCTTGTGCGAAAATGATTTTTACTTGTGCAAGAATGATTTTCACTTGTGCGAAAATGATTTTCCCTTGTGCAAGAATGATTTTCCCTCGTGCGAAAATGATTTTCCAAGGCTCAAGACGGATTCTCTGCGGTTCAAGACTGATTTATTTGTCTTGCTCCAGTAGGTACTATTCGAGCGATTTTAGAACTACTTTGCTATGAACCAAAAGACCTGCAAATTTTCACTTGCAGGTCTATTATCTATCGGTCTATTATCAATTTGTCTTTTACTTAATCAAATCAAAACTTCTCTTCACGAAAGCCGTAAGTTCTTCTCCTTTCAAAAGGTTTTGTGATAGTTTTGCCAAATCCAAAGCTTGTTTTACCAAACCTTCCTGAGTTGTTTTGTCTTCGGTGTTCAAGATATTAGAAGCCAAATCCGAATTGGTATTGACTACCAAGTTGTACATTTCTGGCATATTTCCCATTCCGAACATTCCGCCACCACCAGACTGACTCATTTCTTTCATTCGACGCATAAACTCTGGTTGCGTGATGATGAAAGGTGCAGCTTGGCTGTCCAAAGCTTCTAGTTGTACAGTGTACGCTTTTGGAATGTAAGTTTCCAATGAAGTCTTCAAACTTTCTTTTTCGGTATCGGATAATTTAGAAATTGTAGTTTCGTCCTTTTTAATCAAATTATCAATATGATCTGAATCGACACGAACGAAAGTCAACTCTTTATTGTCACCTTCAATTTTTTGGATTAAGTGCGAGATAATTGGCGAATCTAGAAGTAATACTTCATATCCTTTTTCTTTAGCGATTTCGACATACGAATGTTGCGCTTCTTTATTTCCAGCATATAAAACAACTAGTTTTCCGTCTTTGTCAGTTTGTTTTTCCTTCAAGTTTTCTTTCAATTCATCTAAAGTGAAGAATTTATCATCGACAGTTGGATACAAGACAAAAGCACCTGCTTTTTCATAGAATTTCTCTTCTGAAAGCATGCCGTATTCTAAAACTACTTTGATATCGTTCCATTTTGATTCAAAATCTGCGCGATTTTCCGTGAACAGTGATTTCAATTTATCGGCTACTTTACGAGTGATGTAATTCGAAATTTTCTTCACTGCACCATCGGCTTGCAAACCAGAACGAGAAACATTTAACGGGATATCAGGAGAATCAACAACGCCGCGAAGCATCATCAAAAATTCAGGAACAATTCCTTCTACGTTATCAGTAACGTAAACTTGGTTTTGATACAATTGAATTTTGTCTTTTTGAATTTGCATATCAGAACCCAATTTTGGGAAATACAAAATTCCCGTCAAGTTGAAAGGATAATCTACGTTCAAATGAATATGAAATAACGCTTCTTCGAACTGCATTGGATACAATTCGTGGTAAAATTTTTTATAATCTTCATCCGCTAATTCCGTTGGTTGTTTCGTCCAGGCTGGATTTGGGTTGTTGATTATGTTGTCAATTTCAATGGTTTCATTTATGTAATCTTCTGGAGCATCCTCTGGTTTTGGTAAAGTTTCTGTCTTAGTTCCAAATTTAATTGGAATAGGCATAAACTTGTTGTAACGATTCAATAATTCCTTGATTTTGAACTCTTCTAAAAATTCTAATGAATCTTCTGCAATGTGCAAAATAATTTCAGTGCCACGAGTGGTTTTGTCCGATGGTTCCAACGTGAATTCAGGGCTTCCGTCACAAATCCAGTGAGCTGCTGGCTCGTCTTTGTATGATTTGGTAATAATTTCCACTTTAGAGGCCACCATAAAAGCAGAATAAAAACCCAAACCAAAATGACCAATGATTCCTGAATCTTTGGCAGAATCTTTGTATTTTTCTAGAAATTCTTCTGCTCCAGAAAAAGCAATTTGGTTAATGTATTTCTCTACTTCCTCGGCAGTCATTCCCAAACCTTGGTCGATAATATGCAATTTTTTGCCTTCTTTATCGATTTTAACTTCCAGAATCGGGTTGCCATATTCTACTTTGGCATCGCCAACGCTTGTTAGATGTTTTAACTTTAGGGTAGCATCGGTCCCATTCGAAATCAACTCACGTAAAAATATTTCGTGATCGATGTATAAGAATTTCTTAATTAAAGGGAAGATGTTTTCTACCGAAACATTAATTTTTCCAGTTGTCATAGTTGAAGTTTTTAAAAATTATTTTTATTATATTCGTGCTTTCAAATAGAATACCAATTTCGGTTGAAGTGACAAATTGTCGGAAACGTGAATTTTGATACAAAAATATTTTATTTTGATACTATTTTTTGGAGGTTCGTTGTAACTTTGCATCAAGTTTAATATAAAAAAGACTATAAAAATGAAAAAAACAATTACAATTATTATGCTTGCTGTTTTGATCTTTTCTTGTAAAAGCAAATCGGGTGCAACTGCTACAACAGTAAAAAATGAACCAGTAACAAGTACGAAATTGGATAGAAGTTCGCAAGTTGCAATAAAAGGAAATTGGGTTATAACCAGCGTAACTTTTCCAGGTTCAGATTACATCAGAGTGAGTTCCTTTAATATTGCCGATACTAACTGTTTCGTTGGGAGTACGTGGAATTTTATTTCTAATAACAACAAAGGAAGTATGAGTTTGACAAAGACCGATTGTCTTGCTTTCAGTTCGCCAATTGTTTGGAGTATAAATAAAGAAGGCGTATTCGTACTCAAAATTGTAGAAGCTGGAGTAAAATCAAAAACGGTTACTCAAGGTTTTCTATTACGGGTGGCCAATCAAACTGAGAATTCATTTCAATTAATTGACAAAATCAACGTTGGTGGTCAAGATAAGGAAGTTACTTACCAATTTGTAAAAATCATTTCTACTAAAAACTAAATAATCATGAAAAAAATATCAATTTTAGGGATAAGCAGTATGTTTCTTGTGGCAACCCTTTTTGCAGGTTGTAATTCAGTAAAAAATGCTAATAACACTCAAAAAGGAGCAGGAATCGGTGCGGGAGCAGGAGCTCTAATTGGCGCAATAATAGGAAATAATTCAAAAATTGGAACCGCAGGTGGAGCACTTATTGGAGCCGCAATAGGAGGCGGAACTGGAGCTTTGATTGGAAATAAAATGGATAAACAAGCCAGAGAAATTGACCAAGCATTGCCAGGAGCGGAAGTGGAAAGAGTAGGCGAAGGTATTCGATTAGTTTTAAACGAAAATGCAGTTCGTTTTGACACTGGAAAAGCGACGTTAACAGCGGCCGCAAAAGCCAATTTAAACAAGCTAGTGCCGGTTTTTAAGGAATATGCCGACACCAATATTGAGATTTTCGGTTACACTGACAGTACTGGAAGTCCGGAATTCAATCTAACGCTTTCTCAAAAAAGAGCCGAATCAGTTAAAAATTATTTGGCGTCTAACGGTTTGCTAAATTCTCGTTTTAAAATTACAGGAAAAGGAATTGCTGATCCAATTGCTACAAACGATACTGCAAATGGAAGAGCTCAAAATCGCCGAGTTGAATTTGCTATTTTAGCAAATGACAAGATGGTGCAAGATGCCAAAAAAGAAGCGGGTCAATAAAATCTTCGTTTTATAAATATTCTAAAGCTGTTTCGTTTTGAAGCAGCTTTTTTTTTGGAATTAATTTGTACATTTGAATTCTAAAATCTTTTAAAATGGGAAATCAAAAGAGAAGTTCAATTGATAATAAAAAGGATGCTGTTCAGGAGCCTGCTACAGATTATAAAATAACTTATACAGAAAAGCTTGATCCAACAAATACTGATGAACAAGAAACTTTGTTGCGAAAATTGTTAGAAATAGGTTTGGAACAAAGCAAAATGGGTTTGGGAATTTCTAACGAAGAAATGAAAAGGAGAACCAAATTAAAATATCCTTTCCTGAAATGATTTATAAAATTGAATGGAAAACAATTGCCACATATAGTTACTTCAATGAAATAAATTTTATTTTGTCAAAATGGAATGAAATTGAAGTTCAAAAATTTGAAGATTTAGTTTATGATTTTTTAGCAACATTATCCAAAACTCCTGAAATCGGAATTTTCAAATCCGAATACAATTGTTATTCATTAGTAATTTCAAAACAGACCACTTTGTACTATAAAATCATTGAAGATAAATCTCAAATTGACCTAATTTTATTTTGGAACAACAAGCAAAATCCAATACATCTTAAAAAAATGTTGCACTAATTTACTGTTTTTTTATGCAACTATCCGTAATAATCCTCAATTACAACGTGCGTTATTTCTTGGAACTTTGTGTTCTAAGTGTTCAAAATGCTTTGCAAAATATCGATGCCGAAATTATTGTAATCGACAACAATTCTCAGGACGATAGTTGCGAGATGATGAAACAGCGTTTTCCGAACATCAAACTCATAGAAAATAAGGAAAATACCGGTTTCCCGAAAGGGAATAACATAGGCGTAAGCCAAGCAAAAGGCGAGTATATTTGCATCCTCAATCCAGATACAGTTGTTGCTGAAGATACGTTCACGAAAGTATTGGCTTTTGCCAAAAAACAAAAAAATTTGGGAATTATTGGCTGCAAACTCATCGACGGAACAGGAAATTTTCTGCCCGAAAGCAAGCGTGGAACTCCAACTCCTTTTGTCGCTTTTACCAAAATAGCAGGTTTGTATAAAATATTTCCAAAGGCTTTTGGAAAATATTATGCTCAACATTTATCCGAAAATGAATCTGGAAAAGTCCAAATTCTAGTCGGTGCTTTTATGTTGATGAAACGTGATTTGTATGATGAAATCGGAGGTTTTGACGAGAATTGTTTTATGTATTCAGACGATATTGATTTATCGTATATGACGTTAAAGAAGGGAAAATCAAATTATTATTTTCACGAAACTTCAATTATACATTACAAGGGCGAAAGTACAGTTAAGGACGGAATCTATATGAAACGCAATCAACAAGCGATGAATTTTTTCTTTGAAAAACATTTTCGTGTATCTTTTTTCTTTACGATATTTATGAAGATAGGAATTGTTTTCTTTTCTTTGGTAAAAATGTTTCAAGGAAAACCAAAACCAAAATCAAATCCAGATAATTATATACTGATTTCGAATGATGAAATTTTAAAAGAAAAATTAGAAAAGCAATTAAATAAAACGGTTGAAATGCAAGATGTTTCATATTCATTTATGAAGAATAGTACATCTACTGAGATTATTTTCGACCAAAATTATCTCAATTTCAAAACGATAATTAATGCATTGGAAGCAAATAGATACAAAGAATTTACCTTTAAAATTATCCCGAAATCATCTCGTTTTATGCTGGGTAGCAATAGCAGTTTTGATCGAGGTGAAGTCATCGAGATTTAAGAATTTAGACATCAGATTTCTGATTTTTGATTTATCCAAAAACCATCAATTATCAGCTTAGAACTAAAAATAATCACTAATTTTGCATTCATAAAATCAAAATCACCTTTTAGGTTAATACTATGGCAAGATTTGAATTGAAACTCCCAAAAATGGGAGAAAGCGTAGCGGAAGCAACTATTACAAATTGGTTGAAACAAGTAGGTGACAAAATCGAAGCCGATGAAGCTGTGCTTGAAGTTGCTACTGACAAAGTCGATAGTGAATTGCCCAGCGAAGTTTCGGGTATATTAGTTGAACAATTGTTTGGTAAAGATGATTTGGTTCAAGTAGGTCAAACCATTGCAATTATCGAAACCGAAAGCCCCCCAGCCCCCGAAGGGGGAGCTCAAAGTGAGGTAAATCAAGACATTTCTGAATCTTTAAAAATTATAGAAAGCAGTATTACCAATGCTACTGACATTGTTTATGCTCTCCCTTCGGGGGCTGGGGGGCTTTCCGAAAAGTTCTTTTCTCCTTTAGTAAAAAACATTGCTAAAGAAGAAGGGATCTCTGTTGCAGAATTAGAAAATATTACAGGTTCGGGAAAAGACGGAAGAGTGACAAAAGAGGATATTTTAAATTATATACAAACAAGACTTTCTGTTGCACCAAGTGAAATCCTAGAACAAAAAATAATTGCTCAATCACAACCCATAACTTTCAACCCACAACCCATAATTTCTTCCCTGAATGGAGGCGACGAAATCATCGAAATGGACCGAATGCGCAAGCTGATTGCGGGTTATATGATGGCTTCAGTACAGACTTCGGCACATGTGCAATCGTTCATTGAAGTGGATGTGACCAATATTGTAAAATGGAGAGATAAGGTAAAAACTGCTTTCGAAAATAGAGAAGGAGAGAAGCTAACGTACACGCCAATTTTTATGGAGGCTGTTGCCAAAGCTTTGAAAGATTTCCCGATGATGAATATTTCTGTTGATGGTGAAACTATCATCAAAAGAAAAAATATCAACCTTGGAATGGCAGCTTCGTTGCCAAATGGAAACTTAATTGTTCCCGTTATTAAAAATGCGGACCAACTCAATTTAGTTGGAATGGCTAAGGCCGTGAATGATTTAGGAGGAAGAGCGAAAGCCGGAAAACTAAAACCAGACGATACACAAGGCGGAACATATACCGTCACTAATGTTGGGACTTTTGGTAGTGTTTTTGGAACGCCAATTATCAATCAGCCGCAAGTGGGGATTTTGGCACTTGGAGCTATCAGAAAAGTGCCAGCCGTTATCGAAACACCTGAAGGCGATTTCATTGGTATTCGCCAAAAGATGTTTCTTTCCCACAGTTATGATCATCGTGTTGTTGATGGCGCTTTGGGAGGAAGTTTTGTAAAACGCGTTGCAGAATATCTAGAAGCGTTTGATGTGGATAGAAATTTTTAATCACTTATAAAATCGAATACAAACCCGACTGTTTTCGAACTTGTCGGGTTTTTGATTTTTGTCTAAAACTTTTTAAAATAATCGACAAACTATATGTTCAAAAAGATATATTTGTCATTCTAAAAATAAATAATGGAGCTCAAACTTAATAAACCAATTTGCTTTTTCGACCTAGAAACTACAGGAATTGATGTGGCCAAAGATCGAATTGTTGAAATAGCAATTTTCAAAGTTTTTCCCAACGGAAATAAAGAAAGTAAAACGTGGTTGGTGAATCCCACTATCCCCATTCCATATCAAACTACATTGGTTCACGGAATTACAGACGAAAAAGTAGCTAACGAGCCTACTTTTAAGGAATTGGCGTCGCAAGTTTACAACATAATTAAAGATTCTGATTTGGCTGGATACAATTCTGATCGTTTTGATATTCCATTATTGGCAGAAGAATTGCTTCGCGCTGGAGTAGATTTCGACATGAAAAACCGTGTTTCTGTAGATGTTCAAACTATTTTTCACAAAAAAGAAGAACGAACATTAAGCGCAGCATTGAAATTTTATTGTGGTCAAAGTCTCGAAAATGCCCATTCTGCCGAAGCCGATACAATGGCAACTTACGAAATTATGAAAGCCCAATTAGAGCGTTATCCCGATTTGCAAAACGATATAAAATCACTTTCAGAATTTACCACTAGAAAAAAAATTGCCGATTTTGCAGGAATGATTGCTTTTGATAAGGAAGATAATGAAATTTTTACCTTCGGAAAACACAAAGGAGTAAAAGTCGACACAGTTTTAGAAAATGAACCCGGTTATTTCAGTTGGATTCAAAATGCAGATTTTCCTTTATATACTAAGAAAGTTTTGACAGCCATAAAGTTGAGAAAATTGAACACGAAATAGGTACAGGGTCTTAGGTATTGGGTGCAAGGTATTCCCAAAACCCAGGACCCAAGACCCAAAACCCCAATTATGAAAATAATCTGTATCGGCAGGAATTACGCCAAGCATATCGAGGAATTGAAAAACGAAAGACCATCGGAACCGGTGATTTTTATGAAGCCCGATTCGGCGGTTTTGTTGAAACAACATCCTTTTGTGATTCCAGAATTTTCCAATGATATTCATCACGAAATAGAACTTATAGTCAAGATAAATAAAGTGGGAAAATATATCGATACCAAGTTTGCTCATAAATACTATGACGAAATTAGTGTAGGTATAGATTTTACTGCCCGAGATTTGCAGAATGAATTAAAATCTAAAGGATTGCCTTGGGAAAAAGCGAAATCGTTTGATGGTTCGGCAGTAATAGGCGATTTTTTGCCCAAAAGTCAATTTAATTCATTAGAAAATATTACTTTTGAATTGACGAAAAACGGTGAAACAGTCCAAAAGGGCAATACCGATTTTATGTTGTGGAAGATTGACGAACTAATTTCTTATGTTTCACAATATTTCACTTTAAAAATTGGTGATATTATTTTTACAGGAACACCAGAAGGAGTTGCAGTTGTAAAGTCAGACGATGTTTTAGAAGGTTTTTTAGAAGGAAATAAATTATTTAGTATACAAATAAAATAGATGGCACTACATTATAACTTAGCAAAAGTGTACGCACTTTCAGATAACGATCCAGAATTTGTCCTTCAAATCGTAACGTTATTTGTTACCGAAATTCCCGAAGATATCGCAGAAATCAAAGAAGGAATCAAAAAAAAAGATCATAAACATGCTTATTCTTACGCACACAAAGTAAAACCATCACTAGATTTATTGGGTTTAAAAGTAGCTTTCGAAGAAATTCTTCAAATTGAAGCGTGGACAAAAATCGAAGGTGAAAAGAAGGAAATAAAAGAAACATTCAAGAGCGTCAAGCACCAAGTAAAAGATGCCATTAAGGAATTAAAAAAAGATTTCGATTTATAAGAAGCAAATCCTGCTGTATGTTGCAAGTTTTTTTAAAATCACTTTTTTTCAAAAAAAATAAAAAAGGAGCTTCCTCTGGTCGCTCTTTTTTATTTAGAAAAAATAGTGATTTTAGGCAAAAGCTTTCCACTTCCATCAGGGCTAAAAAGATTTCAGATTTCAGATTGTAGATTTCAGAATTTAGATTTGAGATTTCAAAATTGACATTCTTTAACTTCCAACTTCCAACTCCTAACTTCCAACTCCTAACTTCCAACTCCTAACTTCTAAACTCTAACCTCAAATGAAAGCATCCATAATAACCATTGGCGACGAAATTTTAATAGGGCAAATAGTCGATTCAAATTCGGGATTTATTGCCAAATCATTAGATAGAATTGGTGTCGAAATACACGAAATGATTTCCATTAGTGACAACAAACAACATATTCTAAGCACCTTTGAAAAACTTCAAAACAAAGTCGATTTGGTTATCATTACCGGTGGACTTGGGCCTACAAAAGACGATATCACCAAGAAAACTTTCTGCGATTATTTTGATGATCAATTAGTTGTAAATGACCAAGTACTTAAGCATGTTACCCATTTGATCGAAGGGTTTTACAAACGCAAGATCACTCAACTGAACATAGATCAAGCCTTAGTGCCGTCAAAATGTACTGTGCTTCAGAATAAAGTGGGTACCGCACCAGGAATGTGGATGAAAAAAGAAAATACCGTTTTTATTTCGCTTCCAGGAGTTCCGTTTGAAATGAAATATATAGTCGAAAACGAAATTATCCCCAAAATTGTTACCGAATATAAGCGACCATATATCATTCATAAAACCGTTTTAACCTATGGAATTGGCGAAAGTTTATTGGCAGAAACGATTGAGAATTGGGAAAATAATCTACCCGAGTTTATAAAATTAGCCTATTTACCAAGTCTAGGTCGAGTGCGATTGCGCCTTTCAGCTCGCGGAACAGATAAAGAATTTTTGGAGCAATCCATTTCCGAAAACGTAACATCTTTGTCCAAAATATTAGGCGATAGTATTGTTGGATTTGAAGATGATGAGACACTTGAGAAGGTAATCGGAAGTCTATTGACACAGCAAAACAAAACCATTGCTACCGCCGAAAGTTGCACAGGCGGAAAAATTGCTCAGGTTTTAACCTCGGTTGCAGGAGCTTCAAACTATTTTAAAGGCGGCATTGTTTCTTATGCGACCGAAACTAAAATATCGATTTTGGGACTTTCTGAAGATTTGATCAAAGAATATTCAGTTGTAAGTGCAGAAGTGGCAAAGCAAATGGCGGTTAATATTCAAAAATTAATGAAAACCGACTATGCAATTGCCACAACTGGGAATGCCGGTCCATCAAAAGGGGATTCAGATGCCGAGGTTGGTACGGTTTTTATTGCCTTGGCAACGCCAAATGAAGTGCTAATTGAAGAGTTTAATTTCGGTCAACCCCGTGATAAAGTGATAGATAGAGCGGCTCTTAAGAGTTTAGAAATGTTGCGTAAAGAAATTTTTAAAAATGTGCCATAATTTTTTTGCTTCATCCGTTTATTTTTCTTTTCTTTGCACCCTCTATTTGAATAACGATAAAAGATAAGATAATGTCAAGAGTTTGCGACCTTACGGGTAAAAGAGCGATGGTAGGAAATAACGTTTCTCACGCTATGAATAAAACTAAGAGAAAATTTTCTGTAAACTTAGTTAAAAAGCGTTTTTATCTTCCAGAAGAAGACAGATGGATTACTTTAAGAGTAGCTGCATCAACGGTAAAAACAATTAATAAAAATGGAATCGCTGCAGTTTTGAAAAAAGCACAAGCAGGTGGATTTATTAAATAATCCATTCCTAAAAATAAATCACGATGGCAAAGAAAGCAAAAGGTAATAGAATCCAAGTAATTTTAGAATGTACTGAGCACAAAACAACTGGTGTTGCGGGAACTTCAAGATACATTACAACAAAGAACAAAAAGAATACTCCAGATAGATTAGAGATTAAAAAATTTAATCCAATCTTGAAACGTGTAACTGTTCACAAAGAAATTAAATAATAATTAGAGATTTTAATTCAATTTTAGATGTAGCATTTGAAATTTATTAAAATACAAACAACATAGAATCATGGCAAAAAAAACCGTAGCATCCTTACAGACATCTTCTAAGAGATTATCAAAAGCCATAAAAATGGTAAAATCTCCTAAAACTGGCGCATATACATTCGTAGAATCTATTATGACTCCTGAAGCGGTTGATGAATTCTTGAAAAAGAAATAATTAACTTTCGCATTTTATAGAAAAGCTACTTTCATTCGGAAGTAGCTTTTTTATTTTCTATATTTGCTTCGCCTGTTCGCTATTGCTCTGGTGTTAATCAAATTTTTTTGAAACTAAATCGTTTTTAGATGTTGTATTAAATGAATATTTGAATTGGCAGTTTTCTAACTTCTAACGTCTAACTTCTAACTTTTCTACTATAATGAGTTTTTTTAAAAAATTATTTTCTTCCGATAAAAAAGAGTCACTTGACAAAGGTTTAGAGAAATCCAAAATATCTTTTTTTTCTAAGTTAACCAAAGCCGTTGCAGGAAAATCTAAAGTGGATGATGAGGTTTTAGACAACTTAGAGGAAGTATTGGTTTCCTCAGATGTTGGAGTAAATACAACGCTGAAAATCATCACCCGAATCGAAAAACGTGTTTCCGAAGATAAATTCCTTGGAACTGACGAACTCAATCAAATTCTTCGAGAAGAAATTGCAGGTTTGCTTTCAGAAACGAATTCTGGGGAAGCTACTGAATTTGTAATTTCAAATACTACAAAACCTTATGTTTTGATGGTTGTTGGTGTCAATGGTGTTGGAAAAACGACAACTATAGGCAAACTCGCTTACCAATTCAAAAAAGCAGGTTATAAAGTAGTTCTAGGTGCAGCTGATACTTTCCGTGCCGCAGCAATCGATCAATTGCAAATTTGGGCAGACCGTGTTGGTGTTCCCATCGTAAGACAAAATATGGGGAGTGATCCAGCTTCTGTAGCTTTTGACACTTTGCAATCTGCCGTTGCTCAAAACGCTGACATTGTTATTATTGACACCGCAGGTCGTTTGCACAATAAAATCAATTTGATGAACGAATTGACCAAAGTAAAACGTGTAATGCAAAAAGTTGTTGGAGATGCGCCTCACGATGTGTTATTGGTTATCGATGGCTCAACAGGACAAAACGCTTTCGAACAAGCCAAACAATTTACAGCCGCTACCGAAGTAACTTCGCTTGCTGTAACCAAATTAGATGGCACTGCCAAAGGTGGGGTGGTGATCGGAATTTCAGACCAATTCCAGATTCCCGTAAAATACATTGGAGTCGGTGAAGGAATTGAAGATTTACAAGTCTTCAATAAATATGAGTTTGTAGATAGTTTCTTTAAATAATAGTCTAGTGGGTTTTTATAATAACATCAAACCGATTTACTTTTACTTTGCAAGTTGTATAGCGTTCGTATTATCCAATGTTGTGCGAGACCTAAACGTTCCTCTTTATTATATTTGTTTATTATTAGGTACTATTTTTTTTATTCTTGGTTTTTTTAAGGGAAGATCTGAACGTTAAATTATTGATACAAAGCATTTATTTTTTGCCAAAGCACATTATCAAAATCAGATAGAGCAAGGTTTGCGTTATCTGCAGCTTCGCCCATTCTAATGACTACCATTTTTTTGCTTGGAATCACATAGATTTTTTGGTCATTTTTACCCAAAGCCATGAACATATCATTGGGTCCAGAAGGAATAATACTTCCTGGAAATTGTAGTTGAGATTGAGGCAAATGATAACTTGATTTGCCGTTCAACCACCACAAATAACCGTATCCTAAATTGATGTTTTGAGAAGTATTGGTCGCTTCATTGAAATAGGTTTCGTTCAAAATGGTCGTGCTTTCCCATTTCCCTTTGTTGAGTGATAATAATCCAAAACGCGCCATACTGCGAGCAGTACTCCAATACACGCTGTTGTTGTCTATTTGTATCCAATTTCCGGTCATTCCTATTTTATCTCTTAACTTTGAATTAAAATAATTAGACCATGTTTGTCCACTTGCTTTAGCAATTACATCTTGCAATTTTACATATACGTTATGATAAGCCCATCGAGTTCCTGCATCAGCTTTGTAAGTTAGTTTTGAGGCAGAAACATTATCACCATTGGCAATATCTTCGATGCCAGATGTCATTGTGAGTAAGTGCTTGTTGGTTATCAAGTTTTCTTTTGCCAATGGCAAACTAGTCCAACCGGTTCCAATATAATCAGAAACTTTGTTGTTGATGTTGATCAAACCTTCTTGTTGAGCTATTCCTGTAATTGTTGCAGTTAACGTTTTGCCAGCACTTGCCCAATACCAAGGAGTTGAAGCGGAATGTCCATTGAAATACTGTTCCATCACGATTCTTCCATTCACCAAAATGATGAAGCTTTTGGAGTTTTTTAGTGTTAAATAATCCAAAAGAGGTTGCACTGCATTTTGTTTCCAACCCAAATCAGCGATAGATTTTGTTTCCCAAACATCACCAGTTTTGGGTGGGAAATACATTGTTTCTTGTGGTGATGGATTTGGATCCGGAGTATTTGAACTGCAACTGACTAACAAAAACAGACAAAGAAGGATATAAATTTTTGACATAGCTTTACGATTTTAATTGGAGATAAGACCAAAAATAGTATAAATAGTTTAATGAGTTTTTTTTATTTTTTGTTTTCTTTGGAATTTAATAAGAGTAACTTTGTCGAAGATAGAAAATATCTTTTGATTGCAAAACCCTAGCCCTGATGGGATCGGCATCCTTTTGTGGCGGTGTTCGCCACAAAAGATATAGTGAACAGCAGGAAGTAGCTCCCCAAAAAACAAAATTTATGAGAAATATAGTTGGATTGTTGTTTATTACATTTCTTTTTGCCTCTTGTCAGCAAAAGGTAAAAACGGAGGATATTGCCAAAATCAATGGCTATTGGGAAATTGAGAAAGTCGTTTTTGAAGACGGAGAAGACAAAAATTACACCATAAACGAAAGTTATGATTATTTTGAAATGGACAAAAATAATAGTGGTTTTAGAAAAAAAGTCATGCCGCAATTAGACGGTACTTTCATTGTAAACGACACCCAAGAAAGTTTTAAAGTAAGGATTGATGACGATAAAGTATTTTTTGATTACGTTACTTCATATGCCAAATGGTCGGAGGAATTGATTTCGATTTCTAGTGAAAAAATGGTTTTTGAAAACTCTGAAAAAAAACAATATCATTACAAAAAAGCAACCCCTGTAAACATTCTAGGTGATGGCAAAAAGATTAAATAATCAAAGCACTGTTGGAGATGTTTTGAAACACATTATCCAAGTTAACAAATTGCAACCTGGAATGGATCAAATTGATGTGCGAGAGGCATGGAAAATCCTTATGGGCAATGGTGTGAATCATTACACTAAAAATGTGGTTTTGAAAGGCAGTACTTTGTATGTGGAACTTTCTTCAGCAGTTTTGAGAGAAGAATTAACCCACGGAAAGTCCAAAATTGTCACCATGATTAACGAAGAATTGAAACGCGAAGTAGTTAAGGAAGTAGTTTTGAGGTAATGATTTCAGATTGCTGATTAACGATTTTTAATTGCAGATTTTTTTAATAATAGATAAAAAAATCCATTTTCAAAATTTTGAAAATGGATTTTCTATATTGTGGGATTTTTAAATCTTAATTCAAAAATCGTTACTCTTAAATCATAAATTTAGAATTGCTCTCTTCCTGCAAAATGAAAACCGCTCTCTATAGCTGCATTCTCATCACTGTCAGAACCGTGAACTGCGTTTTCTCCCATTGATGTTGCGTATGCTTTACGGATAGTCCCTTCAGCAGCATCAGCTGGATTTGTTGCTCCAATCAAAGTTCTGAAATCGGCAACTGCATTTTCTTTTTCAAGAATTGCAGCCACAATAGGTCCGCTTGAC
The DNA here is from genome assembly GCF_031423415.1 of Flavobacterium sp. Taxonomy (GTDB): domain Bacteria; phylum Bacteroidota; class Bacteroidia; order Flavobacteriales; family Flavobacteriaceae; genus Flavobacterium. The sequence continues at coordinate 49,198 of NZ_JANPFL010000038.1, forward strand.
ATAAATTGTACTAATTCCCCATAGAAAGGTCTTGCTGCGTGAACGGCATAAAATTCTTGGGCATCAGCCACTGTTAGCTGTGTCAATTTCAATGAAACGATTTTGAAACCAGCATTGGTAATCATTGCTAAAATATTTCCAATGTGTCCGTTTTTGACAGCATCGGGTTTAATCATTGTAAAAGTTCTATTAGTAGCCATTTTTTTGTTTTTTTAATTGGGTGCAAAAATACCATTTATTAGTTAAATGATACTCTTATTGCATCCTAAAATTAGTAAAATGACATTTAATTTTGAAATTAGTCTATTTTTTATACTTTGAAGAATAGTTTTTTTTTATAAAATATCCATAAAATAATGGTCCAGAAGAGGGTATAAATCAATGCATAGGTCAAAGAGGCATCTTTTGGATTTTCAAAATAGGGCACAATTCCATAATTGTAAAAATAGCTTTGAAAACCGAGTGGTTCGCCTGGAAGTGTAGGATGATCCACTTTTATCATCGTCAGCACTCTAGGAATTATCCCAGAAAAGAAAAAAACAATCATCGGATTTACACCCCAAATCAGGAATAGTTTTGTCCATTTTTTATAATTGGAAATTTCGATGATGTAATACAACATACAAAAACTTATGGTGGCCAAACCCGAAGTATATAGAACAAAAGAGCCGCTCCAAATGGATTTGTTTATAGGGAATTTAATGCTCCAGATTAGTCCAAAAATGACTAAACCAAGACCAATTACTATTATTTTCTTAACGATTTCGATTTTTGACAATGGTCGATTGAGCATTTGACCTATCAACATCCCGATGATTCCAGATGTTATGGCTGGAAGGGTGATTAAAATTCCTTCGGGATCCCAAGTTTTTGATTGGCTGTACATATGGTTTTTCAAAAATATATTGTCTATGTATGCTGCCAGATTCGTTCCTTTTTCAAGATTTGCTTCGCCAATTCCCGGAACAGGAATGAGTGTCATCACAGCCCAATAGCCTAATAATAGTATTGCAACGACCAAAATTTGAGTTTTCATTGTTGATTTTAGATACAAAATGGAAGTGAAAAAATAGACAATCGCTATGCGTTGCAAAACACCAGGGATTCGTACTTCTTGATAGGCTGGAATGCCACTATAGGCTAAAAAAAGTAAAATGGAAACTATTGAAAACGCTAAAATGGTTTTGATTTTTAGTTTAAATTTCCCTAATAAAGCATACGCTATTGCAAATGTAATTACTAGTTTTTCTATCAATAGAGGAATGCCTATGAAGCCAAAGAATTCGATAGAATTGAAAAAATTTAGAAATAAGCCAAGGCAAAATATGCGCAAAGAACGCACCATTATTTTATTTAAAATGGCGGAATCGTACTTTTTGTGGATGGCGAACGGAATCGCAGTTCCCATTATAAAGATAAAGGAAGGGAAAATTAAGTCGGTTGGTGTGCAGCCATTCCACTCAGCGTGTTCCAATGGAGGATAAATCGCAGCCCAACTTCCCGGATTATTGACAATTATCATCAACATAATCGTAAATCCACGGAAAACATCCAATGAAGTTAAGCGTTCTTTTATCATATTTTTTTATGAATAGTAATTTTTTAGGACAGCCTAATAACTTCAAAGTTGGTATCTAAAGGTTTCAACGTTGAAATCAAATTAGTAATTAAATCATTGCCATATTCCAAATAAAATTCCGAAAAGTTGACTTGGCGTTCTTGCAAACTAGTATTAGGAAACAATTCGTTTTGCAAAGCGGTAATTCGCTCTAATGTTTCTGAAAAATTCCGTTTTTGGGCTTTCAGCAATCGTTTTTCTAAATTTTCTAGACCTTTAATTTGTTTGGCTTCCTGCGCTTTTACTGCTCCAAGAAAAGATTTATCCGTTTTGTTGGCAATTTCAAATAGTGCTTCGAATTGTTTTTGTAAATGCTCTTTTTGAATCGTAAAATCAATAGGAAATTCTGATAATTGTGCCGTTTTTGTATTTAGCAAATCAGTTTGTTTTGAAAATAAATCTTTCCAAGTTAATCCTAACTTGTCCGCTTTTTTGGATTGCTTTTCGGTGGCCAAAAGCACTGAATTCCGAAGTAATAGTATCGGAAAAGTAACATTTACAGCATCGAAAAAAGATTTTAGTTCTAGCCAATAGGCAATTTCTCCGCCTCCGCCAATGTAGCATAAATTGGGTAAAATCACTTCTTGGTACAACGGACGCATAATCACGTTCGGGCTGAATTTTTCGGGATGGCTATCTACTATTTGTAAAATTTCAGTTTCTGAGAAGACTGTTTTAGTGTTATTTACTTTATAAAATCCATTCTCTAAAATGATTCGTTCCCGCAAATCATTTTCTATATAAAACAAATTGATCTCCCTAGGATTGACTTGAATGGTATAGTCTTTTAATTTTTCTACAGTTTCAATAACTTTTTTGTGAGAAGTTTGCTGTGTCAATTCTTCCTTAATGTAAGGAATAAAACTGCGTTTTAAATTTGGATTATCCGCATCAAGAATAACCAATCCGTATTCGCCAAAAAGTACGTTGGCTAGAAAACGAGTGGCATCAGCCAGATTAGAATGATTCAAATACGATTCTTTAAAAAGTTTTTTGATGACTTCTGCATTTTTTCCTGACCCCAATTCTTGCGCGAAAATGTCAAAAAAATCAGCTAAACCTTCAGTCGATAATCGTCCAACGGGACCAGAACTTTCAGCATTCCAGCGAAACTTTCGACTCTTGAAATTAAAGTAGTTAATTTCGTCAAAATCGTGGTCTTCGGTCGCCATCCAATAAATAGGAACGAAGTTTTGCGATGGATATTTTCCTTTTAATTCTTTGGTCAGATTGATGGTCGAAATAATTTTATACAAGAAATACAAAGGTCCAGAAAACAAATTCAGTTGATGACCGGTTGTAATTGTGAAAGTGTTTGAATCGTTTAAAAGTTTGATATTGTTTAAAGTTGTTTCAGAAGTATTTATTTGAACATATTGTTTTTCGAGTACTGAAACTAAAACTTTTCTCTTTTCATTGCTGTTTTCATTGCCATTGAAATTGATTTTTTTTTCTTCAATTTGTGCTTCGAAATTTTCAAGACTTGGAAATCGGTTATATAAGGACTGCAAGTCAGACTTTTGCTCTAAATAATCATTCATTAAAGGAGAGAAATATCCCGAATTTTGATAGCTAATACAGTCTGTTGGCATATTGGAGTTTATTTGATGCTAATTTAGTGAAAAATTATTGGAACTAAATAGTTGCAAGTTTCGAAAATTAGCATCATTTTTATCGAAATATTATGAACACGATATGAAAAATAATTCCAATCCTGCAAAAGTAAATTCTTTAAAACACGTACTTTTTGGTAGTTTAATAGGCACAACCATAGAGTTTTTCGATTTTTATATTTATGCCAATGCTGCGGTTTTAGTATTTCCGCAATTGTTTTTTCCGGGTTCTGACCCGACTACTTCCACCATCGAGTCATTAGCTACTTTTTCAATAGCTTTTTTTGCACGTCCAATTGGTTCTGCCGTTTTCGGACATTTTGGAGATAAAATAGGACGAAAAGCCACATTGGTTGCTGCTTTATTGACGATGGGAATTTCTACTGTCGCCATCGGATTTTTGCCTACTTATCAAAGCATCGGAATCGTTGCTCCTTTGTTATTAATGCTTTGCCGTTTTGGGCAAGGTTTGGGTTTGGGTGGCGAATGGGGTGGAGCTATCTTACTCGCTATCGAGAATGCACCACCGGGAAAACGGGCTTGGTACGGAATGTTTCCGCAATTGGGAGCGCCAATAGGTTTAATACTTTCAGGTGGAACTTTCTTGTTGTTGAGTGATTTTTTTACCGATGAAGCGTTTTTCGACTATGGTTGGAGAATTCCATTTATAGCCAGTTCGCTGCTGGTTTTGGTTGGGTTTTACATTCGATTAACGATTACTGAAACACCTGCGTTTTCTAACGCTATCGAAACAAAAAAACAGGTCAAAGTTCCTATTATAACGATTTTGAAGTTGTACAAACGAGAATTGGTTCTTGGCACATTGTCGACTGTGTCTATGTTTGTCATTTTTTATCTAATGACGGTCTTTAGTTTGAGTTATGCCACGACCGATTTAGGATTTAGTCGTCGTGATTTTTTAATAATTCAATTGTTTTCGATCTTGTTTTTTTTAATTGGCATTCCAGTTTCGGCAGTTTTAGCAGATAAATTCGGAAGAAGAAAAATTTTAATTGCAGTCACTACACTAATTTTACTATTTGGATTTAGCTTTTCGTTTTTTTTAGAATCGCAAGGCGATCAAATGATTACGACTTTGGTTTGTATCGGAATGGGCTTGATGGGATTGATTTTTGGTCCACTCGGAACTTTTTTATCGGAGTTGTTCCCGACTGAGGTTCGATATACTGGAGCCTCTTTGACCTTTAATTTGGGGGGTATTTTAGGAGCGTCTTTTGCGCCATTAATAGCCATTTGGTTAACTAAGAATTATGGTATTGGTTATGTAGGCTTGTATTTATCTCTTGCGGCTTTGATTTCAGTTTTGGCATTTTTTGCTATTAGAAAAAAAGAGGAAAAGTTTTAATCTTGAACCATTTTAAAATATAATCTATATTAGATTTTCTTTATTGAAAAATTATTTAGATATTTGTCTAAATATATAAATGAATTATGAACTCCATTTTCAAAGCATTGAATGACGGAACTAGAAGAGAAATTCTAGAGCTTTTGAAAGTTAAAGATTTATCGGCGGGTGAAATTGCAGATTATTTCAACATTTCGAAACCTAGTATTTCACATCATTTGGATATTTTGAAACGTGCCGATTTAATTTCTTCCGAAAAAAAAGGGCAATTTATTATTTACTCTTTAAACACTACTATTATGGAAGATGTTTTGAAATGGATTTTAACTTTTAAAAAATAAAACGATGAATAAGACTTTAAAAAATGAACTTCCAATTATTGGATTTGTGTTACTACCTTTTATTTATTTGGCGTATTTGTGGAATAGTTTACCCGAAAAAGTTCCAATTCATTGGAATTATAAAGGAGAAATTGACAATCGGGGAACTAAATATGCTTTGATTGGAATCCTCTTTTTATTGCCAGTCTTAACCTATGTTTTGATGCTAGTTATACCAAAAATAGATCCCAAAAAACGAGTGGAATTAATGGGAGGGAAGTACTACCACATAAAATTTGTTTTAGTAGTTTTTATGTCGGTTTTGGCGCTTTTTATTATACATTCGTCTAATAGTCAAACGCTTTCAAGTCCGAGTATCGTTTTTGTTTTGTTAGGAGCGCTGTTTATGGCTTTGGGGAATTATTTCAAAGTAATCAAACAAAATTATTTTCTTGGCATCAAAACGCCTTGGACATTAGAGAGTGAAGAGGTGTGGAAACTAACGCATATTTTAGCCGGTAAATTATGGATTATTGGCGGATTATTAATTGTGATTTTTAGTTTGGTTCTTCCTCAAGACGTAAATTTTTACTTTTTTATTGTGATTACCGCAATAATTTCAATTGTACCGATTGTTTATTCCTATATAGTATTTAAAGAGTTGAAAAAATTAAAGCAATAGTTTACACCTTAATATCCTGAAAATCATTCGTAATAGCATACCGAATCATATTTGTAAAAGCTTTATTATCTAGGGTAGGGATTTCGAGAATTGTATTCAATACCGTAGTATCATATTCATTGGCTTCTGTTATAAAGTATGGTTTTAGATGCTTACCAATACTTTCATAATACATTTTTTCGATGCTGTTTTTGTATTCAAAATCAAGGTCGTTTGGTATGAAAGTAAAATTGGTATAACCAACTTCGGCCATAATTATTTTAAGGCCTTCTCTCATATTGAAACTTTTGTAATGTACAATGTTCAGTTGGTCGACCCCATCGTTTTCGAAGGTATTTACCACTACTTTGGCAACATAGTCAACAGGTATTATGTTCAAATTTGTGTCATTATTAACGATAATCCGAACATTTTCCTGTTTGCCTTTGCGTTTTGCAGTAAAATAAAAAAACTTCGCCAAAAGATAAAAAACCATATATTTCGGAATGAAATAGTTGTTTTCTGTCCCAAGCATTTTGCCACCAATAACGCTTGGACGAAGAATTTGAAACGGCAAGCCTATGGCTTTACATTCTGTAGCAATGAAGTTCTCCGAATGGAATTTAGCATATTCATAAGCATTGCGATGCTCGGGTGTGAAATCTAAAGTATGAAAATCATTCGCAATCAAACCGGCTCTAACTCCAGACGAAAAAGCGGTACCGATGTAAATGAATTTTTTTATAAACGGATGAAAAACCGAAAATAGTTTTTTTGTTAGTAAGACATTTTCATCAAATATCTTCTCCTTTAATTCCTCGTCGGTCGAGAGGTTCACAAAGCCAGCTGAATGAATCAAGTAGGCTCCTTTGATTTTATCTAACAAAAATTCTCCATTCAATACTGAATCTAAGCTAATGAATTCAATACATTGCTGCAGATCATTGATTCCAATATTGTGTAAAATTTTTGGAGTATAATAACTGGACAATAATTCGTTGATGCGATTCTCGGCTGAGTTCTTTCCGTTATTTCGGGCAATAATGTATAACTTGTTGGTTGTATTTGGATTTTTTATATAAAGTTCTAAAATCTCATACATAATATGAGAACCTAAAACGCCAGTAGCTCCGGTAAGAATTATTTTCATTATTTTTTTTCTTCGTGGCAAATATACCTTTTTAGACGCAATCAAGAAAATCAAGTCGATGAAGTATTTATTTGGGAATAGAAATAAAGTGATTTTGAAATTATTTTCGAAAGAAGTAGGAGCAATTTTTACCGTTTCAAACTAAAATGCCCTTTGTATTCTTGTCCGTTGGCTCGTGCAACAACAAACCAATAATCGGTGGCGGGAAGATTGTTGCCGTTAAAAGTTCCGTCCCAACTGGCAGTATTGGAGCTTAGATTTTTGATTAGTTTTCCATAACGGTCGAATATTTTTACCGTTAATCCTGTTTCAAAATCTGAGAATTTAATTTTCCAAGTGTCATTGTATCCATCGCCGTTCGGCGTGAAGAATTTGGGATACATCAATAAATAAACCTCTTCTGTAGCTGGTTCGCAGCCGTATTGGTCTCTGACCCAAACGGTATATTTTCCGCTGCTTAGTCCTGAGAATTGATTGCTAGTCTGATAATTGACACCGTCAATAGAATAGTCATAGTTGCCAGTGCTAGTGGTCGCGATGTTTACTATAATTGTATTTTCATTAGCCGTCCAATCTGTAGTTTCAATAGAATTGATGATGGCTTTATCTGATTTTTTTACCTCGAAGTTTTTAGTACTTTCACACGAAAAAGAACCATAATCATTGGTCAGCGTAATCGAAAAACTACCGGGATCTTTGACAGTTATAGTCTGTGTTTTATCTCCAGTAGACCACAAATAGTGATCAAAACCTGCGCCTGCATCAATGGTAATTTCTTTGTTTTCGCAGATGGGAACAAGGTCTTGAATATTGATGATGGGTTTTGCAAAAAGTGTTAATGTCAATGTGGCAACAGCATAGCAAGGCGTACTCGAATTGATGCGAATATAAATTTTGTTCTCACCCAAAGCCAATTTATAGCTACTAAAATTGATGATTTTATCGCTAACCGTTTCCTTTTCTGCACCGGAAATCGAATTGTAATACGTGAAAAAATAACCGCTTGGGTTTGAAATAACTTTAGCATCATAACTACTTAAATTTACAGGTTCAGCTCCGTCATTCAAATCATCACAAAATTGTTCTTCATAATTATTTGCGGGTAAAGTAGAAATTAGCGCAATGCTTATGCCTAATCGGGTTGGGCTTTCACAACCATTTAAAGTTTGAGTTGTGTAGTAGGTTTTCCCATCTTGCAACGGAGTCGAAGCGGGTAAAATACCTCCTGCAATTAAACTATCATACCATTTTATGGCAGTTCCAATACTTGCAATAGTATTTAAAGTTGGGTTTTGGCTAGAGCAAAAAGTTTGCGGAGAAATTGCCGTTGGCGTTGCCGTATTTTGAATATTGATTACCACAGGAACTCTTTCGCTCTCGCAACCGTTGATGGTTTGCGAGGCGTAATACGTTATTCCGTTTTGCACTAAAGTTGTATTGGCTAATAAAGTCCCATTGGTCAAAGCATCGTACCATTTTATGTTTTGCCCTGTAATGGTAATTGAACTTATAGTTGCATTTTGTTGGATGCAGAAGGTTTGTGGGGAAATTGCCGTTGGTAAGGATTGAGGGCTAATAATAACCGTTTGGTTTTGAGGAACCGAATTTCCATTTCCATCATTGTAGTTCCAAACAACAGTATAAGTTCCGGGCAAACTATAAGAAAGCGGACTTGTTGTTGTAGCTGTAATGGCTCCGGCACAAGCATCAGTAGCAGGTGGGATGGTGGTGATTTTAGTTTTGCAATCGCCTGTAATTATTGGGAGTGTTGCAATATTTGCAACGGGCGATTGATTGTCTCCCACAAAAACATCCACATCTACAATGCCATCGCAACCACCAGTTCCAGTTATGTTACAACTGTATTTGCCAGTATTTAATGTAGAAGCGTTGGTTATTGTTGGGTTTTGGTCTGTTGAAGTAAAAAAGTTTGGTCCTGTCCAAGCATAAGCTGTTCCGCCAGATGCTTTTAGTTCTATTGTTTTTCCGAGGCAGATTGGGGAGTTTGATGATGTATTGGGTTGCGACAATGAATTTTCTGAAAATTTCATTAAAAAATAATTACTAGATCCTAAAACTGAAGACTGATAAGAATTACTATCTGCTATACCGGCAGCCTGCATTGAAATTCCGGCTACAAATATTGAATTGCTATTATCAAAGGCGATTCTTGTCGTTTCGAAGGTACTCCATCCTCCAACAAATGTTCCCCATATAAAATCGCCTTGTTTAGAAAATTTGCCAATATATCCTTGACTATAATTATAATTATTTGGTATATACGAGCATAGGGTTGTTAAGTTCGTGGACCACGCTGAGTTGTTAGTTGCTCCTAGATAAATTGAATTGTTTTTAAAAATAATTGAATAAACTACTGCGTGTCCTAAATATGAACCCCAAATTCTTCGTCCATTACTATCTAATTTTGCAAAGAATCCCCCATATGTCTGCCCAGAACTGTCAAAACAACCAGGTGTTGTCATGTTAGTTGTACTTCCCGTCTTTCCACCTAAATATATATTGTCATCATTGTCAGTTTCAACTGTGTAAACATAGTCAGTATATTCGCCTCCATAATATGTTGCCCAAATTCTTTGCCCATTAAGAGAAAATTTATAGACAACACCTTCATCGTGCGTAACAAGACTGTGATTTTCTTGAAAAACTCCAATCGTTGAAATATTGGTGAAGCTATTTGTATATCCTCCAGTAATGAGATAATTATCTTTTACTACAATCGTTTCTAATGCATCTCTGTCTTCTCCGCCCACATAAGTACTCCAAATTAAGTTACCATCAAACCTAAATTTGGCTAAAAAACCATCAACTGCGATGCGACCTTCATTTAACTGCGTTTGGAAATTGCTATTAATTGCAATATTTGTTTTGCTTGAAGTATATCCAACTAAATATATATTATCATTTTTATCAATATCTAAAGCGGAGGCTGAATCTCCATTTTCGCCACCAAAATATGTTCCCCAAAGTCTAATTCCTGAATCATTAAACTTAACCAAAAAAGCATCGCTATCACCTGATAAATTAGGTTTGTTTGAACCTAAAGTGCTTATGTTTGACTCTGCAGAAGTAAAACCTGATAAAATAACATTATTTTGGGAATCTGTTTTTACACCTGATATAACATTCGTGTCTTTTCCTCCATAATAAGTTCCCCATAAACGATTACCATTTGGACTAAATTTTACAATTATTCCATTTGTACTTTCATAAATAGATGTTGGTATTGTTGTTTGATGTGCCCCTGTAGTAGCATAAGATGAATTTGATGCTGTTGTAGTACCTGTCATATAGGAATTTCCTAAAGAATCTGTTGTAATACTCACTTGACCAAGTGAAACATGAATATCCGTTTCGTCTCCATAAAATGTACCCCACAACCTTGTAGGCACAGGGTCAATGACCACCGTTTTTTCAGACACATTTGCAGCACTCGCAAAACCATACACATTTTTCTTGATTTTCCTATACCCAACAACAATCTCCTTTTTGTCTTTCCCATCTTCTGTCCAACTCATTGGCAGGGTTTCTTCCAATGCACCAAAACGAACCTGCATTCGGATTTTATTATCCACTAATTCTGTTTTAGCACCATTAAATTTCAATTGAATGTCCGAAATTTTCCCTTTTGGATGCACCACAAAATTGTACTCAACCGCCTTCAAACTGTCTTTCGGGATCGAGAAGACCACATCAATATTAGGGTAAATGTTTTTATAGGTAATTTGCTGGTATTGATGCACCATCAAAACACCCTCCGGTTTATTGGGAATGTTGTAATAGTTGTCGTAATCTTTTGATTTTTGTTCTGTGATTAGTTCTACTTTGGGATTAGAATTCACAAAATTAATGTCAATTCTGTGGTAAATGTATTCTAATGAATAGTCAGGAACTTTTTCTTTTTCTGTTTCAGGTCGCAACGACGGACGAAGTTTCGCTTTTTGCTTTGCGGTCAAAGGATGCTTTTTGGTTTCATATATATCATACGAAAACCCAGTGGTTTTAATTTGCACATTCAATCCGCTAGTATTCAACAAGTATTTTACATCAGGATTGGGTTTCCCTTTTTGGTCAATAATCTGTCCTTTGTTTTCCTTAAAACCAATAGATTGATTTTTGCTTTGAGCAAATGCATAGCTTGCGAAAAATAAAAACAAGAAAAGTAATGTTTGCCTCATTGGATTGATTTGGAAATTGTAAAAGTAATTAAATATCTACAAAACCAAAATGGAATTAAAGTTTTACATACAAAACTTAACATTCAAATCATTTTGCTAAACAACTCTAAATATGTTCTATTTTTGCACAAAACAATTCCCTTTTGAAAACCTCAGTACTTCTAATCACGCCACCCTTTACCCAACTGAATACACCCTATCCAGCAACGGCGTATATCAAAGGGTTTCTGAATACCAAAAATATTTCGGCAACACAAGCGGATTTGGGCATTGAAGTGATTTTGAAATTGTTTTCAAAGGACGGATTACAGCAACTTTTCGCAACTCATAACTCACAACCCACGACCCATAACTGTAAAAGAATCCTCGCTCTACAAGACGATTACATTAAAACTATCGATTCTGTTATTGCTTTTTTGCAAGGAAAAAATCCAACATTAGCACTCCAAATTTGCCAAGAAGATTATTTACCCGAAGCGTCTCGTTTTGCGCAGCTCGAAGAGTTAGATTGGGCTTTTGGAACTATGGGAACGCAGGACAAAGCCAAACACTTGGCTACTTTATACCTTGAGGATATATCCGATTTTATTGTAGAATGTGTCGATGCTAATTTTGGTTTCAGTCGTTATGCCGAACGTTTGGGACGATCTGCTAATTCTTTCGATGAATTGTATTTGGCTTTACAACAAGAACCAACGTATATTGATAAAATTCTGATTTCACTTTTAAAGGAAAGAATCGAAACCATTCAACCCGCATTATTCCTGATTTCGGTTCCTTTTCCTGGGAATTTATATGCTGCTTTTCGTTCGGCGCAATGGGTAAAGAAACACCATCCAAATATCAAAATTGCAATGGGTGGCGGTTTCCCCAATACCGAATTGCGTTCGCTTTCGGACACTCGTGTTTTTGAGTTTTTTGATTATATTACTTTGGATGATGGAGAATTGCCGATTCAATTGATAATTGATAATGAGCAATTGATAATTGATAAGGAACAATTGATAATTGAGAAAGAATACAAAAGAACTTTTCTCTTAGAAAACGGAAAAGTAGTTTATAAAAACAATTCTCCAAGACCAGATTACAAGCAATCTCAAGTGGGAACTCCTGATTATTCTGATTTGTTTTTGGACAAATATATTTCGGTTATCGAAATCGTGAATCCAATGCACCGAATGTGGAGCGATGGCCGATGGAACAAACTCACGATGGCGCACGGTTGCTATTGGGGAAAATGCACGTTTTGTGACATCTCATTAGATTATATCAAATTGTACGAACCTATCGCCGCCAATTTGTTGTGCGATCGAATGGAGGAAATGATAGCGCAAACGGGTCAAAATGGTTTTCATTATGTCGATGAAGCTGCGCCTCCGGCTTTGATGCGATCTTTGGCTTTAGAAATTCTACGCCGAAAATTATCGGTTACGTGGTGGACGAATATTCGATTCGAGAAAAGTTTTACTAGTGATTTATGTTTGTTATTAAAAGCGTCGGGATGTATCGCCGTTTCTGGCGGACTCGAAGTGGCTTCGGACAGATTGTTGGAACTAATTGACAAAGGCGTAACGGTCGAGCAAGTAGCCAAAGTTACCCGAAATTTCACCGAAGCCGGAATTATGGTTCACGCTTATTTGATGTATGGTTATCCAACACAAACGGTCCAGGAAACAGTGGACAGTCTCGAAATGGTGCGACAATTGTTTGAAGTTGGCGTTTTGCAATCTGGTTTTTGGCATCAGTTTGCGATGACAGCGCACAGCCCAGTCGGGATGTATCCAGAGAAATTTGGTGTTCTGAAAGAAACAGAAACTATTGGAACTTTTGCAAACAATGATATTAATTATATTGATAAGACAGGAATAGATCACGATAAATTCAGTTTTGGATTAAAGAAATCGTTGTTCAATTTTATGCACGGCATTTGTTTTGACTACGAATTGCAAGAGTGGTTCGATTTCAAAATTCCGAAAACGAAAATCCATCCTGATTTTATTGCCAATGCTATAGAAGAAAGCCCCCTAGCCCCCGAAGGGGGAATTGATGCAGCTGATAACTTTAATACAAAGCCAACTGCCAAAATCATTTGGTTAGGAGGACATCCAGTTGTTGAGCATTTTACAAAATCTAAAAGAGGAAATTCTTGGCAAATGATGACTTTGACTTTTCACGACAAGAAAGAGAGTTTTACCATTCAAACTGGAAAAAATGAGGGGGAATGGTTGATGCAAATATTGGATAAACTTTCAGTTTCTAATGCTAAAATCTGCACTTTCCAAGAAATAAAATCCGATTTTGAAACTAGCCTAGAAGATTTCGAATTGTTTTGGTATTCCAAACCAGTAAATACTTTGAGGGAATTTGGATTATTGGTGTTGTGAAATTAATTTTTAGTGACCCAATAATGAAAATCTCGTTCTAAATCATATACCATTCTTTTTACACTTCTTCTCATTATAAAATAAGGAATTCCGAACATTAAAGTTGCGTGAAATAACAGGAATGGTACAATAATAAATTTTGGAGCATTATCATCGGCAAAGAAAATGCCGCTTAAAAAAATCGCATAGAAAAAGATCAAGAAACCGAAAAAGACAAACATCTTTTTTTGAAATCCACAAATAAATGTTTTTATAGTTAACTTATCCGTTTCTTGAACAAATGTTCCTGAAGCTTTTGCGAAAGAATAACTGGTATCAAATAATTTTTGTCTTTTTTTTAATTCGAACCCATTATTTTCTATATATCCTTTGTATTCATTTTTGCTTGATGTGAAAACTTCAAACGGTTCAAAACCTAAATTAGATTCATCTACATTTTCTCTAAATTTCTTTGTGAAATCTAATTTTGATATTTGTAATTCAATGTTTATTTCTTGTGCTAGATTTATTTTTTTCAAATAGTCATTCATAGTTTTTTGTTTGATGTGTAACAAATGTAGTACTTTTTTTTAGTACATAAAACTGTGAACACTTTAAGACAATTTGGATTATTGGTGTTGTAATTATACAAGTAAATTCTTTAGTTGCAAACTCTTCATTTTTTATATCGCATTAGGATTAATTCTTTTTGTAGAAAATCTTTATTTAAATGCTAGTTTTGTTTATTATATTTCCTACTTTGGTCAACATATTTAAATAATTGTATACTAATTTTTATAGTAATGAAAGTTAAAAGGACCTATCCCAAAATACTGTTATTGATTTTTTCGTCAAGTGTTTTTTTTATAGTGCTATATCTAGCGCTTTTTTATTATACAAAACAAGTAGAAAAACAAGTTTTTAATAATTCAAAGGAACAGTTTACTAATGAAGTAAATAAATTGTTGATCTTGGATTCAAAACCAATAGAAGTAGCTATAACTAATGACACTGGTTGGGACGAATTTGTTGATTTTATAGAAACTAAAGACTCAGTATGGTATAACGACAACGTTGCAAACGAGATAGATACCTATAATGTTGATTATTTAGCGGCTTACGATAAAAATAAAAAATTTGTAATCCATACGGCTTCTTCCAAGATTAAGTCTTTTGATTTTATTCCAAAACAAGCGATGGATGATCTCCATAGAAAAGATTTAAGTCGGTTTTACTTGAAAATACCGGAAGGAATAGTTCAAGTTACAGGTGCTTCAATACACCCATCGGAAGAATCGAAAAAAATTGCAACAAAACCGTTTGGCTATTTTTTCGTTGTTCGACTTTTAGATAAATCGTACATAGAAAAATTAGAGGAATTGACAAATTCACGAATACATTTTGTTAATTCTCCAAAAGATAATGGTATTGGCAAACACTATATTTATACTACAATAGGTTTGAAAGACAATCAAAATAGAGGAGTTTCAATGTTGCTTTTCGAGCGAAATTTTGATGTTTATTTTGAAAACACCAAAGATATTCTTTACTTGATAATTGCCGCTTTTTTCATAAACTTTCTAGTTACTTTAATTTTTACAAAAAAATGGGTGTTTAATCCATTAGGTTTAATCACTTTAATTTTAGAAACGGGTGAAAAAAATGCAATAAAAGAATTGAACTCGACTACAGGTGAGTTTAGGCACATAGGTAACCTATTCGAAGAAAACAATCATCAAAAAATGGAGTTAATTGATGCAAAACTAAAAGCTGAAGAGGGAGATAGGCTTAAATCCTCTTTTCTTGCTAATTTGTCTCACGAGATTAGAACGCCAATGAATGCCATAAATGGTTTTACAGATTTACTAATTAATACCAAATTAAAAAAAGAAGAACGATTAGAGTATTTAAAAGTAATTGAAAAAAGTGGAAAAAATTTGGTTTCCATAATTGATGACCTTATTGAAATATCAAAAATTGAATCGAATCAAGTTACTCCTAATTTGACCTCTATAAATTTAGAATCTTGCATCAACGAATTATATGAGACTATAAAAATTACTATTCCAAAGTCTAAAGAGATTGATTTTAGAATAATTGAAAATGGCCAAGCTGTACCGCATAATATTATTGCTGATGAAATAAAATTAAAACAGGTTCTTGTTAATTTGGTTAATAATGCCATTAAATTTACCGATAAAGGCTACGTTGATTTTGGTTATGAAGTTGACGAAAAAAATGCCCAAATCATATTTAAAATACAAGATACAGGGATTGGCATTGATATAATTAATCATCAATATGTTTTTGATCGTTTCAAAAGAGTGGATAGCGACTTATCTGTTATGGCAGGAGGTTTAGGACTAGGATTGGCAATTTCTAAAGCTTATGTTGAAATGATGGGCGGAACGATTTCATTAGAATCTATAGTTGACGAAGGTTCTACTTTTTCATTTTCAATTCCTTTGGACTATGATAAAGAGCGCAAAATTATCAAGAGATTTACAAAAAGTACGATTGATTCAAAATGGAGAGAAGCGAGAACCATCTTGATTGCTGAGGATGATGATATTAATTTCCTGTTATTTCAAAAAATAGTAAAACTCACAAATTATACTATTATCAGAGCAGTAAACGGTGAAGAAGCTGTCGCGATCTGTAGTACTAATCCAAATATTGATTTAGTATTTATGGATATAAAAATGCCTATTATGAATGGTTTTGAAGCATTAGAAAAAATAAAAGTGATACGGCCAGAATTGATTGTAGTAGCCCAAACTGCGTATGCATCAACGGAAGATGAAGTAAAAATTTTTAATGCTGGATTCCATGGTTACATCACCAAACCCATTAATAGAGAAAAATTATTTGAATTGTTTGATGACATCTTTCGAAATAAAAAATAATTATTTTTAATAATTTTAAACTTTTTAATCACATATAATAGTATAATGGTTTAGTATAAAAAACCATTGTTGTCCGATAAAAACTTGAAAAGCTACTATTTATAAGCATTTCAACTGTTTTGCTTGTTTTTTAGTGTTCTTTGTAGAACTCAATATTTGAAATTTAGAAAAATATTTTTTCAAATATTGAAGTTTTAA
>NZ_JANPFL010000039.1:0-28251 GCF_031423415.1 Flavobacterium sp.
AATCGACCAATTGGAGTTAACAAATGTAACTCTCGTTGGCTTTTCTATGGGCGGTGGAGAAGTAGTTCGCTATTTTAGCCGACACGCTGGTCAAAATGTTTCTAAAGCTGTGCTTGTTTCTTCGATAATTCCTTATTTGGCAAAAAGTGACGACAATCCAAAAGGTCGTACAAAAGAAAAAAATGAAGCTACACAATTCGCAATTAAAGAAGACAGAATCGCATTTTTAGATGGTTTTGGTATAAATTTTTTTGGACAAAGTAGTAGTAACAAAGTTATAAGTACACCATTACTAGAATACTATAGAATGTTAGCCTCTTTTGCTTCGCCACATGCAACAACAGAATGTGCCAAATCTTTTTCGAGTGCCGATTTTCGTCAAGAAGTACTTTCAATAAAAGTGCCCACTTTAATAATCCATGGAAATGCAGACAAGATTGTGCCTATTGAAATTTCGTCTGAAAAAACAGCACAGTTAATTGCCAATAATACATTTATAATCTACGATGATGCGCCACATGGTTTATTTTATACAGATAAAGATAAATTAAACGTTGATTTAATTGAATTTTTACAATCGTAAATTTTATTAAAATGAAAAACATCTTAATTATCAACGCACATCCAGACAAAGAAAGTTTTTGTTTTGCTTTGGCAGAAAGCTATAAAAACGGTGCTGATTTAGTTGGCACTGATTGCAAATTGGTTCATTTAATTGATTTGAAATTCAATCCGATTTTAACTTACGGATACCGAAAAATTAGCGAATTAGAACCCGATTTGGTTCAAATGCAAAAAGATATTTTATGGGCAGATCATTTGGTTTTTGTGTATCCAAATTGGTGGGCAACTTTCCCAGCATTGCTCAAAGGTTTTATTGATAGGGTTTTTGTACCAGGATTTGCTTTTAAATACAGAGAAAATTCATCTTTTTGGGACAAACTATTAAAAGGAAAAACGGCTAGGCTAATTGTAACAATGGACACGCCAAGTTGGTATTATTGGTTTAAAAACAGAAGTCCAGGACACAACGCTATGAAAATTGGCGTATTGGAATTTTGCGGTATAAAACCAGTAAAAATCAAAGTTTTTTCTGGTATTAAAGCTTCCGATGAAGCCAAACGAAAAAAATGGCTTGAGGAAGTTAAAAAATTGGGGGAAAAGCAAAAAAAAATTAGATTATTCCTTAACTAAACGACATTGATAACTGATTGTAGAATTATACAACCTCAAATTAAATATTGGATAACATAAAAGTAATAACTGGAATGCAACTTTGCGCTATTGAAATAATTTAGGTAGCAAAAATAACCCACAATTAAAAATGACTTTAGAAGAAATAATAAATTACAGACGCTCAGTGAGGCATTACAAAAAACAGCCCATTGATGCCGAAAAAGTGAAACATTGTATTCAATTAGCAACTTTAGCACCAAATAGTTCCAACATGCAACTTTGGGAGTTTTATCATATCACAAACCCCGAAATGTTGAAAAAATTAGCAATTGCTTGTTTAAATCAAGAATCGGCAACTACCGCACAACAAATGGTAGTTTTTGTAACAAGGCAGGATTTATACCGTAAAAGAGCAAAAGAAATGATGGTGTTAGAAACTCAAAATGTGTTAGAAAATAGCCCTAAATTAAAACAAGAAAAACGAAGTAAAAGCTGGAAAATGTATTATGGCAAAATAATGCCTTTTTTATACCTACGTGCTTTTGGAATTTTCGGATTATTAAGAAAAATTATAGTCAACATCGTTGGGCTTTTTAGACCAATTGTGTATCAAGTATCTGAAAACGACATGAGAGTTGTAGTTCATAAAACCTGTGCTTTAGCTGCTCAAACATTTATGCTGGCAATGGCTAACGAAAAGTATGACACTTGCCCAATGGAAGGTTTTGATAGTAGAAAAGTGAAAAGTATTTTGAAATTGCCCTATGGTGCCGAAATCAATATGGTGGTTTCCTGCGGCATTAGAGAAGAACAAGGAGTTTGGGGCGACAGAATGAGAATTTCCTTTGATGAAGTGTATCAAAAGGTTTAGAAAAATTGCTATTTACAATTATAAAATCAGTGAAAATGATTAAAGAGAAATAGAAAAAATGAATAGTCAAACTAAATTAATTCTAATAAAAACCATCCACACCATCATTTGGATATTTTTTAATTTAGTATTGTTTTATATGGCTTATGAAGTATTTACAAATAAAATTGACAACTTTATTTGGATAGGAATTGGATTAATTGGCTTTGAATTCATTATTCTTCTATTCTTCAAAATGATGTGTCCATTAACCATTATGGCACAAAAATATTCTAATTCTGCAAAAGAAAATTTTGATATTTATTTACCCAATTGGTTAGCAAAATATAACAAACAAATTTATACCGCCTTTTTTATAATCATAATTTTAGGATTGATTTACAGAATTTTAAACAAGTAAAAAACGATAGCAAAATTTTTACAAATCATAAATAACGAATGGTGTGGACATTGCAAAACTATACAACTCATTTTAAAGGAACTTAAAGCAAATATTGGTAACAAAATTCACATCATGAAAAATTAACTCATTAAATTATTTAATAGCAGAACAATCATTTTTAATTAATCAGAAATTAACTTATAACGTAACAATTTGAAAAACAATAAAATATAAAACTTATTTATTTTAAATCTTTCCATCAAAACCTTTGTACCTTCGTAAACAAGAAGTTTTTGCAAACAAAAGAGACCAATTCGATACTATGGAAAAAAAAGACATTGAAAATAGAATAAAAGAATTGGAATTAGAATTAAGTATTCTGAAAACATCTGAATTTGATGTACAGAAACTACAAGAAAACGATCAGCGTTTTCGCAATTTGGTTGAACTATCCATTTACCCTATTTTGATTTTGAAAGGAGAGGATATGATATTAGAGACAGCAAATAATCCCATACTCAAAATTTTTAATGTAGGCAAGGAAGCTTTGGGCAAATCGTTAATTGAAATATTGCCCGAAATGAAAGACCAACCTTTTATGGGTTTGCTATTTGATGTGTTGCACAATAACATTTCGCACTACGGCAGCGAACAGCCCGCTTTTTTTATTCGAGATAATGGCGAAAATGAAATCGTTTATTTCGACTTTGTCTACCATCCATATAAAGAAAATGACGGCACTGTTTCGGGTGTGTTAGTATATGCAACTGATGTAACGGAAAGAGTGCTTGTGCGTAAAAAAGCTGAAGAAAATGAACAACGTTTTCGCTTGGCAACTGAAGCCTCTGGAGTAGGTATTTGGGAATGGAATGTGATCACAAACCAAATCAAATGGGATGCAAAAATGTTCGAAATTTACGGTGTAAAGCCAACAAATAATGGATTTGTACCATACGATACTTGGAAGGAAGCATTAGTTACTGAAGATATTGAGGAGCAAGAAAAAATATTACAAGTTACGGTAAAAAATAGTGGCAGTAGCAAACGTTTTTTTAAAATTTTAAGGGCAGACGATGGCATACTCCGTCATATAGAAGCAGTGGAAACTGTTCGGACTAATGATGCTGGACAAGCAGAATGGATAGTCGGAACCAATATTGATGTAACTGAACAAGTGCTTGCCCGCAAAAAAGTGGAAGAAAGTGAACACCGATTTCACCAACTGATTTATTCTTCTCCATATATGATTGGTATTTTTAAAGGCAAAGACACAATTATAGAAATAGCCAACGATGCGATTATCGAAACATGGGGCAAGGGAAAAGATATTATTGGCAAATCATTGTTTGAAGTGTTGCCAGAAGCTGCCGAACAAGGTTTTGATAAGTTGATACAAAATGTATATGAAACTGGCGAACCGTATCATGCTTACGAAACACCCGTTACTCTATTGCGCAACGGTAAGCAACAGCTGATGCACTACAATTTTATTTACCAAGCACAACGAAATATAAATGGAGAGATAGTAGGCGTGGCAATATTGGCAAATGAAGTAACATACGAAGTGATTGCAAAGCAAAAAATTAAAGATAGTCAGCAGCAACTTCAGAATATTTTTATGCAAGCCCCGTTTGCTTTAAATATTTATGAAGGAAAAGAATTCGTGATTTCACTTGCAAATAAACTTTTCTGCGAAATTATAGGAAAAACAGAAAGTGAAATACTTGGCAGAAAATTATTTGATGCGTTTCCCGAAACTGCTACCCAGGGATTGGATAAAATTTTAAGCGATATATTTTCTACTGGCATTCCTTTCAAGGGAAACGAATTCCCTGTTCACTTTTTGAAACATGGCAATGAATTCAAGGGATATTTTGATTTTATTTATCATCCAATATTTGACTACAATAAAAATGTTTCTGGAGTAATTAATGTTGCAATTGATGTAACTGATAAAGTGCTCGCAAGAAAAAAAATTGAAGAAAGCGAAGAGCAACTGCGAAAAATCTCAGAGCATTTTGAAATAGCGACCACTGCCGCAGAAGTGGGTACTTGGTCGTTGGATTTGGCGTCACAAACCTTAGAATGGTCGGACTTGCATAAAAAAATGTGGGGCTATGATGAGCATCGTACAGACCTTGTATATGAAGATTGGCATAAAGTAATACTTGACAGCGATAAAGAAGTGGTTTATGCAGCATTGGCAAAAACACTTGAAACAAAAATACATTACGAAACATCTTATCGCATAAAACGGGAGGACAATGAAAATGTGCGGTGGATGCGTGCTTCAGGCAAATATTTATACAATGATGCAGGTGAGGCTGTTACCCTTTCTGGTATAAGCATGGATATTACAGAACAGAAAAGAATTGAAGAAAAATTGATTGTTGCAAAAGAATCTGCAGAAAATGCAGTAAAATTTAAGCAACAGTTTTTATCAAACATGAGCCACGAAATTAGAACACCATTAAACTCGATAGTCGGATTTACAAATGTGTTATTAAAAACAGAGTTAGATGAAAAACAAAAAGAATTTCTCAAGGCAATAAAAACAAGTAGCAATTCTTTAAACGTACTTATAAATGACATACTCGATTTGGCAAAAGTTGATGCCGGCAAAATGACATTTGAAAAAAAGCCATTTGAAATGTGCAAATCAATAAATTCATTAATACATTCTTTTGACCTCAAAATAAAAGAAAAAAATTTAGAACTGGTAAGAGAATACGATAGCAAAATACCATCAATAGTAATAGGCGATTCTGTAAGATTAAATCAGATTATCTTAAACCTGATGAGTAATGCCATAAAATTTACACACAACGGTAAAATTATGCTAAGTGCCAATTTAAAAAACGAAGATGAAAAAAATGTGTTTATTGAATTTGTCATTACTGATACTGGAATTGGCATTGCAAACGACAAAATAAATTCAATTTTCAATCTATTTGAACAAGCAGAAATTAACACCTCAAATTCGTATGGCGGAACAGGACTGGGACTTGGTATCGTAAAACAATTAGTAGAACTTCAAGGCGGAAGTATTCAAGTAAATAGTAAACTTGGTGAAGGTTCAACTTTTAGTTTTATAATGCCATTTGCAAAAACAAATAAGAAAATTGTTGAAAAGGCAGAAATAGTAGCATTAAATTCAAAAATTAAAAACCTCCGTGTATTAGTTGCCGAAGATGTAGCGTTGAATCAATTATTAATAAAGATTATTTTAGATGATTTTGACTTTGATTTTGATATTGTAAACAATGGCAAGCTAGCAATAGAAAAACTACAAACCAATACCTACGACATTATTTTGATGGATTTGCAAATGCCCATAATGAATGGTTTTGAAGCTACAGAATACATTCGAAACACAATGCAATCTACAATTCCAATCATTGCATTAACAGCAGATGTAACTACAGTTGATGATCTTAAATGTAAAGAACTTGGTATGAATGATTATATTTCTAAACCTTTTGATGAAAACCAATTGTACAGTAAAATAGTAGCCTTGATAGAAAGATAATAATTATATTTTGAATAAAAAATAGGTTTATAGATTCTATTTTACGAACAAAAAGTAGTTTTATAAAGTATGGCTTTTATTTTCCCAATTTTAATATGTGAATAATGCAACTTTTTTCTATAATTATATAACGCTTACTAGTGACTAACTAACCACTTTTATACAATTATTTAGAAATAAAATAAATGGAAAAACCATACAAAATACCCATTCAAACCTGCATTGGTCATGTTCATTTGAAAGTTTCCAATTTGCAGCGTTCACTAGACTTTTATTGCGATTTATTAGGATTCGAAATCACAACTATGTATGGCACCGAAGCCGCATTTGTTTCTGCTGGCGGTTACCATCATCACATTGGCTTAAATACTTGGTACAGTGAAGATTACCCAATGGCTCAAAAAAAAGGAGTTGGCTTGTTTCATACCGCCATTTTATATCCAACTCGAAAAGATTTAGCAACTATTTACAACCGATTATTACAAATAAATTATCATATTACGGGTTCAGCAGATCACGGCGTTTCACAAGCCATTTACCTAAATGATCCTGATAATAATGGCGTCGAATTGTATTGGGACAAGCCCAAAGTAGAATGGCTTTATAACGAAGACGGAACATTAATAATGTATTCAGCAGTATTAGATTTAGACGATTTATTAAAGGAAATCATATAAAAATAGATGGATTCACTCACACATATTGCACTTGGAGCCTGTATGGGAGAAGCATTTGCAGGAAAAACTCTTGGCAAAAAAGCGATGTTATGGGGCGCATTGGCACAAAGCATTCCTGATATAGATTTTATAGCTTCGTTCTGGATGGATACTTCGTCCAACTTATTGGCGCATCGTGGTTTTACACATTCGTTTTTGTTTTGTATTATCATCACGCCACTATTTGCATTGCTAGCTGAATATTGGCACAGACCACACAATATAAGTTTAAAACATTGGATGTTATTTTTTGGTAGCGTTATTTTTATCCATATTTTTTTAGATGCTTTTAATAATTATGGTGTAGGTTGGTTAGAACCATTTAGCCATAAACGATTTTCTTTTAATATGATTTATGTCGCTGATCCATTGTTTTCTATTTGGACAGGATTGGCGTGTTTGGCATTTATTTATTTTAGAAAAAATACTATTTACCGTAAGAGAATTTGGAAATTTGGTCTTGGTTTTACAGCCATTTATTTATTGATTTGCATTGGCATAAAAATAAAAATTGATGCAGATGTCAAGAAATCATTACAACAACAAAATATAAATTACACACAATATTTAACAACACCTGCACCTTTTCAGAATAGTTTGTGGTATGTAGTTGCAGGCAATGAAAACGGATTTTATGTTGGTCATAAATCAATTTTTGACACTAAAAAAACGATAGATTTCACTTATTTTGCTCGTAATAATAATTTGCTAGAAGCAATAGAAGATAAAGAAGATTTATATAAACTGAAACGCTTTTCGCAAAATTTTTATACCATCGAAAAATGGAATGATACCCTTGTTTTTAACGATTTAAGATTTGGACAAATAAAAGGCTGGGAAAACCCAAAAGGGAAATTTGTGTTTCATTATTTTTTGCATAAAGAGTATGATAACACACTCGTTGTGCAACGTGGAAGATTTGTGGGTTGGAATGAAAAAACTTTTTCTTCCTTATTTGAAAGAATAAAAGGGAATTGAAATTACTATTGAATTCATTCTCGCTGTTTAAAATAAAAAGTACACAAGAAAAAACTTATTCTGAAAATTTTATAGCTAACCCAATGGTATAATTGTTTGAAAATAGTATTTGTTTTTTGGTAAACTTCGTTGGTTACTTGAATGCAATCTTCTTCAATAATTGCATCTAAAGTTTGGGTAACATCTTTGGCAAAGTTTGCTTTTTTAATATCAATATTCAATTCAATACTTGCATATGCACTAATATTGTTGATGTTATAAGATCCAATAGTAACTAGCTTTTCATCAACCACACACATTTTTGCATGCAAGACAGTAGGTTGGTATTCATATATTTCGACGTTTTTCCTGAGCAACCAATCGTACATCCATCTTTCTGCCGATTTTGCAATTTTTACATCAGATTGACTTGCCAAAATTAATCTAACTTTTACCCCTTTTTTTAGTGCAAATCGCAACAATTTTCTGATTTTTCGACCTGGCAAAAAATAACTGCATATAATAGTAATTTGTTTTTCGGCGTTGTTAAATATTTCTTTGTAAGTAGTAGATATTTCATTTTTTGTTCGTACCCAATCGTTTCGCCTGATGCGACATAAAGCAATTTCGTCTTCATTAAAATTAAACAAAATGTTGTTTTCTTTGCAATATTCTTGGTTTTTATTCACTTTGAACCCGTTCCAAGTTTTCCAGCATAAAACGCAAAGTTCTTTAACAATTGGACCTTCTACAAATATAGCAAAGTCTAACCAAGCCTTAATATTAGGACAATCGTTGTATCTATCGGCAATATTCAATCCCCCTACAATAGCATATTTTGTGTCGATAACAATCATTTTGTGATGCAATCTTCGTCCGAAATAGAAATTATTATTTTTAAAAAAAGGTTTAAAAAATCGAAACTCTATTTTCTCTTTTTTTAAATTTTCGATGAAAATTTCAGATAAGTTTTTTGAAGCATAACCATCAACTAACAAGTAAATTTTTACTTTTTTAGAAGCGGCAATTTTTAGTGCATTTACAATTGATTTCCCTGTTTCATCATCATTAAAAATATAGGTTTGAATATGGATACTTTCGGTTGAATCGTTTATAAGTTTTAGAAGTAAGTCAAAATAAGGTTTGCCACTTCTAATGAGTTGAATTTTGTTTTCGGTAAAAGTAGTATTGATTAACTTTTTCATTTTTTAAATTCAAACAATTAAAAAATCAAAGTTTAATGATTTTATCCTACAAATTGTTACACATATAATTTTATTTATTACAAAATTCACATGAAAAAGTATAGGAATTATACAATTTTATAATAAAATTTTACAACCATAATTTATTGTAAAAACTTAAACTTTGGGAGTTAAAAACTTTGATTAATAAAATTGTAAAAGTTGTTATAAATTATTTGGTTTAGGAAAAATTTTAAGCAGATAAATAAATCTAAATATGAAAAAAATATTCCTAATTATACTATTATTTATAATTTCCTGCAAAGACAAATTCGAGCAAACCAAACCAACAATTGGCGATGTAACCGAAAGCGTTTATGCCTCTGGAATCATTAAATCCGAAAATCAATACGCTGTTTTTTCGACTGTAAATGGCATTTTGAATAAAATTGATGTTGTTGCTGGGCAAACAATTACTAAAGATCAATTGCTATTTGAAATTGATGATGACAAAGCTGAATTGAATACTCAAAACGCAAAATTAACGTATCAATTAAGTCAAAATGACAACCGATATATTCAAGATAAAATCTCAGAAATGGAACTAAAAGTGCAATTGGCTCGTGATAAATTATTGGTTGATAAATCGTTATATGATAGAAATAACCGAATAAAAGAAGACCATATTATTTCGGAAGTCGATTTTGAAAAAGTGGAATTAGCATACAAATCTTCGCAATTGAATTTAAAAACATCTCAAAAACAATTATCACAACTTAAATTGCAGTTGAATTTCGACCAAAACAAAAATAATATTTTACTGCAAATTGGTCAAGAAACACAAAATGATTATCAAATTAAAAGTGCTCTTTCTGGTCAACTTTTTGATATTTTAGTAAAAGAAGGCACCTTGATTTCGCCACAAATTCCGTTAGCAATTATCGGTAAAAAAAACGCTTTTTTGTTGGAACTTGAAGTTGATGAAAACGATATGGCAAGAGTAAAATTAAATCAATCTGTTTTGATCACATTAGACAGTTATAAAAATCAAGTTTTTGAAGCCAAAGTTGATAAAATTTTTCCGATAATGAACGAGCAATCTAGAACTTTTAAGATTGAAGCACATTTTATAAATCCGCCACAAAAATTATATCCAAATCTTTCTGCCGAAGCCAATATTGTCATTCAAACCAAAAAAAATGCTGTTACAATTCCGAAAAATTATTTGCTAAAAGGTGATTCTATTCAAATCTCTAAAAAAGAAAAACGCAAAGTAAAAATAGGATTATCAGATTATCAAAAAGTGGAAATTATGGAAGGTTTAAAAGCAGATGAAATAATTTATAAACTAAAAGAATGAACTATAAACTGATTTTAAATATTGCCACACATTTGCTTCGAGCACGACTCAAACAAACTATTGTTGCTGCCGTTGGCGTGACTTTTAGTATTTCAATGTTTATTGCTTTGGTTAGTTTTATGAACGGTTTAAACGATCTGCTTGATGGATTAATGCTAAACAAAACACCTCACGTTCGATTGTATAATGAAGTAAAACCATCTCAAAATCAACCCATTTCTTTATCTGAAAAATATAAAAACAATACTAATTTCATTAATTCAATAAAACCAAAAGACAGAGGAAAATCGATTTATGATAGCAAAAAAATCATACAAGACTTAAAACTCGATAAACGCATTATTGATGTTGCTGCCAAAATAAATACACCTGTTTTTTTTAATTCTGGAACAATAGAAATTGCTGGAGTTATCAACGGAATTGAAATTGAACACGAAGAGAAATTATTCAAAATTTCAGAAAATATCATCGATGGAAATGTGGCTGATTTATATCAAAATAACAGCATAATTATAGGCAAAGGTTTGTCAGAAAAAATGCTTTTAGTCAAAGGCGACAATATTAATATCACTTCATCACGTGGCAATTTAGTAATGCTAAAAGTAGTTGGAATTTCACAAATTGGCATTGTAGAATACGATAATACATTTAGTTACACATCGCTGGAAACAGCTCAAAAATTATTGGATGAACCAACAAATTACATCACCGATATTCAAATTAAATTATTCGATATGCAATCGGCACCACAAGTTGCCAAAGAATTTGCAGAGAAATACAATACAGATACCATTGATTATCAAACGGCTAACGCTCAATTTGAAACGGGAAGTTCGGTTAGAACCATCATTTCGTATGCAGTTGGTTTGGTATTATTGTTGGTTGCTGGTTTCGGAATTTATAATATTCTGAATATGATGATTTACGAAAAAATGGATACGATTGCAATTCTGAAAGCGACAGGTTTTTCGGGTAGCGATGTAAAATGGATTTTCATTTTTTTATCTTTAATTATTGGAGTGGCAGGAGGATTATTGGGTTTGTTAATCGGATTTATTTTCTCTTCAATTATAAGTATAATTCCTTTCGAAACACCTTCGTTGCCAACCATAAAAACCTATCCAATTAGTTACGACGGCATTTATTACATCATCAGTATGATTTTTGCGCTATTTACAACTACAATTGCAGGATTATTTCCTGCAATGAAAGCCAGTAAAGTAGATCCTGTTGAAATTATTAGAGGAAAATAAAATGGAAACCAAAATTCTAGAAGCCATAAATATCTCCAAAACTTTCCACGAAACAATGGAATTGAAAGTGTTAACGGATATTAATTTCTCAATAAATAAAGGTGAATTTGCTTCGATAATCGGGAAATCTGGTTGCGGAAAATCTACTTTATTGTATATTTTATCTACAATGGATACTGTTTTTGATGGAGATTTAAAAATCGATTCTGTTTCAATGAAAGACAAACCCGATATAGAATTGGCAGTTGTTCGTAACGAAAAAATTGGATTTGTATTCCAGTTTCACTATCTGTTAAACGAATTTTCGGTTTTACAAAACGTTATGCTACCAGGATTAAAATTGGCAAAATTATCCACGAAGGAAATTGAAGCAAAAGCCTATGAAAAATTAAAAGTGTTGGGAATTCAAGATAAAGCATTGCAAAGTCCGAACAAATTGTCGGGTGGCGAAAAACAGCGAGTAGCCATAGCTCGGGCTTTAATCAACGATCCTTTAATCATTATGGGTGATGAACCAACAGGAAATCTAGACAAGAAAAACTCGGAAATTGTTTTTGACGTTTTCAAAGAATTGGCTGAAGTTTATAAACAATCGTTACTAATTGTAACACACGATAACGATTTTGCCAAACGAACGCACAGGACTATTGAAATGGAAGATGGAAAAATTATTAAGATGTAATGTTTTTATTTTAATCTTTCATAAAAGTAACATTATCCATAATAATTCCTATGAATTTTACAATTTTTTAATAAAATTTAACAACAAATCTTTCTTATAATAAATCAAACTTTGATAGTTCAAAACATCCTCATTTCAATTAAATGTAACACTATGAAAAAGCCAAACTTTACTTCTTTTTTATTCCTTCTGTTTTTTTTATCTTCCTGTAATTCAACTCAAATTGTTAGCAGTTGGACTCAGCGCGACAAGCAAATAAATCTAAATCAGTTAGACAAAATTTTGGTTGTTGCAATGTTCAAGTCTGAAACTAGCAATAGAAAAGCAGAAGACCAAATGGTTGGTTATCTCAACGGAAAGGGCATTCCATCATATAATTATCTAAAATCTAATTTTAATAAAGAAAACCATGAAGTCATTAGAAGTACAATCAAAAATGACGGTTTCGATGGTGTTGTAACTATGCGATTAATTGATGTTGAGCAAGAAAAAATTTACCAGCAAAACAATTATAATCGTTATCCAAATAATTACCGAGATTTCAATAATTATTTTTATGAAAGTTCAATGTCGTATTACAATCCTGAATATTATATAACTACCAAAATTTATACCATCGAAACGAATGTATATTCCATCAGAGAAAACAAAATTATTTGGACAGCATTAACCGAAACAACGGATCCTAAAGGAGTAAAAAAATTGACCGAAGAAGTTACAAAAGTAATTTATAATCAGATGATTAAAGATAAATTTATTAAATAATATTTATTATGGATTCAAATTTTAAATCAATATTTGAGCTAATACTTTTTCCGTTGCTACGAATATTACAACTTTTAACAATAATTGTATAACACAAAACTTTGATGTCTGCCTGAACTTTGTACCCAACAATTATAAATATAAAACATTATGAAAAAATTACTAATTCTATGTATGTGTATCACTATTACATTTACATTGAGGGCACAAACAGAAGAAAAAAAATGGAATGTTGGTTTACACGGTGGTGTAACACAATATAACGGAGATTTAGGTCGTGATTGGTATGAAACCAGCAACACCATTTATGGTTTTGGGGGATTATCTGTTTCTAGATATTTAAGCAAATTGTTCGACGCAAGTTTATTGCTTTCTAAAGGTACAATAGGTTACAATAATGGTACAACAGCAGGTTTTAAATCTGATTTTAATGCGGCATCACTAAATTTACGTTTTAATATTGTAGCCCCCGAATATGTTATCAGACCATATGTATTTGCTGGAGTTGGAGCTATTATATTTGATAATCAATTGAATTTTCATACAGAAAATTATGATTACATTTTACCAACAGCTGGTGCAGGTATCAATTTTAGGTTAACACCAGAAATTATGTTAAACTTGCAAGAAACATTCATGTTCTCCAACAAAGATCGTCGAGATGGTATAGACAATGCCAATGGTGAATTTAAGAAAAAAGATTCTTATGTTACACACATGGTTGGTTTAACATTCAATATGGGTAATTCTAAGGATACTGATAAAGATGGTGTTTCTGACAAAAAAGACAACTGCCCAGACACTCCTGCAGGAGTAGCAGTTGATAAAACGGGTTGTCCTCTTGACCGTGATGGAGATGGTGTTGCTGATTATCTTGACACTTGTCCAGATACAGCTGGAACGCAATCATTAAGTGGCTGTCCTGATAGAGATAATGATGGTGTAGAAGACTCTAAAGACCGTTGCCCAGATCAAGCGGGAAAACTTACGCTAAAAGGTTGTCCAGATGCCGATAATGACGGTGTTGCCGATTTAGATGATAAATGTGCAAACACCAAACAAGGCACAAGAGTAGATGCAAAAGGATGTCCTATGGACAGCGATGGCGATGGTGTAATGGATGATATGGATCGTTGCCCAGACGTAGCAGGAGTTATGGGACTTAAAGGTTGCCCTGATGCAGATGGTGATGGAGTTGCCGATATTGATGACCGTTGTCCAAATGCAAAGGGAACAGCAGCAAACAAAGGTTGTCCAGAAATTACAAAAGCAGATATTGTAAGAATAACCTACATAGGAAGCAAAATTTTCTTCGAAAATAATTCCGATAAACTAAAAGTAGCTTCACTATCTCAACTGGACGAATTGTCAAAAATATTATACAAATATGAAGGTGCTAGTTTAACAATTGAAGGACACACTGATAGTGTTGGAGCCGACGATTTTAACATGACTTTATCTCAAAAACGTTCTGAATCAGTTAGACAATACCTTATTGGAAAAGGTGTTTCAGACGCTCGATTAATTTCAGTTGGATTTGGAGAAACTAAACCAGTTGCTACCAATAATACATCTTTAGGGAAAGCTAAAAACCGTAGAGTAGAATTGAAAACAAATTATTAAATAATTAAAGGTAAGTTTTGTTTTTTGGTTAAAAATGGCTGTCAATCTTGATAGCCATTTTTTTTGTTTAATCATAATTATATAACTTAATAATAAAATTATGTAACATTTTAAAGCGACTATCAGTTTAGTTTTACAGTAGATATTTAAACTTAATTGAATATTATTAAACCTAATTATTATGAAAAAAAATGTATTAAAATTTGGATTATTTTTAATGATTCTAGTAGGAATGGGTTCTTGTAAAAACAAAGAAAGGGATTTGGCTGACCAACGAATTAGCGAATTAGAAACCTATGTAGATTCATTAAAAACCGTTTCTGCTGAAGATAGACAGGCAAATTGGGACAGAATTTCTGAAGATTTTGAAATCAAGAAAACAAATGCAAACGATGCTTTATCAAGCCTTGATGAGGATGTTAAACCAACCTCTCAAGCAAAAATTGATGCTTCAAATGCTAAATATGATGAATATAAAGTTATTGCATTAACCAATCTTGAAGCAGAACCAGTTCTAGACAATATTGCGCAACCAGTAAAAGCAAGTCCTTCACAAGTGTTAAGAGACAGATTGTTTGGAGCAGGTAAAATTGGGAACGATATGAGTTTTGCCTGGGTAAACAAAGACAATATTCTTTCGGTTTATGATAATTTTTATCAATCGTATAAAGACAATAAGGCAAACTTTACTAGAGAAGATTATGACGAAATTAAATTAATGTATGAAGCTTTAGATTCTAGAAAAAACACAGTCGAAAAAGAAGGTTTATCGTCAGAAGATAATGGAAAAATTGCTTCTATTAAATTTAAATTAGCACCTATGTTTAAAGCAAACAGAATAGGAGCAAAGAGTAGAGAAAATCAAGAAGCTAAAGAATAAAAATAATAATTATTAATTCAAGGAAGAATGACAATTAGAAATGATTGTCATTTTTTTTGTTTTTAAATCAACCATTTTATTTACAATTATTGTCCAAATCTAGGAATATTATAACTTTAGTAAATAGTTATATAACAATCAATTAGCAGTATTTTATAACCTTTATAAAAATTAATACTTAAACAAATTCAAGATGAAAACTTCAATTATAATTATTCTTTTTAGTGTTGTCACATTAAGCTCTTGTAAAAAGTTAGATTCTGCAGAAGAAACAAAAATGGACCATTCTATGCCAATGGAAAACGAATTAATGCAATCAATGAGCAAAACCACAATGGCTATGAACAACTCAAAAATGAATGGTGATTTTGATTATGATTTTGCAAATCTTATGATTTTGCACCATCAAATGGCAATAGATATGAGCCGTGTTGCAATTGAAAAAGGAGGTGATAAAACTATTCAAAATATGGCTAACGGAATTATTGCCGCACAAGAAATCGAAATCAAACAAATGAAACAATTTTTGCAAAATTATGAAGTTCTTGCAACAAATAATCAAACTTCAAATAGTTTCAAAATTGCTAGCGAAATGAAATCGATGATGGGTAAAATGAACGATGTTAAAATGTATGAAAGCATTGATAAAGATTATGTTGCCATGATGATTCCGCATCACGAAAGTGCAGTAACAATGGCAAAGATGCAGTTACAATTTGGTAAAGAAAACGTTTTATTAGAATTGTCAAAAAACATTATCGAAGATCAATCCTTTGAAATTGAAGAATTCAAAAACTGGCAAACTAAAAACTAGAAATTATGTTAGAAGTCAAAAAAGAAGGCATTGTTCTCAGCAAATCCGAACAAGGTTTTGAAGTCGAAGGTGTATTGAATCCAGCAGTTATTCATTATGGAGATTACATTCATATGTTTTATCGCGCTGTTGGAAAAGGGAATTATTCGAGTATCGGTTATGCCAAATTTAAAACTCCTTTAGAAGTTGTAGAAAGATTAGATGTTCCCATTATTTTTCCACAATTCGAATATGAAGAACATGGTGTTGAAGATGCCAGAATTGTTCGAATTGACAATTTGTTTTATCTCTCTTATTGTGCTTTTGACGGTGTAAATGCGCTTGGAGCCTTAGCAACATCTCCAGATTTAATTACTTGGACCAAACACGGAATTATAGTTCCACATATGATGTTTGACGAATTTAAACGTTTAGCAGGAACAAAAAGCAAACTAAATGAAAAATATTTTAGGTACAACGAACACGAGGGTATTAAAGAAAAAAATGGTAAAAAAGTTTTGGTTTGGGATAAAAATGTAGTTTTTTTTCCTCGACGAATAAATGGTATGTTACATTTTATACATCGTATAAAACCTGATATTCAAATAGTTTGTGTTCATGAATTAAGCGAATTAACTCCAGAGTTTTGGCAAAATTATTTATTGCGATTCAAAGATTATGTAATGCTTTATCCGAGATTAAAACACGAAATAAGCTACATCGGCGGCGGTTGTCCACCAATTGAAACCAAAGAAGGTTGGTTGCTTATTTATCACGGTGTTTATGATAGTATAAAAGGATTTGTCTATTGTGCTTGTGCCGCATTATTAGATTTAGAAAAACCTGAAATTGTTCTTGCCAGATTGCCCTATCCGTTATTTAAACCAGAGCTCGATTGGGAATTAAAAGGAGAAGTAAACAATGTTTGTTTTCCAACAGGAGCGATTGTTTTAGACGACAAATTATATATTTATTATGGTGCCGCCGATGAGCGAATTGCTTGTGCATCAATCAGTTTAAAAGAGTTGACAAATGAATTAATGCTAAATATAAAATAAAATGCAAACTAAAACAGCTACAAAGAATAACCATGTTTTTTCAACTAGAAAAATTCATGAAAGAACAGCGATTTCTAAATCTATTTTCATAGAAAGTCAAAATATTTTGCCCGAAATTTTATGTATAACCTCATATCCGCCTCGAGAATGTGGTATTGCAACTTATTCGCAAGATTTAATTTTTGCTTTAAATAACAAATTTCAAAGGTCATTTGATATTAAAATTTGTGCTTTAGAAAATAAAGAGGACAACTATGTTTATAACGAAAAAGTTGATTTTGTTCTTGAAACCGATAATCAAAATTCTTATATAGAATTAGCCGAAAATATTAACGATAATCCCAATATTTCGATGGTTTTAATTCAGCACGAATTTGGTTTGTTTAGATCAAACGAAGCAGATTTTATTGCTTTTTTAAAGTCATTAAACAAGCCTATAAGTATAGCTTTTCATACTGTTTTGCCAAATCCTGATGCATTGTTAAAAGAAAACGTTCAAAAAATAGACCAAATAGTTGAATCTTTTATAGTAATGACTAAATCTTCTGCTAAATTATTAGTTGATGATTATGCAGTTGTTAACGAAAAAATTGCAGTAATTCCGCACGGAACACACTTGGTAGAACACACAAATAAAGACGTTTTAAAAGAAAAATATGGCTTTACGGGACGCAAAATAATTTCCACTTTCGGGTTATTAAGCTCGGGAAAATGTATTGAAACTTCCATAAATGCTTTACGCGCAATTGTAAAACAACATCCAGAAGTTTTATTTTTGGTCATTGGAAAAACACATCCAAATGTGGTAAAAAAAGAGGGAGAAAAATACCGTTCAACTCTTGAAGCAAAAATTTCAGCTCTGCAACTCAATAAATATGTAAAATTTATAAATCAATATTTACCATTAGATCAATTGCTTGAATACTTACAACTTACGGATATTTATCTGTTTACTTCCAAAGACAGAAACCAAGCCGTTTCTGGAACTTTCTCTTATGCAATTAGTTGTGGTTGCCCAATTATTTCTACCCCAATTCCGCATGCTGTTGAGGTTTTACAAAATGGAACAGGAATTATTATCGATTTCGAAAATCCAAAACAATTGGCAGAACAAGTCAACCATTTGTTAGATAATGAACAACTTCGTAGCCAGATTTCATCAAACGGAATTCACAAACTAGCTCCAACAGCTTGGGAAAATTCTGCTATCGCACATGCTTTATTATTTGAAAGAATTAGTGAAGAAAAAATAAATTTGCATTATAAAATTCCAGAAATTAACCTAAATCATTTCAAAAATTTAACAACAAAATTTGGAATGATTCAGTTTTCAATCATCAATCAACCTGACATTAGGACAGGTTATACTTTAGACGATAATGCTCGTGCTTTAGTAGCAATGTGTCAACATTATGAGTTTAAAAATGATGCTAATGATTTAGAATACATTCGTAAATATTTCAATTTTATAAAATATTGTTTGCAACCAGAAGGTTATTTTTTAAACTATGTTGATGTCGATAAAAAATTCACAAAACAAAACTCAGAAAACCTAGCCGATTCAAATGGTCGCGCCATTTGGTCGTTGGGATATTTATCTTCAATATGTCACTTATTACCGGATAATCTTGCTGCCGATATACTAAAAACTTTTCAATTATCACTAATAAATGTTTGTAAAATTAATTCGCCTAGAGCGATGGCATTTATTATAAAAGGTATTTATTATAACAATTCTTGTCATTATTCTGACGATAATATTCGGGTTTTAAAACATTTGACCGATAAATTAGTTCAAATGTACAAACACGAAAATAAGGAAGATTGGCATTGGTTCGAAAGTTATTTAACTTATGGAAACAGCATTTTGCCCGAAGCAATGTTGTGTGCTTATTTGGCAACCGATAATTTGGTTTATAAAGAAATTGCAAAAACTTCTTTTGATTTTTTATTGTCTAAAATTTTTAATAAAAATCAAATAAACGTAATTTCAAACAAAGGTTGGTTGCATAATAACAACTTAAACGTGAACAAAATTGGAGGAGAACAACCTATAGATGTAGCATACTCAATAATAGCATTGAGCAAATTTTATGAAACTTTTCAAGAGGAAGATTATCTAGAAAAAATGGAAATTGCTTTCAATTGGTTTTTGGGTAAAAATCATTTGCAACAAATAGTTTACAATCCCTGTACAGGTGGTTGTTATGATGGGTTAGAGGACACATATATCAATTTGAATCAAGGCGCAGAATCTACTGTTAGTTACTTGATGGCAAGATTAACCATCGAAAAATATTTTAAAGACAAAAGCAAAATAAGCACAAAGAATTATTCAAATTTAAAATTTTCTAATCAAATAATAACGTTATAAAACTAAATAGTATGGCAACTAAAAAAACACAGATTATTGCTCCCAAAAAAAGCGATGCTAAGAAAAAAACAGAAGCAGCAAACTCTAAAACAAAGTCTGATAATTCTAAACAAACTATTAGAAAAAAGTTGAATGAATTTGGTGATAATGATTCACTTTAAAATTTATAAAAATGCAAACACAAAATCAAAATCTATTTCTACTGGAAGACGATCCGTGGTCATCAAATAGGATTGTAAATTTTTTAGAAAAAAGATTTTCAAATTCCCTTACAATTTCAGCCGTTATAAATAGAGAAACACTTCTTAATAAGATTGATGCCAATACAGCAATTGTAATTCTGGACTATGATTTGAAAGGTGAAAAAGCAGATCTATTGGTGCTTGAAATTAAAAAAATAAATTCAAACACCGAAGTCATTATTCTTTCTAGTGATGAAGATATTGGAATTGCAATTGATGCATTAAGAAATGGAGCAAAAAGTGTCATTATTAAAGGGGAGCAATCTAAAAGGGAACTTTTTTTAGTCATTTATAAAATACTAAACTATCCAGTAAGAATACTAGTAGAACGGTTTGGAATTAATAAAATACTCGCCATTTTTATTGCCTATTTCATCATTATTGGAATTGTAGTTTTTATAGGAATGAATTTATTAGCGTAAATAAATAAGGTAACTAACAATGAAAGCAAATAAGCAAATTAACAATACGAATTCAGAAAAAAAAGTACAACCCACATTTTTAGAAAAAATAGCATATCCTGCAAAATATCTTGAAATGCGATATGGTGTAAGCCAATTTTTTATCTATTTAATTTTCGTATTTGCTGTCATCGGAATTTTCATTTTTATTGGAATGTTAAACATGCATTAAAGAATCTATGAATATTACAAAACATTCTAAAAGTTATATAACACATTGATTTTTAATATCTCATAATTTTACATCTTATAAAATCATACAAATTAAGACCTAATAATGGAAATAAATCAAATTTTAAAAGAAAAAGTAGAAAACAATTTAGACACAAATTTAGCAACTCATAAAATTGAAATTGATGTTTTTGGAAACGAAGTTACGTTGAAGGGAATTGTAAAAACTTATGACGAAAAAGATAAAATAGAGGAAATTGCTTGGAATACATTTGGTGTTATATCAGTAAATAACGAATTATCTATAGAAAACGAAAATTAGAATTTATGATAGTAAAAAACCATATTCTTGAAAACATAAATAAAGATAAATCTCATGAAGATTGTAATGTCTTTATAGATGAATTAATGTCGATTTATAATGCAGAAAAAAAGCTGAATCTATCATTACCAGTAATGATATTAAATGCAAGAACATCAAAAATTGCAAATGGATTAACCAAACATTTAAAATTCACTCAAGAACATTTACTGCGTTTAGAAACACTTTTCAAATCATTAAAAGAACCAATAAAAAACTAAATAATACATATTTATGATACCAAAAATAGGAATGTCAGAAATTAATTTACAAAAAAGCATCGATTTATTGTCTGTCTTTTTATCAGACGAAATGACTTTATACATAAAAACTAGAAAATTTCATTG
Source organism: Flavobacterium sp. (assembly GCF_031423415.1). Classification (GTDB taxonomy): domain Bacteria; phylum Bacteroidota; class Bacteroidia; order Flavobacteriales; family Flavobacteriaceae; genus Flavobacterium. Next base: position 21,186 of record NZ_JANPFL010000039.1, read on the forward strand.
GAATGTGGCTGGAGAAAGTTTTATGGAGTTGCACAAACTTTTCGAAAAACAATATTCCGAATTAGAAATTATTATTGACGAAGTTGCCGAAAGAATTAACAAACTTGGAGGCAAAACAATTGGTACAATGAACGAATTTACATTGCTATCAAGAATTGTCGAACATCCAAATAAATATCCTGTTCAAAAAGCAATGATATCTGAACTTTTATCAGACCACGAAATGATAATTTCTGAATTACGAAAAGATATCGACGTTTGCGCCGACGAATGTCACGATGTCGGAAGTGCCGATTTGCTTACAGGAATCTTACAACAACACGAATCAATTGCTTGGATTTTGCGTAGATATTTGAGTTAAAATTTAAAATTAACAATTAAAAAATAAGATTATGTATTACGAAAATTATTACTGGGGAATGAATGTAATTTGGTGGGGAATTTGGGTTGTTTTATTATTTTGGATTTTCGCCATTCCGTATGATATTCCTGGACAAAGACGAAAAAAAGATTCCGCTTATGACATTTTACAAAAACGATATGCAGACGGGCACATCTCAGAAGCAGAATATCATGAGAAGAAAAAAATATTAGAATCGGAGTTTAGAAAATAATTTTACAATCCTAACAGGTTTTTAAAACCTGTTAGGTCTTTTAATAAAATCCAACTTAATGATCCTTAATTACTTAATGGTTTTAAAAAAATATGATTATGAATAAATCAGAAAAATTTCCAAAAGCATCAAACGAGCAATTAGATAAAGACGGCTATCCAAAATATCCTGAAAGTGAAGATATTTATAACAAATTCAACAAGGAATTTGACATCGATCCCGAAAATATTGCCAAGAAAAAAGAGATTATCCAAATTGATAAAACACCAATTTGGAGCGAAAAAAATTTCGATCAAGATAAGTCTGGCGATGATTTAGACATTCCAGGCTCTGAACTTGATGACGATCAAGAAAACATTGGAAGCGAAGACGAGGAGAATAATGGTTACAGTATTGGTGGCGACAATCATAACGATTTAGAAGAAGATAATCAATGAAAGTTGCGGTTTTTGGAACACAATTTTACGAACGTGAATATTTCAATAAATACAATATTGATTTAAAACACGAATTGGTTTTTTTCGAAGAATCATTAAATGCTGATTCAGCAGATTTAGCAAAAGGTTTTACAGCAGTTTGTGTATTTGTAACCGATAAAATCGATAAAAACTGTATCGAGAAATTAGCAAAACTTGATGTAAAATTAATTGATTTGCGAAGTGCAGGTTACAATAATGTTGATATCGAATCAGCAAAAGCAAACAATATCAAAGTTTTGAGAGTTCCAGCCTATTCTCCACAAGCAGTTGCTGAACACGCCGTAGCATTAATTATGACATTAAATAGAAAAACCCACAAAGCCTATAATCAGGTGCATGAAAATAATTTTTCATTGCAAAATTTAATGGGTTTTAATCTTTATGGAAAAACAATTGGAGTTGTGGGAACAGGAAAAATTGGTCGTGCATTTTGTTCTATAATGTTGGGTTTTGGTTGTAAAATTATTGCATTTGATATCAAAGAAAACGAACAAATGAAACAATCTGGTGTTCATTTCAAAACCTTTGATGAACTGCTTTCAGAATCAGACATTATTTCCATTCATTGTCCGTTAAACGAGGCTACCAATCATTTATTTGATAGAAAAGTCTTTGACAAAATCAAAAAAGGCACAATGATTATTAACACAAGTCGTGGCACAATTATCAATGCCGAAGATGCAATTGAAGCATTAAAAAGCGAAAAAATCGGATATTTAGGAATCGATGTTTATGAAAACGAAAGCGATATATTTTTTAAAGACCGTTCGCAATCTGTGATAAAAGATGATGTTTTCGGACGATTATCATCATTCAATAATGTTTTAATAACGCCACATCAAGCATTTTATACGCAAGAAGCAGTAACAGAAATTGCCAAAATAACAATAAAAAACTTTACCGATTTTGAAGATAATCGAGTTTTAGAAAACGAAGTTAAAATTTAAAAAAACAGCAATATGATACGAACAGCAAAAGCACATTGGGAAGGAAATCTCAAAGAAGGAAAAGGAACTTTATCGACACAAAGTGGCGTTCTAGAAAATACAAATTACAATTTCAAAACCCGTTTTGAAGAAGGTGAAAAAGGCACAAATCCAGAAGAATTATTGGCGGCAGCGCATGCTGGATGTTTTACAATGGCAGTTTCGTCAATGCTTGGGGCAAAAGGAATTACAGCCAATAAATTGGACACCGAAGCCACTTTAATGATGGAAGGTTTGTCAATTACAGGAATTCATTTGAATATTACGGGTTCAGTTCCTGGAATAAATGCGGAAGAATTTGCAACCATCACAAAAGATGCCGAACAAAACTGTTTGATTTCTAAAGTATTAAATATTCCAATAACTTCCGAAGTACATTTTGAAATTTAAACTAAATTCTGTTTAATCATTTTTATTGATTTGCCAAGTTGGCACAACAACATCTAAAACACTAGGGGTTTTCCAACTTTCCGCCTGTGACCAACGAAAAGGTACACGAGTTAGATAATTGTTAATCAATAAAAAAAATGATTATTCAGAATTTTATTTTTACTATTAATTAATAAAAAAACAATGTCAAATATAGAAAATTTAGAACAAAAAGAAGGAATATTAAAATTACAAAAATTGGTTGATACAATCAAATTTTGTTTTTTTTGCACCGATTTGAAAAACCAAAACGCTACAAATTCAACAATTATGACTACTCAAAAAGTAGATGAAGATGGGAATATTTGGTTTTTTAGTGGTTTAAACAGCGATAGAAATCGAGATATAAAAGTAGATGAAAATATTCAATTGTATTTTTCAAGTCCAGAAAATAATGCTTTTTTGTCAGCAAATTGCGAAGCAGAAATTGTTCTAGATAAAGCAAAAATGGAAGAGTTATGGAATCCAGTTCTTAAAATTTGGTTTAAAGATGGAGTTGATGACACGAATATTTCACTAATAAAAGTTGCTGTGAAAACAGCTTATTATTGGGATAGTGAAGGAGGAAAAATGGTCAATTTTATTAAAATGATTGGCTCATTAATTACAGGAAATGATTACGTTGACGCAAATGAAGGTAAAATAAAAATTTAAATTATATTATGAAAATATTAATCGTACTCACATCGCACAACCAATTAGGACATACACAATTGGCAAACTCAGAAGGGAAAACAGGTTTTTGGATAGAAGAATTTGCGGCTCCATATTATATTTTTAACGAAGCTGGTGCAGAAATTGTTTTAGCATCACCCAAAGGCGGACAACCACCAATTGATCCAAAAAGCGATGCTCCAGAAAACCAAACCGAAGCAACAATTCGTTATAAAAACGATAAAGATTTATTACAATTAATGGCAAATACCAAAATCTTAGAAGAGGTTTCGTCTGACGATTTCGATGCCATTTTTTATCCTGGCGGACATGGACCTTTATGGGATTTAGTAATCGATAAATACTCAATTGCATTGCTTGAAGAATTTTGGGATGCCAAGAAACCTATTGCCACAGTTTGCCATTCGCCATCAGTTTTATTGAATGTAAAAGATGAAAATGGAGATTATTTAGTCAAAGGCAAAAAAGTAACTGGATTTTCTAACACCGAAGAAGTTGCAGTAAAACTGGATAAAATTGTCCCGTTTTTACTTGAAGATGAACTTAAAAAGAAAGGCGGAATTTATTCTAAAAAAGAAGATTGGGCAAGTAATGTTGTGAAAGACGGTTTGCTAATTACAGGTCAAAATCCTGGTTCGTCGGTGGCAGTAGCAAATGAATTGTTGGCAGTTTTAAAAAAATAGAAACTATTTAAATAAACAAAAAATCAATACTTTTTTTCTTCGAGCCTTTGTCTCGTCTTTTGGGACGAGATGGCAAATAAAACAAACCTTTAAGGTAAAATTTGAATTCTAAATATTTACAAAAAAATCTATCGTGGATTATAAAGATTATTATAAAATATTAGAAATTGATAAAAAAGCCACACCTGCCGAAGTGAAAAAGGCGTACCGAACTTTGGCAAAAAAAAATCATCCTGATAAAAATTTGAATGATAAAAAAGCCGAAGAACGTTTTAAATTAGTCAACGAAGCCAACGAAGTTTTAGGAAATCCCGAAAAACGAAAACAATACGATGAATTAGGAGAAAATTGGCAACAAAACCAACAAGCCCAAAGCCAACAACGAAATCCAAACCAACAATCTCGACAATCAAATCAAGGTTTTGGTGGCGGAAACCAAGAAAATTTTTCTGATTTTTTCGAACAGTTTTTTGCACAACAACGTGGCGGAAATCAACAACAAAACCAATCCAGAAAAGGCGGCGACTACGAAACTGAAATGGAAATTTCGCTCGAAGAAGCTTATTCTGGAACAAGCCGAATTATTCAACTAGAAAACGAAAAACTTCGGGTTACAACAAAACCGGGTGCTTACACAGACCAACAATTACGAATCAAAAACAAAGGTGCAAAAGGCAGTTCTGATGCCAATCGCGGTGATTTATTTGTTAGAATTCGTGTTGCTAATAATCCGAAATTTATCCGAAAAGGAGATGATTTGTACTTAACTAAAAACATCGATTTGTATGATGCCGTTTTAGGAAACCAAGTAATTATTGAAACTTTATCAGGCAAACTAAAAATAAAAATTGAGGTTGGAACTCAAAACGGAAAAACCATTAGACTGAAAGGAAAAGGAATGCCAGTTTATGAAAAAATTGGCGCTTTTGGTGATTTTTATGTTTTGATTCAAATACAAATTCCAGAAAAATTGACTGACAAACAAAAAAAATTATTCGAAGAACTAAAAGCAATTTCTTAAAACCATACAAATGAAAAACCACGCAATTGTTCCTTATGCAACCGAAAATTATTTATCATTTCTAAAGGAATTGAAAGAATCTATTTTGTATTCAAAACTGCAATATACTAGTTTCGATTTACAATTAATTAATGATATTTCAAATGATGAAATTGATGAATCTATAAAAAATGCCATATCAATTTGTCATTTGGTTGGTATTGAAAGTAAATACCATTTTAAGAAAATTTATGTTTTTGATGTAGATTATAAAATAATAAATACCGAATGGCGAATGAGTAAAAAAGGATTTAATTTGGTGGTTATGCAATTCCAAAAATTGAATCAAAAAAAAGCCATTTGGTTATGGAAATTGGCTGATAATTGAAAAAAAAAATTAACAATCCTACAAGGTCTTTTTTTACCTTGTAGGTATTTAGTGTTTTGAATTTTAGATCTACAATATCAAAAAAGACCTTGCAGGATAACAAAATACAATAAATTTAATTACACAATTTCACAAATACCTCACTTCCAAAATCTTCAAATTTTCATCAAAAATATATTTTTTTGGTACTCCAGTTGGAATATTCAAATTACAAATTTCTTCTTGGCTAATATTTTCTAAATACATCACCAAAGCGCGTAAACTATTGCCGTGAGCGACAATCAATATTGTTTTATTCGATTTCAATTTTGATTCAATTTCAAGTTTATAAAACGAAATTGTTCTGTTGTAAGTATCTTCCAAACTTTCGCCTTCTGGCGGGCGAATATTATAACTTCTTCTCCAAATTTCAACTTGTTTAAAACCGCATTTGGCAATCGTTTCGGCTTTATTTAAACCTTGTAAACTGCCATAATTCCTTTCGTTTAAGGCTTGGTTTGCTATAATTTTAATATTGTTTTGATGTATTGTGGTGAGAATAATTTGCAAACTTTCTTTCGCTCTTTTTAGAGTTGATGTATAGGCAAAATCGAATTTAAAATTCATTATTTTCTGCGCAGCCAATTCAGATTCTTGTTTGCCTAATGCTGTTAAATCCACATCTAAACTTCCTGTAAATCGGTTTTCTAAATTGTAAATCGATTGTCCGTGACGGATTAAAATAAGCGTTGACATAAATGGGTATTTTAATAATTCAAACTCGCTCCAAATCCTATTCCCATATCGCTGTCATAATGGGTTGTTACGCCAAAATTTCGTTTAATTATGTAACGAAATCCTGCCATGTATTCTTTATCAGTATTCCACATTAAGTTCATTCGAAGGCGTTTAGAAACTGGAATATCCATTCGTTCAAATTGTAATCTGAAATTACCATCTGTAAAAACTTCGGCTTGCGCTTTTATGAGCATTGGTATTGTATATTCTAATCCTGCACTAAAAACTGAACGTTCATCTTTGGTGCTTCCTTGCCCGAAAAGGTTTTTTTCTGTTTCGCCATCTTCCATTTTTCTGTATCTCCAATCGAAGCCAACAAAAGGCATTATCCATTGCATTTTTCCAATATATCGTCCAATATGAGTTTCTGTTTCGTAGCCGTGATGTTCATTGTAACCCAAACGCCATTCTGTGCCAAAACTCCATCGTGTGTTGCAAAACATTGCCATTCCGTCGTTTCCGTTGGTTGCAAAATCATTTTCTGCCATAAAATGAAATTTTCTGTCTTCGGCAAATAATTTCCTTTGGGCTAATTTTGGATTTGGAATTAATGGATTTGGTGCTTGATTTTCATAAGTAAAAACTCTGCCCATTCCTGCCATCATATGGTAAAGGATATGACAATGAAAAAACCAATCGCCCTCAACATTGGCATTGAATTCTAAAACATCGGTTTCCATTGGCATAATGTCAATGATGTTTTTGAGAGGTGCGTAATCGCCTTGCCCGTTTATAATTCTAAAATCGTGTCCGTGCAAGTGCATTGGGTGTCGCATCATTGAACCGTTGTAAATTGTGATCCGTACATTTTCGCCTTTTTTGATTAAAATTTTGTCCGTTTCGGAAACTACTTTATTGTCTAAACTCCAAACGTAACGGTTCATATTTCCTGTGAGTTCAAATTTTAATTCTTTTACTGGAGCATCTTTAGGAAGCGTTGTTTTGGTTGGCGATTTTAACATTGCATAATTTAGGGTTACAATATCCGAAAGTTTATTGCTGTTATAATCGTCTTCGGTTCCGCCTGACGGACGG
>NZ_JANPFL010000040.1:0-1485 GCF_031423415.1 Flavobacterium sp.
CCAATAAATTGTATGAAGAAGTCATGAAAGATTACGAACATTTGAACACCAAATATGCTAAATTTCAAAAAGTAAAAGAAAACGAATTTTTCAATTCTTTGCAAGTCAAATTTTCTTATGCAATAACTTGTCACAAGTCACAGGGCGGACAATGGAATACCGTTTTTATAGAGCAACCCTATTTGCCGGAAGGCATCGATAGAGATTATATACGTTGGTTGTACACTGCAATAACTCGTGCTAAAGATAAATTGTATTTGATTGGTTTTAAAGATGATTGCTTTATTTAATTACTTATTTCGATTTACAAAAAAACAATAATTAACCCAAATTAGCTTGTAGTTTTGGATATAAAACTTTTATCTAATAATTTTAGTGTTTTACTAAAATTGATTTTAATCCGTTTGATAATTGGTTTCAAATTTATATGAATTATTGAAAAACTATGTTTAATTTTACCAATAATTAATAATTAATTGTTTAATTTATAGAAAATGTCAAAATTACAAGTAAAAGCTTTCTTTTTTCAGTTAATATGTTTTGTTTTTTTCTTTCTGTCAACAAAATATACAGTTTTAGAATTAACATCATTAACTGGATTTAAAGTTTCATTAATTGCATTTGTTATTGGAACTTTCGTTGCACCAAAATTCAAAGCCACCAAAACCAAAGATGGCGAAAAACTTTTTATGAAATCGATTTTCTTGAAAAGATTGATAGAAATTACATAGATAATGTATCAATTTTCAAAATTACCTTATTTTCAAAATATCTATTTTACTATTTTTTGTTTTTTATATATAGGCAACAAATAAGAAACAGTATAATTGAATCCTGCACCGAAATCGCCATCATAAGTTCGATTGAAACCAGGAATATATAGATTTTCAAAAGTTTCGGGTTTTTTGGTTGCTAGCAATAAATTTATTCGAAAATTAAATCCAACAAAAACATTATTAAAAACTTTGGCTTTTATTCCTGCGACAAATTCTAACCATTGAGCAGAAAGTCCGTCAAATTTTTCGCCTGAATATTGGTTTGGAGTTTCTCCAAAAAAAGTGTTTCTGTTGTAAATTTTATAGTTATTTAGTTCTTGACTAAAAGTACTTGCACTATACCGCAAACCAATGTAAACCATATTTTCCATATTTAGCCAATTTTCATAACTATTATAGTCAAAACCAGCTTTTATATAAGAACCTTTGGTGGTAAAATTTAATCTTGTGTCGTCTGAAGTTTTATTTTCGTTACCGATTTCGGCTGCTAAATAATAGTTTTTTGAAATTCGATAATCGCCAATAAGTTCTAATCCTTTATAATTTTTTTCGTAAAATGATTTTGTTAATTTGTATAAATCTATACCAAATCGAACACCATAACGATCAATTTTCGAGGGAATTGTATCTTTTGGTTTAACCGTAATTTCATTTTTTATTTCTTGAGATTGTATTGAAAATGAAATCATTACAATCAAAAAACTAAAAA
>NZ_JANPFL010000041.1:0-47547 GCF_031423415.1 Flavobacterium sp.
AACATAGGTATAATTTTAGAAAGCTTCACTTTTACATAGTTGACATAGCTACTATGCGCAAAATGTATTTTCTATGACAATCTTTTTAACAATTTTAACAGTGATTCTATGTGGTTTAAATTTATCTTAAGTTTGTTTTCACACAAATGTCAGTAGAACCATAAAAATAAAAACGGTTAAGTATTAAACCGCAAAAAATGCTTCGAGTTCTTGCAAGGTTTCTGCTGATGTTTGAATATCTTTCACAATTTCCCCTTTATTGAGGGCAACAATTCGACTACAAACCTCAACGGTATGTTGCAAATCGTGGCTTGAAACTAAAACGGTTACATCTGGATCTTGAGCCAATTCCTTGATTATTTTTTTTAATCGGCTCACGGTGGTTGGATCTAAATTAGCAAACGGCTCATCGAGTATCACAACTTCGGGATTGCCAATGAGTGTAGCAATGATTCCCACTTTCTTTTGGTTTCCTTTAGATAAATCGCGGAGGTATTTTTTGTTTTTCAGGATTTCACCATTAAAAAATTCTTCGTGTTTAGCTAATAAAGCATCAATGTCGGCTTTGTTTTGACCGCGCAAATCGCCAATGAAATAGAAATACTCTTCGGGAGTAAGATAGCCAATCAAGAAACTTTCGTCGAGAAAAGAAGCCGTAAAGGGTTTCCAGTTTTCGCTGCTATTCACCTCAACTTCGTTGTTGATAATGTGCCCTGTTGAGGGCTGTATTAAATCCAATAACAAACTGAAAAAAGTAGTTTTTCCCGCGCCGTTATTGCCTACTAGACCAAAACTTTGTCCTTTTGGAATTTCTAAATGGTCTATTTTTAATACGGTGGTTCCGTTGTATGATTTCGAAAGGTTTTGTACGTTTATCATTTTAAAAAGTTAGAGGTTAGAGGTTAGAAGTTATAAATTAAAAATTAACCCTTTTGTTTGTATGCGTCAATGGTTTTGTATTTTTCGGTTTTGTATATTTTTTCAATTTTTGAGAAAACAATATCTCTAAAAGCAAAGCCCAAAATTCCTGCGATGGCAACAAATGCAAGTCCTAAATTAAAATTCAATATCGAAGAACCCGCCCAATATAATAAAACGGGTAACAGTAATTTGGGTAGAGAGAGCAACATTGCGCTTGTATTAAATGCTTTTTTGTCGCCAAACGCACCTTTTGTGGACTGTAAATCAATTGGTGTTTTGGTAAAAGCGCCACCAAGCAAAACCAAATGCGAATTGACACCAATATTATAAATCGCCCCAACGACAATCGTTAGATAAACCTGCCAGCCATAAATCAAATAAAATGAGGACAAAATGGTGGAAATGAATGTGGCAATAACAATAAGCCACCACTTTGAACTCAAATATCCTTTATAAGATATATTTTGTGTCATCATTAATTGATAATACGAACTATCCCAACTGGGTACAAATTGTCCGAAGGTGAATAAAAATCCACCCGAAACAAAAATTCCGGCAAAAATTCGCATCACTTCGGGTTGGTGTGAGTTTTCTCTGAAAAAGATAAATCCATAAAGTAAAAACAAAATGCTCATTACGACTGTCGTTCGTGAACGTTTGTTCCGTTTAATGAGTTTGATATCGTTCTTAAGAAATGTCCCTAAGGTTCCGAATTGGTTCAACCAAGTCAAATCCTCGGTTTTTGCTATTTCGTGTTTAGTAGAAAGTCCAGCGTCGAGATATAAATTAGTTTTTAAGTAGTTATAAGTGAAATAATACAATCCTAATAAAACCAAAACTGGCAGTAAAAACATCCACGTTGTATGGAATAATCCATCGAAAAAACCAGATGTATAATCGGTGATGGTGAAAAAGTGATAGTATTGCAAGCCAGCCAAAATCACTACTACGACTAAGAAAACGGTAAAAATATTGTCTTTATTAGTCAATATAATATTCAGGAAATTATTTATATATACTAAGGCAACCATCGCCAAATGCCACAGCATCACGCTCAACAAATCATAGCCTTCAATCAGCAAAATTACTGTGAAGGGCAGAAAGAAAAATACGTGTAGAAAATTGAAAAAAGATAAAAGTGTTTTTCCTATCGAAAAGTTAACAATTGTGGGTCTTTTGAATGGCAAAGTTAGTAAGGGTCGAATATTCATTACCGGAATTTTTTGCAACAACAATCGAATTCCCAAATCCAGTAAAAAATAGTAAATCAAGTACTTGTTTACGGTCTGTAACGGATCAAGATGCATTTCTTTTAAGCCATAAAACGCACCAATTCCAGCCATTAAAAAAATAAAAGAATACAGCACGGCTAAAAACCCCAAAATAATTTTTAGTGCCAAATTAGTACTAAACGAAGCCGATCGTATAAAAGACTTCCATTCAAGATAAAGGAATTTTAGAATCATAATTGTATCATTTGATGTTCTATTAGTTGATAAATGTAAAGAAATGTTACAAACGATTAAACTTCTAAACACTTAAACTTCGATATTTTTTTTGGTTTACTATCTTTGCAAAAAATAATCCAATGCTTTTATTCAAAAAACTCATCATTAAAGAAGTAAAACGCGAAACCGCAGCCGCAGTTTCTATACTTTTTAATGTTCCTGAGGAATTCAAACCTCATTATACTTTTATTGCCGGTCAATATGTCAATTTAAGATTAACGTTAGACGGAAAAGAAATTCGCCGGGCGTATTCTATCTGCGCTAATCCAGAAAGTGGCGAATTGAGAATTGCAGTAAAAGCCGTAAAAAGCGGTGCTTTTTCGCAATTTGCCAATACCAAACTAAAAGCGGGCGATGTCCTTGAAGTGGGGGAACCAGAAGGGGAATTTACTTTTGAGCCCGAAAGTCACCATCAAAAAAATTATGCGGCTTTTGTGGCCGGAAGCGGAATTACTCCTGCAATTTCTATTCTAAAATCGGTTTTGAAAAGCGAACCGCAAAGTTCTTTTGTATTGGTTTATGGAAATAAATCGCCAGAGGAAACCATTTTTCATCAAGAACTACACGATTTACAACTAAAATATACCGGACGATTATTTGTGCACTATGTCTTTAGTCAAGCCAAGGCCGATGGAGCACTTTTTGGTCGAATTGATAAATCAGTCGTGAATTTTGTGTTGAACAACAAACACGCAGCACTGGAATTCGACAAGTTTTATTTGTGCGGACCAGAAGAAATGATTACTAGCGTTACTAAAGTTTTAAAAGAACATAATGTAAAAGATTCGAAGATTAAATTTGAATTGTTTTCTAGTTCTACTATCGAAAACCTTGAAGCCAGTTCTCACGAAGGACACTCCAAAATCACTATTACAGTGGACGACGACGAAACAACTTTCGAAATGTCGCAAAAACAAACTATTCTCGAAGCAGCGCTCAAGCAAGGTATTGACGCTCCGTATTCTTGCCAAGGTGGGATTTGCAGCAGCTGTCTCGCCCGAGTAAAATCAGGAACTGCCGAAATGAAGAAAAATTCCATACTTTCGGATAGTGAGATTGCAGAAGGTTTGATTCTAACTTGTCAAGCGTGTCCAACCTCAGCAGAAATTGTGGTGGATTATGATGATGTCTGAAACAGTGGTCAGTGGTCAGTCCCGAGGCTTTGGGATTAGTGGTCAGTATTGAATGGATTAAATAGTTAACGAAAACTTCTCTGAAAAGGGAAGTTTTTTTGTTTTACACAGCAGTGATGTTGCATTCCTAAAAATTTAATGCGTTGTTTTAAATATAAATATATTTTATCTATTTGATTAAATAAATAAATAAAAACTTATGCATTAAAATGCTAATCTTTGCCAAGTCTAATAAAAAAAACATATTGATATGAAAATTAAATTTTTAAAAGTTGCAGTAATACTGCTTGTAATTCAATTTTTTAGTGCTTGTAGTTCAGGGAGCAAAAACATTTCTAATACTGAAAAAACCTCAAATGCAACCCAAATAGGAAGACACGTTTTAACAAAATCAGAACAAGATTTATTAACTCCAGAAAAAGTATTACAAGAATTCATAGACGGAAACAAACGTTTTGAAAGCGGAAACGTAACGCAACGTTTGCATTCTGATGAGATTAGAAAAATTGCAACCGGAGGTCAATTTCCAAAAGCAATGGTCTTGAGCTGTCTTGACAGTAGAGTACCTGTAGAAGATGTGTTTGATCAAGGTATAGGTGACGTATTTGTGGGTAGAGTTGCCGGAAACTTTGTAAATACAGACCTTTTGGGAAGTATGGAATTTGCTTGTAAAGTTGCAGGTGCTAAACTAATTATTGTAATGGGTCATCAACATTGTGGTGCCGTCAAAGGAGCGATTGACGATGTGCATCTTGGTAACATCACTGCGATGTTAGCAAATATAAAACCTGCTGTTGCAATGAGTCAAAATTTTGAAGGAGAAAAATCTTCAAAAAATGATGCCTTTGTGAAAACGGTTAATAAAAACAATATTAGAAACACCATATCTCAAATTAGAACCCACAGCGAAATTTTGAAAGAAATGGAAGATAAAAACCAAATAAAAATAGTAGGCGCTTATTACTCGCTTTTAACAGGCAAAATAGAATTTGTAGAGTAAAATTCTCTTTCTGTTTTTAATGCTATTTGCTTTTAAATAAACTAGATTCCCACAAATTAAATCAAAACTTCCTCTATACAGGAAGTTTTTTGTTTTAGAAAGTCATCATCCTATTAATACTTGCGTTTGCAAAGCAAATAGATTGAAAAATCATCGCAAAGCGTTCTGTATAGTTTGAATTTCATACCTTCCACATTTAAATTGACAATTTTACTTTTATGAAAAAACTATTGCTTTTGTTATTCGTGATATTTTCGAATATTACTTTTGCGCAGACTGAACCAAAAAAATTTAAAGACAAATTTGCAGAGTTTGAATATTACGCTAAACCTAGCAAAACCAATGATTTGTCGAAATATTTTAAGCAAAATATTAACTACACCTTACTTGAAAACTATAAATTTAAAGATACATTAAAGAAAAATAGTTCTGTAGTTCTTAGCTTTAAGCTAGACAAAAATAATAATGTGATTGATTTAGTAGTGAATTCACCATATTTGGAATTGAACTTTTTTATCAATAATGCTTTTGAAAATTATAATGTAAAAAAAATAAATATTCCTGAAAAAAGTCCTTTGAACCTTTATACATTGCAAATACTTTCACGCGAAGGCAATAAAATGGTGGTTAATTGCAGTTCGGATATTGTTTATGATCGCTTTCCTATTTTTGAAGGCTGCGAATCTAGTACCACTTTTTCTGAAACTAAATCCTGTTTCACGGCATTTTTAGAAGACCACTTTGCCAAAAACATATCCACCGACTTAATAAAAAAGGAAAAGATGCTTGGAAAATTTAACTTAAAACCAGAATTCATAGTAACCGAAAGCGGAGCAATTGAAAAGGTAAAGTGGAAAACTTCCTCAGATAGCTTACACAAAGAAACCAATAGAATTATGGCGTTATTTCCTCAAGCTAAAATACCGCCCACTCGCAACGGAAAGCCAACAAGATTATATATCAGTGAATTAACAGAATTAGAAATTCAATCCAAAAATAAAAATCATATTGAAAAAATTATAAAAGCTAAAGACACAACTTTAAATCCTAACTGCGAATTAGCACTACATTTCAAGAAATATATCACCGAAGAAGAAATTAGTAATTACATTTTACCTACTGATTGGGCAACAATCAACATCGGTTTTTCTTTGGATAAAAAACGCAAAATAATAAATCTTAAAACATCAGCTAAAAACAAAATATTGAATAAAAAGCTTGTCGGAGTTTTTAAAAAATTTCCGTTTGAAAAATTGAATATCAAACAACCAAACGTTCTAGAAAGCTATTATTATACCATTTTTACAGTAGAGAAAAAGGTTATAATTGAATGTCACGAAAAACCCAACGTGTTTTCACAAGCCTATTTTGATGAAAAATGTGGAAAATCGAATTCGCCTAAGGATTTAATAAAATGTTTTCAAAAAAAAATGCGTATTCAAATTGTTAAAAATATTAATCCTTATTTGTTTTCTGTAAGAGCAATAGTTGTTGGAAACAAAAAAAATCTTGCAGTTCAAGTTGATGTTGATGGGACGATTTCTAGAATTAGTACTTTGGGCTCTTATAATCCAACAGTGGAGGAAGAATGGGAGCGAATAAGAAAAAAAATGCCCAAAGTGTATAAACCCGCTTTTAGGAATGGAGTACCAATAAAAAATACGTATATCGTTCCGATTTCTTTTTAGCGGTAAAACTTCTTTGTAAACTTCCGTAAAAAGAAGATTTGGCTAAAAGACAACCTTATCAACTCCACCATAGAAACATTCCAATCAAGCCCTTCTTTTTTTGATAAACCCGAAGTTGCCCAGCCTTTGGGTTAATGCAAACAAGTTCAAGATGAAATAGTGGAATTCAAATTTTTAAAAACGAACAACCGATAATTTTGAAGAATAGTTACGGAAAGACGAGACCAATAGCGCAGAAAAAACCAAAATCCCTTTTGAAGTAGTATTTCAAAAGGGATTTATAGTAAAAATATAGATTTTAGAATCCGTAATTAACGCCTAAACCAAAAACTTGTCTGGTTTGAAATCCTTGAAAAGCATTGTCGTCGTAGATGGTTTGAAAAGTAAAATTTGCCGACATAGTTTTATTGACAGTCATCACAATATTCAGTTGATAATCAATATCTATGTTTTCTGGTTTATTTAAATAATTAGTATATAAATTTAATAAATTTTCCGCTGAAACGTTTTTCATTAAATTAAATTTGTAATAGGCTGAGGCATAAAATCCAAGTTCGTAACGCATACTTTCATTGGCGTTTACGCCAAAATAACTTCCATCTACATAACCCAATCCCGAAGTATAATCGTTATTTACGAAAGTGCATTTTGAGGTTAAAGGAGCCAAATTCACCTTTAAATTGTCATTTTTTTTCCAATAAAGGCCAGGTCCAAAGGTGAGGTAGGCTGGAGAGAAAAACTCAGTGTTTTCTGTTCTAGTTTGTACACCATTGACATCTTTTCCATAAATATAACCGGTAGTAAATTGGGTTCTAAAGTTTAATATGAACGAAAAATACCATTCTCCAAAAGCTTTTTTTCCATAGATACTATTGAATTCTAAACGGTCGTCTGTTTTCTTTTCGAAATCAGCATTCTTGGTTTGCAGCAGCCCGTAATTAGCAAGAATTCGGTTGTCCCAGGTTGTTTGTCTATTCTTATAATGGAACTCATAATTGAGTCCCAATGTGCCCGAAAAACTACTTTCGCCGCCAGCAGTCCAATTGTTAAAGTTAGCTTGATTGAATAAAAATGACAAATTTCCTTTTTTTGACCAACCATTTCCAGTAGTGTCGGCAAGGATTTTTGCGGCATCTTCCGTTTTTTTGATTAAATCTTTCTCGGTAGATTGAGCTTGGATAAACACAGTCGAAGCTAAAAAAGCAACGCAAAGTAGGAGTTTTTTCATTGTTGAGTTTTTGAGTTAGAAAAACAAATATAAAAAAACTCTTCAAAAACTTCAAAAACGACTTAATTTTAAAAAAACAACATTAATTTATTTTTTTGTTGCTTTGAATAATGGCACCGCCGAACAAGCCTCGCCATACATAATGCTTCTGGCAAAAGGTTGTAAATATTGGGCAGCCAAAATATAAGCACGCATTGGAACTGGTTTTTTCGAGCAGCCTTTTACTATTACAGGTTTGTTGTTATATGCTGCATAATCTATTTTGGAAAGGATTTCTTCGTACAAAGCCGCATCCAAATCTTCTATACTTCCGTTGACGGTTTTCTTGGCAAAAGGAGCCAATTGAATTGCCACCAAAATAGAAGCCCAAGCCGGGAAAATCGCGTCGGTGCTACAATGAATAGCTACATATTGGTCTTTGTATTGTGACCAATCGTGTTGTTGCAAATGTGCTCTAAAATCTTTTTCTTTCAACAAAAAACCTTCCAGAAACCATTGCGAAATATCAATTTGCACACGAATTCCCTTTGGATAATAATCTTCAAGATCGAAAACTTCCAAAGCGCTATTGGCTACTTTATTTACAATTTCTTCCATTTTGAAAAGTTTATGGTTTGTAGTTTATAGTTTGTTGTTTTCAACCACAAACGATAAACCACAAACAAAATAACTGTTTAAAGCATTCCCAATTCTAATTTGGCTTCTTCACTCATCAAATCTTTGTTCCAAGGCGGATCGAATGTAATTTCCACTTCGGCACCTTTGATGTGTTCGATAGATTTTACTTTTTCTTCTACTTCTCTAGGCAAACTTTCGGCCACAGGACAGTTAGGAGAAGTTAGTGTCATCAAGATTTTTACTTCAAAATCAGTGCTGACCATTACATCGTAAATCAACCCCAATTCATAAATATCAACAGGAATCTCTGGATCGTATATGGTTTTAAGTTTTGCTACGATAGCGATTCCTAATTCGTTAGTGTCTATTGCTTGTTCCATAATTTTTTATTTTAACCTGATTACAATTTAAAGGTTTGTTTTTTTGAACCATATAAGGCATTGAAGGTCATATAAGGTTGTTGTTTTGAATCGTTTATTTTAAGAAAATTGGCAGTCAACTAAAAATTTAATTTTATAAATATTTTATCATAATTAACCTAACTTATATGGACTTCAAAATCTTGAATGGTTGATTTTTTTTACTCTTCTAAATATCTATATAATTCGTTTACATAGGATTTTTGTCCCTCTTTAAAAATATGCGTTACATTGAAATTAATAATTAACCCCATTGGAACTTCTAAAAGTTTCATATAAGTTAAAAGTTGAGCTTCGTGAATTGGCAAAACTTTTTCAATTGCTTTTAATTCTACGACAAGACTTTTTTCTACAAACAAGTCACATCTTAATCCTGCCTCCACCTCTAATCCTTTATAATTTACTGGAATAATTAATTCCGTTTGAAAATCAAATCCTTTTATTGTTAATTCTTTTTTCAAACAACTATGATAAACACTTTCTAAAAGCCCAGGTCCAAGATGTTTGTGAACTTCTATTGCACAGCCGTTAACTTGATAAATCAAATTTTTCAGATATGTTTTTGTCATAATTATTTAAATTTCAAACTTGTAAACCTCAACTTATATGACCTTAAATGCCTTATATGGTTAATAGATTATTTTTTTGCATCGAATGCCAAGGCATACATTTTTATATTTTTTATCATCGAAACCAATCCGTTGGCTCGTGTGGGTGATAAATGTTCTTTTAAACCAATTTCGTCAATAAAATCCATATCAGCATTCAGGATATCCGAAGATTTTTGGTTCGAAAAAACCCGAATCAAAATAGCGATAATTCCTTTGGTCAAAATCGCATCGCTATCAGCCGTAAAGATAATTTTGTCATCGTTTTGTTCGCCTTTTAGCCAAACTTTTGATTGACATCCTTTGATAATATTATCGTCTGTTTTGAATTCTTCTTCGATTAAAGGAAGCTTTTTTCCTAAATCTATAATGTATTCATAGCGTTGCATCCAGTCGTCGAACATCGAAAACTCGTCTATGATTTTGTCTTGTATTTTTTTAATGTTCATATTATGCTGAATTTATTTCAGTATTATTCTTTTTTAGCGAATGAATTTATTTTGTCAACTATTTTTTTGATTTCAATTGGGGGAATCCCGTGATCAAAAGCTTCAGTCTTATATGTTTTGTCTTTGTAAACCACTTTTAAATTGGCGATTGCCGCACCATCGTGAAAGCGTTTTTCGGTCGGTGCTTTTAAGGTGGCTAAATTATCCAAGTCTAAAGTTTCAAAATAACCGACTAATTCTTTCCACTCTTCATCTGAAATCTTCATAGCGACTGGTTTATCATTTCCACTTCTATCTTTTGAAACAGAAACCATTTGGTCCTGAATCGTTACTTTTTGATAAAAACCTCTCGTGTTGGCGGTATATTCTAAAACAGCGGTTTTCAAATCATTTTTATTTTGACTTGAACAACCTTTGCCAAGAAATATACTCAAAAAAATCATTGTAAATAGTTTCATTTTTTCTTATTTTTAAGACAACATCATTTGTGCTTTTTTCACGGCTTCAACCATAACATCAATTTCTTCTTTGGTATTATAAAAAGAAAAACTTGCTCTAATGGTTCCCGGAATTTTGAAAAAGTCCATAACAGGCTGAGCACAATGATGTCCTGTTCGAACCGCAATTCCTAATTTATCAACAATTGTTCCAATATCATAAGGATGAATTTCACCAACATTAAACGAAATTACAGATGTTTTTGCTGCGGCTGTGCCATAGATTTTCAAACCTTCAATTTCCAACAATCGCTGTGTTCCATATTCTACCAATTCTTTTTCCTGTTGTTGAATGTTGTCAAAACCAACAGAATTCATATAATCCACAGCGGTACCTAAAACAATTCCTCCTGCAATATTAGGCGTTCCTGCTTCAAATTTGTGAGGTAATTCAGCATAAGTGGTTTTTTCGAAAGTCACTTCTTTTATCATTTCACCACCACCTTGATATGGCGGTAATTTATTGAGCCAAGCTTCTTTTCCGTATAAAATCCCAACCCCTGTTGGGCCACAAATTTTATGTCCTGAAAAAACATAGAAATCACAATCCAAAGCTTGAACATCGGGTTTCAAATGCGGAACGGCTTGTGCTCCGTCTATCAAAACCGCTGCGCCAAATTCGTGGGCTTTGTCAATCATATATTTTATGGGATTAATAGTTCCCAAAGCATTCGAAATATGATTTACAGTGACAATTTTGGTTTTATCCGACAACAATTTATCGTATTCGGACATAATCAATTCCCCGTTTTCATTCATCGGAATCACTTTCAAAATGGCGCCAGTTTTCTCGCACAACATCTGCCAAGGCACAATATTGCTATGGTGTTCCATTGCCGAAACCAAAACTTCATCACCTGATTTTAGTATCAAAGCAAAACCATTGGCAACAGCATTAATACTATGGGTAGTTCCCGAAGTAAAAATCACTTCATGTGTGAATTGGGCATTGATATGATTTTGGATTTTACCACGCGATATTTCATAAGCGTCGGTTGCCAATTGGCTCAAAGTATGCACGCCACGATGAATGTTGGCGTTGATTTCTTGGTAATATTTGGCAATCGCATCAATCACAATTTGTGGTTTTTGCGAAGTGGCTCCGTTGTCGAAATAGACCAATGGTTTTCCGTTGATTGTTCTGGAAAGTATTGGAAAATCGGCTCTAACTTTATTGATATCTAACATTGTCTTATTTAGAATTTTTCTAAATACAAAAGTAATAAAACTTCAAGGGATTATTAATAAACAGTTGTTAATAATTACACCATATAAGGCATTTAAGGGAATATAAGAAAAACTTAAATGAACTTAAATGCCTTATATGGTAAAAAATGTATCTTGCAGTAAATTATCAATTTATCTTTCTAATGAAAAAAATATTTAAAATTCTTGGTGTAACACTTTTAGTGCTTTTAGTTTATTTTGGCTATACGACTTATCCCAAACTGGATTTAATTTCTGGATTTTCGGCTAAAAGTATGGCTTCGGGACATTTTATCGACCATCGTTCGCAAGAACTTATCGAAAAAAACGACAATGACATTGAACTGATAACCTTGTCCAAAAACAAAATTGACGAAAACGGTAAATTTACCACTTCTTCTGTTTATGGATTGAAGGAACGAAAAGCTATTTACCGAGAAGGTTTGGGAGCGACATTAATCAATGATGATTTTGATGCTTTAAAACCCTATGAAGTTCCCAAAAGAACAATAATAAAAAACAATTTGCCTTTTCCTTATGGTAACAACGAACCGAAAGACACCGTTTTTGCCACTATCGACTATACAAAATTGAATGCGGCTGTCTCTAACGCTTTTGATGTGAAAGGAGAAAAATTGAAAAGAACACGTTCGGTTATCGTAATTTACAAAGACAAAATCATTGCCGAAAAATACGCGCCAGGAATTGACAAAAACTCTAAAATATTAGGTTGGTCGATGACAAAAAGCATTACCGCTACATTATATGGAATTTTACAAAAACAAGGAAAATTAGACATTAACAAGCCCGCTCCAATCCCCGAATGGGAAAAAGATGAACGAGCAAAAATAACTATTAATGATTTGCTTCATATGAACTCTGGCTTGGAATGGGAAGAGAAATATGATAAAATTTGTGATGCTACCCAAATGCTTTTTCAAGCAGAAGATATGAGCCAATCACAGTTAGTAAAACCTGCACAATTCAAACCGAACACGCATTGGAATTATTCCTCAGGAACGTCTAATTTATTATCAGGAATTTTGCGAAAACAATTCAAAACGCATCAGGAATATTTAGATTTTTGGTATGCCGCTTTGATAGACAAAATCGGGATGAACTCGATGGTGGTCGAAACGGATATGGCGGGAAATTATGTAGGTTCGTCTTACGGCTGGGCAACGACAAGGGATTGGGCAAAATTTGGATTACTGTATTTGCACAAAGGCAATTGGAACGGGGAGCAACTATTTGACGAAAGTTGGGCAAAATATGTAGCTACACCAACAGTTGGTTCTAAAGGAGATTATGGCGCACATTTTTGGCTCAATGCTGGAGGACATTATCCCAATGCGCCGCGAGATATGTTTTCTGCCAATGGTTTTCAGGGACAAAAAGTGTTTATTATTCCGTCACAGGATTTGGTTATTGTGCGAATGGGTTTGACAGAAGATGCCAAGTTTGATTTTGATGGGTTGTTGAAAGGGATTGTGGACTCTTTTCACTAGAACAAGAAAATTTTAAACAACACAAACTGTTATCTATTAGTATCTTAAAAAGAATTAAATTGCATATTCTTTAAACCTCAAAAAAGCAACTATGATTACACTATTTATCAACAAGAAAAAATATACTATTGAGGCAGATCCTGAAATGCCTTTATTGTGGGCTATTCGTGATAGTATCGGACTTACCGGAACTAAATATGGTTGCGGAATAGGTTCTTGTGGAGCTTGCAAAGTACTAGTTGACAATGTGGCAACTTATTCGTGTTTGACACCCGTTGCAACAGTAGTTGGTACCGAAATAACAACTATTGAAGGAACTTCTGAAAATTTGCAATTGCTTCAAAAAGCTTGGGAAGAATTGAATGTTCCCCAATGTGGATATTGTCAACCGGGACAATTAATAGCGGCTACCTATTTACTCAATTTTAATGAAAAGATCACTGATACAGACATAGACGATGCTATGAGTGGAAATATTTGTCGTTGCGGAACCTATCAACGAATTAAAGATGCTATAAAGTATGCCGTTGAACATAAAAAAGTGAAATAGAAGATGAGTGAAATACAAAACATAAGTCGTAGAAATTTTATAAAAAATATCGGACTTGCTTCAGGAGGATTGATTCTTGCCTCAAACTATACCTTATTTGCAAATGAAATTGGAAATCAAGCGGTAAGAGAATTTATTCCCAATCTTTTTGTGCAATTAAACTCAGATGGAAGTGTAATTCTAGTAGCTTCCCGTTCAGAAATGGGAAATGGAGTTAGAACATCCTTAACTTCTGTTGTGGCCGATGAAATGGAGGCAGATTGGAATAGAATTACCGTAAAACAAGCAGTTGGAGACGCAAAATATGGCGATCAGAACACGGACGGGTCTAGAAGCGTTACCGATTTTTATGAAACGATGCGAAAAATGGGAGCAATGGCTCGAATGATGCTTATTTCTGCTGCGGCAAAAAAATGGCAAGTTCCTGAAAGCGAATGTACAGCCCAAAATCATTTTATTATACATTCCAGTGGCAAAACTATAGGATTTGGTGATCTTGTAGAGTTGGTACAAACGCTTCCTGTACCAACAAATATTATTTTAAAAGATCCAAAAAACTTTAAATATATTGGCAAAACGCTAAAAGGTATCGATGTCAAAGATTTTTCAAATGGAAGTGCTATTTATGGTTTAGACAAACGCTTACCCAATATGAAATTTGTTGCTATTGCAAGATGCCCTGTAACTTTTGGTACCGTTAAGTCATTTAACAAAACAGCAGCAATGAAAATTCGTGGGGTGGAAGATGTAATTGAAATTCCTCGAATAGAAAGACCTTTTGGAGCTTTAGGAGGTATTGCAGTTATTGCGTCCAATACTTGGGCTGCTTTCAAAGGCAAAGAGGCACTTGAAATTGAATGGAATTATGGCAAAAACGAAAGTTATGACTCCGAAAAATACATGAATGAAATTACCGAAAGAGTCCATAAATCGGGTAAAGTTGAAAAGGAAATTGGCGATGTCAACAAAGCTTTTAGCGAAGCTACAAAAGTAGTAGAAAGCACTTTTCAATTGCCTCATTTAGCACACACTCCTATGGAAGTTCCAAATGCTGTTGCTTGGGTGCAAGGCGATACTTGCGAAGTTTGGGCACCAACTCAATCTCCACAAACTGCAAGAGAAGAAGTTTTTACTTATTTGGGCACAACAATAGATAAAGTCACAATAAATGTTACCTTTTTAGGAGGAGGATTTGGTCGAAAATCAAAACCCGATTATATTGTAGAAGCCGTTATGGTTTCAAAAGCTATAAATGCACCTGTTCAAGTGATTTGGACACGCGAAGACGATATTCAACACGGCTATTACCATACAGTGAGTGCGCAATATCTCAAAGCCTCACTGGATTCTCAGGGTAATGTGACAGGTTGGCTGCATCGATCGGCTTTTCCGTCGATTGCATCAACATTTGAACCGGGAACAGATTATCCAGCAGGATGGGAAGCTTCCACGGCTTCGGATGTTCCTTTTGCTATTAGAAATTTCAAAACGGAATCAGGTCAAGCTCCGGCATTGGTTCGAATAGGTTGGATGCGATCCGTAATCAATATATTACACGGTTTTTCTATCAATGTTTTTGTCGATGAATTGGCTCACGCTGCCCAACAAGACCCAATTGAATTTAGACTAAAATTAATTGGTGAAGACCGAATTGAAGACACCAAAGATTCTATAAAATACAACACCGCTCGCCTTAAATACGTATTGAAAAAGGTTGCCAAAAATGCCAATTGGGACAAACCTTTACCCAAAGGGCATGCTTATGGAGTTGCCGTTCAATACAGTTTTTATTCTTATGTAGCTTCAATAGTTGAGGTTTCAATGGTTGAGAATAAAGTAAAAGTGCACAATGTCTATACCGTTATCGATTGTGGAACTGCAGTAAACAGAGACACTATAAAATCGCAAATGGAAGGCGCTGCAATCTTTGGAATGTCAATAGCTTATTACGGAAAAATAACAGCAAAAGACGGAGCAATTGAACAAAGCAATTTTGCTGATTGTCGACTTATTCGAATGAACGAATCTCCAACTGTTCATGTTGAAATAGTAGAAAGCACCGACAAGCCTACTGGAGTTGGCGAACCGGGCGTTCCTGTAATTGCGCCAGCTATTATCAATGCGATATTTAAACTGACGGGGAAACGATATTATAATTTACCATTGAGTGATTATGATCTTGTTTAGGAGTTGAGCCAATAATATTCTCCAATTTAAATTTATTTGTAATGAATAATTGGATTGCACTATTACAAGAATTTAAGTCTAAAAATACTGCAATTGCCTTAGTTACGGTGTCTAAAATTACTGCTTTGTGCTTAGATTCTCAAACGAAACACATTAGACTAATTGGAAGTAAAACCAAAAAAACCGTTACAATGTAATGTTAATCAAAAGATTAGAAATAAAAGAAGGAATTCCTGCTGTGCATTATCCAATAGGATTAGATTTGGGCGGTACCAATCCTAAAGAAATTGCCACAAGTGTCGCCTTGGAATTACTACAATTTAATTATGGAAAATAATCTCGTTTTTGTAGTATTAGCGGGTGGAAAATCAGAGCGAATTGGTTTACCAAAAGGCTTATTATTGTATCAAGAAAACTTTTGGATAATGGAACAATTGAACCGAATTTCAAATTCTACTATTACTTCAGTTTTCATTGGATTAGGTTTTTATTATGAAAAGTATTTGGAGGCCGTTCCTTGGTTGAGGTATGCTCAAGACAAATTTGTAGTGTATAAAAATTTAAAAATTAAAGTTGTAATCAATACTTTTCCCGAAAAAGGTTCTTTTTCTACCTTGCAAGCGGTGTTGTTTCATATTCCAAAAAACAGTTCCGTTTTGATTCAACCCATTGATGTACCGATTTTAAATGCAGTAGAACTATACAAAATTATAGATGCGGAAAATGAAATTGTTCTCCCGAATTATCAAGGCAAAAGCGGGCATCCCATAAAAGTTTCACCACAGTTTTGGAAACATTTTTTAGAGTTAGATTCTAATGACCAAAACACCAGATTGGATTTTCAAATTAAAAAAGCAAAACCTTTCGAGCGCACTTCGGTATCAGTTGATGATGCTAGTATTCTTCAAAATTTGAATTCTCCCAAAGATTGGTCGGACTTTGTAAATGCCAATAAATAAAGGAATTATTTCCGAATGGACTTCACCATTTCTGGTGTTACCACCGCTTTATTATTTCCCCAACTCGCATAAACATAAGTCAACACATCAGCGATTTGTTGGTCACTTAGTACTTGCTTTGGCATTGGGGTAAGGTATTTTTTGCCGTTTACGGTTATTGGACCAGTAGAGCCCACCAATACTTGTTTGATAGCTCTGTTGACATCGGCATTCAAATAATCTGATTTTGCCAAAGGAGGAAAAGCACCCGGTATTCCTGCTCCATTCATTTGATGGCAAGCAACACAGGTCTTGTTATACACTAATTTTCCGCTGTTTATTTGTTGCAAAACAGGATTTTCTGAACGATTCGTTTTTGGCACAAAATAATTGGTACGGTTTAATTTTATAGTAAAACTTTGCAATACTACTACAATTACTATTATTATGACAACTTGCTTTTTCAAAACGTATGATTTATATTAATGATTTAATGTGGGTAAATTTAAGCATTTATGCCGAAAAAACACTCAAAGTAAAAATCACAAAGGGCACAAAGTTTTAATTAAACTTTGTGCCCTTTGCATAAACTTAGTAAACTTTGTGTTTAAAAACTACAAATCAAATCCAATTTTCACACCCAGTTTATTAGCGATAATTTTGGTAATTCTTTGTTTCAATTCTGGGATTTTGATACTTTCGATAACCGCGTTCGAGAAGGCGTACATCAACAATGCTTTGGCTTCTTTCTTCGGAATTCCGCGTTGTTGCATATAGAAAAGTGCGGTTTCGTCCAATTGTCCAACGGTGCAACCGTGAGAACATTTTACATCATCGGCAAAAATCTCCAATTGTGGCTTGGCATTTATTGTCGATTTGTTGCCCAACAAAATGTTGTTGCTTTTTTGGAAAGCGTTGGTTTTTTGCGCTTCTTTTTCGACGAAAATCTTTCCGTTAAAAACGCCTGTTGAATTATCTGAAAAAATTCCTTTATAATCTTGAAAGCTTTCGCAATTTGGTGTAGCGTGATGCACTAAAGTATAATGATCCACGTGTTGCTTGCCACCTATAATCGTAATTCCGTTTAACGTGCTGGTCAATCTTTCGCCAAAATGGTAAAAATTCAAATTGTTTCTGGTCAGATTTCCTCCAAAAGAAAAGGTTTGAACGGATACGTGACTTTCTTGTTTTTGGGAAACGTAAGTATTGTCAATTAAATTGGCCTCGTGATTGTCGTTTTGGATTTTATAATAATCCACGATAGCTCGTTTTTGTGCAAAAATCTCGGTAACCGAATTGGTCAAAACCGGGTTTTCGTTCAAACTTTGGTGTCTTTCGATGATCTGAACATGTGAATTTTCACCCACAATCACCAAATTTCTGGGTTGTACCATAAGTGCCGCTTCAGTTCCCGTCGAGAAATACATAATCTCGATGGGTTTGTTTACCACTTTGCTTTTGGGGATGTTGATGTACGCTCCTTCATTGGCGAAAGCTGTATTTAAAGAAGTTAAACTCTCGTCTTTACTGGCAATTTTGTTAAAATACGTGTCAATTACCATTTTGTATTTTGGTTTGTTTAATGCCGATGACATCAAACAAATATCCAATCCTTCGTGTGTGGTTGAAGATAAATTCGAGCTAAAAACGCCGTCAATAAAGACCACTTTAAAAGTATCAATCTCGTGGATGAAGTATTTTTTTACATCCTTGAATTCTATTGAGTTTTCGTGTTTTGGAAAAACGGTAAAGTCATTTTTTAGGATAGCATTTAGCGAAGTGTATTTCCAAGATTCCTCTTTTTTAGTTGGGAAACCTTTGTTTTCAAAGTTTTTTATAGCCAATGTTCTCAAATCGTGAAGTTCTGAATGAACATCAACTTGCTCTTCAAAAGCCATGAAAGAGGAAAGTAATTTTTCTTTTAGTTCCATTTTTGTACTGTTTATGGTTTATGGTTTTTTGTTTATTGTTCAACCACGAACAACAAACTATAAACTACAAACAAATTATGCTTCTTGTTCTTGTTTAATCCAGTCGTATCCTTTTTCTTCAAGCTCGTGAGCCAATTCTTTTCCTCCAGATTTTACAATTTTTCCGTTGTATAATACGTGAACAAAATCAGGAACGATATAATCCAATAATCTCTGGTAGTGTGTGATAACAACGATGGCGTTTTTGTCGCTTTTCAATTTGTTTACACCATTGGCAACAATACGCAAGGCATCGATGTCAAGACCAGAATCGGTTTCGTCAAGGATGGCTAATTTTGGTTCCAACATTGCCAGTTGGAAAATCTCATTCCGTTTTTTCTCTCCACCTGAAAATCCTTCGTTCAAAGAACGGGATAAAAACTTGCGGTCAATTTCTAATAATTCCGATTTTTCACGAATAAATTTCAGCATTTCGTTCGCTGGCATTTCTTCTAATTTTTTGGCTTTTCGAGTTTCGTTGATAGCCGTTCTCATAAAGTTTGTTACTGAAACTCCCGGAATTTCGACAGGATATTGGAAAGAAAGGAAAACACCTTTGTGCGCTCTTTCTTCTGGAGCCAATTCAGAAAGGTTTTCTCCGTCTAAAGAGATTTCACCTTCCGTAACTTCGTAGTTTTCGTTTCCAGCAATGATGGAAGCAAGCGTGCTTTTTCCTGCACCATTTGGCCCCATTATAGCGTGGATTTCTCCGGCTTTTACCTCAAGGTTAATACCTTTTAATATTTCTTTGTCTCCAATGGAGGCGTGTAAATTTTTTATTGATAACATTTATTTTTTTGTTTATTCGTAATGACCTTTAAGTGATAAAATTTCTAATATTTCAATTGTGTTTTCATCAGTAACTCTATATATAATTCTATGGTCCTGATTTATTCTTCTGGACCAGCGACCAGTCAAATGATATTTTAAAGGTTCGGGTTTTCCAATTCCTTCAAATGGATGAAGTTGAATATCTTCGATTAGAGCAGATATTTTATTCATTATTACTTTATTTCCAGATTTTTTCCAATAGTCTCTGTCTTTTTGCGCTTTTTCTGAATAAATTACGTCCACAAATCTTCTAATTTGATTTTCATTCCTTTCCCGTCTTTAATGCTTTGCTCAGCCTCCAAAATTTCTTTTACAAATTCTGGATTATAGGGTTTGTCTTCTTTTTCAATTTCAAAACCCAATGATTTTGCCAATGATTTCAATACTGGTAAATCTTTTTTCTTAACGTTTTTTAAAATGAGTTCCATAACAATTGTAATTTAATAGTGTTTGTTCAAATTTACAAAAATTAACCTACTGAACCTTCTAAACTTATCTCCAACAATTTCTGTGCTTCAACTGCAAATTCCATTGGCAATTTGTTCAAAACATCTTTACTGAAACCGTTTACGATTAAAGCGATGGCTTTCTCGGTTGGAATTCCACGTTGATTGCAATAGAAAACTTGGTCTTCGCCAATTTTACTCGTCGTGGCTTCGTGTTCTATTTTGGCCGATGGGTTTTTGCTTTCGATATACGGAAAAGTATTGGCGCTGCAATTATTCCCCATTAATAAGGAATCGCATTGCGAAAAGTTCCTTGCATTGTCTGCATTTGGACCAATCTTAACTAATCCTCTATAACTATTGTGTGATTTTCCTGCAGAAATTCCTTTGGAAATAATAGTTGATTTGGTGTTTTTGCCAAGGTGAATCATCTTGGTTCCTGTATCGGCTTGTTGAAAATTATTGGTTACAGCAATCGAATAAAATTCACCAACCGAATTGTCGCCTTTTAAAATAACCGATGGATATTTCCAAGTAATTGCAGAACCAGTTTCTACCTGTGTCCAAGAAATTTTCGCATTTTTTTCGCATAAACCTCTTTTAGTCACAAAATTAAAAACCCCACCTATTCCTTCCTTGTTTCCTGGATACCAGTTTTGTACGGTCGAATATTTAATTTCGGCGCCATCTAAAGCAATCAATTCAACACAAGCAGCGTGCAATTGATTTTCGTCACGGCTTGGTGCGGTGCAACCTTCAAGATAACTGACATAACTACCTTCATCTGCAATGAGTAATGTTCTTTCGAATTGCCCAGTTCCTGCTTGATTAATACGGAAATAAGTTGATAATTCCATAGGACAATGAACTCCTTTCGGAATATAACAAAAACTTCCATCTGAGAAAACTGCTGAATTTAAAGCCGCGTAGAAGTTATCTTTTTGTGGAATAACAGTACCAAGATATTTTCGAACCAATTCAGGATGTTCCTTGATGGCTTCGGAAATACTCATAAAAATAATTCCTTTTTCGCCCAATGTTTTCTTGAATGTAGTCGCTACTGAAACGGAATCGACCACAATATCCATAGCGACATTGTTCATCATTTTTTGCTCATCGACTGAGATTCCTAGCTTTTTGTACATTTCTAAAAGCTCAGGATCTACATCGTCCAATGTTTTATTAGGATCGATAGCTTTTGGAGCTGAATAATAGGAAATGGCTTGAAAATCAGGTTTGGTATAATGCACATTTGCCCATTCTGGTTCAGTCATTTGTTCCCACGCACGAAAAGCCTCGATGCGCCAATCGGTCATCCATTGCGGTTCTTCTTTTCTGTGGGAAATGGCACGAACAATGTCTTCGTTCAAGCCTACAGGAAATGTATCCGATTCTATATCAGTATAAAATCCGTACTCGTATTCTTTGGTTTCGAGTTCGACTCTTAAATGGTCTTCGGTGTATTTGCTCATTTAATTATTAAATTTAAAGATTAAAAAATTCAAAGATTGAACGCTAATCTTTAGTATTACTATTTAGGTATTTTATGAAATTCGAAAGGTTTTGAGATATTTCAACACTTACATCATAGCAAATTTTAATGCTATCTTGACTACACAACTGCAATTCTGTCGATAATATCAACATATTTCTAACTTCTGCGCAACTGCCTTTCGAATATTTCAAGTATCTTATAAACTGCCTATTATTATTGTATTCCGAACCCTCAGCAATATTATTTGTAATTGATAAAACAGCTCTTTTTAACTGGTCTTTAAACCCATATTCTTTATCAAAAGATTTATAATTCAATAATTCAAAAACTAATTTTGTCAAGACTATTCCTTTTTTGTGAACTTCGAATTCTTCAAACGATTTTGTCATAATCTTTCAATTTTTGAATCTTTGAATCATTAAATTTTTCAATTTCTAAAGTGAAAACGATTCGCCGCATCCACAAGTCCTACTAGCGTTTGGATTATTGAAAACAAATCCTTTTCCGTTTAATCCGCCCGAAAATTCTAAAATGGTTCCAGCCAAATAAAGGAACGATTTTTTCTCCACGGCAATTTTTATATTGTTGTCTTCAAAAACTTTGTCGTTTTCACCTATTTGCTTGTCAAAAGTCAAATCATACGACAGTCCAGAACAACCACCAGATTTTACACCTACTCGAACGTAATCTTGAGCGGAGTCAAAACCATCGTCTTTCATCATATCGACAATTTTTTTACTTGCAGATGCAGATACTTGTATCATAACGTTATTTATAATTTTTCTAAATAAAGGACAAATATATTACATTTAATGCTTTTTGTCAAACATATAACATTTTTATAACTATCGCTGGATAGAAAAAGTTGATTTGGCTGACTTATATAAGTAAATGTATTCGCTAACTTTGTTTCCTATTGATTACAAAAAATAAAATATGAAGCTATATCCCATAGAAACAGGTAATTTTAAGCTTGATGGCGGAGCAATGTTTGGCGTTGTGCCAAAAACAATTTGGAACAAAACCAATCCAGCTGATAACAACAATTTGATTGATCTAGCGGCTCGATGTTTGCTTGTCGAAGATGGGAATCGCTTGATTTTGATAGACAACGGAATGGGAAACAAGCAATCCGAAAAGTTTTTTGGCTATTATTCGCTTTGGGGAACACATTCATTGGATAAATCATTGGCAAAACAGGATTTTCATCGCGATGATATCACTGATGTTTTTTTGACCCATTTGCATTTTGACCATTGCGGTGGAAGTGTGCAATGGAACAAGGATAAAACCGGTTACGAGCTTGCTTTTAAAAATGCCAAATATTGGACCAATGAAAACCATTGGGAATGGGCAACGAAACCCAATCTTCGTGAAAAAGCATCTTTTCTTTCAGAAAACATTTTACCAATACAAGAAAGCGGACAATTGAATTTTTTGAAAAGTCCAGAAGGTGATTTTTTAGAAAAATCTGACCTTGATTTTGGAGTTTTCTTTGTCAATGGCCATACCGAAAAAATGATGATTCCACACGTAAAATATCAGGATAAAACGATTGTTTTTTGCGCCGATTTAATCCCAACTGTGGGTCATTTGCTATTGCCTTATGTTATGGGATACGATACGAGACCTCTATTGACTATGACTGAAAAGTCAAAGTTTTTGAATGCCGCAGCCGAAAATAATTATTATTTGTTCTTGGAACATGATGCACATAATGAAATTATAACCGTCGAACAAACCGAAAGAGGTGTTCGATTGAAAGAAGTTTTTAAAAGCGAGGAAATCCTTAAATAATGTTAATTATGTGTTGATATGTAACAAAATTGATATTTTTACGTCAAATTTTAACTTTCTTAAAAATAAAACATGAATAATTTAAAATCTATTTTCCTATCTAGCTTTGCAATACTTGTATTAGCGGGATGTGGAGCTTCAAAAAATCTGTCTAACAGCGCTGCTATGATGATTCAAGCGCCAGTAAATGTTCAAAAAAAATCCCCATTAAAAGAAGTTGAATTAAACCGCTGGAGTCATTTAGATATTATAAAAGATACAATTCCAGGAATGAGCGTCGATAAAGCCTACGCGGAATTACTAAAAAACAAAAAAGGTAAAAAAGTAATTGTGGGAATAGTAGATTCAGGGGTTGATATTGAACACGAAGATTTAAAAGCAGTGGTTTGGACCAACAAAAAAGAAATCCCTAATAACGGAATAGACGACGATAAAAACGGATACATTGATGATATTCACGGTTGGAATTTCCTGGGCGATATCACCAAAGAAAATTTAGAATACGAAAGAATTATTGTCAATAAAAATCTTGTAGATGACGCCACTTATCAAGAAGCAAAAGCATTGAATGATAAAAAGGTTGTTACTTCTACCAACGGAAAAGCTCGTTTAGAAGAAATGTCTTCTGATGCAGCAAAAGCTGATGAAGTTTTGACCAAACATTTTAACAAACCAAACTATACTATCGAAGAAGTAAATGCAATCAATTCAGAAGATGCCGAGATTTCGAAAAGTAAAATGATGATTCAACGAGTGAATTCTTTTGGAATGACCGTTCCAGAATTTAAAATAGCATTACAAAAAGAACTTGACGGGTATAATAGTGTTATAAATGGCGATAATCTTAAAACCAATTATAGAAAAGTTTTAGGCGATAATCCTGAAGACATCACCGATACAAAATACGGAAATAACAACGTTATGGGGCCAGACAAAGAAGAAATTCTTCACGGAACTCACGTTGCAGGAATTGTAGCTCAAGTGAGATACAACGGATTAGGCGGAGACGGAATTGCCAATAATGTAGAAATTCTTACCGTTCGTGCCGTGCCAGATGGTGATGAGTACGACAAAGATATCGCTCTTGGTATTCGTTATGCCGTTGATAACGGTGCAAAAGTAATTAACGGAAGTTTTGGAAAAAGCTTTTCTCCGCATAAACAATGGGTTTATGATGCTATAAAGTATGCCGAAAGCAAAGACGTTTTAATCGTTCAC
This sequence comes from Flavobacterium sp., assembly GCF_031423415.1. GTDB lineage: Bacteria > Bacteroidota > Bacteroidia > Flavobacteriales > Flavobacteriaceae > Flavobacterium. The sequence continues at coordinate 24,216 of NZ_JANPFL010000041.1, forward strand.
GCAGCTGGAAATGATGCAAAAGATATTGATTATGAAAATAATTATCCAAATGACTCCGATGACAAAAAAACAGAATTTGCCGATAATGTAATCACCATTGGAGCATTAAATTATGACTATGGAAATAAAGTGGTGGCGAGATTTTCAAACTTTGGAAAACTTAATGTTGACGTTTTTGCTCCAGGAGTTAAAATTTATGCCTCTACACCAAACAACACCTATAAATTACTACAAGGAACATCAATGGCTTCGCCAAACGTGGCTGGAGTTGCGGCATTAATTCGTTCATACTATCCGAAATTATCAGCCAAACAAGTGAAACACATTTTGATGGATTCTGGAGTTGCAATCACAACTGATGTTATTGTTGCAGGAAAAGCAAATGACACTCGTCCTTTTGCTAATTTGTCTCAATCTGGAAAAATTGTTAATGCTTATAACGCGTTGTTGATGGCCGAAAAAATGTCTAAATAATAAAAATTTAATTTAATTTTTTAATGGAAGGGATAAAGCTCTTCCATTTTCTGTTTTATCAATTATGAAATCGCCACTAACAACGAGTTTGTTGCAAACAATTGAATAATCATCGAACTCCGATGAAAATAAAATATTGTGAGATAAACACCAATAAGTAGAAAGGCGACACGAGCAATAGCGAACTGGCGAAGCATACCATATATGACCGCTGAAAAATCAAAATTTACGTTTATGAAAAAAATTCTCTTACCTTCAATTATTTTCCTGAGTTTCGGAAGTCTTTGGGCTCAAAGTTCAAGTTATTGGCAACAACAGGTCGATTATAAAATGGACGTTGCGATGAATGTCAAAAACTACCAATACAAAGGCAAACAGGAATTGGTTTATACCAATAATTCGCCTGATACTTTGAAACGTGTGTTTTATCATTTGTACAATAATGCGTTTCAGCCCGGAAGCGAAATGGATGCTCGACTTCAAACCATCAAAGACCCAGATGCCAGAATGGTCAACAAAATGAAGGAAAGCCGAATCAAAACCTTGAAACCCGATGAAATAGGCTATTTGAACATTTCAAATTTCAAGCAAGATGGCGTGATTGCTATTGCTAAAACCGTAGGAACGATTCTTGAAGTGACTTTGGTAAAACCCATTTTGCCCAATTCAAAAACGACTTTCACCTTAGATTTTGATGGACAAGTTCCAGTGCAAATTCGCCGTTCTGGAAGAAATAATGCTGAGGGAATCGAATTGTCAATGGCACAATGGTATCCAAAAATAGCAGAATTTGATTTCGAAGGTTGGCACGCAGATCCTTATATTGCTAGAGAATTTCACGGAGTTTGGGGAAATTTTGATGTAAAAATCACTATTGACAAGGCTTATGTTTTAGGAGGTTCTGGTTATTTGCAAAACAAAAACGAAATAGGTCACGGTTATCAAGATGCTGGAATCAATTTGGTTTATCCTAAGAATACTAAAACCCTAACTTGGCATTTTTATGCGCCAATGGTACACGATTTTACTTGGGCTGCCGACAAAAATTACCTGCACGATGTAGTCAAAGATCCAAACAATGTCGATTTGCATTTTCTCTACAAAAACAATCCTAAAATCATTGATAACTGGAAGGCTTTGCAGCCAATGATGGCAAAAGTTATGGATTTTTACAACAAGACCGTTGGTGATTATCCATACAAACAATATTCATTTATTCAAGGTGGCGATGGCGGAATGGAATATGCTATGTGTACTTTGATTCTTGGCGAAGGTAAATTTGATGGTCTTTTAGGTGTAGCAACTCACGAATTAGGCCATTCTTGGTTTCAGCATATTTTAGCATCCAATGAAAGTAAAAATTCTTGGATGGACGAAGGATTCACCTCCTATATCGAAGATTTGGCAATGAATGAATTAGCCGAAAAAAAGAAAGAAAATCCCTTTGAATCAGCTTATAAAGGGTATTATAAATTGGTAGCATCAGGAAAAGAACAGCCACAAACTACACACTCAGATCGATACAATGAAAACATGCCTTACAGTATATCATCTTATTCGAAAGGAGAAATTTTCTTGTCACAATTAGAATATGTGATTGGAAAAGAGAATTTAGCTAAAACGCTAAAGAAGTATTTTCAGGATTTCAAATTCAAACATCCTACACCCAATGATATTAAAAGAACGGCCGAACGTGTTTCTGGAGCTAATTTAGATTGGTATTTAACCGATTGGACTAAAACCACCAATACAATAGATTACGGTATAAAAGACGTAGTCAATACTACTGATTATGCTACAGGAGAAAAAACAAAAATTGTGTTAGAACGAATCGGCAGAATGCCAATGCCAATCGATGTTTTGGTCGAATATACAGATGGTTCTAAAGAAAGTTTTTATATTCCGTTGCGAATGATGAGTTTTGAGAAAGACAATCCATCCCGAAGCCTCGGGACTGCAGTAAATAGAACAGTTTTAAAGGATTGGGCGTGGGCATATCCTACGTATGAATTTATTATTACACAAAGTATAGCCAAAATCAAAAAAATAACCATCGATCCAAGCGGATTAATGGCCGATGTCAAGCAAGCAGACAATTCTTATGAGATAAAATAGGAGGTGTTTTGCGAATACAAAAAGAGGTCTAGCTTTTGAGTTAGACCTTTTTTTGCAATTTCTTTATCGCAGATTCTTCAACATATCGACAGTCATACTCTCTAAATCAAATTCGTGATGCCAATTCCAGTCTGCTCTAGCTGGAGCATCATCAATACTTGCTGGCCAACTGTCGGCGATGGTTTGACGAAAATCAGGATGATATGTTACCGTAAAATCAGGAATATGTTTCTTGATTTCGGCAGCAATCTCAGTAGGAGTAAAACTCATCGCACCCAAATTATAAGAAGACCGAATCTTAATTTGTTCCGCTGGAGATTGCATAATTCGGATTGTTGCATCAATGGCATCGTCCATATACATCATCGGCATTTTGGTTTCTGAAGACAAAAAACAATCGTATTTTCCATCACGCAATGCTTTATGATAAATATCAACAGCATAATCCGTAGTTCCTCCACCTGGAAGTGTTGACCAACTAATTAATCCCGGATATCGCACACTTCGAACATCAACACCAAAATGAGTATGGTAATATTCGCACCATCTTTCACCAGCTAATTTGCTAATGCCATACACTGTTGAAGGTTCCATAATAGTGTATTGTGGCGTGTTTTCTCGTGGAGTTGTGGGTCCAAAAACAGCAATGCTTGATGGCCAGAATATTTTTTTTATTTTCTTGGCTTTCGCCAAATTCAGAACGTGAAACAGCGAATTCATATTCAAATCCCAAGCAAACGCCGGATTTTTTTCGGCTGTCGCCGATAGCAAAGCTGCCATCAAATAAATGTCGGTAATGTGATGTACTTCGACAAGATGCTCGATTTGATTGAAATCTAAAGCATTTATGACTTCAAAAGCACCCAAATTCACAATGTCATTATTCAATTTTCGAATATCGGAAGCGATGACATTTTCAGTTCCGTAAAGTTTCCGAAGTTTATGGGTCAATTCTGTTCCAATTTGCCCGCAAGCACCTATAATCAGTATTTTGGGATTCATCAAGATGGTTTTTAGAAAACAAAGATAACGTTTTCGTAAATAACACCTTTTTACGTAAACAGCAGGTAATTTTGTAATAGAACCGTTGTAATCTGGAATAATTTCTTAAAATTTATCGTTTAAATGTAAGAAATGGAACGCTAAGATATTAGATTGTTATTCTAAATGTTCGAATTCATAATTGTAAATTTACTTCGTAACTTTGCAAACAAATAAAACAGAATGAATTTTAAATTTATCTATATCTTTTTGATGATTTTTGGTTTTTTATCTTGTAAAGATGACAACGAAAAACGTCAAGTAGAATCCATAAAAGACATTAAAAAGAAAGAAGTAATTTTTTTAATTATTGAAAAAGCTTGGGTTTTTAATGCCAAACCCATCAATGAAACATCGCGATCTTCCGCAGTGGGTTGGGACGATTGGCGTTCTTTTTTGGCAGAATTAGATCAAAAGCCAAAGAAAACTATTGGTGCTTTTCAGAAAAAATCAGCAGAACTTTCTAAGAAAGCAATGGCTTTGAATAACCTTATCCCTTTAGAATTTAACAAACCTCAAATAAAAGCTAGAATTGCCATTTTGATAACCAAGGTTCAAATGCTGGATTTATACATCCATTTGAGTGACATTCCCGAACAGAAAGTGATTGCTTTGATTCCCGAAATTAATATCCAATTAGTCGCTTTGCAAAACCAAATGGACCAAATCGTCCAAAAAAACAAAATTCCTCTTGAAGAAGGAGAATCTGATTTGTTAAAAATGTTGGATACCACGCGAGCCATTCCAAACGGTCCACAAATGCAACTCGACCCAAATAATTCTCACATTGAGTAAAGCAATCTTATATAAGACCTACGAAAATTCGACAAAAGTCAAGCAAATTAGTGATAGTTTATTGCAAGCCGATCCAAAAATTCAATTGAATGGATTGATAGGTTCGTCACTTTCGTTTGTGGTGCAATCGCTTTTCAAAAAAACCGAAAAACCGTTTTTATTGATTTTAAATGATAAGGAAGAAGCCGCTTATTATTTGAATGATTTAGAGCAAATGATTGGCGAACAAGACGTGCTTTTTTATCCCGGTTCGTATCGTCGTCCGTACCAAATAGAAGATACTGATAATGCGAATGTTTTACTTCGCGCCGAAGTTTTGAATCGGATCAATTCCCGCAAAAAACCTGCTATTATAGTTACTTATCCCGAGGCACTTTTCGAGAAAGTGGTTACTCGAAAAGAGTTGGATAAAAACACATTAAAAGTTTCCATTGGTGATAAAATATCTATTGATTTTATCAATGAAGTATTATTTGAATACGAATTCAAAAGAGTCGATTTTATTACTGAACCCGGCGAATTTTCAGTTCGTGGAGGAATTGTCGATGTGTTTTCTTTTTCTAATGATAATCCGTACCGAATCGAGTTTTTTGGAAACGAAGTGGACACTATTCGAAGCTTTGATGTGGAAACGCAACTCTCTATCGAAAAAAAGAAGAAAATCACTATTATTCCGAATGTCGAAAATAAATTCTTTCAGGAAAACCGCGAAAGTTTCTTGGAATACATCAACAATCAAACGGTTATTTTTATCCAGAATGCCGATTTACTTTTTTCTAAATTGGATAAATTATTTGGCAAAGCCAATGAGATTTTTGACAATCTAAATGCAACAGTAAAACATGTTGCGCCAGAACAATTATTTTTGAATCAAAAAGAATTCATTAAGAAAAGTCTGGATTTTTCGATTGTTGAATTGAGTTCCAAGCCTATTTATAAAACTAAGACTTCGTTCGAATTTTATATCAAACCGCAACCGTCCTTCAACAAACAATTTGATTTATTGTTGAATAATTTGAATGACAACCATTTTAACGGTTACAAGAATTATTTATTTTGTTCGAATGAAAATCAGGCAAAACGTTTTCACGACATCTTCGAAACGCTTGATGAAGCCAATTCTGAAAATATTAGAAAACAATATAACACCATTGTTCTCCCATTATATCAAGGTTTTATTGACGAAGAAAACCAAATAGCCTGCTACACCGATCACCAGATTTTTGAGCGTTACCATAAATTCAGCATTAAAAGTAATGTTTCAAAAAAGCAAAATATCACTTTAAAAGAATTGACCACATTGACTGTTGGCGATTATGTGACTCATATCGATCACGGAATAGGACGATTTGGTGGTTTGCAAAAAATTCAGGTCGAAGGCAAAACTCAGGAAGCGATTAAACTAGTTTATGCAGATAATGACATTGTTTATGTAAGCATTCACTCGCTTTACAAGATTTCGAAATACACCGGAAAAGACGGAACGCCACCCAAAATTTATAAATTGGGTTCGAATGCTTGGAAGATTCTGAAGCAAAAAACCAAGGCGAGAGTTAAACATATTGCGTTCAATTTGATTCAATTATATGCCAAAAGAAAACTAGAAAAAGGGTTCCGTTTTGCGCCTGACAGTTATTTGCAAAACGAATTAGAAAGTTCCTTTATCTACGAAGATACGCCTGACCAAACGAAATCAACTGCGGAAGTCAAAGCCGATATGGAAAGCGACCGCCCGATGGATCGCCTAGTTTGTGGTGATGTAGGTTTTGGTAAAACAGAAGTTGCGATTCGCGCCGCTTTCAAAGCAGTTGACAATTCAAAACAAGTTGCGATTTTGGTTCCAACAACGATTTTGGCATACCAACATTATAGAACTTTTACAGAAAGGCTGAAAGATATGCCCGTTTCAGTCGGGTATTTAAACCGTTTTAGAACTGCCAAACAGAAAGCCGAAACGCTGCAACAATTAGCCGAGGGAAAATTGGATATTGTCATTGGAACCCATCAATTGGTCAACAAAAATGTAGTTTTCAAAGATCTTGGATTGTTGATTGTCGATGAGGAACAAAAATTTGGTGTCAACGTAAAAGACAAACTTAAAACCATTGCTGCCAATGTCGATACTTTAACCTTAACTGCAACGCCAATCCCCAGAACATTGCAGTTTTCGTTGATGGCGGCACGAGATTTATCTGTAATTACTACGCCTCCACCGAATCGTTATCCGATAGAAACGAACGTGGTTGGTTTTAGCGAAGAACTCATTCGGGATGCGATTTCGTATGAAATTCAGCGCAACGGGCAGGTTTTCTTTATCAATAATCGGATAGAAAATATCAAGGAAGTTGCCGGAATGATTCAGCGTTTAGTACCTGATGCTCGAGTGGGAATTGGTCACGGTCAGATGGAAGGTAGCAAACTCGAGGAATTAATGTTGGCTTTTATGAACGGTGAATTTGATGTTTTGGTGGCCACTACAATAATCGAAAGCGGTTTAGACGTTCCGAATGCCAATACGATTTTCATTAATAACGCCAATAATTTTGGACTGTCCGATTTGCACCAAATGCGTGGTCGCGTAGGGCGTAGCAACAAGAAAGCGTTTTGTTATTTTATTTGTCCGCCATATTCGGCAATGACGGATGATGCTCGAAAACGAATTCAGGCATTGGAACAATTCTCGGAACTGGGAAGCGGTTTCAATATTGCGATGAAAGATCTGGAAATTCGTGGAGCTGGAGATTTATTGGGTGGAGAACAATCTGGTTTCATCAACGAAATTGGTTTTGACACCTATCAAAAAATTATGAACGAAGCCATTGATGAATTGAAAGAAAATGAATTCAAGGATTTGTATGAAAACGAAGATAGCGAGGTCGAAAAAGAATATGTGAAAGACCTTCAAATCGACACTGATTTTGAGTTGTTGTTTTCAGATGAATACATCAATAATGTCACGGAACGTTTGAGTTTGTATAACGAATTGGGTAATATGACTAACGAAGAGGAATTGGTTGTTTTCCAAAACAAACTCATTGATCGTTTTGGACCAATGCCGCCACGAGCCTTGGCTTTGATGAACAGCATTCGCATCAAATGGATTGCGACCAAAGTAGGAATCGAAAAATTAGTAATGAAAAAAGGCAAGATGATTGGCTATTTTGTGGCAGATCAAAATTCGGATTTTTATACTTCGAAACGCTTTCAGCAAATGTTGCAGTTTGTTCAAAAAAACAGCAGTATTTGTGTAATGAAAGAAAAGCAAACGCCATCAGGTTTAAGACTTTTACTGACTTTTGATAATGTAAAAACAACTCGAAGAGCTTTGGAATTGATGGAGATGTTGGGGAAATAGTTTTTTAAATTTAAAAGCTTCCAGCCTTTTAAAGGCTGGAAGCTTTTGAGAAAAGTTATTCAATTATCAAATCTTCAATTTCATCGAAATCTTGATTTATAGAATGATAGTATTTGAAATTTTCTAAATCATTAAAAGTTTCTATAACTCTATTCCGTTGTAATTTTGTTTGTTTTGAGGAAATTATTGTTCCATAAGAAGTCCAAGGATATTCCACAATATGTTCAGTAAACTTATGATGGACAGGATTATTATGGATGTAAAAAATGAGTTTTTGGAAATATTTTTCAGAAGCAACGGCTTTTCTTTTAAAATTTTTCTCGAATAAACTTCCTGTTCGTCTATAGCGTTTATTCATTGCTAGAGTATACGCATTAAACAAATTTGAAAACTGTTTTGATGCACTTAGCATCTTTGGTTTCTCTGTTGAAGAATATTCTAATTTTGTGACGTCGATTTCACTTGTTTCTTTTATATAAACCAGAATATGAAAATGATTTTTCATTAGACACCAAGCAAAAGTCTCTGCTACTGGATCTATATACTTTTCGTAAAGTCTTAAAAAATGGTAATAATTCTCAGTTTCATAGAACAAATCGATTCCATTGTTTCCTCGGTTGTAAATGTGATAATATTTGCCATTTTCAAGAGGAATTGGATTCATAGTTATTTCTTTTTATTAAAGCTTCCAGCCTTTAAAAGGCTGGAAGCTTTAGTTGATATAAAAAAAAGATGGAAGATTTGCAAGTTATGATATTAATTCTTCAAATCCTTTATCACTTTAAAAGCAACATCTACTTCGTTTTCGCTTACTAAAATGGTAAATTCGTTTGAGGTTGAAATCACTTCGTTAATAATGATTCCTTCCCACGCCAAACGTTGGAAAATGAAATAATAAATCCCTGGAACAGTGATATTTTCTTTAGGTAATTTTACCGTAATCGAAGCCAGGTTCTCTAGTTTTTGTATCAATTTTTCGTTCGCAAAATGTTTGTCAACAAGATGATTGACACTGTTGCTTACCACGATGTTGGTTTCGTTTACGCCACGTGACGAAGTGTAAAAAATATCCGAAAAGGTGTTGATGTCGGTAATCAAATCGGCTTGTTTATTTAAAACAGTATCCGAAGCGGCAAAGGTATAATCCGTCAAGGCGGAACGAACGGTAATTTCGCCAATGTTTTTTATTACTTTATTGATTTTGTGATTGAGTCTAAAATCCAACTCTTCGGTAAGTCTTTTTAGCGCCATTACAACGGCACCTTGCTTGACTTCTTTACCAAATTCACTCTCTAATTCGACCATAATATTCCTGGACAAAGACGTCAAATTGATTATGCCAAGGGACAAAGCGTTTAACAGAAAAGGCTTTGTTTTGATGTAATTTTCTACAATTGAGGAAACGGTTTTCATTTTTTTAGTTGTGTTAGTTTTTAAGGAAATCACCGTTTTGTTTCGGAAGATTTAAAATATAAAATCTACGATTCCTTAGATTGTTGTTTGTAACAAGTTTTGCAAATATAAATAAAAAACATTTTGTTACAAATCAAACAATAACAAATTTTATTAAAAATGATAAAAAGCATCAATAAGATGTTCAATGCTAAATTTTTTGTCTTCTTTATGAACTGCAATGATGTCAAAACGTACTTCGATGTCTAAGTCATTTGAATTGACATATTCGTTTACGGCCTTCACTAAAAGTTGAATTTTCTTGGGTTTGACAAAGTCTTGCGGCAAACCAAAATCGAGTGACGAACGTGTTTTTACTTCAACAATGGCAAGTATATTTTCTTTTTTGGCAATAATATCAATTTCGGCTTTTTGGAAAGTCCAGTTGGTTTCTAAAATTTCATAACCGTTTTTTTGAAGGAATTCAACGGCCATTTCTTCTCCTAATTTTCCTAAATCGTTGTGGTCGGCCATTTTTTAAGTTAGAAGTTAGAGGTTAGAAGTGGAGGAAGCTAGGAGTTAGAAGTTAGCAAGTTAATCGAAAGTTACTTTTGAAGATGCTGTAGTTATTTCCAATGAAACTTGTTTACCAAAAATCAAGGCTCGGTTATCCCGAAAATGTCCTGCAGGGAAATTATAAAGTACAGGAAAAGAATAGCCTTTAGTCACATCTTCGATAATTTGGTTAGCGTTTTTTCCCCACGGAATGTCGTTGTCTTTCATTTTGGTCATTGTTCCAACAATTAAACCATTCAGATTATCAAAACAACCACATCGTTTTAGGCTCATCATCATTCGGTCGATGTGGTATAAATATTCGTCCAAATCTTCGATGAAAAGAATTTTTCCTTTGCAATCAATTTGTGCATTCGATCCCATTAGGCTATATAAAATAGACAAATTTCCGCCCACAATTTCGCCTTTGGCATTGCCTAATCTGTTTGGAGCATCAAAAGGAATTTCATATTCTAGGCTTTCGCCAAACAGTGATTTCCGTAAACTCTCTATCGATTCTTCGCTGGCTTTTCCAACTGTTATTGGCATTGCGCCGTGAATGGTGGCAATATTTAAGTTGTTGATATAACTGTGAATTACGGTTACGTCGCTGAAACCAACAATCCATTTTGGATTTTGTTTGAATTTTGTAAAATCCAGTAAATCAATCATTCGAACCGTTCCATAACCACCACGAACACACCAAATGGCTTTGATATTTGGATTGTCTAATTGCTGCTGAAAATCTGCTGCTCTTTCGGCATCAGTTCCTGCCAATTGATCGTTGTCTAAGCCAATCGTTGTACCAATTAGTACTTCCAATCCCCAACTGTGCAATAAATCGATGGCGGGTTTCAAGTTGTCGTCAATATTTTTTCGGGCAGTTGCTACTAGGGCTATGGTATCTCCTTTTTGTAAACTAGCGGGAATTTTCATAGGTATTTGGGCTTGAATGTTGCAAAATTGTAAAACAAAAATAAGTATTAGAACTCTATAAAAAACAGTGGTACCATTTATATATGAAAATTGAATAGTACGCATATTTCGAAAATATAAATTAATTAACTCTTGATTAATATAATGAATCTAATACAAATATATTTTTTTATTGTGAAGTGGCTTATTCCACCAAGAATTTTTTAACAGTTGATTGTTCGCCTAAACTGATTTTGGCAAAATAGATTCCTGCCGGAAAATCAATGTTCAATTGGGTTTCGCCATTGAATTTTTGTTCCAATATTTTTGCGCCAATGCTATTATAAATTTCGACTGTTGCTTTTTCGTTCAAACCTGAAATCGTAAATGATTTATGTGCCGGATTGGGATAGAGATTTATTTTTAAATGCGCAAAATCAGTAGTCGATAAATTGAAATGCCAAGCTTGACCCACTTTTGAACCCCAAATATAATTAGCCAAATCGGGATAATCAATAAATGGATTTCTGTTGACTTGCCAAGTGTAAATGTAATTATTGCGATTCATTTCAAAATCATCTGCTGGATCTAAGGTATTCCACTTTAATAAAGAAGCCAAATCGCCCAATTGACCAACGGTAGTATCTGGAATATCACCATTAACAACACTCAAAGCATTGTAACGAACCGCCATATAAAATAGTGAGCGAGCCACATCGCCTTTCCACGATCCCAAATTTCCGCTTGGACCGTTGTAGCCCGTTAAGCCATAATCGTTATTGCCCCGCGAACTATTTTCAGGTCCGTCTTCGGCACGAATATGATGTGCATCGGCGTGACCAGCAAGAATATCATTGGCATTTGTTGTATTCCATTTGTTAATTCCATCAGGAATACTGGCTGTTCCGTTCGAAAAACCGCCTCGTGATTGTGGATAAATGTGTTCGCGATTCCATTTTCCAGTATTCGTTCCCGTGTCTTGAAAGTCAATTTTAGACCGGGATTGTTCTACATACATTAACCAAACTTGATTACTGTTTTTAGGGTTTTGATCAGCAGTTTTTAGAATTTCGATAATATCGCCATAATTGTGAGCGTGAACCACAGCTGGATTGGCAATAATGTCCTGAATTGCTTGTTTTAATGAAGGTCCAGAAAGCCCCTCGAGAGTTGCATAATATCCATTTGGAGCAGTGCTCGAAACTGTTCCGTAAGTTGGGTTTAAAGGAGATCCAAACGAGGCAATGGTAAAATCATTGTCTAAAACGCGTATCTCAATATTGTTATTAAGGAGTATGTATTGCGATGGAATGTTACCAATATTAATTTTTAAAACCTCATCACCTTCATCTGAAATATCGTCGACAATGGTAATAGTTGTAGTAAAACTTTTTGTTCCTATTGGAATTGTCACAGTAGTAATTCCGGTAAAATCGGTAGTTTTGAATGCAGCATTGTTTAATGTAAAAGTAAATGACAAATCACTTGTTACATTGGTTTGTGTGGTAAATGTTATGGGGAAACTATCGCCTTCAGTCTTATTCGTAGCACTAACTGATATGTCTATTCCGTTGAAAACAATGCCACTTCCGTCATTATTAGTGCCTGGTGTTGGATTTTTAGTTTCAAAAGTTCCATCGTTTTTTCTTTGGATAGATTGCGTTTCTGGTAGATTATTTTGACCTTCATTATATTGAACACTAACGCCTAATAAATCCATTAAGCCTACTGCATCAGGATCATTTGTGTCATACAGTAAAGCATCAACCAAGTTTGTTTTTGTTGCTAGTGTATTATCAGGAAAAAAAGATATACCAGTGCGGTAAATTGCCAAACCGTCTGCGCCATTTTGAATTACATTGTCGGGCAATATTTCACCTGGAGCTGGTGAAACCATCGAATTTCCAATTACAATTATCCCGTTGGCATCAGTTGCTAATCCCCTTAAATCGATGGTTAAATAGCTTTTATTTGCAGTTGTAGAAGTAGGGTTTCCATTAAAGAATACTAAAAGATAACCGTCTAACGAAAAATTAGGAACTAATGATTTTAGTTCAACAAATTCTCTATTGTCAGTGCCTGGTGTATCGGTATCTAACTCGTTGATGACAACTTGTGCATTTGCAAGAGTATAAAACAACAAGGCTAGTACAAAAATTATTTTTTTCATTATATTGGTTCATTTAGAAAAAAAAAGGCTTCCGATGTCTGGAAGCCTTTGATGGGATTTCAATAGAATTTAATTAATTACAATATCATCAATTTGAACTGTGGTTGTGACTGTAGTCGATCCATTGTATTCAAATACAAAATATCCCGTTCCAGTTAAGGTAGTTGGAATAGTATATAGTCCTGCAGAAGACATAGTGTTTTCTGATGATCCTAATGCTGGATATGTAATGTTAAAACTTGTTGTAATATTGGTAAATTTCTTAATGTCTACTAATCCTCCAGCTACATAGTTGGCGCTTGTTACATAATATACTTTTAATGCATTACCAGCATTAAAGCGCATTGCTTCTTTGAAAGTGAAAGTATTTGCAGCGGTAAAATCTACAGGCACAAAGAAATATGTCTTCAAATTTAAACCAGGATTTCCAGATCCATTAAAGCCGCTTTGTTCAATATAACTATTGGTTCCGAATGATTTTAATTGCCAATATCTGTTACCAACAAAAGCATCGTTGATGTATTTTGGAAAATCAGTTTGGTTAGCGCTGTAACCAACAAACGGTTCGTTTAATACGGAATTAAAGACATTCGCATTACCAACAAGAGCTGGGTTAACGTCTGCCCGTGGATTACCTAATTTAATATCACTTTCGTAACGAACTACAAATTGAAAAGAAGTATTGAATTTAGATAATACGCCACGTATTTTCCCGCTTCCTGATGGAACTTGTCTTCCTGTAAAAGGTGCAAAACTACTAAAACGAATTACTCTTTGTGTACCACCAGTAATTGAGGTAAGATTATGATTTGTAGCGCCACCGCCTGAATCAACATCGTAATAAGTTCTGTTTAAAGATGCATCTGCAAATTGAACTGCATCAATTTCAATTAGAGTATTTTGAATTTCATCCTTATGTGCTTCAGCGAGCGTTAGGGTTTTCACAAAAGAATCCTCAGTAACCTTAACCGCTGACGGGAATAAATGGTTACGCCATTCAAACTCTGAAATTCTGCCAATGGTTCCTCTAAACAAAGCACCAATTTGTAGTGAACCGAAAACTTTACCAATATATAATCCTTTTAGTTTAATAAATACTTTTCGGCCTGGCGTAAAACCTCTACCATAAAGCGTAGATTCATCAATGGGAACGCTAAATCCTATTGGAGCAGATCCATCTGACGGTATAGTTTGAAAAGAAATTGATTTAAAAAAAGTGCCTTCCTCATCGCTAGAAGTGACATAAGCTTCAATGATATCATCGACTGTGTACTGCATTGGTAGCACAGCGGGTGTACTAGTTGTGTTTACAGTTAATGCATTGTCGTTAATTTCTTTAACGGTTTTAGTAGTTTGTAGCTCATAAATAATTAAAGTGTTCTCGGGTGTTTTATAATCATCACTGTTAACACAGCTTGTGAAAATCCCAATACTAACAATAAGTATTGCTATCGGGCCTAATAATCTATTTTTCATAATTGTTATGTATTAATTTTTTGTGTAAATTCTTATTGAATCTACCTGATAAGACCCGTCTAAAGAACTGTTAGTTCCAGAACCTTTTACTTTAAAAGCAATGTAAATATTTCCTGTATAATTGGATAAATCAATTTCGCCAGATTTTAAAAATTCAAAATAAGCACTTGATGCTGTAGGCAAGTTTGCATCTATGGGCTGCCAGTTTGCCGTTGTTAAGTTTGTACCATTGTAATCAGTTGCTATCAGTACCTCAAGAGAATTACCACTTGAAGTTACAAAACTTTGTGACGCCTCAAACTGTAAGACCTCGCCAGTTGCGGCATCCATATTAATTGAAGGAGAAATTAACCAACCAACATTTTCAGAATCTGGAGATTTAAAAGAACTAAATTCCGCATAAGGATTACCAGAAAAAACCTGTGTTTTCCATTGTACAGTACCTACTTCGGCAATATTATTCCAATTTTCTAAATTTAAAACAGCATCATCTACAGCTCCTTTCGAAAAATCTTCTGAAAAAATTAGTGGACTAAAATTTGGATTTTTTATATCGTCCTCGGGCGAACAGGCTGTCAGTAAAAGAAAAATGAAACAACCTACTAGGCTTAAAATTTTATTTGTTTGCATAACTATATTTTTAAAGGTTTACATATAAGTTTAAGAAATAAGTTCTACCGTACCCGTAGAAAAATCGCGGTGCAAAAGAGGGTGTTCCGCTAGAAACATCTTGATTTACTTCTCTAAAATTGGCGTTTCTTGCTTGTTCAAAACCACCAGTTTTATATGAAACATCTAGCACATTATTTATTGATGCAAAAAAACCAAATGTTGTACTGTTGACTTTCCAAGATTTCCCACCTACTAAGTTGATTAAAGTAAAATCATCAAATCGTTGTTGTTTTAATAATTCTTTTGCACGAGCGTCCGTAGCTTCCGGAAATGGAAAACCTTGACCATACGGATCTTGTGGGTTTTTAAAGAAGTTGTCGGTTCTTAAAAGTGCAGAAACATCCAAATAATTATGAGCTAAATAATTGGCATTGGCACCAATCCACCAAAATTTTGGATCTCTATATTCAATACCAAGTGATGTCGCAGTTTGCGGTCCACCAGCCACACGATATCCTTTTAATTTTGCAGTACCAAAATCTATTGTAGGATTAGTATTTGTTGGACTTGCTAAATTATCATTGTTTAATTGTACCGTTGGATTGTTGTTAAAGGTATATTCGCCATAACCAGCATTAGCGGTAAGTTTTATTGTAGATGTAATTTGATATTCCAAACCTAATTCAGCTCCAATATTTAATTTTTCAATATTTGTTGTAGTTTCAGCTACAAATGCATCGCCACCATCACCGCCATCATCATCAAAAATTCCTTCTCCAAAGAAAAAGGATGTTTCGGTAGCATTTTTAATATTAGAATAGTAGGCAGTAAACCTTGATTTAAATTTTGGTGCTCTAATAATGTAACTGGCATCCATTGTCGAAATGTTTTCTCCTGTAAGACCTTCTATAGAATTATTGTTTAAACGTGCGTTAGGAAAAACATTTCTCATTGTTGGCGCTCTGGTTAAATAGGCGGCATTATATGTCAAATATTGTTGCCCTGAAATTTTGTAAGTTAACCCACCTTTAAAACCAAAATTTTCGAAAATATATTTATTGCCTTTTCCTAAAGAATTTGTTGGATACAAACCATTTTTATATAAACCTTCTCGTTGATATTCAGTTCTTACAAAGGTTTGCGCTAGGAAGAAATCTACTTTTTTGTAGGTAAATTTGAATTGTGTAAAAGCATCTAAGGTATTGGCTAATAGATTATAGTTATAACCAAAAGTATCGCCTTCTGCTACTTGTCTTTGCGGGTTGTTTAAATCGGATTCTTGCTCTGAACCCGATTGAAAATTATCATAATCTTTATAATACTGACCGCCAAGTAAATCTAATAAGTTGGCAAAATTGTGAGAAATTAGTTTTCTAAACGTTCCACCAGCATTCAAAACAATATTATCTGATAATTGTGAACTTAAAATGGAATTTGCGGTCCAACTTTTATCATCTGTACGGTCTTCATATAAGATGTATGCGCTGTTACCGTCTACTGAACTTTTGTTTGTGTTGTATAAAAAATCCCAATTTATTTGTTTGTTAGCAAGAAATTTATCTCTTTCTTTTAAACCGTTAGCAATATTTTCAGGGCTATTACCAATAAAATTAGTGTAGTCATCTGGATTATAAGCTGAAGTGTGAAAACTCGGTAAATTTCTGTAGTAAATAGGATCTGGATTATCTACACCTTGGTTATCTAGCCTGCTGTTACCTATTCTTCCTTGCTGATATGATACTCCCGTATTTAAATTGGTTTTATTAGAAATTTTCCAAAAATGATTTAACATTAAAATAGGCTCTTCAACATCTTTATCGCGTGAATTTCTCTTTCTACCATCTTGATAACCCCAATAAGAATTGTATTTTTCTCCCACCAATCCTACAACTTCATCAGAATTTGGAGAACTCTTACCTCTACTATTTTGTGCATAAATAGCAGTAAAGTTCACGTAGTGATGGTTGTTAATTTTCTTCTCAACACTTGCAAAAACTGAATTGGCAGCATAATCTGTTCCTTCAAAATAGCCTTCGTTAGCCCATCTTCTTGATGCTGAAAAAACAAAAGCCCATCCGTTTTTGTCCATTCCAGAAGCGTGGGTGGCCATTGTGCGCCAGTCATAATTGGTATTCGTTCCTGAAAATGATACTCTAGAACCTGGTCGATAAATAGACGCTCTTGTATTTATTTCTTGAGTCCCTAAAACACCTCCAAAAGTATAATCTGAGGGTGCAATTCCCATAGTAAACTCTTGATTTCTTGTCGCATCATTAAGTCCGCCCCAATTACCCCACTGCGGTCTTCCGTCATAGATTTTATTCATCATGAGCCCATTAATCATTACTGTGGCATTCTCATTGTCTAAACCACGAATTCTAAATCGGGCTTGACCCCAATTAAAAGCGGCTGCTTGCTGAAAACCGTCTCGTGTTGCTTGCAAAAGTCCGGCGGTATTTTCAGATCCACTATTATCATCACCTAAATCGCTTTCTGTAATTGTAACTAAACTTAATTGTTGTTCTATTGTTTGATCTTCTTCTAAAAATATTGTTCCTAGATCTAATACTTTACCTAGTACAATTTCAACTTGCAGCAACTGATCTTTAAATCCGTTTGTTCTAATGCGTACTAATTGACTACCAACTTCTACTTTATCAAAGCTGAACTTTCCATTTGTATCTGAAAGTTGCATTAAATTAGTGTTTTGAATCGATACTATAACCCCTTGTAGTGGTTTCTGTGTTTTAGAATCAACTACTTTACCAGTAACCCCAGTATTCGATTGTCCAAAAGCTAACACCATTTGCATAACAAAGAGTGCACTAAAAATAATTTTTTTCATAGTTTAAAAGTCTATTAATTCATATCGCAAAGAAAAATTATTTCTTAACTGCTACAAAACTACATTTATAATTTTTATTATATACATTTGTTCCGAAGTTTTTGTTACATTTAATACTATAATAACGCTAAAACCATGAATATTAAAAATCATATCACCCTTTTGTTAGTTTTTTTCTCAATAATTGGAAGTAATGCCCAAGCAAAAAAATATGCAGTGCGTACAGTTGCCTTTTATAATTTCGAAAATTTATTTGATACTATCGATGGACCAAATATGGATGAAGAATGGCTGCCTAAAGGATTGCAACGCTGGACGTCCGAAAAATACAAACAAAAATTAGAAAATCTCTCGACGGTCTTAATGCAAATTGGTACCAATGATATGCAAAAAGAAGCACCTACCCTGATAGGTGGTTGTGAAATCGAAAACCGAGGTGTTCTCGAAGATTTGGTAAAACATCCTAATATGGCCAAAAATGATTATGGTATCGTGCATTTTGATTCGCCAGATAAAAGAGGAATTGATGTTGCATTGCTGTACCAGAAAAAACATTTTAAACCTTCAAGCTACATAAACATTCCTTTAATTATTTACAGAGGTAATAACAACGAGAAGGAAAAAGAAACTGAGGAAGACAAAGCCGATAAAGATAAAATAGAAATTGCAGTAGACAATAGAGTATATACTAGAGACATACTTTTAGTAACTGGTTTTTTGGACGGTGAAGAGGTAAATATAATGGTGAACCACTGGCCATCGCGATCTGGAGGAGAGAAAAAAAGTAGCCCCTTTCGCGAAGCCGCCGGACGATTGGCTCGAAAAGTAATGGATTCTGTTTATAAAGTAAATCCTAACACCAAAATTATTTTGATGGGCGATTTAAACGACGGAACGTATAACAAAAGTGTAAAAGTAGGAATTGGAGCCAAACTGAAAAAAGCCGAAGTGCAAAAATTTGGTGTATATAATCCTTTCGAACAAATGGCTAAAGACGGGAATGCGACCTTGTTTTATAGAGATTCAGGAGATATCTTCGACCAAATCATGGTGTCAGAAACCATGATCCAAGAAGACCATTCTACCTATCAATATTGGAAATCAGGAATTTACAACAAGCCATTTATGATTCAGAAATTTGGTCGTTATGCGGGGTATCCATTACGACATTCGGAAAATGAAATTGGCTATAGCGATCACTTTCCGGCTTATATTTACCTAGTCAAGGAAGTTAAATAATTTAAATTACCAAGTGAACGGAATACCTAACTATTATTAAATTAGACCTCAAAGTTTTTTAAAACTTTGAGGTCTTCTTTTTAAAATCTAAACCCTATAAATTAAGCGTCTAGTAGCCTATTAATTTAAAATCTCAAGTAATGAAGAATATTTTAACTGTTTTTCTTCTCGTATTTTCAATCCATTGTTTTTCGCAAGATACCATAACAACCCTCAAAGTCAGGGACTATATGGACAAAGAAGTTTGCGTAATAGGCAAAGTAGCATCATTCAAAATCGCATCCGAAGGCAAAAACACCAATTACATCAATATCGACAAACCTTATCCCGAGAATATTTTTACTGTGGTAATTTCAAACAACCATCTTGAAAAATTGAACATCAAAATTGAAGATTTAAAAAACAAAAACATTTTAATAAAAGGAAAAATTACTACCTATAAAAACGACCCAAAGCAAATTCCACAAATTTACAATCCGGTAAGTATTGCTGTGAAAAAAGAGTGATTTTTCGACTTTTAAAATTAATATTCCATCTTCATTCCTATATAAACTTCAAAACAAATTAGGCCTTTTAAATTAAGAAAGAATTAAGATTCTTTTCAGATGCAAAGCGGTACTTTTGCCAAAAATTAAATTGTAGCATCCACAATGGACGATTATTATTCGAAGGAAAAACAATATAAACAGGAATAGTCGTTGCCTAATGTATGCGATATTCCTAAACATAGCATGGCATTATGATCACGTATTACAAAAACAATAATGGTTTAACTCAAACCAAAGACCGTGAAGAAAACTGCTGGATTAATGTAGTTTGTCCAACAATAGAGGAAACCAAATTTCTACTCAAAGAACTCCAGATTCCCGAAGATTTTTATAGCGATATTGAAGATATTGACGAACGACCTCGTATTGAAATCGAAAATGATTGGACACTCATCATTTTGCGAATCCCTTTCAAAAGTAGCGATCCAAAATTGCCGTTCAACACAGCTCCATTGGGATTAATGTTCAAAGACGATGTTTTTGTTTCGCTTTGTTTTTATAAAACAGACATCCTTTCTGATTTTGTTTTATATACCAAACGCAAAAATATTTCAATTGAAAATGACTTCGATTTAGTTTTAAAACTATTGCTTTCTTCCAGCATTTGGTTTTTGAAATACCTAAAGCAAATCAATCAACGAATCAAACTCGCCGAAGACAACCTCGAAGAATCTATCAAAAACGAAGAACTTCAAGCCTTATGGCAAATAGAAAAATGTTTGGTTTTTTTCGTGACTTCCTTAAAAGGCAACGACGTTTTATTTCGTAGAATAAAAAATTTGAAAGCCCACAAAGACACTTACGACTTAGAATTGCTCGAAGATGTCGAAATCGAATTGCGCCAAGCCGAAGAAACGTCCAATATTTACAGCAACATCTTAACTGGAATGATGGATGCGTATGCGTCTGTAATTTCGAATAATTTGAACGTAATAATGAAAAGGCTAACTTCGATATCCATAATTTTGATGATACCTACTTTAGTCGCCAGTTTGTATGGTATGAATGTTCCCAATAATTTCCAAGAAAATCCATTCGGATTTTGGATTGTGTTGTCCATATCGCTGTTAATTTCCGTTTCAAGCGTCTTTTTATTCAAGAAAAAGAATATGTTTTAGATTTTGCAGGAGCTAATCCCGCTTCCCGATAGCTATCGGGACGTTACAACTTTATTCCATAAAGGCTATTTTTCTAAGCAAAAAAAGGAGCTTCTCCCGAAGCGTCGGGAGTAGCTCTTTTTTGGCAAGAAAAAATTAGCCTTTCTTTTCACAAGGATTTCCACTTCAATCGGGGCTAAAAAACTTAGCTATATTCCAAAACTTTATGAAATTTTAGGTTTTCTTTACAATCTCACCTGAATACAATATATTTGTAAATAATATAACAATTCTAACCAATAAAGTTACAATGATAACAATAGCCAATCAATTCGGAATGAAAGAAGCTTTGGAACAATTGGGCATCAAAGCCATAAACGAAGGAACTTCAACAGGAATTCAACATTTTTCAAACGGAGAAATCCTTGAAAGCTACTCACCAGTAGACGGACAATTAATTGCATCTGTAAAAACTACCTCCGCCACTGATTACGAACAAGTACTGCAAACTGCCACCGAAGCTTTCAAAACGTTCCGATTAATGCCAGCACCACAACGGGGGGAAATCGTGCGCCAGTTTGGTGAAAAATTACGAAAAAATAAAGAAGCTTTAGGCAAATTGGTTTCCTACGAAATGGGGAAATCTTTGCAGGAAGGCTATGGCGAAGTTCAGGAAATGATAGACATCTGTGATTTTGCCGTGGGACTTTCGCGTCAATTGCACGGACTCACCATGCACTCGGAACGTCCGGGACATAGGATGTACGAACAATATCACCCAATGGGAATTGTCGGCATCATTTCGGCTTTTAATTTTCCGGTTGCGGTTTGGGCTTGGAACACCGCTTTGGCCTGGATTTGCGGCGATGTTTGCGTCTGGAAACCATCAGAGAAAACACCTCTTTGCGGCATTGCCTGTCAAAACATCATCGCCGAAGTAATTAGAGAAAATAATCTCCCAGAAGGAATTTCTTGTTTGATAAACGGAGATTATAAAGTGGGAGAACTAATGACAAATGATAAACGAGTTCCTTTAATTTCGGCTACAGGTTCCACCCGAATGGGGAAAATCGTGGCGCAAGCAGTTGCCGCTAGATTAGGAAAATCATTGCTCGAATTAGGAGGCAACAATGCGATAATAGTAACGCCAGATGCCGACATAAAAATGACCGTAATCGGAGCTGTTTTTGGAGCGGTGGGAACTGCGGGACAACGCTGTACTTCGACACGTCGTTTAATCATTCATGAAAGTATTTATGATAAAGTAAAAGAGGCGCTAGTTTCGGCTTACGGCCAATTAAAAATAGGGAATCCACTAGACGAAAACAATCACGTTGGGCCACTTATTGACCTGCACGCTGTCGAAATGTATGCCAATGCCTTATCAAAAGTTGTTGCCGAAGGAGGAAAACTGATCGTTCAAGGCGGAATACTTTCGGGTGAAGGTTATGAAAGCGGTTGCTACGTAAAACCAGCCATTGCTGAAGCCAACAATTCATTCGAAATCGTGCAACACGAAACTTTTGCTCCTGTTTTATATTTATTGAAATACTCAGGTTCAGTAGAAAATGCTATTGAAATTCAAAACGGAGTTGCGCAAGGATTGTCTTCAGCCATTATGACCAACAATTTGCGTGAAGCCGAACTTTTCCTATCGGTTACGGGATCCGATTGTGGTATTGCCAATGTCAACATTGGGACTTCTGGAGCAGAAATTGGAGGTGCTTTTGGTGGAGAAAAAGAAACGGGTGGTGGTCGAGAATCCGGTTCCGATGCTTGGAAAATCTATATGCGTCGTCAAACCAATACGATTAATTACACCACGAGTTTACCCTTAGCACAAGGAATAAAATTTGATTTGTAAATTGTTGATGAAAAATAATTCTATAAAAAACTCTTTATCTTTTTAGAGGAATGGCGTTTTTTTATAAATTAGACAAAAAAATAATTAATGTCCAATTTGGAAACAACATTTACAGATATTTCGGGTTGGCATAAAAATGTTCATTACAGTACTGGTGGTACTCGAAGTAAATATATTGCGTTGCACCCTGATACGAATGAAGAGTATTTTTTTAAAGGATCTAAAGAAACTCCACAAGGAGAAATTCGATACCCAACAGAATTTTGGTCAGAAATTGTTTCTTCTAAAATTGGACAGTTTTTAGGTTTTCCAATGTTAGATTATAACATAGCGTATAATAATAAGCATAAACAAAGGATTGGCTGTTTTTCAAAATCGATGATAAATAATTCTATGAATCAATTGATAGAAGGAAAGCGTTATTTAACGAGTTTTGATGAAAAATATAATGCTGAAAAAGATAAAAAGCTATATACTTTTCAGTTCATTAAAGAAGCATTAATTAAAGCTCATTTTGAGAATTATATCAATAATATCATTGAAATTATAATTTTTGATTCAATTGTTGGAAATTCAGATAGACATCAAGAAAATTGGGGTATTATTATTGATTATTCTTATATAAAAGAGGTATTTGATAGTGCTCTTTATAAGAAAGACAAAGGTTTATTAGGTTATTTTAAAAAATTAAAAACATTATTGTCCGATAAAAAAGAAGCCAAATTAATGGCTTCTTTCAAAGAATCGTATTTTTGTATTGCAAAACATAAATTACGATGGACAAAAATAGCTATTTTTCGACAAAATCTGTTTTCGGACAGTTGATTTCTTTTATTCCA
>NZ_JANPFL010000042.1:0-1249 GCF_031423415.1 Flavobacterium sp.
CGAATCTGAAAGAAGCGTCGGTGCTTAAAGTATGTCTTTTGGCAGTTTTTCTTATGCTAACCGGATTAAAATAAGCACTTTCTAGAAAAATTGCATTTGTATTTTCTGAAACTCCAGAATTTTTTCCGCCAAAAACTCCTGCAATACACATTGGTCCGTTAGCATCGCAAATCATTAAATCTTCTTCGTGCAAAATTCTTTCAACATCGTCAAGTGTTGTGAACTTTGTTCCAGCTTCTAGGGTTTTTACAATAATTTTTCCAGAAATTTTCGATGCATCGAATGCGTGAAGCGGTTGACCTAACTCATGTAAAACATAATTAGTAACATCTACAATATTGTTTTTTGGATTAATTCCGATAGATTTCAGTCGATTTTGCAACCAATCTGGCGACGGTTTAACGGTAATTCCAGAAATAGTAACACCACAATATCTTGGGCAAAGTTTGTTGTCTAGAACATCAACATCGAGTTTCAAGGTTCGTTTATCGACCCTAAAATTACTAACCGATGGGGTAATAAATTCTACATTCACACCTTTTTGTAACATTCCAGCTTTTAGATCTCTTGCAGTCCCTAAATGTGACATTGCATCGGCACGATTTGGCGTCAATCCAATTTCGAAAACTTCATCATTTTCTATATTAAAAACTTCCGAAACCAAAGTTCCTGCTTGTAATTCAGAATCAAGAATCAAAATTCCTTCATGACTTGAACCTAAACCCAATTCGTCCTCTGCGCAAATCATTCCATGGCTTTCTACGTCGCGAATTTTACCTTTTTTAATTACAAAAGACTCACCATTTTTATCATACAGCACAGTTCCGATAGTTGCAACAGGCACTTTTTGTCCTGCAGCGACATTGCTAGCACCACAAACAATTTGGATTGGGTTATCAATACCAATATCTACAGTTGTGACTTTTAGTCTGTCTGCGTTTGGATGTTGTTCGCAGGTCAAAACATGTCCAACAACAATTCCTACTAGTCCGCCTTTTACAGATTGATAATTTTCGACAATTTCGACTTCAAGCCCTAAATCGGTCAATAAAGAAGCAGTTTCTTCAGATTTCCAATCAATTTTAATGAATTGTTTTAACCAATTATAAGATATTTTCATTTTATATTTTTGTAATTTTCAAGTTTGCAAATATAGTTTTAATTAAAGAATAAGAAAATTTGTTAAATAGATAATTTAATAAAAAAACTTATTGAGGTGTTCTCTTATTTACTTATTATAATATCTTGA
>NZ_JANPFL010000043.1:0-1094 GCF_031423415.1 Flavobacterium sp.
TATTACTTTTTTTATAGTAAAATATTCTAAAAATTACATTTTTGAAATCCCAACATTTGTAGAAAAAATAAAATTATCTGTTGTTTATTTTGCAATTTTTGGATTGTCATTATTGGTTATTCCGTTTTTGTCGAGTAAAGAAAATTCACAAAATATATTTACTAATGAATTACAAGCCAATGGATTATATAAATTTTATTTAGCATTTTCCAATTCAGAATTAGATTATTTTAAGTTTTATAAAACATTACCAAGCAAAGAAGCATTTGCGATTTTAAAAAATCAAATTCCTGAAATATCAAATAATTCTACTTTAAGAAATATAAAATCAGAATTGCAAGAAACCAAGAAAAATGTAGTTTTAATTACCATAGAAAGTTACAGCGCCGATTTCTTGAAAATTTATGGAAATAAGCAAAATATTACACCATTTATAGACAGTTTAGCTACCAAAAGTTTGTTGTTTTCTAACTTGTATGCAGTTGGAAATCGGACAGTTAGAGGCTTAGAATCATTAACAATGTGCGTGCCACCGACTGCTGGCGAAAGTGTTGTAAAACGCAAAGACAATAAAAATAAATTCACAACTGGAAGCATATTCAAATCAAAAGGATATCAAGTAAAATATTTGTATGGTGGCGATGCTTATTTTGATAATATGCGTGATTTTTTCTCAGGAAATGGTTATGAAATTGTTGACAAAACTACATTTGCCCCGAGCGAAATTACTTTTCAAAATATTTGGGGCGTTTGCGATGAAGACATGGTGAACAAAGCGATTAAAACTATGAATTTGGAAGCCAAAACTGGCAAACCTTTTTTCAATCATTGGATGACTGTAAGTAACCACCGACCATTTACTTATCCAAACGGAAAAATTGATATTCCAGGCGACACAAAATCTCGTGAAGGCGGCGTAAAATATACCGATTATGCTATACAAAAATTCTTTGAAATGGCCAAAAAACAGTCTTGGTACAAGAACACAATTTTTGTAATTCTTGCCGATCATTGTGCTTCGAGTTCAGGAAAAACAGAGCTTCCTTTAGACAAATACCGAATTCCAGCAATGATTTTCGATCCAAACAAACAAG
>NZ_JANPFL010000044.1:0-1481 GCF_031423415.1 Flavobacterium sp.
GAAAAAGGCAACGGAAATATTTCTGAAATTGCCTATTCGGTTGGATTTAATGATGTTTCTTATTTCTCGAAATGTTTCAAAGAAGTTTATAATGTAACACCTAGTGAGTATTTATCAAAAAAATAATCAGTAAAACACTGAATTCATTGACTTTTTTGATCTTGTTACATTTGTTATAATGCTTGTTACAAATGTCGCAAGGTTTTTTTTTTGATAAATATAATTTTACATCAGAAACAAAACTAAATCCTACTTAGTAATGCCCAAAAAGAAAAATATACAATATGAAGGCCAAATTGAAAAACTGCTGGACAAGAAAATTTATTTGAATATTAATCATCTTGAAAAAGGAAAATATGAATTAAACATTATCAATAAAAACAAATTAATAATAAAAACTAAATTCTATAAATAAAAAAATTAAAAAACCAAAAATTATGAATACAACAATTAAAAATTTCTCGAAAGTATTGCTAGTGGCAATAACAATTTTATCGATTTCAATTATTTCGTCTTGTAGTAAAGATGGAGAAAATGGTATCAATGGTACAGATGGAACAAACGGTATTAATGGAGCAGTTGGAGCAACAGGTGCAACTGGAACTACAGGTTCGAATGGAACTAATGGAACAAACGGTACTAATGGCAATGCTAATGTAATTGCATCTGTTTGGTATCCAGCAAATTGGGGTTATCAAAATTTATCAAATACCAAAGGAATGTTAATACACGTTCCAGAAGTATCTCAAACTGTTCTAAAAAATAATAGCAATGTTATGGTTTATGCTAAACAGTATGGAACAAGTTCTGTTTTTCCATTACCTGGTTCAGGAAGGTGGACAAATATTGTAACCTATAATTATGAATTTGGAAATAACGCACCCTATGATGGAATTATTATAACATTGACATCAAATGATGGATCTGTATTAAGTGATTTGACTTATGACCCAATTAGAGGAAATGCTTTTAGATACATTGTTATTCCTAGCGGATCTGGTCGCGGCGTTACACCAATTGACTACTCAAAAATGTCTTACCACGAGATTTGTACAAAATTCAGTATACCAGAATAAATAAATTTTCATATTTTTTTGGATAATATGACTTGGTTGCGATTACCAAGTCATATTTGAAAAAACAATAATTAATTCATTAAAATCTAGTACTATGAAAACTCTAAAAAATACATTCGTAATTTTATTAATTACATTATTGTCAATTTCGTGTAGCAACAACGACAATAATCCAGCCGTAACAACGCAACCGCCAGTGGTAATAAACGACAATTATATCAGATGCAATATTGACGGTGTTGCTTATGCCGTTTCTGGAGCTGCTATTACTGGTGCTCAAAATTCAATTGCATTTGATTTTAGAAGCGATATTTCTGGTGGCGGAATAGGTATGGATTTCTCGTTATCAGGTCAAGCTGCTGTTGGGACTTATTCTCCGAATTATTTAAATGCATCTGCAACAGG
>NZ_JANPFL010000045.1:0-1338 GCF_031423415.1 Flavobacterium sp.
CCCGAATGATTGGTGGCGAAGTCGTGCCACCAGCAATGTGCTATTATTCAAAATTAAAAGGAAGCGGTGGCAAATGCCGTTGTTGCCTTGTTGATGTAACCAAAGGTAGCGAAGCCGACCCACGACCAATGCCAAAACTAATGGCATCGTGTGTAACGGGTTGCCAAGACGGAATGGAAATTGCCAGCAAAGCATCAGCCAGGGTGCAAGAAGCGAGAAAATCGGTAACCGAATTTTTGTTAATAAATCATCCGCTAGATTGCCCAGTTTGCGATCAAGCAGGCGAATGCGATTTGCAAAATTTAAGTTTCGAACACGGAAACCCAAAATCACGTTTCATTGAAGAAAAGCGAACTTTTGAACCTGAAGATATTGGTCCAAACATACAATTGCACATGAATCGTTGCATTTTGTGTCAACGTTGCGTGCAAGTTGCTGACCAATTGTGTGATGATAGAGTTCATGGCGTGATGGATCGTGGCGATCATTCGAATATTTCGACAATGATTTCCAAAGCAATCGACAACGAATTTTCAGGAAATATGATTGACGTTTGTCCAGTTGGCGCATTGACCGATAAAACTTTCCGTTTCAAACAACGAGTTTGGTTCAATAAACCATACAATGCTCACAGA
This sequence comes from Flavobacterium sp., assembly GCF_031423415.1. Classification (GTDB taxonomy): domain Bacteria; phylum Bacteroidota; class Bacteroidia; order Flavobacteriales; family Flavobacteriaceae; genus Flavobacterium. The sequence continues at coordinate 636 of NZ_JANPFL010000045.1, forward strand.
GATTGCGACAAATGTTCAGGAAAAGTTACCGCTTGGATGTTTGGTGGCGAAATCCAGAGAATAACAGGTCGTAAAGACGAATACCACGAAGTAGATGAATTCATTTGCAACGGATGTCGTTTTGATCACAAAAATGTTGCAGATTGGACTATTGAAGGACCAAGAAAAGTTGAAAAAGACTCGGTTATTGGACAAAACAATTATACCCAAAAACTAGAAAAAGTCGAAATCGCAACTGAAGAATTCATTCTCGAAGGTCGAGAACAAGACAGAGATAAAATTAGTATGGCAGCAATTCCATTGGTTAAAAATAAACAATCTTAAGAAATGGAAACTGCATTTATTATAGAAAAAAGTGTTGTTATTTTTGCAGTTTTTGCAATAACAATGCTTATGGCAATGTACTCAACTTGGGCAGAACGTAAAGTAGCCGCTTTTTTACAAGATAGAGTTGGTCCTAACCGTGCTGGATGGGGAGGATTGTTGCAACCACTTGCTGACGGAATGAAATTATTTGCCAAAGAAGAATTTGAACCTAACACACCAAACAAAGTTTTGTTTATGGTTGGTCCAGCAATTGCAATGACCACCGCATTAATGACAAGTGCTGTTATACCTTGGGGTGACAGATTACATCTTTTTGGACAAGACATATTACTTCAGGCAACAGATATTGATGTTGCATTGTTGTATATTTTCGGAG
>NZ_JANPFL010000046.1:0-85873 GCF_031423415.1 Flavobacterium sp.
ATACATTTTGATACACACGAACCGAACCAGCATAAGTCCCACTTCCATTATTTAAGTACGCTCCAATAGCTACAATGCTTCCATCACTGGAAAGGGAAAGACTATAACCACTATAATCACCAGTAGCTTCTCCGTCAATATCAGCTCCTATTTTTGTCCAAACTCCCGATACATTTTGATACACACGAACCGAACCAGCATTACCTCCGCTTCCAGCATTTTGGATAGCTCCAATTGCCACAATAGCTCCATCACTAGAAAGGGAAACAACACCACTAAAATCAGAAGCAGCTTCTCCGTCGATATCAGCTCCTATTTTCGTCCAAATTCCCGATACATTTTGATACACACGAACTGAACCAGCACTAATTCCACTTCCAGAATTTCCTCTAGCTCCAATAGCTACAGTGCTTCCATCACCAGAGAGGGAAACATTTTCTCCACTTGCATCATTAGCAGCTTCTCCGTCGATATCAGTTCCAATTTTTGTCCAAATTCCCGATACATTTTGATACACACGAACAGAACCAGCAGTTTCTCCATTTCCATCATTTCCATAAGCTCCAATAGCTACAATGTTTCCATCATTAGAGAGGGAAACACTATAACCACTATGATCACCAGCAGCTTCTCCGTCTATATTAGCTCCTATTTGTGTCTGTGCCATACTTAGTAAAGGAAGTAAAGTAAAAAAAAGTACTTTTTTCATAATTTATTTAATTTTAATTATTTGTAGGGATAAAAGTATAAATTAAAATCGGTATTAGCATTTTATGCAAGTATTTTTATACTTTTTTAGATAATTGTTTTTTTTTTAATCGTAAATCTTTTCTTAAAAGTCTAAAATTTCGAGGAAGTATTAAGAATTATCTAAAAAATAACTTTTGTATCTTTATAAAAAATTAAAAAATGGAAGATTTTCAAACTATTTGTACATTCAATTTTGCACACGAAATTATAGTTTTGAAATCTATTTTACAAAATGAAGGAATTCCTTTTTTGTTTCAAAACGAGAATCTAATCTCAATTGATCCATTTGCTAGTATTGCTTATGGTGGCATTCATCTTAAAGTGCACAGAAATGATTTCGAAAGAGTTCAAAAGATTTTAGATAATTTGAATACTAATTTAAAAATAGTGGAATAGATTGCTTCGTTCCTCGCAATGACTGTTTGAAGTTGTCAACAGCTATTAAAAACAACAAAAAGAAAAAGAAATTTAAATTATTTTTTTGATGGTTATTATAGGGTGTTAATAGTTACAATAAGTTTATTTTTAAAAGAACGATTTTATAGTTATAGTTTTTTATAATGATTTATTAACATAGAATTGCGACTTTAAAAGGTTTATTTTTAGACTTTTTTAAATAAATATTAACAACTGTTCATAATTAAAAAAGTAATGTTTTTGTAAATAAGTTAAGATTGAAATTTTGTTAACAATACGATTTTTTCTATCAATAACTTTTCTAAAAATTCACCAAACTAAATTTGGTTATTTCATTCCGGTTTTGGATTACGTTTTTATTTGATACTAACAAGAAATAGTTCTAATTTTCTATTTCAAGTTATCAACATTCAATGTTAATTTAACGTTAACTGAATATCAAGCGTTTAGGTTTTACTATTAACAATGGCACATTTTTTTTATTTAAATCATTATTAATCAATATTTTATAAATATTGTTACTTATTTTAAATTCTTTAAAACACACAAGATTAATGTTATAACTCTAAACAGATTTAATAGTATAATTCTAAAAATAAGCTCTAGTTTACGTAAATTTGCAACACAAAATAAAATGCATTTATTATGAAAATCTCCATAGGAAACGACCACGCAGGTCCAGAATACAAAAAAGCAATTGTTCAGTATTTAGAATCAAAAGGACACGAAGTAACAAATTACGGAACAGATAGCGATGCCTCTGTAGATTATCCAGATTTTGGTCATCCGGTTGCTACTGATGTTTCGGACGGGAATGCCGATTATGGAATCGTTATTTGTGGTTCAGGAAACGGAATAGCAATGACGGTGAATAAACATCCAAAAGTAAGAGCAGGTTTGTGTTGGACAAAAGAAATTGCTTATTTAACACGTTTGCATAACAACGCCAATGTTCTAAGTATTCCAGCTCGTTACACTTCCATTCAACAAGCTGTAGAAATTGTCGAAACATTTTTGACCACCGAATTCGAAGGCGGAAGACATCAAACCAGAGTAGATAAAATTAGTTGTTAATATTTTGGAACATCACCATCACCACGATCACAGACACCACCATCACCACCAAGTCCAAGGTAAAAACCTACTATTTTCTATTGTTTTAAATCTTATAATTACAATTGCACAAGTTATCGGTGGACTTATTTCAGGAAGTTTAGCCTTAATATCTGATGCGCTACATAATTTTTCAGATGTTCTTTCTTTGGTTTTTAGCTATGTTGCGCATAAATTATCGAAGAAAAAAGTTGCTATAAATGAAAATTTTGGTTACAAAAGAGCCGAACTTATAGCGGCTTTTGTCAATGCAATAACCTTAATTATTGTGGCTTTGTTTTTAATTTATGGAGCAATTGAACGTTTTTTCAATCCACAACATATCGCTTCTGAATTAGTAATTTGGCTTTCTATTTTAGGAATTGTTGTCAATGGTTTATCTGCATTAATGCTAAAAAATGATGCAGCGAAAAACCTGAATATGAAATCAGCTTACTTGCATTTGTTTACTGATATGCTGGCTTCGGTTGCGGTTTTAATTGGCGGACTGTTGATGAAATATTTTCAATGGTTTTGGGTCGATAGTGTATTGACATTTATTATTGCTATTTATTTAATACTAGTTGGGTTTGATTTACTTAAAAAATCTACCCAAATGTTGATGCTTTTTACCCCAAAAAACATTGATATCAATAAAATTATTAGCGAAATACATAAAATAGAAGGTGTTGAAAAATTACACCACATTCACATTTGGCATCTTAATGATCATGAATTGCAATTCGAAGCACATTTGGATTGTAGGGAAGATATAAAAATATCTGAATTCAATGAGATTTTGCACAAAATGAGGCATATTTTGTTCTATAAATTCCATATTGATCACGTTAATATTCAACCAGAATACAATGTAGAAGAAGTTTCTAAGGATTTTATTGTTCAGGATTAGTACCTAATCCACAAAAAAACAAATAGAGCTTGAACGAATACAATTCCCCAATACTTCCATAAATAGGACGTTTTAGACGTTTTGTGCCTAAAAACAAACATCGCTAAACCCGAACCAATTGTTCCTCCCCAAAAAACAATACTTAAAAGTAGTAGTTCTGGAATTCTTTGTCTTCGTGCTTTTGCTAAATGTTTGTCATATCCGATTAGTATAAAAGCAATTCCATTTAAAATCAAAAAATAGTAGAATAAAACATTCATTTAACTAAAATTAAGTTCCAAAGATATTATTTTAGCTTTCCGAAAAAAATCAAAAAATGACCAACATACAATTCATCGCCAAGTCTGTCCCGACAGCAGCAATAAACATTCAAAATACCGTTCAATTATTAGAAGAAGATTGCACGATTCCCTTTATTTCAAGATATCGCAAAGACAAAACCGGCAATCTTGACGAAGTTCAAATCGAGCAAATCGCCAAATTTCAAAAGGAGTATGAAGTCATCGTAAAACGAAAAGAAGCGATTTTAAAATCGATTGAAGAGCAAAACGCTTTAACACCTGAATTGGATAAAAAAATCCAACAGAGTTTCGATTTACAGGAATTGGAGGATATTTATTTACCATTCAAAAAAAAGAAAAAAACCAAAGCCGACGTCGCTCGCGAAAATGGATTAGAACCTTTGGCAAAAATCATAATGGCGCAAAACAACGACGACGTCGATTTCTTGGCCACGAAATATTTGAACGATAATGTGATAAACGAAGACGCCGCTTTGCAAGGCGCACGCGACATAATCGCTGAATGGATTAACGAAAATATTTATGTTCGTAAACAATTGCGAAGACTTTTTCAACGAAAAGCAACCATCACAACCAAAGTGGTAAAAACTAAAAAAGACGAACACGACGCCCAAAAATTCAATCAATATTTCGATTGGTCAGAAGCTTTAACTAAAGCGCCTTCGCATAGATTGTTGGCGATGCTTCGTGCTGAAAACGAAGGTTTCATCAAGTTTAAAATAGAAGTCGACATTGAGGAAGCTTATGATATTATTGACGAATTGGTTTTAAAAGGCAATAATAAAACTACGCCGCACGTACAATTAGCCATCGAAGACAGTTATAAAAGACTACTAAATCCCGCGATTTCAAACGAAGCTTTGCAAGAAGCCAAAGCCAAGGCTGACGCCAATTCGATTCAGGTTTTTGCAAACAATTTAGGTCAGTTATTGCTCGCACCGCCTTTGGGCGAAAAACGAATTTTAGCGATTGATCCTGGATTTCGTTCGGGTTGCAAAGTAGTTTGTCTGGATGAAAGAGGCGATTTGCTCTACAACGAAAATATTTATCCGCACGCGCCACAAAACGAAACTGCAATGGCGATGAAAAAAATCCGTTCGATGGTCAATGCCTATCAAATTGACGCGATTTCCATTGGGAACGGAACAGCTTCAAGAGAAACCGAATTCTTTATAAAAAAAATTGCTTTCGACAAACCGGTTCAGGTTTTTATTGTCTCAGAAGCTGGCGCATCGGTGTATTCCGCTTCGAAAATTGCACGTGAGGAATTCCCAAATTATGATGTCACAGTCCGTGGCTCGGTTTCTATCGGGAGACGATTATCAGATCCTTTGGCGGAACTGGTAAAAATTGACCCGAAAGCGATAGGAGTGGGGCAGTACCAACATGATGTAGATCAAACCAAACTCAAGGAAGAACTGGATAACACCGTGATTCGTTGCGTGAATTCGGTTGGAATTAACATCAATACAGCGAGCAAGCATTTGCTGAGCTACGTGAGTGGAATAGGGGAGAAGCTGGCCGAAAATATCGTGCAATATCGCTCGGAAAATGGACCATTTGAAGATAGAAAACAGTTGAAAAAAGTGCCTCGTTTGGGCGAAAAAGCCTATCAACAAGGTGTTGCTTTTATCCGGATTGCTAATGCAAAAAACCCGTTGGACAATTCTGCCGTTCACCCAGAAGCGTATGGTATTGTAGAGAAAATAGCGAAAGATTTAAAGCTATCCGTTAATGATTTAATTTCCAACAAAGAAAAAACAGCTTTAATTAAACCTGAAATCTATATCACACCTGAAATTGGTTTATTGACATTGAAAGACATCATCAAAGAGCTCGAAAAACCAGGATTAGACCCAAGAAAATCAGCCAAAGTTTTTGAATTTGACCTGAATGTAAAAACCATAAAAGATCTCCGAATTGGAATGATTATACCCGGAATTGTCAACAACATTACTAATTTTGGTTGCTTTGTTGATATTGGTTTAAAAGAAAGTGGATTGGTACATATCTCCCAACTCAAAGCAGGCTTTGTGAGCGATGTGAATGAAGTAGTGAAACTTCACCAACACGTTACCGTAAAAGTCACGGAAGTTGATGAAGATCGAAAGAGAATTCAGTTGACGATGGTTTTGTAAAACATAAAAACCAGTTTCAATTAGTTTTTGAAACTGGCTTTATTTGTAGAATTCATTTTTTATAACTGAATTACGCCACCAATATTATAGCTGTAACCAGCATTTAAAACTCGTACACCTATTATATTATTAATAGAAGTTAAACCATTAAAGAATTGTGCATCAATTAGAATTCCAAATTTTTCAGTAATTCCAATTTTATATCCAATTCCGTATGTAAATCCTAATTGAAAAGACTTTATTGAGTTATCTAAACCCGTTTGCGATTGTCCATTTTTTAAAAAATCAGCTTTTGTTAAAAACGAAGGGCTTAATCCAAAATTCAAATTCCATTTACGTGTACTCCCAAAATGCCAATTGGCATTGATTGGAATGCTCAAATAGTTTAATTTATCTTCATATTTATCCTCCGCATCAATATTTGTTCCTCCCATTTTATCAAAAATCAAACCCGAACGCAAACTCCATCTATCGTTAAAATAATAATCAGAAGTTACCCCAAATTGAACACCTGAGTTGTACTTAGTTGAATCATATTCACTGTTTTCGTAAAAACTTGAAGCTCCAATTTTTGGAGTAATTTCAATAGTTCCTTTCTTTTTAGTTTGAGCATTTGTGAATCCAATTGATACTAATGTCACTAATAATACAAATTTTTTCATTTTGAATTTTTAAAAAATATAGTACAAATGTAAAAAAATAGGTTTATAAACCAAATTAAATTTTGTATTAAATTTCACTCAAAGATTCGAAAAAAAAGCTTTTTAAAACAAAAGTTCCAAACCACGATAATGGTTTGGAACTTTAAATTTTGAAAACTAAAAACAATATTTACTTAGTTTCCTCTTCTTTTTTATCAGCTGTTTTGTCGTCTTTAGCAGCATTTTTGAATTCTTTAATTCCGCTACCCAATCCTTTCATTAATTCTGGAATTTTTTTACCTCCAAAAAGTAATAAAACAACTGCCAAAATAATAAGTATTTCCGTTACACCTAATCTTCCCATACTATAATAATTTATTGCCGAAGCAAATTTGTAATAAATCGTTCGACAAAGGTAAATAGAAATACTATACTCAAAGTCATTTTACGCTATTTATTTAGGTTCGAATGCGTTAAAAATTTGGTAAAAAAGGCCATAACACAAACGCAAATAAGAAAACAGTCGAAAGATTGCATTAATTATTATATTTGTAACATAAACACAAAAGATGTCTGACAATAGACTTAAACGAAGAAAACTCCACAACAAATTATTCACAAAAAACCGATTGGTTATTTTGAATGAAGATACTTTTGAAGAACTTTTTTCCTTCAAATTGAATCTAATGAATGTTTTTGTGGCAGCAACTTCAGGCGCTATTTTATTAATAACGTTTACCACTTTTATTATAGCTTTTACTCCGTTGCGAGAATTTATTCCGGGATACTCTTCCTCAAAACTCAAAAGAGACGCCACCGAATTAGCATTAAAATCGGATTCCTTAACTCTGGCTTTACAGCAAAACGAAGCCTATATCAAGTCCATCCAAAAAGTATTAACAGGACAATTAGAATATGCCAAATTCAATAAAGATTCCATTCTTGCTAGTAGTGAAATAACACCTTCTAAATTTGATTTATCCGCGTCAGAAGAAGAATTGAAATTAAGAAAAGAGGTAGCTAAAGAAGAAAAAAATTCCCAATCCAACGCATCAAAAGCGAAAAAAAAATAAAACTTTTATAATGTCTTTAAAACCTTTTTTCGCTAAAATATTTGCGCACAACATCTATAGAAAAACCCAAATTTGGGCAACTAATCCAATAGAAACGCAACAACGAGTTTTGGAGGATTTAATTCGTCAAGCGAAAAGCACCCAATTTGGAATAGATCATCATTTCGATAAAATAAAAACCTTCGAAGATTTTGCCAAAAATGTTCCGATTAGGGATTACGAAGATTTAAAAACTTATATTGATAAAGTGGTGAAAGGCGAGGAAGATGTGCTTTGGAAAGGCAAACCGCTTTATTTTGCCAAAACTTCAGGAACAACTTCAGGTGCAAAATATATTCCGCTGACCAAGGAATCGATGCCTTTTCACATCGAAGCGGCTCGAAACGCCATTTTGCATTACATTCACGAAACAGGAAACGCCGATTTTGTTGATGGAAAAATGATTTTTCTGCAGGGAAGTCCAATTCTCGACGAAAAGAACGGAATTAAACTGGGAAGATTATCAGGAATTGTGGCGCATTTTGTTCCGAAATATTTACAAAAAAACCGACTTCCTTCTTGGGAAACCAATTGTATAGAAGATTGGGAAACTAAAGTAAATGCGATTGTCGAAGAAACATTCGATCAAAAGATGACTGTCATTTCTGGGATTCCATCTTGGGTGCAAATGTATTTTGAAAAGCTTTCGCAAAAAGGAGGAAAGCCCGTGGGCGAAATTTTCAAAAACTTCAATTTATTTATTTATGGTGGCGTGAATTACGAACCGTATCGCGCCAAATTTGAAAATTTGATTGGACGAAAAGTGGACAGTATCGAATTATTTCCGGCTTCCGAAGGGTTTTTTGCGTACCAATCCCGAAACTTCGGGACCAAAAACGAAGAAGGAATGTTGCTGCTACTGAACTCCGGAATTTTCTACGAATTCATAAAAAGTGACGAATTTTACACAGAAAATCCAAAGAGATATACCATTGGCGAAGTAGAATTGAATGTAAATTATGTGTTGATAATTTCTACAAATGCTGGACTTTGGGGCTACAACATTGGAGACACCGTTCAATTTAAGAGCTTGAAACCTTATAGGGTAATAGTTTCGGGAAGAATCAAACATTATATCTCGGCTTTTGGCGAACACGTGATTGGCAAAGAAGTCGAAAGCGCTTTGCAGGAAGCTATTATTGGAACAACTATTCGCATCAACGAATTTACCGTTGCTCCACAAATCACTCCAAACGAAGGTTTGCCGTATCACGAATGGTTCATTGAATTTGATCCCGATGTTTCGGGAGAACCTGAAAACTTCGATGCTTTTGCGGAAGCTTTAGATAATGCGATGCGAAAACAAAATATTTATTACGATGATTTGATTGTGGGCAATGTGTTGCGAAAAGTGGTGATTACAAAAGTGGTTAAAAATGGTTTTCAAGATTATATGAAATCCATTGGAAAACTCGGCGGACAAAACAAAATTCCAAGATTAAGCAACGATAGAAAAATTGTCGATTTGCTACAAAAAGAATAGAAAAAATGACACAAAAAAGACTTTTTTTAGCATTGATTTTGGTTACGTTTTCTCTTTCGGGACAGATTAAAGGAGTTGTAAAAGACAGCCTTACCGGCAAACCAATTCCTTTTGTAAACATTTGGGTTCAGAACGAAAATATTGGATCGACTTCGGAGGAAAATGGAATGTTTTTTATCAATTCAACTGAAAACGGAAAAAAATTAATTTTTTCAACTTTGGGATACGAAAAGAAGACTATTAATGCTTCTTTAGCTTCGGAAGTGTTTTTAAAACCGACAGCTTATTTGTTGAATGAAGTTGTGATTTCAAAAAGTATTGGAACAAAACAAATTGAAATTGGTAAAAATAATAATGAAATTTACCAAGCATTTGATAACGGACCTAAGATTGACACCAAGTTCTTCCCTTATATTTCGTCTTATAAAAGAACAAAATATTTAAAGCAAGTTAGTATTTATACCGACAGCAGAATCGAAAATGCTATAATTAAAATTCATTTTTATGAAGTTGATTCTAATGGTTTTCCAGGCGAAGAATTGCTCGACAAGGACTTTGTAGTTACCGTTAAAAAAGGAACACGAACGAACCGTTTTGATTTAATGGACTTTAATTTAAAATTCCCAAAAAACGGTCTTTTTGTGGGCTTCGAAAAGTTAATGATAGAAAAGAATAAATTCGAGAAAACCATTACCGATTCGAATACCAATATCACCCAAATACAAAAGACTTATTTTCCATTTGTACTGTACAATTACGTTGAAAGAGAATTTTTATATACTTTCTCAGGCGGAAAATGGACCAGAAAATCAAAACAAGACGATGGCGACTCCCCAAGTAAAATGATGATAAACGAACCTGTGATAACATTAATTTTAAGTAACTAATACATAAAAACCATACATTTGTAGGTTACAAAAAGTAAACTAATAAAAGGAATTAAGATTGTTTTCGCCACGGCGAACAAGTATTTCCTCGTAATGACAAAAAAATGAAAGAAATAAAAAACATATCAAGATCTAGAGCGCAAGAATCCTCTGCGGCAATTGAAAAAATGTACATTACAATGCGCCATTTGTTTAACCGTGGTTTTTATAAACCAATGGGCATTTCTGGCGATACTTTAAGAGAAGCTTTGTTAGCTTTGCGACCAGAAATTTATGGAAATATAGGCGAAGAAAAAGTAGAGTTGAACGGCCTTTTATACGTTATTGAGCGTCTTCCAATAGGAATTGAGGAATGTCGATTTATCAATTTAACTTCGGATGAAGGGTATTCAAAATCCCATTTTCAGGCGATTGTTCCTCCAAAAAGAAGACGAAATTGTTATCGCATTGACGAAGAACAAATGAATGTTGAAATCACAAGAGGACGTTCGGATATTTATGATATTTTGACACATTTGACGTTTATTTTCATCGAATCACATAAGATAAGAAACCGCGTTTTACTTGATGACGCTGGTGAAGTTTCTCGCGATTGGCAAAAATTAGAAATGACAGTTGCACAAAAGAAAAAACTTACTCAAATTGAAAAGGAGAAAGCTGTTTCGCACGCAGCAAATATTCTGGGAAGAACATTTATTGAAGTTTTGGATATTTATGATGCTTTTGGATCGGAAGCATCTCCAGATCGGTTTTTGCACGTAATTTATTGGTTAGGAAAATTAGCGATTGAAGAAATAACCGATGACAACAAGCGAACCATAACTTTCAGTCCAATTTTAAGAGAACGACTAGGACATCATATTCACGGTGAGATTTGGGCAACAAATATTAAAGAAGTCTTAAAAAAGAACCAACTTTTAAATCGACCAATTCATATTATTAGTGCCAATATGCACAGTGTGATGAACTCTATTTTTGCCACAACTGTCCTAAAAACTAAGTTCAAAGACAAATCGGATTTCTTTATTTATGAAGAATTGAGTAAATCGGGAGCGCATGGGGTGAGAGATAAAGTTTCAGCATTTGCAAAACAATACGGAATGATTTCGCTTCCAGATGATTCAGGAACTAATATTGATGTTCAAATTTTTGACACCGCCAAAATAGATTGGACAAAATCATCCTTTCCCAAAGCAAGCATTGGAGACAAAAAACCAGTACTAATCGTGATGGATTATGCTTTTGGCGAGCAAGCTTATGAAACCATAGACGAATTATTGAAACCCTACAAAAAGGACATTTTATTGAATGTAGAATCGGTTTCTATTATGGGAAAAGCCGGAATTCTTCAAGGCGGAAAAGGCGATATTATGATTCCAATTGCGCATATCAATGAAGGAACCGCAGATAATTATTTCTTCGAAAACGAATTAAAAGGTGAAATGTTTATCAATGATGATATTCCCGTTTTTGAAGGGCCAATGGTTACCGTTTTAGGAACCTCTTTACAAAATAAAGATTTATTAAAGTTTTTCCACGAATCGACTTGGGGTGTAATTGGACTGGAAATGGAAGGATCTTATTATCAAAAAGCTATTCAGTCGGCTTCAAAAATCAGGAAAAGTATTCCTCAAGATGTGAAAGTGAGGTATGCTTATTATGCTTCGGATAATCCGTTAGAAACTGGAAGTACCTTAGCTTCAGGTGGCTTAGGAACAACAGGTGTGAAACCAACTTATTTGATTACTATCAAGATATTGGAACAAATATTTAACGTAAAATAAATTTACAACTAAAGGACGAGATTGCCTTGCTTCGTGCCTCGCAACTTTTCGCAACGACAAGAATATGAAAAGAATACTTATTACAGGCGCAGCAGGTTTTTTGGGTTCACATCTTTGTGACCGTTTTATTAAAGAAGGCTATTTTGTTATCGGGATGGATAACTTGATTACTGGAGATTTGAAAAACATAGAACATTTGTTCAAGTTAGAACATTTCGAATTTTATCATCACGATATTACCAAGTTTGTGCACGTTCCCGGCAATTTAGATTATATTCTTCATTTTGCTTCACCAGCAAGTCCAATAGATTATTTGAAAATTCCAATCCAGACCTTGAAAGTAGGTTCATTGGGGACACACAATCTTTTAGGTTTGGCAAGAGTCAAAAAAGCCAGAATTCTTATTGCATCTACTTCCGAGGTCTACGGAGATCCATTGGTCCATCCACAAACCGAAGAATATTACGGAAACGTAAACACCATAGGGCCACGAGGAGTTTATGACGAAGCCAAACGTTTTCAAGAATCCATCACCATGGCCTATCATACTTTTCACGGTGTTGAAACTAGAATTGTTCGAATTTTTAATACTTATGGACCAAGAATGCGTCTCAATGATGGTCGAGTTATTCCAGCTTTTATCGGACAAGCACTTCGTGGTGAGGATTTAACTATTTTTGGTGACGGAATGCAAACCCGTTCTTTTTGTTATGTCGATGATCAGGTAGAAGGCATTTTCAGGTTATTGCATTCTGATTATTCACTTCCTGTAAACATCGGAAATCCAGACGAAATTACCATCAAGGATTTTGCCAATGAAATTATAAAACTTACAGGAACAACTCAAAAAGTAGTATATTATCCTTTGCCAATAAATGATCCTCTGCAACGTCAGCCAGATACAACCAAAGCCAAGGAATTATTGGGTTGGGAAGCCAAGGTTTCAAGAGAAGAAGGGATGAAGATTACCTATGACTATTTCAAATCATTGTCAACCGAAGAATTGTTAAAAGAAGAGCACAAAGATTTTTCTAAGTACATCAAATAGTTGAAAACTAAAACGGGAAGATATTCAGGATATATTAGGCCATTTTCATACTTGATTGATTTGATAATCATCAATGTAGCGGCTTTTTATATATTTTTCTTTCACTCTAACGAAATTGTTTATTCCATCTTAATCAGTTTTGCTTGGATTGCTATAGCTATTTACCTCGGTTTTTATGAAGTGTATCGTTACACAAAGGTTATTGCAATCCTAAATTGCGCATTAAAGCAGTTCATTTTATTTTCCTTATTTTGTTTGGCTTTAGAGCTGTTTTATTCGGATTTTTATTTTCAAAAACGAGTTGTTTTCTTCGTATTTGTTTCAATAGCAATCATTCTTTTCTTCAAACTTTCTATTTATTTTTTGTTAAGACGGATTAGAATTTTATACGGAGGAAATTCACGAAGTGTGGTCTTATTGGGAAATAATAAAAGTATTAACCCGTTAAAAAACTTTTTTACTGAAAACCCAGATTATGGATACAGATTGATGAAAATATTCACGCTGGAAAACCATAAAAATGAAAGAATTAACGAATGCTTTTCCTATGTGATTTCTAGTCAAACCGATGAAATTTATTGTTCGATGGCTGATTTATCGCAGAGTCAAATTACTGATGTTATAGATTTTGCCGATAATAACTTGAAAACCTTAAAATTTATTCCAGACGAAAAACAAATTTTTTCAAGAACAGCTAAATTCGAATACTACGATTATATTCCTGTTATTTCGCTACGGAATATTTTGCAAGACGAAACGATAAACAAAATAATCAAGCGAGGTTTTGACATTGTTTTTTCCTTCTTGATTATCGTAGGAGTAATGTCGTGGCTTACGCCAATTTTAGCCATAATAATAAAATTTGAATCAAAAGGACCGCTATTTTTTACACAAAAGAGAAATGGATTACACTACAAAGAATTCAATTGTTATAAATTCCGATCGATGTTTATTAACGATAAAGCCGATGTGGATTTGGCATCAAAAAATGACATCCGAATAACTAAAGTGGGCAAATTTATCCGAAAAACCAGTATTGATGAATTACCTCAGTTTTTGAATGTTATTTTAGGCGAAATGTCAGTAGTTGGACCAAGACCACATATGGTAAGTGTTGCTAATTTATATGCTCTAAAAGTAGATAAATTTATGGTACGTCATTTTGTTAAACCAGGAATCACAGGACTTGCGCAAACAAAGGGTTTTCGCGGCGAAGTAGAAACAGACGAAGATATCATCAATAGAGTAAAATATGATATTTTTTACATGGAAAATTGGTCTATTTTATTAGATATCGAAATCATACTCAAAACCATTTATAATATTATAAAAGGAGACGAAAAAGCCTTTTAAAACACGTTTTTGAGGATTAAATCTTTAATTTGAAAATCCAGATTGAAATGGTTTTCCGCAGTATCAAAAACATGTTGTTTCATTTTTTGGATTTCACTTTTTCCTGTTTTTGATATTTCGATTAAAGAGGAATTTAGGCTTTCAAATTTTCCTACTGGGGCAATCCAACCCAAATTGTTTTCTGTAACAATCGTTTCACCTTCACCACCACCAAAATAAAGTACAGGAAATCCCAAAGCACAATATTCGAATATTTTGGAGGGAACAGAGCCGTAAATTCTTGTTTTTAATGGAATAATGGCAATATCAAAAGTTTTGAGTTTTTCATGTAGCATATTCCTTTCTAGCATTCCGTGAAAAAAGACTTTTTTCTCTGGACTATTGCTGATTAACTCTTCAATTTGAGTTTTTTCTGCACCATCTCCAAAAATGTGTAATTCAATGTTTAGATTTTGTAATTCGATTTTTTGGCACAAGTCAAAAACACCTTGCGCAACACCTAACAATCCTGCGTAAAATAGTTTTATAGGTTCATTGGCATTAGCGACCAAATCCATTTTGCCTACTTGATGATCAGGGAAATTACGATATAAATGGCACTCTTTTTCTGGAAAAATTGAATGAATGTGTGCTATGATTTCGTTGGACTGACCAAAGATTAAAGTGGCATTTTTATAAATGAAACGTTCAAAAAACAAAGAAACTTGATGCGAAAAACTCTCTGATTTCAAAGCTTTTAATTCAATAGCCGCCAAAGGCCACAAATCGGAAACATTTAATATTATTTTTTTTCGCATTAGCGAAAGTACCAAAACAGACACAAACGATAACAATAGTGGCGGCGATTGAACCACAACTTTTTTTGGTGTTTTTTTGCATAATAAATAGAAAAACAATACCGACGCAAAAGACAAAACCGAAAGCGTTCTCTTAAAGATATTTTTGCTGACGCTAGGATAAATCCAAAGTCGTTTTACGGTAATATTTTGAAGCTTTTCGGTTACTAAAAATTTACCTTTGTATTCTGGAAACAATTCCCCTTTTGGGTAATTACCTAATGGACAAAGTACAGTAACTTTATAATTATTTTGATGTAATTTCAGTGCCAATTGTTCAATTCTATTAGCCGCAGCTCCTTTTTCAGGCGGATAATAATTTGATATAATGAGGATTTTTTCCATTACTGCTCCATATGTTAAACTGAATTTATTTCAGATTTTTGACACAAATTTCACGAATTGACACTAATTCAAGTATGTTTAATTATTTCACGAAGTAGTGAAATTTTTAGTTATTAAAAGTTCGTGTAAATTAGTGAAATTCGTGTTTAATCTTTTATCATTTTGATAGTAAAATATCAATAATTCGTTCTGAAGCTTTTCCGTCCCAAAGTTCTGGAATTCCTGCTTTTCGTTTTCCATTTATAATAAATTTCCCAAATAATTTTTCTAAACTTTCTATAGAAGTTCCTACTAAAGTATTCGTCCCAATGCTTTGTGTTTCGGGTCTTTCGGTGTTGTTTCGCATCGTAAAACACGGAATTCCCATAACGGTAGTTTCTTCCGAAATCCCACCAGAATCAGTAATCACGGCAAAACTATTTTTGATGAGGTACATAAAGTTTAAATACCCTTGCGGTTCTAGAAAAAGAATGTTTTTTAACTTTAGATTGGTTTCGCCTAAAATTGCTTTTGTTCTTGGATGAATCGGAAAAACCACTTTTTTATCGCCAGCCAATTTATCTATGCCTTGAAGCAATTGAATAAGCGATTGT
Organism: Flavobacterium sp.; assembly: GCF_031423415.1. Classification (GTDB taxonomy): domain Bacteria; phylum Bacteroidota; class Bacteroidia; order Flavobacteriales; family Flavobacteriaceae; genus Flavobacterium. The sequence continues at coordinate 15,692 of NZ_JANPFL010000046.1, forward strand.
TCTTCGTCTACGTTTGAAGGGCGATGCAAAGTAAGAATGATGTAATTCGCAGTTTCTAATTGGAATTCATTCCAGAAAACAGGTTTAATAATTCTTTCTAAATTTTGATATAAAGTGTCAATCATTACGTTGCCAACGAAATGAACATTAGCTTCTTCAACGCCATATTTCAACAAATTTTCTGATGCTGTGGTTGAGGTCGTAAAAAAATAATCGGTAATACTATCCGTAACAATTCTGTTGATTTCTTCGGGCATTGTCATATCGCCGGAGCGAATTCCAGCCTCAACGTGAGCGACTTTTAGGTTTTGTTTTTTGGCCACAATTGCACAAGCCATCGTCGAATTGACATCGCCCACTACCAAAACTAAATCGCAAGGATGTTGCTGCAATTCTTTTTCAAAAGCGACCATAATGGCTCCTGTTTGTTCGGCTTGCGAACCACTTTTTACTTCCAGATTGCTGTTGGGTTTCGGAATATTTAATTCCTCGAAAAAAGTATCGCTGAGGTTTTTGTCATAATGCTGACCTGTATGTACCAAACGATAGGAAATATTCGCTCCTTCCTTTTGCTTTTTTTCAATCGCTTTGATAATGGGTGCGATTTTGATAAAATTAGGCCTTGCACCTGCAACTATGGTGATTTTCATTGGATGTTATTTTTTGTAACCAATTTTTGTTCTTGGCGGTTCATTTTCTTTTTTCTCGGATAACTCATCCAAATAGGAGAAAACCAACTCGATGTTCTTGTCGTGATTTTCTAATTTTTTCTGAATTTGGAGAATATCTATTTTTAAATCGGCGGTGTCTAAAAGCATTTGTCTCACTTTGCTAAATATCCGCATAATTTGAATATTGGTCTGGATAGCTTTGTCGCTATTTAGCACACTAGACAACATAAGAACCCCGTGTTCCGTAAAAACGGAAGGTAAATATTTTTGATGTTGACCTCTTCCTTTCTTTAAGGTCACAAATTGTGATCTTAAAGAATTATATTCTAATTCAGTCAATTCAAACATAAAATCTTCGGGAAATCTAGATATATTCCTTTTTACGGCTTGTTTTAAAACTCTGGTTTCAATACCGTAAAGCATTGCTAAATCACGATCCAGCATCACTTTTTGGTTTCTAATAAAGTAAATTTTATTAGAAATTAATTCTTCAGAAAGTAGTATTTCGTTTTCCATAAAGTATTCTTTAATAATTTTTAAGGTCACAAATTGTGATCTTGAACGTCTTGAAGTCACAATTTGTGACATCAAGATTGAATTTGGAGATTACATTTTGTGACATCCGATTATTTACTTATAACTCCCTCTCCAAAGGAGAGGGTTGGGGTGAGGCTCGAAACAAACTGTTTCAATTTTCCGCTTTTGTTTCGTTCCAGTTTTTCTTTTCTGATGAATTTAAAAACCAATCCTTTTTCCAAATATAAGGCAATTGCAGCTTCAATTTTTTGGATTTGCTCCAAATTTAATTCGGTTTTGCTTACATATTCAATGTCAAAAGTATCGATTTTTGTTTGTTTGACGACAAATTCTTTTACATTGCCATCATCTTCTATGATACTTTTGGTCACGTAATAGAAAGTCAGTCCAGGCGATTTTTTTCCGCTTGGTAAAATAGCAATATCATTGGTCCGACCAATTAATTGCTGAAGAATAGGTTTTTTCGGTGTGCTTTTTTCATCTAAAATCCCAATGTCGCCAATGTCATATCGAATAAACGGATGCGCTTTGTTGAACAAGGAAGTGATTACAATTCGACCTTCCTTTCCGTAAGGCAAAACAGTATTGTTTTCATCTAAAATCTCCACAAAAAGAGTCTCGGAATTCACTTGCCATTCTCCTTCAGGATTTTGAAAAGCGATTAAATCAAGTTCAGAAGCGCCGTATTCATTGACAACAGGAACACCAAATTGTTTTTCCAACAGGATTTTGTCTTCTTCAAAAAGCATTTCTGAAGTGACTACACAGACTTTCAAAGTTGGACAAATTTCTTTTAAAACAATATTTTTCTGCTGTAAAAATTTGGCAAACAAAACAATAGAACTCGTATAACCGTTGATGTAATCGAATTTTTTTGTTTCGAATTTTTTCAAAAACTCTTCCAAAACTTTATCCGATAAATCGAAAATTGAAAACCGAAATCTATTGGTCAAAAAATCCTTGAAGCGTTCTTTCCTGTTGCCTATAAAATCCAACGGTATTCCATAAAAACGAGCTTGGTAAGACGAATTGAAATTAATTCCGTGCCAGCCAAAACGGTTGATAATGTTTGCCCAAGTTAAAGCGTGTGAAAACTTGTCTTTGGCAAAAATAAAAGGATCGCCGCTCGAACCAGACGTTTTATTGACGTAAACAGTTGCAAGAGAAAAACCGTTTGAAAGTCTTTCGATCAATGGTTTCTGAAAGTCTTTCTTGGTCATTATTGGCAAATCGTTCCAAGTAGTGAAAGGGGTTTTGCCAAAGAGTTTTTTATAAGATGAATTATTTTTTAAATGATAATCAACAATTTCTAGTTTTTTATTTTCAATAAAAGTTTCAAATACCTGCTCGGGAACAGCCTGAATTTTTTGCAACTCGGCTTTGGCTTCCTTCATCGGGAAACCATTTAGTTTTAGCGAAAAATCAAAAAGTGGAAACATTATTGCAAAAATATTTCACCAAAAATAATATTTACCAACCACTAATGACCAACAACCAACAACTTTTTAAAAATTAATTATTTTTACAGTTTAAAAGCAATTATTTTTGCCAAAATTAACCACTACACGATGACAATTTTACTTTTAGGTTCAGGAGGAAGGGAACACGCTTTTGCTTGGAAAATGATTCAAAGTCCGCTTTGCGAAACACTTTTTGTAGCTCCTGGAAATGCTGGAACTGCTTCGATAGCCAACAATGTTGACATAAGCCCTACGGATTTTGAGGCTATAAGAGCATTCGTACTTCAGGAAAAAGTAGAAATGGTAGTTGTTGGGCCCGAAGATCCATTGGTAAAAGGAATTTTTGATTTTTTTAAAAATGACAACGATTTAAATAACATTCCAGTTATTGGGCCATCAAAACTTGGTGCAACTCTTGAAGGAAGTAAAGAGTTTGCCAAAGAATTTCTGTTCAGACACAATATTCCAACAGCGGCTTACGATAGTTTTACGGCTGAAACTGTTGAAGAAGGATGCGACTTCTTGGAAACTTTACAATCTCCTTATGTTTTGAAAGCTGATGGATTGGCGGCAGGAAAAGGCGTTTTGATCATTCACGATTTGGCTGAAGCCAAGGAAGAATTAAGAAATATGTTGGTTAACCAAAAATTTGGTGCAGCCAGTTCTAAAGTGGTAATTGAAGAATTTTTAGACGGAATTGAATTGAGTTGCTTCGTTTTGACAGACGGAAAAAGTTATAAAATTTTGCCAACGGCCAAAGATTACAAACGCATTGGCGAAGGCGACACCGGTTTGAATACAGGCGGAATGGGCGCAGTTTCACCAGTTCCTTATGTAGATGTCGTTTTGATGGAGAAAATCGAAACACGCATTGTTAAACCAACAATTGAAGGTTTTCAAAAGGATGGAATTGAATATAAAGGATTTGTGTTTATTGGTTTGATTAACGTGAACAACGAACCCATCGTAATTGAGTACAACGTGAGAATGGGCGATCCTGAAACGGAAGTGGTTGTTCCAAGAATGAAATCGGATTTGGTGAAATTATTTTTGGCTGTAGCCAATGAAAAACTAGATGAATTTGAACTAGAAATTGACGAACGAAGCGCCACAACAATTGTGTTGGTTTCAGGCGGTTATCCGGAAGATTTTGAGAAAGGAAAAGTGATTTCGGGAATAGACACTATTGAGGATTCAATTGTTTTTCACGCAGGAACAAAACTGGATAACGGAAATATAGTGAGCAATGGTGGAAGAGTTTTGACCGTGACATCTTACGGAGACAATTTTGAAGAGGCCATAAAAAAATCCTACCAAAACATAGAAAAGCTACATTTTGATAAGATGTATTTTAGAAAAGATATTGGAAACGATTTAAAATAGTACCCAATATGTATGGTTTCAAATTTCTTAAAATATTATTTCAAGAAAGAGTGAGCTGTGGTATCTTGGTTTTCTTCGCCTTGGTCTTCATGCAATTTTAATTGTTTACACCAATATACGATGGCAACTGAACAGATTATCATAAATCCCCAGTTAATGATATTAGCTAAGAACCAGTGGTTGAGTTCTAATTCTCTTAGAAAATTGTGTAGTATGAATAAAACGTTTTCAAATAACCATTGAATTCCTTCAAAAAATGCTTTCATCTTTTTAATTTTATTAATTAATTATAGGTAATGTAACTCGCAGTTGTATTTATTTTATTGAAAAAAAAATTACTTGGCTCGTTTCATCTTTGTACAAGTATTATATTTACAGTCACAAAAGTATAAAATATCCTTATGATAACAAGTGTTTTTAAAAAATCTACACCATTAAATTTAATTTTGGTTGTAATTTTAATGCTAGTTTTCTTTTTCATTAAGATTTTTCAAGATTTACCTTGGATAAATTCAGGGGCTTTAATAGTAAAAAAAGGAGGTTTATTCTTTATTTTGCTGGGTTCTATTTTTATTACAAATTTTGTTGCCAAGAAAAACGGATTAAGCAAAGACAGTAGTTATACGATGTTTTTTTGTTTTTTGTTTTTGCTTTTTTTTCCTTCAGTATTTGGTAACATAAATTTACTTTTATCTAATTTTTTTATTTTATTAGCACTTCGACGATTGATTTCTTTGCAATCCTTAAAAGCATCGAAAGAAAAAATATTTGACGCTTCGTTATGGATTTTTGTTGCAGCATTATTCCACTTCTGGAGCATTCTCTATATAGTTTTAGTTTTTATATCTATCATTTTTCACGTTGCAAGAGATTACAGAAACTGGGTTTTGCCGTTTATCGCTTTTTTTGCTGTGGGAATAATTTCTGTAGGCGTTTCATTACTGTTTAGCAAAAATATTATTGGATACATTACTGAAAATGCTGTTATCAACTTCGATAGTGATTATTTTACGAATACGTATCAGAACGTAGCTTTTTCAATTTATTTGACTGTTGCTTTGTTTTTTGTAATTTCAATGTTTGCATCACTTTCGAGCAAACTTTTATTTTTACTTTCGTCATACAAAAAAATTATCGCTTCTTTTTTTATTGCAATAGTGATTTTTGCAATATCGGCGAACAAAAGCAATGATTTATTGATTTATACTATTGCGCCGTTGTCAATAATGGCAACGAGCCACATCGAAGTGAAGCAACTGCAACTAAAACAAGAATTGGTTTTAGGAATACTAATTCTTTGTAGTTTGTTTGCATTTTTCTCCCAATTATAATTTGTTCCCGTAAGCTAGATCGCCAGCATCGCCTAATCCTGGAACAATGTATTTTTTATCATTTAATTTTTCATCCAAAGTGGCAACCCACAGATGACAGGAATCTGGCAAATGCTTTTCAAGATAGGCAATTCCTTCTGGAGCAGCAATGATTACGGCAATATGAATTTCTTTTGGCAACCCTTTTTCTAATAATGTATTAAAAACAGCCACCATCGATTGTCCTGTGGCAAGCATAGGATCTATCAAAAGCAAGGTCTTATTTTCAATAGTAGGAACGGCTTGATATTCGACTAAAATATCAAAAAACGCATCGTTGTTGGGATGATGTCTGTAAGCAGAAACGAAACCATTTTCGGCATTGTCAAAATAATTTAAAAACCCCAAATGGAGCGGTAAACCAGCTCTAAGTATAGAACACAACACCAATTTATCTTCGATTTCGGTGGTTTTTTTGATACCAAGCGGTGTTTGAATTTCAATAGCTCTATACTGCAAATCTTTGCTCAATTCATAAGCCATCACTTCGCCAATTCGTTCGATATTTCTTCTAAAGCGCATGCTGTCATTTTGAACATTCACGTTTCTAATTTGTCCCAAAAAATGATTCAGAATACTATTGTCTTCGGATAAATAATGTGTTTGCATATTTGATGTTTAAAGTTTAAAGTCTAAAGTTTCATTGTAAATGTATAAAAACTATCTTTGTATTTATAAAATTTAAAAGATATGTTTTCAAAATTAGCTTATTCCGTTTTTGAACAAAGTATTCAAGATTATCATCAATTTGATAATGTAGATCAACCTATCAATAATCCTTTTCCAAAAGAAAAAATAGAGCATTTATTATATTTAAAAAACTGGATTGACACTGTTCAATGGCATTTCGAAGATATTATTCGTGATCCCAATATTGATCCAGTTGCAGCATTGACTTTAAAAAGAAGAATTGACGCTTCTAATCAGGAACGTACCGATATGGTAGAATATATCGATGGTTATTTTCTTCAAAAATATGCTCAGGTTGCAGTTAAAAATGATGCTAAAATTAACTCCGAAAGTCCCGCTTGGGCATTTGATCGATTGTCTATTCTAGCCTTGAAAATTTATCATATGCAAGAAGAAGCCACTCGAGCAGAAGCCTCGCAAGAGCACAAAGACAAATGCCAAACAAAATTGAACATTTTATTAGAGCAAAGAACCGATTTGTTCACAGCAATTGAAGACTTGCTAACCGACATCGAAAATGGAAATAAATTCATGAAAGTGTACAAACAAATGAAGATGTACAACGACGATGATTTGAATCCGGTTTTGTATCAAAATAAAAAGTAAGTTTCGACAAGTTTAAATTGTCAAAAAAAATCAAACATATAGCCGTCATGAGACTTTCCGCAATGGGAGATGTCGCTATGACGGTTCCTGTTTTAAGGGCTTTTGTAGAACAAAATCCGGATGTGAAAATCACAGTAATTTCTAGACCGTTTTTCCAACCTTTTTTTGACGGAATTCCCAATTTATCTTTCTTTGCTTTCGACGAAAGACAGCGTCACAAAGGATTTATTGGATTGTTGCGATTGTTCCATGATTTATCAGCATTACACATCGACGCTTTTGCCGATTTACATAACGTTTTGCGATCTAAAGTGGTTCGAACACTTTTCGCCCTGAACGGAAAAAAAACTGCTTTTGTTGATAAAGGAAGAGCTGAAAAAGCAGCTTTAACACGAGCTGAAAATAAAATTTTCAAACCATTACCCACGATGTTCGAAAGACATGTAAAAGTGTTTAATGAACTCGGTTTTACAGTAGATTTGTCCAATCCAACATTCCCTAAAAAGGCAGTTTTATCGAATGATATTTTGAAAATGCTAGTTGGAAATGAAAGGATTCCCGATTTCGCGGGAATTAAAATTGGAATTGCACCTTTTGCCCAGTACGATTCCAAGATCTATCCTTTGGATTTAATGCAGGAAGTTATTAATAAATTAGCAGAAAACAAAACTCATAAAATCTTACTTTTTGGTGGTGGAATAAAGGAAATTGAACTTTTGGATTCGCTTTCAAGAGGCAAAGAGAATGTAGTTGTTATAGCCGGGCAACTCAATTTTCAGCAGGAGTTGCAACTGATTTCTAATCTTGATATAATGCTTTCGATGGATTCCGGAAATGCTCATATTGCGGCGATGTTAGGTGTAAAAACCATTACACTTTGGGGCGCAACACATCCGTTTGCTGGATTTTCGCCTTTGAATCAGCCTTTGGAAAACGCTTTGGTTTCGGATAGAAATTTGTTTCCAAAATTACCCACCTCAGTGTACGGAAATAAAATAGTGGCAGGTTATGAAAGTGCAATGCGAACGATTTCTGTCGAGAAAATTATTGCTCTAGTGTTGTCGTAAATCTATCGCTATAAACAAAAGATTAAATGAAATTAGTACAAAACTTATCCTTTTTTCTTCTTGCGATATGCACTTGGAGAACTACCCATAATCTTGGAAAACATTCTGCTAAAATACAGCGGATCCTCAAAGCCAACCAACATACTAATTTGGTTAATTTTCATATCTGAAAAGTCAAGTTGGTGACAAGCCTCTTGGATTTTAAGATGAATAAAATAATTTAAAGGAGAACTACCAGTGTTTCGTTGAAATAAGCCTGAAAAATGCGAAGGTGAATATGCTACGTATTGAGCTATTTCTTTCAAAGTAATACGTTTTCTTACGTTTTCGCGCATAAAATGAATGGCTTCTTCAATTATGTCTCTTTGCAATGTATTCTGGTTTTGATTATTGCAAGCGCGATAAGTGCCTAAATACTTTAAAGATCCAAGAAAGTAAAACAAAGAAGTTACACTAAAATCCAGATTACTTTTACTGTATCCTTTTTTTAGAGTAGAAAAGATTTCTTCAAATAACTTAAATCGGTCTTCAATCCTAGAGTCTTTTTCTGGTAATATAAGCAATGGTTTATCAAAGCCATCGGCAAAAAAACCTGCTTTTTCTCCATCAAAGTGCACCCAATAGATCGTCCATGGTTTTTTGCTTTTGCTCCCATATGAGTGCGGCACTTCTTTCGGCAAAATGAATGCTTGATTGGCCTGAACCTTTTGGACCTGATTGTTTATTTCAAACCATCCTTCACCTTCAACACAGTAAACTAAAATATACTGGGAAACTTCGGCTTTGGTTCTCTTTCTATAGTGAAAATTTGCTTTAGGATAAAACCCTATATCTGTGATGTGTAATAGTGATCCTAGTTCGGTTTTTTTGTATTCATCAATAATTGAAATAGGCAAAACAATAGCACGTTCTCCCATAAATCCGCTTTTAATTTGTGCCATATCATCGAATATTTTTAGGTTTATTCAAAAATAGCTTTTTTAGGCATTATATAATAATATAATCCATATTTATAGTGGTTTGTTCTATTTGAGTGAATTACAATTTATAGTTAATTTGTATTTCATAATTTTATACTAGATGAAGAAGTTTAACAACTATTACTTGTTTGCTATTTCTATGGTTTCGGCTATGGGAGGATTACTTTTTGGTTATGACTGGGTCGTAATTGGCGGTGCAAAACCTTTTTATGAACGTTTTTTTGATATTACTTCATTGCCAAACCTTCAAGCTTGGGCTATGAGTTCCGCTTTGATTGGTTGTATTATTGGGGCAGTGGTATCAGGTGTAATCAGTGATAAATTTGGGCGCAAATGGCCGTTACTACTCTCTGCTTTTTTGTTTACAGTGGCTTCACTAGGAACAGGATTTGCGTCAAGTTATTTTTTATTTGTTGTTTTTAGAATAATTGGCGGAGTAGGAATTGGATTAGCATCAGCACTTTCGCCAATGTATATTGCAGAAGTTGCTCCTTCGCATTTAAGAGGTCGTTTTGTTTCAATCAATCAAATGACCTTAGTTATTGGTATTCTTGCCGCACAAATTGTCAATTTGATTATTGCTGAGAAAGTTCCAGTTGGAGTTTCAGATGTGTTTATTCGTGATTCTTGGAACGGACAAACGGGTTGGCGTTGGATGTTTTTTGCTTGTGCTGTTCCTTCTGTTGCTTTTTTTCTACTATTGTTTGCCCTTCCCGAAAGCCCTCGTTGGCTAATGAAAGTGGGTAAGCAAGAGAAAGCGTTCCCTACGTTAAAAAAAATTGGAAGCGTTGAATATGCTCAGGATGAAATCAAGAATATTCAAGCAACGTTGAATGATGTTTCTGAAAAAGTAGATTTTAAGACCTTACTGAATTCAAAGTATAGAAAGGTATTAATTATCGGTGTTGTGCTAGCTGTTTTTCAGCAATGGTGCGGTATCAACATAGTTTTCAATTATGCCGATGAGATATTTACAGCCGCAGGATACGGTGTAAGTGACACCTTATTCAATATTGTAATTACAGGAAGCGTCAATTTAATTTTTACCCTAATAGCCATATTTATGGTTGACAAATGGGGACGTAAAAAATTGATGATTTTTGGCTCGGTTGGTCTTGCTATTATCTATATTCTACTTGGTAGTGCTTTTTATTTTGAACTAAAAGGGATAGCCGTGTTGTCTGTGGTAGTTATGGGTATTGGTATTTACGCTATGTCGCTCGCACCTGTTACTTGGGTTATATTATCTGAAATATTTCCAAATCAAATTCGAGGATCGGCTATGGCTTTGGCGACTTTTGCTTTATGGATTGCCTGTTTTATTCTCACTTATTCTTTTCCACTTTTAAACCAAGGATTTGGTGTGTCGGGAACATTCTGGCTGTATGCAGTACTATGCTTTTTAGGATTTTTATTTATTTTAAAAAGATTACCCGAAACAAAAGGTAAAAGTTTGGAAGAGATTGAGAATGAATTAGTGAAGTAAAAAAAAGTTAAGAGAAACGAATAAAATAATGCTATGAATAAAATATCTTTTTTAATCTTATTTGTATTGGCTTTGATTCCAATAAATATGGTGCATTCTCAATCAAGAATCAACTTAGCGGGAGAATGGAAATTTGCTATTGACCCAACTGATAAAGGCATTTCTGAACAATGGTTCAAAAAGGCACTATCCGAAACAATACAACTACCGGGTTCTATGGCTACCAATGGTAAAGGAGAAGAAGTAACTGTTGCTACAAAATTTACAGCTCAATTAATAGACAGTTCGTACTATAAAAAACCGGAATACGCTAAATATAGAGTCTCTGGAAATATAAAAATGCCATTTTGGTTACAACCTGTTAGGTATTATGTAGGAGCAGCCTGGTACCAAAAAGATATAGAAATAACCGAACAATGGAAAAATCAAAGTATTTCACTTTTTTTGGAACGGTGCCATTGGGAAACCCGACTTTGGATAGACGACAAAGAAATTGGTATGCGAAATTCATTAGGCACGCCACATATTTATAAATTATCGGATGTTCTTAGTCCGGGAAAACATCGAATCACTATTTGTGTGGACAATCGAACTAAATTAATTGACCCAGGACATAATTCACATAGTATTTCTGATCATACGCAAACCAATTGGAACGGTATGGTAGGTCAACTTTATCTTGAAGCAAAACCACGAATCAAAATAAATAACATCCAGTTGTTTCCGGATGTTCAGAGAAAATTAGTTCTTGCGAAGATTAAAATCGACAATGCAACTACCAAAAAACAAAATGCAACTATTACTTTGAATGTTTCAGGAAACTCTGGAATGTTAACCAAAAGCTATAAAGTAATTGTTGCAACAGGCATAGACTCATTGAATATAGAATTTCCAATGGGTGACAACATACAGCTTTGGAGTGAGTTTCATCCTAGTAATTATAACTTACAAGCCCAAATAATCGCAAAAAAATCTAGTGATATATACAATACTAGTTTTGGAATGCGTGAAATTAAGGTAAGCGGTAAACAACTACTAATAAATGGGAAGCCACTATTTTTACGTGGGACACTGGAATGTGCTATCTTTCCTAAAACTGGTTTTCCTCCAACCGATAAAGCAGAATGGCTTCGTATTTTCAGTATAGCTCGAGCGCACGGATTGAACCATTTTCGTTTTCATTCTTGGTGTCCGCCTGAAGCTGCATTTGAAGCAGCGGATCAAGCCGGTTTTTATCTTCAAATCGAATGTTCCTCATGGGCAAATCAATCGACAACTTTAGGAGACGGAAAGCCACTTGACAGCTATTTATATGAAGAAAGTCAGAGAATGATTGAAACCTATGGCAATCATCCCTCGTTTTGTATGATGGCTTATGGCAATGAACCTGGAGGTAAAAATTTCAAAAAGTTTTTATCCTCTTTCGTTAGTTTTTGGAAAAATAAAGACACAAGAAGAATTTATACCTCTGGAGCAGGATGGCCAAACTTAAATGAAAATGATTTTTTGAGTGATCCAAATCCACGAATTCAACGATGGGGTGATGGTTTGAAAAGCAGTATCAATTCACAAATTCCGTCAACTAAAATTGACTGGTCGTCTAGAATTACCAAATTTACACAGCCTATGGTAAGCCACGAAATTGGTCAATGGTGTGTATATCCGAATTTTAAAGAAATAAAAAAATATACAGGAGTTGTAAGAGCTAAAAACTTTGAGATTTTTCAAGAAACATTAAAAGAGCATGGCATGGAGAAACTAGGGGATAGTTTTTTACTGGCTTCCGGAAAATTACAGGCCTTATGTTACAAAGCAGATATTGAGGCTGCATTACGCACCAAAGATTTCGGCGGTTTCCAATTACTCGATCTTCATGATTTTCCCGGACAAGGAACAGCATTAGTGGGAGTACTTGATGCTTTTTGGGATGAAAAAGGATATATTTCGCCCCAAGAATACAGTAAATTTTGCAATTCGACTGTGCCTTTAGTTCGATTAGATAAACTGATATACACTAATAACGAAACAATTTCTGCAAATGTTGAAGTGGCTCATTATGGCGACAGGTCGATGCAAGATGTCATTCCTAGTTGGAAGATTACAAACGGTGCTGGAAAAACATTTTTCTCAGGCTTTTTACCCAAAGCGACTATCGAATTAGGTAATTGTTTTCCATTGGGCACGATTTCAGTTTCTTTGACAGACATCAAAAATCCAGAAAAATTGATTCTTGAAGTTAGCGTAGGAACCTTTTCTAATAACTGGGATTTTTGGGTTTATCCTGCCCAAAAAGAAGTAATTAAAGATTCGGAAACTATAAAAGTAATTTCATCTTTTGATTCGTTAAGCCAACAATACCTCGAAAAAGGAGGAACAGTGCTACTTACGTTAAAGAAAGGAGCTTTAAAGCCAGAATTTGGCGGCGAAATTGGAATAGGGTTTTCGAGTATTTTTTGGAATACCGCTTGGACAGGTGGTCAAAAACCTACTACACTAGGTATTTTATGTAATCCAAATGATAAAGCTTTAGCGTCATTCCCAACCGAATATCATAGTAATTGGCAGTGGTGGGATGCGATGACTCATTCCAATGCAATTATGCTTGAACCAATTTCAACAGAAATAAAACCAATAGTGCGAGTAATTGACGATTGGGTCACAAACCGTTCATTAGCGCTACTATTTGAAGTAAAAGTAGGCAAAGGAAAGTTACTTGTCTCTGGAATTGATTTCAATCAGGATATGGAAAAACGTCCTGAAGCACAACAACTGCTTTTTAGCTTGACAAAGTATATGGCAAGCAAAGACTTCAACCCTTTAGTAGCAGTTGATATAGAAATAATAAAAAAAATGACTTCTAAATAAAAGAAATGAGTGTTAAAGCCTGGCAAGAATCGGTAATGATCCCGACTTACGAAATAGGGAAACCGGAAAAGAATCCAATCTTTCTTGAAAAAAGAGTATATCAAGGCAGTAGTGGTGTAGTATATCCTTATCCAGTTGTAGAAAAGATAGAAGATAAAAAATCAGACAAAGTATATCAAGCGGTTTATCTAGAAAATGAATACATCAAAGTAATGATTCTGCCTGAATTGGGCGGACGCGTACAAATGGCTTATGACAAAATCAAACAACGTCATTTTATTTATTACAATCAAGTAATCAAACCAGCACTAGTTGGGCTTACAGGGCCTTGGATTTCGGGCGGAATAGAATTTAACTGGCCTCAGCACCATCGTCCGAGTACCTTTCTACCAGTTGATCACACTATTGAAAACAATGCAGATGGTAGTGTGACTGTTTGGGTGAGTGAAAACGAAAAAATGTTTCACCAAAAAGGAATGGCGGGATTTACGTTACATCCCGGAAGAGCTTATCTCGAAATTACAGGAAAATTGTATAATCCAACACCTGTTCCTCAGACTTTTCTTTGGTGGGCAAATCCCGCTGTAGCAGTAAACGAGCATTATCAATCGGTTTTCCCCCCTGATGTGCATGCGGTTTTCGATCATGGTAAAAGAGACGTTTCTACATTTCCTATTGCAACAGGAACTTATTATAAAGTAGATTATTCTGCAGGAGTTGATATTTCGAATTATAAAAATATTCCTGTCCCAACATCGTATATGGCTATCAATTCAGAATTTAATTTTATGGGTGGCTACGAGAATGACACTAAAGCCGGAGTACTGCATGTTGCCAATCACCATATTTCACCCGGAAAAAAGCAATGGACTTGGGGAAATGGAGATTTTGGAAAAGCTTGGGACAGAAACCTTACTGACGAAGATGGACCTTATATCGAATTGATGGCGGGTGTTTTTACAGATAATCAACCTGATTTTAGTTGGATGCAACCGTATGAAGAAAAAACATTTACCCAATATTTTCTACCTTATAGAGAGTTGGGCATAGTGAAAAATGCTTCACAAGATTTGCTTTTAAATCTAGACAAAGAAGGAGACAAAGCCATAATTAAGATTTTTGCAACCTCATTGCAGAAAAAGGCCAGAATTATTTTGGATGGTTTTTTAGATGAAACCATAGATTTAACCCCAGAACTAGTTTATGAGAAAAAAATCGATGTGGGCGATGTGCCATTTTCAGAATTATGTCTAAAAGTACTTCAAGAAAACGGAAGGGAATTATTAAGCATAAAATCAGAAAAAAAAGAAATACAACTAACTCCAAATCCTGCCAAAGCAGCCTTTACTCCAGAAGAAACGGCAACTTGCGAGCAATTGTATTTAACAGGTTTACACTTAGAACAATACAGGCACGCTACATACGTGGCTACTGATTATTACAAGGAAGCCTTGAAACGCGACCCTTCCGATTTAAGAAATAGCAACGCCTTAGGACTATGGCTGCTGCGCAGAGGAAAATTTGCCGAATCCGAAAAGTATTTTAAAGCCGCCATTGATACACAATTACAAACGAATCCAAATCCTTATGATGGTGAGCCGCATTATAATCTTGGCTTGGCATTAGAATTTCAAGGCAAAAGCAAACAGGCTTATGCTGCTTTCTATAAATCCTGTTGGAATGCGGCTATGCAAGATATAGGATATTTTGCTTGTGCTTTAATTTCACTTAAAAATGACAATCTAACTGATGCACTTCTTGAGATTGATAAATCGTTAGTACGCAATTGGCACAACCATAAAGCTCGTTCCTTGAAAACCGCCATTTTTAGAAAATTAGGAAAGGAAAAAGAGGCTTTAGCACTAATAGACGCTTCGCTACAAATAGATTTATTCAATTTTGGATGTCGTTTTGAACATTATCTGATATTAAATTCGGCAAATGCTTTAGTGGAAATGAATACGCTGATGCGCGGCGAAATACATAATTATGAAATAGTTGCTTTAGATTATATTGCAGCAGGAATGTATGACGAAGCAGTTCGTTTGCTCAAGGAGGGAATCAAAGTTTGTCCAACTACGCCAATGACGTATTACTATATGGGTTGGGCATTAAGTTTAGCCAATGATGATTCTAAGGACGTATTTGAAATAGCTGCAACTCACGCACCAGAATATTGTTTTCCTAATCGTTTAGAAGCCATACTAGCATTAGAAGTGGCTCAAAAAGTGAACCCAAAAGATTCAAAAGCGCCTTATTATTTAGGAAATTTATGGTATGATAAGCGCCAGTATCCCGAAGCTATTGCTTGCTGGGAAAAGTCGGCAGAAATTGACGGAACATTCCCCACGGTATTAAGAAATTTGTCGTTAGGATATTTCAATAAATTGCAACAGCAAGAAAAAGCAGTTGAATATCTGGAAAAGGCTTTTTCTTTAGATGCCAGTGACTCTAGAATCTTAATGGAGTTGGATCAATTGTACAAACGTATTTGCAAACCCCACGCAGAACGATTGTTGTTTCTAGAAAAACATTTAGATTTAGTTGTGCAACGTGATGACGTGTATTTAGAATATGCAACGCTCAACAATCAATTAGGGAATTTCTCTAGAGCAATGGATTTGATTAACAATCGGATTTTTCACCCATGGGAAGGCGGTGAAGGCAAAGTAACAGCACAATATCAGTTGGCACGAGTAGAATTGGCAAAACAAAAGTTAGTAAAAAACGAGTACGAATCTGCCCTAGAATTATTGGAAGAATGTTTTCAATATCCAGACAGTCTAGGAGAAGGAAGACTTTCTGGAGCACAAGAAAATGATTTTAACTATTGGTTGGGTTGTTGTTATGAAGGATTAAATCAAATAGATGAAGCAAATAGATATTGGGAGTTGGCAAAAAGCGGAAATACAGAACCTGCCGCCGCAATTTTTTATAATGATCAGAAACCAGATAAAATATTTTATCAAGGTTTGGCTTTATTAAAATTAAATCGTGGTGAGGAAGCAAAACAACGATTTAATTCCTTGATTTCTTTTGGACAAGAACATTTGAATGAAACGGTGAAACTCGATTATTTTGCAGTTTCATTACCAGATTTATTGATTTGGGATGATGACTTAACCTTCCGAAATAAGATTCATTGTCATTATTTGATGGGATTAGGAAACAAAGGCATAGGCGAAATGGTGAAGTCAAACACACATTTATTAAAAGCTAAAGAAATGGACATCAACCACCAAGGAGTTCAGATTCATTATTGAATACCGTTTAGGTTAAATTCCGTAATGTTTTTTTATCTACTTCGAGCTTGGAAATCTTTATTATAATTTCGTTCACAAATAAATTTTCTCATCCTGACAACGTTTCAAAATATAACGTTGCAAGTTTGAAATAGTTTCTTGATAAGCAGGAGCTTCAAAACCAAAACGCTCATGTTCCATTTGTTCTTTTTGTATGGTTTTGCAGCCTTTGATGACTTCTTTGAGCATATCGAGCATCGCCAATTCTTTATTGTTCGTTTTCTGAAATTTGAATTCAACGATTTCATCTTGCAGTTGCTCACAATAGTCTAAAAGCTGTACTACTTCTGGTTCGTCGAGTAGGGAAGGGTTGGTTTTGAATATTTCTCTCGTGGATTTCATTTTATAAAAACTTAAAAAATGATTAGTTTGTAATTCAAATTGTTAGTGAATCAATTTATTTAATTGGGGTCAACAAACAAATTAAGTCACTTTTATCAGAAAGCTTTCAGGCGTAACTGCGTACATTGTTTTTAGAACTTTTTTGATGTCTAATATTTTTGTCTCTACTTTTTTTATGCTATTTAGCATTCTTGCCTTTGTTTTAATGGATATACGCTCTTATCGTTTTGACGAAATATAAATATTTAGAGCGATTTTAAATTAAATGAGCATAAAAAAACCATTCGATTAAAAATGGCTTTCTTTTTTTATAATGATTCAACCAGAACCCAAGCGTCAGGATTAACCGTATTTTGAATTTCTTGTTTTGCTTTTTCGGCTTCAGCAAAAGTGGCATAACTTCCGTAAAGAACGGGAAATAACCCGTATTTATTTTGTGGAATGCGTCGCGCTTTATAGCCTTGCCTAGATAATTTTTCAAACGTTTTTTGAGCATTTCTTTCTTCTCTAAAAGCGCCAGCCATTATATGATAGGACATTTTTGATTCCTTAACCGTAAGCGTAACTGCAGGAACAGGATTTTCGATAAAGAAAGTAGCTTCTTGAATTTTATTTTGAACTTGTTTCTGAACCGATTTTTCAACAAGTATAGTTTCATTCGCAATTTGTTGTTGGTAAACAGGATAACCAATTGCTCCCGTTAAACCTAATCCCAAAACAAAAACAGCTGCATATTTCAAATAAGCACTGGTTTTTCTTCTTTCTGGAATTAAAGCAATTACTTCAGTTTCCTTGATATTTTCCTCAAGCGCCTCGATTTTTTGTTCGAATAATTCTCTTTTTACCATTGGAGAAACAAAGGCACTTAAACCAAAAGAATTTGTCAAATAATTTATGTGGTCATAAGGAGTGAAAATCAAATTTTTATCAGCGTTAACCGAAAAATTTCCTACGTTTTTTATGGAAAATATTCCGTTTTCTTGCAACGATTTTTTCCAATTGTGAACCTCGTATTGAATGGCGCTAACGGCATATTCATAAGAAGTTTTTTCGGCTTGTGCAATATGATTGGCCAATAATCCGTCGTTGTTTTTGAGATAGGCATTGAAAGAAATCATTTTCTTTGGAGGGAAAAACGAATTGGAACTTTCAATTAATTGAGCCGACTGAATTTCAGTCAAAAAAGCGCCAAAACCAGGTACGGTTACACATTGGTAACGGTACAAAAGCTGTGAGATATGGTGTTCGATGTTCATAGTTACAAAGTTATACATTGAAAATAGTTATCAAAATTTTATTCACAATTTTTATTAACAATCCGCCTAAAATTTTATACATTTCAGCCTCAAACAATTAGTATGACTGACCAAGATTTATTTCATTTATTGGCACTGCAACAAGTAGAAGGCGTGGGCGATATTGTGGCCAAAAAATTAATTAATCATTGCGGAAATGCTACCGAAGTTTTCAAAACCAAAACTTCCCAACTCGCTGCTATTGATGGAATTGGATCTGTTTTATTGCAAAAATTGAAAGATAAAACCATTTTCGAAAAAGCACAACAAGAACTTCAATTCATCCAATCCAACGAAATAAATGTCGCTTATTTTCTTGATGAAAATTATCCAGAACGGTTAAAACATTGCATCGATGGACCGGTTTTACTGTTTACTTCGGGAAATATAGACTTGAAGAATAAAAAAACCATCAGTATCGTTGGAACGCGACAAATCACGTCTTACGGCATGGAATTTTGTCGAAAATTGATTGAAGATTTGGCGCCGCTTGATCCTGTAATCGTAAGTGGTTTTGCTTATGGAGTCGATATTTTTGCGCATCAATTGGCGATGGAACACGATTTGCAAACGATTGGCGTTGTGGCTCACGGGTTAAATCAAATTTACCCTAAAACGCACAAGAAATATGTTGCCAAAGTCGAAGAAAATGGAGGTTTTATGACGGAATTTTGGAGTTCGTCTAACCCAGAAAAGGAGAATTTTGTTCGAAGAAACCGTATTGTAGCAGGAATTTCAGAAGCCACAATCGTCATCGAATCAGCCGAAAAAGGAGGTTCGCTAATTACGGCAAATATTGCCAACGATTACAATCGCGATGTTTTTGCTGTTCCGGGAAGAACCACTGATAAATACAGTCAAGGTTGCAATAATCTAATCAAAATCCAAAAAGCAAACCTGCTAACAAGTGCTGCCGATTTGATTTATATCTTAAATTGGGATATTGAAAGCAAAACAAAACCCGTGCAAAAACAATTGTTTGTCACACTCGAAGTTGATGAACAAAAAGTGTATGATTATCTCTTAAAAAACGGAAAAGAATTGATGGATATTATTGCTTTGCGATGTGATTTCCCCATTTATAAAATCTCGGGAATGCTTTTGAATATGGAACTGAAAGGCGTGATTCGACCCTTGCCAGGGAAGTTGTTTGAGGCGATTTAAAAACCGCAAATTAGCAAATTTTAAATCTCAAAAACTTTGAAATTATTTGCGACCTGAGCGATAGCGAATAGGCGAAGCAATCTGCAGTTAAAAATCCTTGTGAACTTTGCGTTTTTGTGCTTAAAAATCGCTTCCACCTAATCAAATCAAATTGTCGAAGGAGAAATCCTTGAAATGCTACTGACAAAACAATCCTAAAACAAAGATGTTGGTTCATACTTTTGAATTTGGCACGTTGCTTTTATACTATTTTAGGAAATTAAAAACCAGTTCTAAAAGCATCATTTAAGCAAACAAATCGTTTTAGTAGATTGCGTTTTCTAATCAAAAAATCGATTTAAAACTCTTCATTTAAATCACATAATTAATTTTTTAATTAGTATTAAAAACTCATCGAAAGTCCTATTCCGTTAGCATTAGCAACAACATTGAATTCCGCCTTGGAGCGAAAATAAGAAGTAGGATTTAAAGAAGCATTATATAATTCTACAGCTTGTTTGGTTTTTTTGTCAGCACCTGCTGCAATGGGAAAGGCAATTGCAACAAGGCCAGCGCCAATACCTGCAATACCCCAGTTTGCTTTTCCACCACCAATGGCAGTTCCCAATGGCCAACCAATAAGCCCACCACCAGCATATCCTAAAATAGTTGCGAATGTACCAGCTGATTTTGCTTTATTTATCAAGCGTAAGGATTCTTCATTAGATGCCACTTTACTAGACAGATTATCAATAGTCAGTACAACTCCATTTTGGGAAAATTTATGACCGCCTGCTACTTTTTCGACATCAATTTTTTGAGCTAGACAAAATGTGGTCGATACGAAAGCAATAATCATTGTAATAAATATATTCTTCATTATGTTAAAATTTAGTTGTTAAATAATTGAATTGGTTTGTAAGCATTTACTTTTAAAAGTTCAGAATTGTACAAAAATAGAAAGTATTGATGCATTTATTTAATCAAAATCTACAAATTCTCAAAGAAATCATTTCCTTTATCATCTGTGATAATAAAAGCTGGGAAATCTTTAATGGTGATTTTTCGAACCGCTTCCATTCCTAATTCTTCAAAATCAACTACTTCAACTGAAAGGATGTTCTCTTTTGCTAAGATTGCTGCTGGGCCTCCAATGGAACCCAAATAGAATCCACCATATTTTAGGCAAGCCTCTTTTACTTCTTTGGTTCTGTTTCCTTTGGCTAGCATAACCATACTGCCACCATTTTTTTGGAATTCTTCGACATAAACATCCATTCTACCGGCAGTCGTCGGTCCAAAACTTCCCGAGGCCATTCCTTCAGGTGTTTTTGCAGGCCCAGCATAATAAATAGGATGGTTTTTAAAATATTCCGGCATTGGTTTACCGGCATCCAATAATTCTTTAATTTTAGCGTGGGCAATATCACGAGCTACAATCAACGTTCCGTTTAGTTTCAATCGCGTTTTGATGGGGTATTGTGATAATTTTTTAAGAATTTCAGCCATTGGTTGATTCAAATCAATTTCGACAGCGGGTTCCAAATGTGGTGCTGTTTCTGGCAACAACCGTTGTGGATTTACTTCCAATTGCTCCACAAAAATACCGTCTTTGGTGATTTTCCCTTTGATATTTCTATCGGCTGAACAGGAAACTCCCAATCCAACTGGACAAGAAGCAGCGTGACGCGGCAAACGAATTACCCGAACGTCGTGCGTGAAATATTTACCGCCAAATTGAGCTCCAATAGCACTTTGCTGGCAAATTAACTGTACTCTTTCTTCCCATTCCAAATCACGAAAAGCCTGACCTGCCATATTTCCAGAAGTTGGAAGATGATCAAAATAACCTGCGGATGCTTTTTTAACCGTGGCCAAATTCGCTTCCGCAGAAGTTCCTCCAATCACTAAAGCCAAGTGATACGGCGGACAAGCTGAAGTTCCCAAATCCATTATTTTGGCACGGATGAAAGCATCCAAAGATTTTTCATTCAATAAAGATTTCGTTTGTTGGTACAAATAGGTTTTATTGGCAGAACCTCCACCTTTTGCTAGAAATAAGAACTCATAAGAAGCTCCTTTTTTGGCATAAATATCAATCTGAGCCGGAAGATTCGAACCGGAGTTTTTTTCCTCAAACATACTAATCGGTACAATTTGGGAATAACGAAGATTTCTTTCTTGGTAGGTGTTAAAAATCCCTTTGGATAGCCATTCGGCATCATCGACTCCTGTATATACATTTTCCCCTTTTTTGGCCATTACAATCGCTGTTCCGGTGTCTTGGCAAGAAGGCAATTCACCGTCGATGGCAACAACGGCATTTTGCAATAAATTATAAGCCACAAAACGGTCGTTGTCTGTTGCTTCTGGATCGTCAAGTATGGCTTTTAGCTTTTCTAAATGTGCCGTTCGCAACATAAAAGAAACATCTTTCAACGCTTCTTGCGAAAGCAATTCTAACCCTTTTGGGTCAACTATCAAGATTTCTCTTTCGCCTAGTTTTTCGGTTGTTACAAAATCAGAAGTGATTTTGCGGTATTTGGTATCGTCTTTTAAAATTGGATAAGGATCCGAGTATATAAAGTCCATAATACGAGTTTTTTTAGAACGTCAAATATAAGAATTATAGAAGGAATTCATTGTGATTTATGTCAACTTATCCTTTAGAATTGTTATAAATTAAAACTTTCCAACGGAAATTAATTCATTGCTATAATATGGATTGTTCCTATTCCAACGGATTAAAATCCGTTGCTACAATATAAATCGTTCTTACGGAACTATTACATTTTAAAGAGCCATTGGCTCGACACATATTGTAAGGCTGGACTTTAGTCCAGTTACCTAACTAATCTATCCAAATGAGAGCCGTAGGCTCGGTTCATTTCAAATCCTCAAAAATATATCTTTCATCAAAAGGAACTTCGAATTTATCTAAAAACTCCAAGTATTCTTCCTTGAATGTTTGTTTTTTATGATGTTCTTCTTGATTGACTATGTATTTATAAACAGAATTAATTTGAGAATGACTGTATGAAAATGCACCATAACCTTCCTGCCATTCAAACCTTGATTTAGTCAAATGATGGTCATTAATATATTTGGATGATTTTGCTTTTACAGTTTTCATTAAATCCGAGATGGAAACCGTTGGTTTTAACCCTATAAAACAATGAACGTGATCTTCAACTCCATTTACAATAATGGTTTTACAACCTGTTTCGTTTATTAAATTACCAATTACACCAAATACTAAAGATTTCCATTCATTAGTAATAACAGCTTCACGGTATTTAACAGCAAAAACAACTTGAATATAAACTTGATGATAGGTGTTTGCCATATTTATATGTACCGTTCCTATGGAACTCAATTTCTTATTATTTGATATCATCAACGGATTGAAATCCGTTGCTACAATATTTGTCGTTCCTACGGAACTTTTACATTTTACAGAGCCATCGGCTCGAAACATTTTGTAAGGCTGGACTTCAGTCCAGTTGTCAAAGCATAAAAACTAAAAAAACCAGCTTGCCACAAAAATCGCCGTAATCACGCAAATCAAATCAACCACAAGCATAGTCCCTAAAGCATATCGGGTGTTTTTTATATTGACCGAACCAAAGTAAACCGCAATCACATAAAAAGTACTTTCGGCACTGCATTGAAAAATACTGCTTAATCTTCCCGTCATAGAATCAGCACCAAAAGTATTCATCGAATCTATCAAAAACCCTCGTGATCCTGCAGAACTAAAGGGTCTAAGTAAAGCTACTGGTAAAGCATCGGTGATTTCCTTACTAACTCCCATATTAGAAAAAGCAAAAGCAATCCAGTTGCTAATAATTTCAAATAAACCACTGTTTCTGAATAAAGAAATAGCAACCAACATCCCTAAAACATAAGGAAAAATGGTGACGCCAGTTTTTACACCATTATTGGCTCCAACCACAAAAGACTCATAAACAGTCGTATTGGCTTCTGTGAATTTTTTCTCTTTAATAAATGAAAAGATTAAAGTAAAAACAATAATTCCAACCAATATCAAAGCTGAAAGATTAGAGGTGAAATAGTTTTTACCAATTAAATCCAAATGGTTTACATACATCAACAAACCTATAATGGCAGCAATTAAAACCATTAATCCAATAACCAAAGAAGCACTTTTGAAATTGATTTTTTGTTTAATACCAACAATCAAGAATGCAGCAATTGTACCAATAAAAGAAGTGATGATACAAGGCAACATCACATCGGCAGGATTAGTAGCACCAGCAGCAGCACGATAACCAATGATTGAAGTTGCGATTAAAGTAAGTCCCGAAGCGTGCAAACACATAAACATAATTTGGGCATCACTCGCCTTGTCTTTTTCGGGATTTATTTCTTGTAAACTTTCCATCGCTTTTAATCCGAAAGGAGTTGCCGCAGAATCCAATCCTAAGAAATTGGCAGCAAAATTTAAAGTCATATATGAAATAGACGGATGATTTTTAGGAATACTTGGAAACACTTTTACAAATACTGGACTCAATCCTTTGGCTAGTTTTTCTGATGCCCCAGAAATGATTAAAAGCTCCATCAGTCCACAGAAAAAAGCCAAATAAGCCATAAGTGGCAAGATCAAATCGAGTAAGGTACTTTTGCAAGTGGGTAATAAACCATCTGATTTCTGGACGCCGCTAAAAATTTTAACGGTTTTATTTTTGTAAACATAAGTAGTATCAGCGTTTAATGTATCTCTATTGATTATAAAGGTTTTATCGTCCGATTTGTTGATGCTGTCTTTTATAAAAGGCGGAATCTGATCGATATATTTTTCAGAAATTAGAATAGGGTCGTCTTTTTTTCCATTTAAAACATTGTCTATGGTGTAGCTGTTACCAGAAAACAAACTGAAAATTACAAATGCAATTGACGAAATAAAAATTACCAACCAAAATCTACTCAAGACCATAATATTTAATTTTTGTAAATGTAATAATTTAGTTTAACCCTGACAGGGTTCAAAACCCTGTCAGGGTTAAATATCGAATTAAACGTGAACAATTTCCTCCTCAATCAGCAAATCTTCCCGTCGCAAACGCAAGAAAATTTGTGCCACGGCAATAGTGTCTTTTTCACAATAAGTTACAATTCTGTCGATGTCTTTTTCTACATAAAAAACGTGACCTACTTGACTACCATCGATATCGCCTTTTGGAGATGGGATTCCAAGGACTTTACACATCAATTTTAAAGAAGTAAAATGTTTGTAATCACCAAATTTCCATAATTCCAATGTATCCAAATGGGGGATTTCCCAAGGTTTTTTGCCAAATAAATTGAGTTTATTGGGAATGGCAATATTGTTAATAATCATTCGCCGAGCAATAAACGGAATATCGAATTCCTTGGCATTATGACCACACAAAACGTGCTGCGGTTGGTTGAAGTTATTGTTCAAAAGGTTGCTAAAATCGTGCAGTATTTTCATTTCTTCACCAAAAAAAGAGGTCACCCGGAAATTTCGAATGTCACCTTTTATGGTAAAATAACCCACGGAAATACAGACAATTTTCCCAAACTCGGCCCAAATTCCGGCTCGTTCATAAAAATCTTCGGCGGTATATTCGTCCTTGCGTTGGTATTGGGTTTTGTGTTCCCAAAGTGTTTTCATTTCATCGTCCAAAGAGTTGAAATCGGCTACTTCTGGAACGGTTTCTATGTCAAGAAACAGGATGTTGTTGAGGTTGATTTTTTCTATCATAAGTTAAATATTGGAACGCAGATGATGCTGATTTAACAGACTAACGCAGATTATCTTTTCCACGAATTTACATAAATTTATTGTTTGTTGATAAAATTTGAAAGTAATTATTCACAAATTTTAAAACAAACTTTGTTGTGTAGCAGGATTTTCGTGTTCGAGCAGCCATTTTTTGCGCCACAAACCACCTGCATAACCTGTTAGCGAACCATCGGTTCCGATGACTCTGTGACAAGGAACTACAATCCATAACGGGTTTTTACCATTAGCCGACGCCACTGCGCGAATCGCTTTGACATCGCCTAATTTTTTCGACAATTCAAGATAAGACATTGTTTTTCCGAAAGGAATTTCGAGTAATCCTTTCCAAACTTTCTGTTGAAATTCGGTACCAGATGGATTTAATTTGAAGGTGAAATGAGTTCTTTTCCCCTCGAAATAATCGTTGAGTTGGGAAGCAGATTCTTGCAAAACAACTGGAATAGTTGGAGAAGAATCTGTTTCATCCGATATGGAAATTACGGAAATACCTTCTTCATCGCCTGTTATTTTTGCAATTCCTAGAGGTGTTTTGATATAAGTGGTTTCCATTTTATAAAAGTAAAAAAATAACCGCAAAGTTTTCTTCGAAGGCACAAAGTTTATGAAGATACGTTTGTTTAAATCGCAAAAACTATTGGTTTTGTTTACTGCTATTGTTTTTTTAGCCCTGATAGAAGCGGCATCCCACGCTTTTTCAGCGTGGATACAGCGGATAGCAGGAATAGCTCCTTATTATTAAATGTCTATTTTAGAGTTGAATAAACATACGCTTCTATGGCTTTCAATTCGGTATCGGACATCGCTTTTGTGATTGCAAAATTAGTCTTCATAATTTCATATTGGGTCGGATCTACAATGGGTTCACCTTCGCCTTTAAGGAAAGTTATCATATCACCGTTTTTTTCTTTATATATCTTTGCAATGTCATGCAAACTTGGCCCTATAAGTTTTACATCGGGTTTGTGACAAGCAATACAGGCGCCTTTTCCGTTAAAAATTTCCTTTCCTAAATCTTCTGGTTTTTGAATTTCGGAGGTGTTTTCAGGTTTGCCAAAAGATTCATCTGAGCTTTCTTTTTTACAAGAAACCAACGAAAGCATTCCTGCTAATAGAACTGATACTACTACTGTTTTTTCCATATTTATTTTTTTAAAAGGATAGCAGCTTCTTTGGCAAAATAGGTCGATATCAAACTCGCTCCAGCCCTTTTGATACACATTAATTGTTCCATCATAATCTTGTCGTGATCGAGCCAACCTCTTTCGGCAGCGGCTTTTATCATTGCATATTCGCCAGAAACGTGGAAAACGGTAACAGGAACATTTACTGCATTTTTTACCTCGCGAACGATATCAAGATAGGCAATTCCGGGTTTTACCATCACCATATCAGCTCCTTCTTCAACATCTGACAAGGCTTCTTTAATGGCTTCGATGCGGTTGGCATAATCCATTTGATAGGTTTTTTTGTCTTTAGGCACTTCTACTTCAGCTTCGCGTGGCGCACTATCTAAAGCATCACGAAATGGTCCGTAAAATGCCGAAGCATATTTGGCTGAATAACTCATAATTCCAACAGTGTGAAATCCTGCTGCATCCAATCCTTCGCGTAAACGCAAAACGCGACCATCCATCATATCTGAAGGTGCTACAAAATCGGCACCGGCTTGGGCATGAGAAACCGCCATTTTTACCAAAGCGGCAACAGTAGAATCATTTTCGACATCTCCATTGGCAATAATTCCGTCATGTCCATAAATAGAATAGGGATCTAACGCAACATCGGGCATCACAATCATTTCGGGGCAAGCCGCCTTGATGGCGCGAATAGCTTGCTGCATTAATCCGTTGGGATTCCAAGCTTCGACACCAGTATTGTCTTTCAAATTCTCGCCTACTTTTACGTAAATATTCACGGCTCGAATTCCTAAAGCATAAATTTCTTTGACTTCCTCAACTGTTAAATCAATTGAACGGCGGAAAATTCCTGGCATTGATGGAATGGCAACTTTTATATTTTCGCCTTCGGCAATAAACATTGGAAACATAAAATCGGTTGGACTTAATGTTGTTTCTCGAACTAAAGAACGAATGCTTTCGTTGGTTCTTAAACGGCGATTTCTTTGTAGTGGGAACATATTATTTTTAGATTTTAGATTTTAGATTTTAGATTTTTGAAATCTAAATCCAATTTCTTGGTTGTTGTAATACTTTCAATAATTTTTCTTCTTCGCTTCCTGATTCTGGATGATGGTCGTAAACCCACTGAACATGCGGCGGCAAACTCATCAAAATGCTTTCAATTCTGCCGTTAGTTTTTAAACCAAACAACGTGCCTTTATCGTGTACCAAATTAAATTCGACATAACGACCGCGACGAATTTCTTGCCAAGTTCTTTTGGCTTCCGAATATAATAAATTTTTTCTTTTTTCGACAATTGGAACATAAGCCTCCAAAAAACTGTTGCCGATTTCAGTTACAAAGTTGAACCAATTTTCCATTGACATTTGCTCATTCGCTTTGCAATAATCGAAAAATAATCCGCCAATTCCTCGCCCTTCATTGCGATGAGCGTTCCAAAAATACCCATCACATTGTTTTTTATATTTTGGATAAAAATCCAAATTATGCTTGTCACAAGCGGTTTTACAGGTTTGGTGAAAGTGTTTTGCATCTTCCTCAAACAAGTAATAAGGCGTTAAATCCTGTCCGCCACCAAACCATTGCTGGATTACGTTTCCGTTAGCATCATACATTTCGAAATAGCGCCAATTGGCGTGAACCGTTGGCACCATTGGACTCTTTGGATGCATAACCAAACTCAATCCGCAGGCAAAAAAATCAGCTTCGCCCACATTGAACAATTTCTGCATACTTTCGGGTAATTTTCCGTTAACTGCAGAAATATTGACTCCGCCTTTTTCGAAAACAGTTCCGTTTTCTATTACGCGTGTTCGTCCGCCACCGCCTTCAGCTCGTTTGGCTTCGCCCTGTTCGTCTTCGACTCGAGTCCAAACATCCTCACGGAATTTGGTTGTACCGTCAGCAGCTTCCAATCCTTTACAGATTTGGTCTTGAAGGTTTTGTATGTATTGGTAGAATTTATTTTTCATTTTGAATTTCAATCCTGCAAGGTCTTTTTCAAACCTTGTAGGTATTACTTTTTAGCTCAATTTTTTTCAAACATACCTACAAGGTTTGAAAAAGACCTTGCAGGAGAATCTCATTACTCAAATGTATGTTTTTCAGTTAAAATATCATTCTTTTGATGATGACAAAAAACGAAATTTTCTAAACCTCCAAACAATCTCAATACTTCTTCTCTTTGAATTTTAGTTTCTTTATCTGAAATAAAAGCCTGAAAGGATGAATACTTGTAATCTTCGAATTTTAAATCTAAATGATGTTTTGGATTCAAATGAACGTAGATTATTAATTGTTTCAAATAATTTTCGTCATTCAATTTTATTCTTTTGAAATGTTTTTCAAAAAGACTTCCTGTTCTATCAACATCTTTATTAAAAGCTTTTACATAGGAATTAAAAAAATTAGAAAACGCCTGTGTAACTGTTTTTTCTTCTTCATTTAATCGAATAACCAGATGAAAATGATTATCCATTAAGCAATAAGCAAATATTGAGATTTTACCCAATAGATATTTTGCAAGTTGCTTCAGAAAGAATTTTTTGTTTTCATCGTTTTCAAAGATTAAACAACTGTTTATCCCTCTGTTATAAATATGATAATAACCTTCTTTTTCTAAAACTTCTAATTTCATAGTTCAATAATTAGGTTTTATCTCCTGCGAGGTTTTTTTTAAACCTTGTAGGTATTCCTTTTAGATCGGGGTTTTCAAAAACACCTACAAGGTCAAAAAACACCTACAAGGTCAAAAAAGACCTTGCAGGAACCGTTTACTGAAAACTATGACTCTTATTTCTGCTTATACTCCTTTACCGCATCCACAAATGCTTTGGCGTGATCTACAGGAATGTTTGGTAAAATTCCGTGACCTAAATTGGCAATGTATTTATCTTTTCCGAATTCGTCAATCATTTCGTGAACCATTTTCTTGATTACAGGAATTGGTGAAAGCAATCTTGATGGGTCGAAATTTCCTTGCAACGTGATGTTTCCTCCAGACAAATAACGGGCATTTCTTGGCGTACAAGTCCAATCTACACCCAATGCCGAAGCTCTGCTTTTCCCCATTTCTCCAAGCGCAAACCAACATCCTTTTCCGAAAACAATGACTTGGGTTTCATCCGCTAAAGCTTCTATAATTTGGTTGATGTATTTCCAAGAGAATTCCTGATAATCTACTGGCGAAAGCATTCCGCCCCAAGAATCGAAAATCTGGATGGCATTGCAACCTGCTTTTACTTTTTCTTTTAAATATAAAATGGTCGTGTCTGTGATTTTTTGCAATAAAGTGTGCGCTGCTATTGGGTTTGAGAAACAAAATCCTTTGGCAGTATCAAAACTTTTTGAACCTTTTCCTTCTACTGCATAACACATAATTGTCCAAGGTGAACCTGCGAAACCAATTAATGGTACTTCATCATTCAACATTTCTTTGGTCAATTTGATGGCATCAAAAACATAGCCTAAAGTTTCATTTACATCTGGAACATAAACCTGGTTTACTTGTTCCATCGTGCGAATTGGATTGGGGATAATAGGTCCCAAATTGTCTTTCAATTCCACGTGAATTCCCATTGCTCTTGGCACAACCAAAATATCCGAAAACAAAATCGCAGCATCCGGCGCAATTCTACGAATGGGTTGCACGGTGATTTCTGCTGCCAATTCTGGCGTTTCGCAACGGGTGAAAAAATCATATTTGTCTCTCAAAGCGATGAATTCTGGTAAATATCTTCCAGCTTGACGCATCATCCAAACTGGTGGACGTTCTACAGTTTCTCCTCTTAATGCTTTCAGGAATAAGTCATTTTTGATCATCTTAAAAAATTATTTTTATATTTATATCAGCATTTTTCAATAGATAAATGCCTTTTTGAAATTCTAGATTTATGCAATTAACACCATTGTTTAAGGCCATTTGACCTACTTTTTTACCTTCTATCGAATAAATAGTTACGGTTTCTGGCTTAGTTAATCCAGCAACAAAAAGTTCATTTGTTGCCGTTTTAAAAATTGTGGTTTTTTGTTTTTGAAAGTAGTTTGAATTTAATGTTTCGTTTTGAAAAAGCCATAAATAGGCTGCTTCAAATTCTCCTCTCCAATAACTCTCTGAATGGGTACCATAACTATCGTATTTGGTAATAGTGTTTTCTGTAGCCAATAGTTTGTTTTGATACGTGTTTTTTATTTCATTATTATTCGAAACCATAGTTGAAGATTCATTTGAGCCAGCAACAAAATACATTCTCGAGGTGGAGTAATTTTGAGTATTTGTAGCGATATAATTTATTAATTGTGGCTTTGCGAACCAATAAGCTGAACTAAAATTCCCTACTTTTTGAAATACAGCTGGATATTTTGCAGCTATATAAGACGAAATAAATGCGCCCATTGAACTTCCTAAAACGGCATTAAACTGTGGTTCAGGTTTTGTTCTATAATTTAAATCAATGAATGGTTTTAAAGTTTCGGCAATAAATTGGCTGTATAAATCTCCTTGTCCGCCGCCATAAGATGGATTATTCCAAGGCGAATATTCATTTAAACGATCACCGCCTCCATTCTCAATTCCTATTACAATAGCGCCATAATTTCCTTTTAGAAATAATGAATTCAATGTTTCATCAACTTGCCATTCACCAGAAAATGAGGTTATATTATCAAAAAGATTTTGTCCGTCTTGCATATAAAGCACGGGATATCTTTTTGTTGTAGTATAATAATCTGGTGGAAGATAAAGCCATATTTTTCGATACTTATTTAATTGTGGCATATAAAAAGCTGCATTTAAAACAGATACATTGCTTGCAGCTGTGCTTATTGCTGATCCTCCCAAATCCTCCCAACTTTGAATGGTTAAGTTTATAACTTGAGGAGTTCCATTAAAAGTAAAACTTCTATTTGGTAAATAACCGCCATTCGCATTACCTTCTACAGTTGCCCAACTGCCACGAGTGAATTTAAAATCAACGGTTCCAGTTGCTTCTGGAATTACAATTTGATATTGTCCGTTTCCTAACGATTCTAATGGAGTTTCTGAAGCATTCCAATTATTAAGGCTTGACGGCATTTTTATGATGGAGTTTTGTGGTGTATTCGCAGGAACTTGAGTTATTTTTAAAGTAACTTGACCAAATGCTAGACTGCTGAAAAATAGAAATAGGTAAATTATTTTTTTCATTTTTTAAAGTTACTTAAATTCCTCTATTACATCCTCAATTACATTCTCAACCGAAGGCTGATGAGCGACTATTACATTTCTGGTTACTTTAGCTAATGCACTTGCCGTGGTTTCGCCAATGCAAAAGCAAATTTCGTTTTTTATTTTGTTGTCTTGCAAATAACTTTCCACTCCAGACGGACTGAAAAACAGAATTCCATCAACTGCCATTTTTATTTTTTGTGGCGTTAAAGTCGTTTCATATACTTGAATTTCATTGAAATTGACTTTGGCGGCTTTCAGTGCTTTTGGCAAGGTTTCTTTTCGCAAATTCCCGCTGAAAAAAGTAAAACTTTCAGTAGAATAAATCAAGGTGATAATTTCGGCCAAATCAGAAGCGTAATCAACGTAAACATCAACATTAAAACCGTTTTCTTCTAATAAAGCTTTGGTTTTTATGCCTACGCAAAACACAGTTGCAGCTTTTAATACTTCAACTTTTGGATGAAGCAACACGCTCTGAGCCGCATTTTGACTGGTAAAAATCAAATTGTCTTTGATTCCATTTAAATCAAAATCTGAGTTTTCGGTTTTGATAAAATTAGCTTCAGTAACTGAAAAACCTGCATCCCGCAAGGCTTGCTTTTGATGGCTCAAAAGTATTTTTGTGGAGAGAATGGTGATTAGGTTGTTCATTTTTATTGCAATGCGTGTTTTTGGTTTGAAATAAAATAAAATTTTATCTAAAAAGGTTTTAAAATTTTTAAGGTTAAAACAATTATTGCTACAATCAATATGAAATATAATCTCACAGCATTAAATTGTTCATATGAATCTTTCCAAAAAAATCCTTTAAGATTTTTTTTATCAATCCAAAAATAAA
The DNA here is from genome assembly GCF_031423415.1 of Flavobacterium sp. Classification (GTDB taxonomy): domain Bacteria; phylum Bacteroidota; class Bacteroidia; order Flavobacteriales; family Flavobacteriaceae; genus Flavobacterium. The sequence continues at coordinate 47,870 of NZ_JANPFL010000046.1, forward strand.
CAACTAAAAATACTGTTAAGCCAAATAAAACATAATAATCTCCCACATTTAATTTTCTAATTCTAATTATATACTTTTAAATCCGAATGATTTTAGTATTCCTTTACTTCTTCAAACTTTCCTTAATAGTTTTCATCAATTCCGTTCCGCCATTTTCCAAAATTTCATTAGCACAATTGAAACCTAATTTTTTCCATTCTTCAACTGGAACAATTTTTTCGATTTCCAATTTTTGTTTCCCATCAATAGACAACAAAGAACCTTTGAAAGTAAAGTTATCTTCTAATTCACAATAGCTTGCCAATGCTCCGATTGGCGCAGTACAACCGCCTTCGAGTGTTTTCAGGAATTGTCTTTCGATATAAGTGCAAATCTCAGTTTCGATATCATTGAGTTGAGAAACGGCATCCAAAGTAAAATCATCCTTGCCCATCGCAACAATTACCATTGCGCCTTGTGCTGGAGCTGGAATCATCCAATCAAGATTAATGTAATCAAGATCAGGCTTGGCTCCCCTCTCTTTCGGAGAGGGGCTGGGGGTGAGGCCTATTCTTTCTAAACCTGCAGCTGCAAAAACGGCTCCGCTCCAATCGCTTTCTGTTATTTTTTGCATTCGAGTGTTCACGTTTCCACGCAAACCGACTACTTTATGATTGGGATATTTATTCAACCATTGCGCTTGACGACGCAAACTCCCAGTGGCGATGGTTCCGTTTCCTTCGAGAAAATCGAGGTTTCCTTTGTGAACCAAAATATCCAAAGTACTGGCTCTTTCGAGCACAGCTGCTTGAACAATCCCAATAGGTAAAGCCGTTGGCACGTCTTTCATTGAATGCACAGCGATATCGACTTGGCCATTTAGCATAGCGATGTCGAGTGTTTTTGTGAAAATTCCGGTGATTCCGAGTTCGTAAAGAGGTTTGTCGAGTAGGAGGTCGCCTTGCGATTTTACAGCAATAATTTCGGTTTTGTAGCCTAAATCGTTTAGTTTTTTTTGAACGGTATGGGCTTGCCAAAGCGCCAATTCGCTCTCGCGAGTTCCTATTCGTATTGTTTTTTTTGAATTCATTAAACCTTTTTTCTTTTTTTTAAACCATAGAGATAGTAAGGTTCATTAAGATTTTTACTAAGACAGGTTGATTTTGTATTTTTCTTCAATTGGAGAAGTTGTTTTCTGCGGAGTTTGCAATCCTATTTGGAAAACTTTTTCAATAAACTCGATGCTATCGTCAACCGAAGTGTTTTCGTCTTTGAGGTGACTGGCGAAATGATTGGTAATTTTTTGAATAATTCTAGAGGTGATTAGTTCCGCTTGTTCCTCGTCAAAATTAGATAATTTTTTACGTTGGAACGTTAATTCTCCGGCAACAATATCGTTCAATTTAGCTTTCAATGCGTGAATGGTTGGCGCATATTTTCTGCCATTCATCCAAGTATTCAATTCCATTTTCATATCCTCGATAATGGCTTCTGCGGCGGGAATATGTTGTTTTCTTCGTTCGAGTGTATCATCTGTCATTTGAGACAAATAGTCCATATGAATTAAAGTCACTCCTGGAATTTGTTGCACATTGGCATTCACATTTTTCGGAATGGATAAATCCAAAATCAGCAACTCTTTTTTAAGATTCAATAATGTTTTGTCTATGGTTGGGTTTTGTGCGCTAGTTGCCACAACTAAAACGTCGGCTTTTTGTAATTCGAGGTGTAAATCGGAATAATCTTTCACGATTAAATTCAGTTTTCCTGCTAGAATTTCGGCGGTACTTTTTGTTCTGTTTATTAAAGTGATTTGCTCGTTTTTAGTATGTTTCACTAAATTTTCGCAGGTGTTTTTGCCTATTTCCCCAGTTCCAAAAAGCAAAATGTTTTTATTTCCAATGCTCTCTATATTTCTGATGATGTATTGCACAGCTGCAAAAGAAACAGAAGTTGCTCCGGAACTAATTTCGGTTTCGTTTTTTATTCTTTTGCTGGTTTGAATAACGGTGTTGATTAATCGATCTAAAAAAGCATTGATTAAACCCAAAGAACGAGACTCTTCAAAACTGTTTTTTATTTGGCCAATAATTTCAAAATCTCCAAGAATTTGACTGTCTAAACCTGTTCCAACGCGAAAAATGTGATCTATTGCCTCAAGGCTTTTATACACAAAACCTACTTTTTGAAATTCTTCGACAGTTCCATTACTATTATCACAAATCAATTTAATCAATTGGAAAGGGTGATCGGCATAGCCATAAATTTCGGTACGATTGCAGGTTGATGTCACGATTAAACTCTCAATCCCTTCCTCTTTGGCTTGAAGTAAAACTCTGGTTTTTGCTTTGGCATCTAAACTAAATTTACCTCTTACTTCGGCATCTGCCTTCCTGTAACTTAATCCTACAGAGTAGAAAGTTTTGTGTTTAGCCAGGTTTAGGTTTTGCATAAGTATATATTAGTTATAGAATTTACAAAGTTAGAACTACAATTTTTATTAAAACAACGCTCAAAGTACTATTTGTGTCGCCAAATGATTTTTGTTTATAAGCATAAAAATTAATTAAAAAACACTATTTTTGTAATGAAATCAGGCTTTTATAAAATAATTGTAAATTTTATTTATTAACAAAACCCTGATAATTATTATATTAAATAAAAAAAATGTCGCAATGAGTTCACAGGATATTATAACAATTGAAGACGATTTTACCCTACTTCGTTTTCAAAATGACAGTGACGAGGTGTATTGTACCCAACGTGAAGTCAAAAGCGGATTGATACAATTTCACTTTGGTCTAAAAGGAAAAGCCAAATTTCTTTTCAATCAAGGAAGTTACGCCTTAGACTTAAAAGAAGAGAAGTCATTATTGCTATACAACCCTCAAAAAGAACTTCCTTTGAACCTAGAAATAGCTCCCAATTCTTGGGTAATTTCGGTGATTATTTCTATTAAAAAATTTCATAATTTGTTTTCTTCCGAAGCCAATTATATCACTTTTTTGAGTGAGGACAATAAAGACAAAAAATATTATAAAGAAGGAGACATCAGTCCTTCGATGGCAATTGTTCTTACCCAATTGTTTCATTACAACTTGCATCCATCCATAAAAAACTTGTATTACAAAGGAAAAGGATACGAATTGTTGAGTTTGTATTTCAACCGAACCGAAGATCCAAACGCAGAGCAATGTCCGTTTTTGATTGACGAAGAAAACGTCTTAAAAATAAAAAAAGCTAAAGAAGTTATTCTTGCTAATATGATCGAACCACCAAGTTTGCAGGAATTAGCAGACGAAGTGGGACTGACTTTGAAAAAACTGAAAATGGGCTTCAAGCAAATTTATGGCGACACTGTTTATGGTTTTCTTTTTGATTACAAAATGGATTCCGCTCGGAAATTATTAGACAGCGGTTCTTATAATGTCAACGAAGTGGGATTGAAAATTGGCTACAGCACAGGAAGTCATTTTATTGCGGCTTTCAAGAAAAAATTCGGAACTACACCAAAGAAATATTTGATGGCTATTAATCCGAATATGTAATGAGATATATTACTAAATTAATCTACTTACTATATTCAACAATCAATAAAAAATAGTTAATCACAATTTACAAAAAGTAAGTTTGTTTACTTTTATCAAATAATTAAATCCACAATATGAAAGGAGTACTATTAGTCAACCTCGGTTCACCAGAAAGTCCAACTGCAAAAGACGTAAAACCGTATTTAGACGAATTTTTAATGGATAAATACGTGATTGATGTCCCGTTTTTGTTGCGAGCATTGCTAGTTCGTGGTATTATTCTTCAAACTAGACCTAAAAAATCGGCTGAGGCTTATAGCCGAGTTTGGACTCCCGAAGGTTCGCCATTGATTGTCCTTTCGAAAAAAATGCATCAAAAAGTGGCTGCGAAATCAGCAATACCTGTTGCATTGGCGATGCGATATGGGACTATAACTATTCTAAAAGGTTTGCAAGAATTGCACGATAAGGGCGTAAATGAAGTAATGCTTTTTCCTTTGTATCCGCAGCACGCTATGGCATCAACCACAACAATTTTAGTTTTGGCTGAAGAACTGCGCCAAAAACATTTTCCGGATATGAAATTTACCATTGTCCCTGCATTTTACAATAAACCGGATTATATTAAAGTTTTGGCCGAAAGCATTCAAAAACACTTGGAAGGATTTGATTATGACCATTTGTTATTTTCGTATCACGGCGTTCCAAAACGACATATTCGCAAGACCGATATTACCCAATCGCATTGCAAAATAGATCGTACTTGTTGCAGCACACCATCGCCAGCACATGAGTTTTGCTACAGCCATCAATGTTATGAAACCACAAAACTAGTGACAGAATATTTGAATATTCCTAAAAATAAATACAGCCAAACCTTTCAATCTCGATTGGCAGGTGACAAATGGTTGACTCCTTATACTGATGTTGAAATCAACAAAATGCCTGAGAAAGGTATCAAGAAATTAGCAGTAGTAACGCCGGCTTTTGTGTCAGATTGTTTAGAAACCCTAGAAGAAATTGCCATGGAAGCTAAAGAACAGTTTTTACATCATGGTGGAACAGAATTTCTGGCAATTCCGTGCTTAAATGATGAGGAAGAATGGTGTAATGTGGTAGCGAGTTGGATTGAGAATTTTCAAAGAAAGAACTAAAAGTGAATAGATAGAAAATAGACTTTAAATGGAACTTTACAACTACCTAAAATCTCTTCATCTCATCTTTGTCATCACTTGGTTTGCAGGACTTTTTTATATTGTTCGCTTGTTTGTGTACCAAATTGAAGCCAACGACAAACCTTCGCCCGAAAAAGAAATCTTGCAAAAACAATACAAAATAATGACCTATCGCTTGTGGTACATTATCACTTGGCCGTCAGCCGTTTTGGCTAGTTTTTTTGCGTTTTGGATGTTGTTTTTTACCGATTTAGGGAAAGTTTGGTTGCAAATGCCTTGGATGCACGTGAAACTTAGCTTTGTTTTTGCGCTGTATTTGTACCATTATAAATGCCACAGAATATACCAAGAATTGCAAAATGACCAAGTAAAATACACCACAAATTATATGCGTTTGTGGAACGAAGGCGCTACCATTATTCTGTTTGCCGTTGTGTTTTTGGTCATTCTGAAAAACGCCGTAAACTGGATTTATGGTGTTGTCGGAATTGTATTGTTTTCGGTTTTGATAATGTTAGGCTTTAAATTTTACAAACGAATTCGAGAGCGAAATAGTGGTCAGTAATCAGTTTTTTAGTGTTCTGATATAGGACTAAAAATGGAACGCAAGTTGCTAACCGAACACTAATTGCCGAACACTGATGACTGAATAATGAACACTATGTTAAAAAACTTCAAAATATCAATGCTTTCGTTGCGAATCAGGATTTTCCTTTCGATGATTGTATTGATTGTTGTAGCATCAATTGTTTTAGCATCTATTTCGATTATTCAATTCAAGAATGAAGCCAAACAATACCATCAGGAACGATTAGAACACAAAGAAGACGCCATAAAAGAGAATATCAATTATGTACTTAGCAACACTACTTATCCGCTTACGCCCGATAATTTAGCACTCATATTCAAAGATAAAATTCACGAATTATCGGATATTCACAATCTTGAAATTAACATTTACAGTTTAGATGGGCATTTGTTAAAATCTTCTAAATCGAGATTTTCTATCGATGCTGCTGCTCCGCCAGTTCCGAAATACATTCTAAAACTGGTTCAATCTTCTATCGAAAAACGCTATGTCGATATCAAAAACAGCGACGGAAAAAAGAATCGTTCTTCTTATAGTCTTATTAAAGATGATAAATTCAAACCTCTTGGAATCCTGAATTTGCCTTATGTAGAAGACGATAGTTATTATCAAACCGAATTGCAAAATTTCTTGATGGGATTAGCACAGGTTTATTCGTTTATGCTTTTGGTGGCTTTTGGAGTGGCTTATTTTCTGTCTTCCTACATTACAAAATCGTTAAAAACCATCTCGGATAAATTGAGCGAAACTACGTTGAACCAAAAAAACGAAAAAATTGTTCTTGAAGCGAGTAGCAAAGAAATCAACCTTTTGATTAATGCCTACAACGCAATGGTTGATGAACTCGAAGAAAGTGCCTTGAAATTAGCCCAAAGCGAGCGAGAAGAAGCTTGGCAAGAAATGGCCAAACAAGTGGCGCACGAAATCAAAAATCCGCTGACGCCAATGCGATTGACAGTGCAGAGTTTCCAGCGAAAATTTGATGCGAACGACCCTAATCTCAAACAAAAAATCAACGATTATTCCGAAACCTTGATTCAGCAAATTGATACAATGAGTTCCGTAGCTTCGGCATTTTCCAACTTTGCATCGATGCCAGCGCAACAAAATGAAACCTTGAATGTGGTAGAAGTTGTCGAATTGACAATGGATATTTTTAATGAGGACTACGTCCATTTTAAAGCCGAAGAAGGAGAAATTATTTCGAAAATCGACAGAGCGCAACTCATTCGAATTATTACCAATTTAGTCAAAAACGCCATTCAAGCCTTTCCAGAAAATCAAGAAAATAAAGCTGTTTGTGTAAACATCAAAAAGGTCTCGGGCAATGTCATTATTGCAGTTGCCGATAACGGAATTGGCATTAAATCCGAAGATTTCAGTCGGATTTTTGAACCTAAATTCACAACAAAATCTAGCGGAATGGGTTTAGGTCTTGGGATTATCAAAAATATTATCGAAAATTATAAAGGAACCATTACACTTGAATCACAAATAGGAAAAGGAACAACATTTACTGTTTCGCTTCCAATAATCAATACATAAAAAACTGAATTATGGCACGGGAAAACATCATCTTAGAACACGAAAAAGGCATTGTTACACTTTATATCAATCGTCCCGAAAAATTAAATGCATTAAACAAAGCCACGATTCAAGAGCTTCATGAAACCTTAGCAATAATTGATAATAATCCCGATGTTCGTGTGATTATTATTACTGGAAGCGGAGAAAAAGCTTTTGTGGCTGGAGCCGATATTGCCGAATTTGCTCATTTCTCTGCCGAAGAAGGAGCATTATTAGCTGCAAATGGACAACAAATTTTATTCGATTTTATTGAAAAAATGAAAACCCCTGTAATTGCTGCCATCAATGGATTTGCTCTTGGCGGTGGATTGGAATTGGCGATGGCATGTCATTTTAGAATCGCTTCCGAAAATGCCAAAATGGGATTACCAGAAACTTCGCTTGGTGTGATTCCGGGTTATGGCGGAACGCAACGTTTGGCTCAATTGGTTGGCAAAGGCCGAGCGATGGAAATGATTCTAACCGCAGGAATGATTGATGCTGATACTGCAAAAATGTACGGATTAGTGAATCACGTTGTGCCACAAGAAGATTTATTTTCGGCTTATATGACCATTGCCACAAGAATTATGAAAAATTCTCCAGTTGCTATTTCTAAAGCTATCGAAGCGGTAAATGCCAACTTTATTTCGGGCGTAAATGGATTTGATGTCGAAATCAAAAATTTTGGTGACTGTTTTGCTACCGAAGATTTTAAAGAAGGAACAACGGCTTTTTTAGAGAAAAGAAAAGCTAATTTTAAGTAATCAGTGGTCAGTTCTGATAGCTATCGGAATTAGTGATTAGCGCCTTGTTGAATTAGATTTATAGTGTAAAATATCAAATTATTATACTTTTTTGATATTGTAATATCAAATTATTATACTTTTTTGATATTGTAATATCAAATTATTATATATTTGCATTGTAATTGGATGCAAAAATGATAAACAGAACCGCACAAACCGAAATTGACAGCTATCTTTTTAAAGGAAAAGCCATCTTGGTATTTGGTGCAAGGCAAGTAGGCAAAACCTCCTTGATAAAAAACACCATCAAAGACCAATCCTATTTGTGGCTCAATGGCGATGAACCCGACACCCAACTCTTATTAGAAAACATCACTGCCGATAGGCTAAAAGCTTTAATTGGAGATAACAAAATATTGGTTATAGACGAGGTGCAAATGATTCATAATATTGGGTTATTAATTAAACGGATGGTCGATAATTATCCCGAGATTCAGGTAATTGCTTCGGGAAGTAGCGCCTTTGAATTGGCTGACAAAACCAAAGAATCTATGGTTGGGAGAAAACAGGAATTGCAACTTTTTCCTCTAAGTTATGGCGAAATGGTCAAACACACTAATTTTGTCGAAGAAACCCGTCTAGTTCCACATCGTTTGATTTTTGGCTATTATCCAGAAGTGGTTACCAATGTTGGTAAAGAAGAAAAAATCCTGAATGATTTGGTCGAAGGTTTTCTATATAAAGACATTCTGAACTTGGAAGGCATAAAAAAATCAACCACATTACAACGGTTGGTTCAAATGCTGGCGTATCGAATAGGTGGCGAAATTAGTTACAATTCCCTCGCCAACGACTTAGGAATAAACCGATTGACAGTTGAAAAATACATTGGTATTCTGGAGAAAAACTTTATCGTTTTTAGTTTGAATGCTTTCAGTAAAAACCATGATAACGAACTCAAAAAAGGCAGAAAAGTATATTTTTGGGACAATGGTTTACGAAATCGAATTATCAAGAATTTTAATCCAATAGAACTTCGGGACGATGTTGGTGCTTTATGGGAAAACTTTATTATCAGCGAACGCAAAAAGAAATTATCATATGAAAATCAATTCAAAGACACTTATTTTTGGAGAAATACACAACAAGCCGAAATTGATTATTTGGAAGTGAAAAACAACGAAATCGAAGCTTTTGAAATCAAATACAATCCGAATCAAAAAGTGCTTTTTACAAAATCTTTCACAGAAAAGTACCATCCAAAAACAACTCAAGTCATTCACAAGGAAAATTTTTGGAATTATTTGATTTAAAATAAAAACCTCATAGGTTTGTATAATTAACCAATTGTTTGCAATTTAAAAAAATTAAACCATTTACTTCGAACCAATATTTGCCTAATTTCGAAAAAAAAGTTATGATTCTAAAAAAGATATTTTTACTATTTATTTTTATAATTTGCTTTAAAACTGAAGCTCAAAAAAGTGACCTTGCAACAAGAAAAAACTTTAATTTCATAGGATTAGGATATTCCGTGGGGAAAACGCTTCCGTCAATTAGCATTTTTCCAGACACAAAAAATCAAAAAAGTTTTGATTTAACTATTGGCAATACAACATATGAAAACCAAACTTGGGCAAAACTATTGAATTATCCTAAAAGTGGTTTCTTACTCTCGTACGCTGATTTTGGAAACCCAAAACAGGTAGGTTATGGAATATCTGTAATTCCATTTTTAGAATTTGGGGTTATGAATAGTTTTACCAAAAGAGTACGTTTTCAATTGGGTCTTGGAGGTTCGTATAACAATGTGATTTACGACAAAGTTACAAATCGTGGTAATTTTGGTATTTCAACCCATTTTAATTGGGCTTTTCGTTCCTTTATTTACTACGATATTATTCAGAAAAAAGATTTTTCTATCAAACTTGGCGCTGGCCTCACTCATTTTTCGAATGGTCATACCCGACTGCCCAATCACGGTTTAAATTCTATTTTGTCAACTATAAAAACAGAATTCAATTTTGTTAAAAACAAAAACATAGTACCACTATACACAAGTGAAATAAGCAAATTTGAAACCGATAACTATTTTTCGACTCGATTTGGTTTTGGACAAAAAGTATTGGCTCGAGATTATAACAATATTAAAAATGTGTACACTGCTTCATTTGCAGTAGGTAAAGTAAAAAATAAAACTTATAAATATGGAGTTGGATTCTATTTTCGTTTTTATGAAGACTATTATGATTACATCAAACAAAACGGGGCGATTATTAACAAAGAATTTTCTGAGTTGAAAAATAAACCGTTTCAAAATTCTACTGCTGTTGGAGTGTTTTCAAACTTTGAACTATTAATGAATCATTTCAGTGTCGAAACAGAATTGGGCCTAAATATATACAAACCGGGTTACAAATTTGACTGGTATTTAAATAATGGCAGTTTGAAAAATGGTGTTTATGTTGTTAAAAACCAAAATTTTAACGCTAAATTAAAACAAATAATATCTTCACGTTTGGGTTTCAGGTATTACGCATTTGATACCAAAAAAGCTCCTATTCACAATTTTTTTGTCGCCGCTAACATTAATGCGAACTTAGGGCAAGCTGACTTCTCCGAGCTTAGTTTTGGTTATGTTTATAGTTACAAATCAATAAAAAATAAGTGATTTTGACTATCTACAAACTGACCGTTCGATTTATAAAAATTAACTTAAAGAAACATATCAATAAAAAAACGTCCAATATGCCACAGTTGATTATCTAAAAATAAAAACACACTGAAATTGAATAATTATAAACCGTTCAAGTTATTTACAAATGAAGTTTTTGGGATTATTTGCGGTCGCCCCAAAAACCTATAATGCTTTTAAAACCTCATAGATTTGTTTTGAAAATCAATAATTTAAAATTTAAAAAATAACTGTTATGTCCTTCCAACCTGTATTTGCCCAATTCTGGGAAAAAGTAAAAGAAAGCATCGAAAATAGAACCTACGCCAAATTAACTTTGGCAAAAACCATTGGCAACACCGAATTGAAAAACATTTACGTTCGTCCTGTTTTATTAGAAAACGATGTGTTTAGCCTTTCAATTACGGCACGATATAAAACCGAAGAAATAGAAAGTTTTCATTCCTTGGAAGAAGCTTTTTTTGTGTTATCACCGTATATGAACAATCCGTTTTTGACTGCATTATTATTCACCACAGAAAACGATATCACTTTTAAACTCAACAAAAAACGTGTAGGAAGTATTATCGAACAAACACCGACTTTTAAGAAAGCTTCGGATGTGATTTTGGAAATGAAGGAAAAAGGTCTTTGAGAAAAGTGATCAGTGCTCAGTCCCGAAGCTTAGGGATTAGCGGTCAGTGGTTGGAATATAAAGAGTGGTTAGTCTGAAAAGTCAAAAACGGAATACTGAACACTAAAAAACTGAACACTATCTTTCCCCGTCCCACTCAGCATAAAACTGAGAAAGGAAACCTTCCATATAACGATGCCGTTCTTTGGCAATTTGTTTTCCTGTTTCGGTATTCATTTTGTCTTTTAAGAGCAATAATTTTTCGTAAAAATGATTCAAGGTTGGTGCTTGGCTGTTTTTATATTCTTCCTTGCTCATATTCAGCTTTGGAGCAATATTCGGATTGTATAAAGGTCTGTTTTTAAATCCTCCATAATTAAATGTTCTAGCAATTCCAATGGCGCCAATAGCGTCTAAACGGTCTGCGTCTTGAACGATATCTAATTCGATAGACGAGAAGGTCTTTTCTGTGTTTCCGCCCTTAAATGAGATGTTTTCTATAATATTTATAACGTGTTGAATTGTTGTTTGGTCAACATATTCTCTTTCTAGAAATTCTCGGGCAATTATTGGACCGATAGTTTCATCTCCATTATGAAATTTACTATCGGCAATATCATGAAGTAAAGCTCCTAATTTTACCACTGTATCATCACAAACTTCACCATCGGCAATTAGCAGGGCGTTTTTATACACCCTTTCAATGTGAAACCAATCATGTCCTCCTTCGGCATTCTCTAGCTTTTCCTTAACAAAAAGAATGGTTTTTTTTATTAAATCTACATTATTCATATTTGAAGGGTTATATAAAAAAAGCTGATTTTTAAAATGTTACATTAAAAATCAGCAATTTAATATTTTAATCAATATTAATGGTAAAATCTGAAACCTAAAGTCTCGCCGGTTCTACCCATTTGAATTGAAATGATTCTTGTGGAATCACCAATCTTTCAGAAATTCTAGCCATTCTAGCAGGTAATTTCATCAAATAATCTCTGGCTTTTTCGGCTTCGTCAGTCAAACTACCTATTTTATCGATTTCCCATTTCTCAATCAATTTTTGCATAATTGCTACATAATCATTTGCAGTATAGACGCCAATTCGTTGCGCAGAATCCGAAAAATGTTCGAAAGCAGAACTTATTTTTTGCCCTGATTCTCTCAAGAAATGCGCTGGCATCACAATTTTAGCTTTCATCATATATTGAAAAGCGAGCATCATTTCGCTTGGATCAATTTTGAAAATTTGGTTTACAAATTCGCTATAGGCAAGGTGATGACGCATTTCGTCTCCAGCAATCATTTTACACATTTTTGCTAATTTGGTGTCTCCATAACTTTTAGCCAATTGTGAAACTCGGTTGTGAGAAACATAAGTCGCCAATTCTTGAAAACTCGTATAAACAAAGTTTTTATACGGATCTCTACCAGTTCCAATGTCGAAACCATCACCAATAAGGTGTTGTGTTGTCATTTCGATTTCACGCATATTCACACGCCCCGAAAGATAAAGGTATTTATTCAACAAGTCGCCGTGACGATTTTCTTCTCCAGTCCATTGGCGAACCCATTTGGCCCAACCGTTTCTTCCTTCATTATCAACTCCTTCTACTTCCATCAACCAGTTTTCGTAGGTTGGCAAAGCTTCCTCGGTAATCATATCGCCTACCATAGCCACCCAAAAATCATAAGGTAAATCTTTGGAGATTTCTCTCAATTCTTTTATTTCTTCTAGAAAATTATCGCTTTCTGAATTGGGCAAAAAGTCTGAGGGTTGCCATATTTTTTCCACTGGAATCAAATATTGGTCAACATAGTGGCTAACGTTTTTCTCTAGAAGTTGCATTACTTCTAATCTTATGTTTTTAATTGACATCTGTATTTCTGGTTTATTGTTTCTTGGGCTTGCAATTTACCCAAGAATCTGCAAAGTTAGTATATTTTTAAAGTTTTATCCCTTGAACGATAGTATTTTCGGTTTTTTCTATTATTTCTTCAAAAGGATAGTCCTTTACCGCCATAGCATCGTGAATGGTAAAGGTAATAAGATTTCCTAAACCAAACGGAAAAGCACCAAATCTAAAAAACTTCCAAGAATTATTGATGGAAATGGGCACAACATAGGCCGAAGGCGCATATTTACACAATATTTTCAATCCGCTTTGTGCAAATTCTTTTGGCTTACCCGTTTTGCTTCTGGTTCCTTCCGGAAAAATGACTGCTGAACGTTTGTGTTTTTCGATGTATTCAGATAGACCTTTGATAATTGGAAGCGCTGTTTTTGGTTCTTTTCTATCAATTAGCACAGAGCCTCCGTGTCTTAAATTATAAGAAACGCTCGGAATTCCTTTGCCTAATTCAGCTTTGCTAACAAATTTTGGATGAAATTTTCGCAAAAACCAAATCATTCCAATGATATCATACATTCCTTGGTGATTGGCGACGAAAATGATCGGAACTCCAATTGGAATATTTTCTCTTCCCTCGATTTTGAAAGTAGTTCCTAAAACAAGTCCAATTTTCAATAAAACAAAGTTAAGATAATCAACACTTTTTTTGTGGGCTTGGTAGCCAAAAACAGTGAAACAAATCCACTGAATGGGATGAAAAATCACTAAAGTTAATAAGAACAATAGAATTGCAATAAAGGATATTGGATACGATATAATTTTTTGCATTGTATTATTTTTTGGTAAAAATAAGAAATATTTTTGGGTTTGAGCTATTTACAAAAACACCTAATTGTTACTATCAATTACAACTGTAATTTCAAAAACTGAATAACATAAAACAAGAATTGTAAAGCTATATTTTATAATTTAATCCCATCTACAATAGTTTTTTCAGTCTTTGCCATCAACTCATTAAACAGATAATTATTGACTTTCAGAGGTTTGTGGACTGTAAAAATTAGATGGTGTCCCAAACTTAATGCAAAGTAACCGTATTGATATACTTTCCAGGAATTGTTTATAGTTATTGGAACCACAAAGGCAGACGGTGCATATTTACATAATATTTTGAGTCCGCTTTGCGCAAATTCTTTAGGCTCTCCATTTTTACTCCGTGTACCTTCAGGATAAATAACTGCTGATCGTTTATGCTTTTCGATGTATTCTGCCAATGCTTTTATTTGTGGTATGGCTTGTTTGGGATTATTTCGATCAATCATTACACACGAGCCATTTCGAACATAATAGGAGAGACTTGGAATCCCTTTTCCTAATTCTTTTTTGGTAACAAAGGCAGGATGAAATCGACGCAAGTACCAATTCATTCCTGCGGTATCAGATAAGCTTTGATGATTAGAAACAAAGATAACTGGGACATTTTTTGGAATGAAATCCATGTTTTCAAAAGTATAACGGCAACCTAAAATATGAGAACATTTTAAGGATAAAAAAGTAACCAAATCAAACGTTTTTTTAAGTCCTTGGTATCCAAATATTTTATTACACAACCAAAGTATTGGTTGAAATGCACACATTACAATTAAAAAGAAAAAGTAATAGACTAGTGATATTGGAAACAAAAAAACTTTTTTCATTCATTTTGAATTTGGAACAAAAGTATAAAATAATTTTAGCGCTAGATTTTAATACCGCACAATTATGCTGTTTACTGTTTAATTGTACCTTTGCTTTCAAAATTATCCGAATAATACATAAATGAATTCCCCCTATGGCTCGGATATGAATAAATTTTCTCAGCTGCGATAGCGCGGAATTGCATTCCGTGCCCACAAAGTTGATCACATAAAACAAATCAAAAAAGCTTTATCTATAAAACGGCACAGCTTTTTTAAAAAATTGTTTTAGATTTGTTATTGTGGCTTACAGGAATGGGTACGGATTTCAAATCCGCGTTATTCTTGACAGGAACTATGTTACATATCTATTAATCGGGCCTAATAGACCTCGTTAAAATATTGAACTTAAATAAAACTAAATCATTATGAAAAAATTTCTAATTTTATTAGCTGTTCTTATTACTTATTGGTCAAATGCTCAAATTGCTGATTCGAATTCCTACTTAAGTGATTTGAAATCAAAAATGCAAATAGAATGGCCTAAAAACAAAACGATTAACATTGTTTTTCACGGACATAGCGTTCCTGCAGGATACTTTAAAACACCCAATGTAAATACACTACAAGCTTATCCTAACTTGACGCTAAAAAAACTAAAGGAAATCTATCCATTCGCAGTTATAAACATAATCGTTACCGCCATTGGTGGAGAAAATTCAGTTAAGGGAGCGCAACGTTTTGAAAGGGATGTATTGATTCATAAACCTGATCTAATAATGATTGATTACGGTTTAAATGATCGTAAAGTTGGATTAGAAAAAGCATATTCCGCTTGGAATGTTATGATTAAACAAGCAAAGGAACAGGGAATTAAAGTTATTTTGTTGACACCTTCACCAGACCAAACTGTCAATTTTGATAATCCTGAAAATGAGTTGAAAAAGCACACCAATCAGATTCGTAAGATTGCAACTGAAAATCAAATTGCATTGGTCGACAGTTATAAAGCTTTCGAATTTCTATATTCAGACAAAGTACAACTCAGCCAATATATGTCTCAAGTCAATCATCCAAATGAACGAGGACACGAACTGATTGCTGACGAATTAATAAAATGGTTTAAATAGAGCCCGCCGCTTGCGGAACGCGCAAATACTTAAATTTTTAAATGCTGTTAATTTTAGAATTAAACCATTATTCTTAACAATTCACACATAATGCCACATTAAAATTTTTGGTTAAAACAATACCAACTTGAAACATACTCGTAATTCAACACCACCATTAAATTCAAAGAAATTCCCAATACTACTGTGCTACAATCTGATATGTGCCTGCACCAATAGAAAACGACCCATTTTTTATTTTAACTTTTACTAGCTTATTGGATTTCATATTCTGAACAACACACGAAATTTTACTGTATTGTACAGGAATAAATATTTTGGTTTTAGCATCTTTGGGTATTTCTACATTGAGATAAAAACGCTCGTCTTTTACTTCCCAATTGGATGTAATAATACCTTTAGGTGATTTATAAGAGCATTTAACCCATTTTAGATCCCCAACAGGTTTTGGTGCAATAATAATATTGTTATAAGCAATTGAATTTTCTGTTTGTGAAATTCCTCCAAGTCCGCTATAAAACCATTCCATTAGATGGCCAAGCATCATGTGATTATTAGATTCTGTTTTAATTGCAGTCCAGCTTTCAGTAAGCGCAGTTGCCCCTTCTTTTATATTGCATCCATAGCCTGGAACATCTGACCTGTTATTCATTTTAAAAAGAATATCTGATCGACCATTAGCGCTTAATACACTAACTAAAAAATGATATCCTACGTCGCCAGTAGTCAGTCGATACTCATTTTTAGCAATTGATTCAACAAGATTTTCAAATACTTTTTCTTTATCACCATCGGGTATTAAACCCATATAAAGCGCCATTGCATAAGCGGTTTGGCTGCCCGTTGAAACAACGCCTTTTTCTGTATTGTAAAACTTTTCAATAAATGCAGATTTTAGTTTTGTAGACAATTCATTATACCGTTTAACTTCTTCTTTCTTTTTTAAAATCACTGACATTTTTTCAAGCAACTTTAAATCGTAATAATAAATAGCTGTTGCAGTAATTGCTTTGGGGGTTAATTGTGATTCGCCAGGTTTTTTTGGGCCAAGATCATACCAATCGCCTAATCCGTAATTCAGGATATTATCTTTCGTTCTGCTTTGTAGATAGCTCATATATTTTTCCATCATAGGATATGCTTTGGCCAATACTTCTTTATCACCATACCATTTATATACTAACCACGGAACAATTACTGATGCGCTGCCCCATTCGGGCGAGTCTCTAAATCCTTTATTATAAGTAAACTGATGATATTCGGGAGCAGTGTTCGGCACCAATCCATTGTCAGTCTGAGAATCTATCATGTCGTCGACAATCTTAGAATAAAAAGTGTGAATATCATAATTGTAATGCATTGAAGCGCCAATAAGGTGGGGTACTTCAAGCCATCCCAATTTTTCCCGATGTGGACAATCAGTTGCAACACTGGCCATATTGCTTTTTATGCTCCAGTTGATGAGTTCAAATATTTGATTAAAAAGTGTATCTGAACAAGTAAAAGAACCTACTACAGGGGCAGAATTGCGGGTATGAAGCATTTTTAATTCGACAATTTCAGTTTTTGTAGTAGCACCTTCGGGTTCTATAATTTCTACATCGGCATACCTAAAACCATAATACGAAAAAATTGGCCGCCATACTTCCTCTTCACCTCCTTTTAGAATGTAATTATACTCATAACCAATACCACTACTAACCTGAGTTACATTGCCATCGTTGTCAAGTAGCTCACTAGGTTTAATAATTACTTTTGCGCCTTTGTTTCCTTTTACTTTTAATTCAATAATTGCTGAAGCATTTTGTCCAAAATCATATATTTTCCGTCCTGTTTTTGAGGCGGTACTATTTTTTGGTTCAAATGTCTGCATAATCTTAAGTGGATTATCTTTTTCAGGGAAAAGTTTTCCTATTGCATCTTTTAACACCACTGAATTATTCCATTGAGAATCGTTAAATCCAACATCGTTCCAGCCCATTTGCTCCAACCTTGCATCATAATCTTCACCACCATAAATACTTGAAAATGTTATAGGCGATGGAGTTACTTTAGTTGTAGCATCGGAACTGATATTTTTAATTGTTCCATCTTTTAATTCAATGACAATATTAAAAATTAGTCGGGGATAACCGTGAGCAATAACCATCTTGCGGTAGCGTTCGCGATTTACATTAAAAAAGCCATTTCCAACTAGTACTCCTATAGCATTATTTCCCTTTTTTATTTGTTCAGTGATATCATAAGTATTGTACAAACATCTTTTTTCATATAAAGTCCAGCCAGGCGCTAAAAATTGGTCTCCAATGGTTTTGCCGTTTACAAATAATTTATAATGACCAAGGCCGCTGATGTAAATTGTTGCTTTTTTAACATCGTTCGGTTCATAAAGGTCTTTTCGAAACATGGGAACAATTGAACGTTCAATTGCCTTATTGCCTAATTTATCTCCTTTACCGTGCACGGCGGGCACAACTTTCATGCTGTTATCTAGCTCTGTCATCCCAATCCATTGGGCTTTATAAAAAGGATCGGTATTGGTAGTTTTACTTTGAAAACCCATTAAAAGCAACGCTGCCATTGATAATATTGATGTTAGAAAACTTTTCATGGTTAAAAATGATGTTAAAATAATGTTATACAAAACTACTAAAAAAGAGACGGCGATTTAATTCTAAGATTTTTCTTGATTTTGACCTCTAAACGTCTCCCAGAATATCACAAACGTAACATTTTATTCCTAAATAATTACTAATGTTACTGTTTCTCTTGCAAAAAATCTATGATTCAATAAACATATAAGAGAGAAATAAACTGACAAGTATCTGCAAGTATTTCTGTCACTTAACGAATCAATTTTCATAGTTGCAATGTCAAAATGAAAATGCTCCAATTGGTAATCGTTTATCCACGTTGAACTGCTCTGCTAACAGTACCGCTTTACATTAGAAAACAAATTGCAGCATTTGCAACGCGGCTCAATATCTAAAAATCAACTTTTGCACATGTTTTTTTTTTAGATTTAGATTGTACCTTTGCGCCTTAAGATCTATGTTATTTTTCAAAACTAAATGAATTTCACTTATCCAAAAACCGAAAAGCTTAAAAGCAAAATCACAATAGATTTGCTTTTTTCCAAAGGCAAATCTGTGTCCAAATATCCTTTGCGACTGGTTTTTGTAGAAAGTGATTATGGCATTCCCGAAGATTCAGACCAAAAGTTAAAAATGGGCGTTTCGGTTTCTAAGAAATACTTCAAACACGCCGTAGATCGCAATTATTTCAAGCGAGTACTTCGCGAAACCTATCGATTGAACAAACACATCCTGATTGATAATTTGGACAAAAAATATGCTTTTATGTTTTTTTACCAAACAAAAGAACGATTGTCTTACGAAGAAATCAACACCAAAACCATTCAACTCTTTGAAAAGTTTGTTTCAAAGTTGAAAAACGAGGAATAGCGTTTTGTTTTTACTTAAATGTTGATATTCATAAATAATTCCTACTTTAGTGCTTTAAAATTTAGCCAACCCTAATTATGACTTCTCTTTTCAAAAAAAAATACATTCTTCCTGTTATAGCTTCGGCGTTTTTGTTTGTAGGCGTTAGTTTCAAAGACGATTTTTTTGAAATTGCCAAGCAAATCGAAATATTCACAACGCTTTTTAAAGAACTCAACAAAAACTATGTCGACGAGACTAATCCAGGCGATTTAATGGATAAATCTATTAAGGCAATGCTGGCAAGCCTTGACCCTTATACTGTATATTTTAACGAGCAAGATGTAGTTAAATTCAAAATCAATAACACAGGTGAATACACCGGAATTGGCGCTATAATTTCTCGAAAAAATGATAAGTTAATCATTCGCGAACCTTACAAAAATTTTGCTGCCGACAAAGCAGGTTTAAAAGCGGGTGACGAAGTGATTCAAATAGGGGATATCCTTTTATCTGATTTCAAAGATGACGCTTCACAACTTTTTAGAGGAGCTAAGAACACCAAAATCGTGGTTAAATACATCCGTCAAGGTAAGACCAGCACTGCTCAAATTGTTCTAGATGAAGTAGAAGTGAAATCGGTGCCTTTTTTTGGAAAAATAGATGACAAAACAGGTTATATTGTTTTGGCACGTTTCAATCAAAAAGCATCCTATGAAACTAAACAAGCCTTGGAGCAATTAAAAAAAGAAGGTGCCGAGAGAATTGTTCTTGATGTACGAGGAAATCCCGGAGGACTTGTGAATGAAGCGGTTAATATTTGTAATTTATTTGTTCCTAAAAATGAAGTTATTGTAACTACAAAATCAAGAATCGAGAAACACAATAATACCTATAAAACCAACAAAGACCCTGTAGATACTGAAATTCCGTTGGTGATTTTGGTTGATGGAAAAAGTGCTTCGGCGTCTGAAATCGTTTCAGGAGCTTTACAGGATTTAGATCGCGCCGTAATTATTGGCAGTCGAAGTTTTGGAAAAGGATTGGTGCAAAAACCCATTGATTTGACTTATGGAACCCAATTAAAAGTCACCATTTCTCGTTATTACACACCTTCGGGAAGATGTATTCAAGCATTAGATTATGCCCACAAAGACAAAAATGGAATCGCCATAAAAACCGAAGCTAAAAATTATAACGCCTTCAAAACCCGAAAAGGAAGAACCGTTTATGACGGCGGTGGTATTCAACCCGACATTGAGTTGGAAGAGGCTAAATTGAGTCCGATAACCGAAGCTCTGCAAAAAAACGATGGGATTTTCAATTATGTGACTGATTACTATTATAAAAACCCTAATCTTGGCAATACTATCCCTACGGTTTCAGACGCTGACTTTTTAGATTTTAAACAGTTTTTAAAAACCCAAAAATTTGCATTCGATACGGAAACAGAACTGGCTTTGAAAAACACTTTGGCCGTTGCCAAAAAAGATAAAATTGACGAAAGTATTGCCGCTGAATACCAGCAATTATTTTTGGCGCTTCAAAAAAGTGAAGAAAATTTATTGGATAAAAATAAAGCGGAAATCAAAAATTTAATCGTTGACGAAATAATTAAACGTTACCAATATCAAGAAGGTTTGTATGAATATTATCTTAAAAATAATTCCGCAATCAAGAAAGCAACCAGCGTTTTGAATAGTAGCGCTCAATATAAAAACATTTTGAAAATGTGATGAAAAACGGGTTTCAAATACTTATTCTCTTTTATTTTTGCTGTCTAACAGCTCAAGAAAATAGTGTTCAATCCGTATATTTTGAGGTTGATAAATCAGTTTTAAGTCAAGTCGAAATACAGCAAATGGAGAAGTCGTTTGAAACCATCGATTTTTCAACTTGTAAATCTATTCGTCTCTATGGATATTGTGATGACCGAGGAAGTATTGAATATAATGATAAATTGTCAAAAAGCAGAGTCACTTATATTCAAAAAATATTAATTTCTAAAGGGGCTGAACCAAAGAAAATTTTTATAGCCGAAGGTCGAGGTGAAGTAACTTTAGAAACAGACACCCTAAATAATTTGGAAGAAATACGGTATAAAAACAGACGAGTTGATATTATCTTTGAAAAAGAGCGTGATTATTATACTTTTCCTGAAGATCCAAAAATTGGAGACGTTGTGATTTTAAAAGGCGTTACATTTGACATAGGTTCGAGCGAACTATCAGCAAATGCAAAAATAGAATTAGACCGAACTGTCCTTTTATTGAAGAAACACAAGTCGGTACGTTTCGAAGTCAAGGGCCACGTTTGTTGCACCTCGGGTAAAAACTCTGATGCAATAGATAAGGAAACTCAGGACAGAGATCTCTCTGGAAATAGAGCTAGAAATGTATTTATGTATCTCCGCTCTAAAGGAATAAGTCCTTATAGAATGTCTTACAAAGGTTATGGAAATCGTTTTCCGCTAGGAAAGGAAGCCGCTCAAGATAGACGGGTGGAACTTTATATAACTCAATTATAAATAATCTTCATAACTTTATTTTTGTAATTTTGTGAAAACAAATGCCTCTTATTTATGAGTACTTTAGAATTAAAAAATGAACTACATCAAATTATAGACAACAGCGACACGAATCTGGTAGAAGGTTTTTATGCCATTATTACTGCTTATATCGAAAAATCGAAAAATAGCCAAATGATTGCCGAATCGGAAGAAGATATTAAGTCCGGAAGAATACATAACCAAGATGAAGTTCGAAAAATAATAGAAAGTTGGAAAGAATAATTAAACCCGTTTTCTGGACTACTAGAGCAATTAAGGATTTAGAAAAAACAACTCGATTTAATGCCTTGTTGTATGGTTTTAAGAAAGCGGTGCAATTAGCTATCAAAATCCAAAAAGGCACTGAAATATTAGAAAATCCAAAGTATGACTTTAGTGAAATAGGTCAAATAGACACTGAATTTACTCACTTAAAAAGAAATTACAGAAAACTTATTGATGGTCATTGTAAAATAACCTATCGTGAAGGGAAAACAAAAATTTATATCAACAGAATTTTTGACACTAGACAAAACCCGAATAAAAACAAATAACTATTCCCTTTTCATCTTAATATGCGGAATATCATCTTCTAAATACATTTCGCTTGTTTGCACGAATCCGTGACTTTCATAGAATTTTTTAAGATATAATTGGGCACCAATGGTAATTTTGTTTTCGCCAAAATGCGATTTGATCCCAGCAATTGCTTCACGCATCAATTCGTGGCCCCATTTATTATCACGATAATTAGCATCAACAACCACCCTTCCTATCGAAGCGTTATCAAAAGTAATTCCTGATTTGAAAAGCCTTGAATAGGCTACAATTTTACCTTCGAATTCGCCAATAAGATGCAATGCTAATTTATCTTTTCCATCCAAGTCGAGGTAAACACAATTCTGTTCTACCACAAAAATTTCGCTTCTTAATTTCAAAATATCATAAAGCTCGTTTGTCGAAAGAGTTTCGAAAGGCTTAATTTTCCAATGTATTTCCATATTACTTTAAAATAACTACAGATTTTATTATAGACTCTAATTCGTGCATTAAATCCCGCTCTTTTTTAGATGGAGAATAGCAAAATCCTTCTAAAATCAAAATTCGGTTGTGTGGCTCATCTACAATCGCATAATTGACAAATGGACCGGACATAAAATCATTTTTCAACTCCCAAGTTCCCTTAGTTTCATAAGTTTCTTTGCCGTTTAGCTTCAATTTAAAGAGATATGGAGAATATCCTTCTTCGGTCATCATTGGTGTGTTTAATTCGGCACCACTAATGTATAAATTGCCAATAGAATCTCGTATTCTGATAATATTGGTAATAGTAGTAGCATTATTTCTAATCGACTTTATGGGAACTTCATATATCAAAAGGCTACTGTTTCCGCTGATGATTTCTTTTTTCAACCAAAGAAATTTATTTTTTTGAAGTGCGTACGAATACCCATAAGGAACTTCTAAAGCAATTTGGAATTTGTTTCTAATAATTATCGGATTAATCAAGGATTGTCTGTTGATTCTTTGACTTTCGGCAATTTCCGTTTCCTTAATGATTTGAATGATTTTAGATGTGTGTTTTTCAATGATTTCAAGAATGTCTCCATTAGTCTTTCCAGAAATATGAAACACGTTCTGAGGCGACGCGTATTGATTTTTTTGTATTTCAAATAGGGTTTTTTTGTCCTTTTTCACTACTATAATCGTCCGGCTATCGGTCATAAATCCTTCCATCAATTTTACAGGATATTGATTTATAGTAAAAAGAGGTTCTTCTTGAGGCAAGCCAATAACTGGTGAAGCAAATTTGTTTCGAATGCTTTCGCCAATTTCCCCGTTCCACAATTGATCGTCAATAATTACAGAAATTGTGTTCGTTTTCCCAGTGGCATTTCGCGGTAAATTATCTTCTTTTTTTTCGCAAGAAAAAAATAAAAATGGTAGTAAGGATAAAATTAAAACAAGGTTTTTATTCATTATAATCTAGTTACAAATGATACCATTCACAAAAAAACAGTGTCAATATAAAAACCCAAATGTAGAAAAGTTTAGGGTATTATCCGTTAATTTTTAGTTTCATTCCAGGTTTAAGTTCCTCCCCGTTTATGTTGTTCCATTTTTTAATATCTGAAATACTTACTCCAGGATATTTTTTTGAAATACTGTATAATGAATCTCCTTTTTTAACTAGATAATCGTTATTTTTATTTTTTGACGCTAAAGCTAAACTTTCTTTTTTGTCAAATGTGTTAGCAACGGTATTGTTCTCAATCGCCACTTCACTTTTAGCCACAATCAAAGAATTTCCAATTGCTATGTTATTATCTTGCAAATTGTTCCATTGTTTCAAATCATCTATAGAACTGCCGAATTTTTTTGCAATATTTCCAAGATTGTCTCCCTTTTTAACAATATATTCAACATTTTCTGTCTTAGTTGTTGAAGCGATTACTTCCACTTCATTTGCTTCAATTTTAGCTACTTGCAAGGACATTCCCAATTGAATAGGAGCATTAGAAAGGTGATTCCATTCTTTGATTTCAGCGACAGAAACATTGTTCTTTTTAGCGATACTAGTCAAATTATCTCCTTTTTGAACTACATATAAAGAAACACCCGACGTTGATAAAGTATCGGTTATACCACTTTTAGTTGCCTTATCGTCCTTATTAATTTTGTTTTCTGACGCAGCTATATGCTGATTATTTGATTTAATTTCTACCGGAACAATAGTAGTTTTCGATTCTTTTTTAACCGTTTGTGCTACACTTTCATTTGTCATTATTTTTAAACTTTTTCCACGGGCAACAGTACTTCCTTTCAGTCTATTCCATTTTTTGATGTCAGCAACCGTTACGCTATATTTATCGGCAATTTCACTCAGATTATCACCTTTTTTTACGGTGTAATATTTAGTTTTTGGGAGGGTAACTCGTTGCGTTGAGTAATTTAGTGTATCATTCAAGACAATGGCTTGTTGAACCCGAAACGGTTTTTCGCGAAAATCTAAATCACGTTGTACATACGCATAAATCTTGTCTTCGTTTGAGACAAAAACGGCAATTTTATCCTTTGGTAATCTTAAAAAATGATTTTGATCCCCATAAACTGGAACCACATTCATTTTATAAGAAGGGTTTAAAAGTTGTAGTTGAGCCACAGGAACATCGAGCAAATCCGATATTTGTTTGAAAGACATTTGCTTTTTAATCATAATTGTATCAGTAGCAAAATGTTGTACTAAGGCTCTTTCAGGCTTAATTCCGTGTTCTTTACGGTATTCGTAAATGTACATTGTTGCTAAAAAAGCAGGAACATATCCTTGAGTTTCTTTAGGTAGATTTTTTCTTATATTCCAATAGTTTTGTTGCCCTCCCGAACGACGAATTGCTTTAGCAACATTGCCTGGCCCAGAATTATAAGATGCCAAAACCAAATCCCAATCGCCAAAAATGGTATACATTTTACTCATATATTGGGCTGCCGCTTCACTCGATTTTAACGGATCGCTGCGTTCGTCAACATAGGAGTCAATTTTTAAATTATATTGCTTCCCTGTTTGATACATAAACTGCCAAAGTCCAGTTGCCCCCATTCTGGAAACGGCTTTTGGATTCAAAGCAGATTCTACAATAGCCAAATATTTTATTTCCAAAGGCACATTTTCTTTGGACAAAGCCTCTTCAAACATTGGGAAATAGTATTCTGAAATAGCCATCAATCGGCCAAAAGATTTTTTTCTGTTCTTTAAAAAAGCCTTAATAATGTTTTCTAAACCAGGATTGTATTCAATATTAAAAGGGGATTTTGCGTCCATTGCTGCCAGTCTTTGTTTGAGCAATTCGGTAGGCAATTCATAATCTACTTGTTCGTCGATATTGATATTTTTTATATCGTCAGAGAGGTCATTAAATAAATCGAGGTTTGTTAATTCCTTCAACCAAAGACTGTCAACACAAGAAGCGAGATCGTCTTTTAAAAAAGTTTTTTTGATGGAATCTAAATAAAAGTTTTGGGTTTCTGTTTTTGTAATCGGTTTGTTTTCATAATACTTTTGTGAAAAAGTTTGAATTGAAAAAAACAAAAAAAGGAGTGGGGCTATATTTTTTATTTTCATATTTTTATAATTAACATATTATGCAACAAACAATTATAAAAAATTGTTTGCTGCAAATCTAATAGGTATAAACTATAAATTTCACTAAATATTGTTAAAAACGCATTTATTAGTCCAAAATTGCTGCAATTCCAGGTAAAATCCTACCTTCTAGCATCTCTAGCATCGCTCCTCCACCAGTAGAAACATAACTTACTTTGTCTTCAAAACCAAATTGTTTCACCGCTGCGACTGAATCTCCTCCTCCTACAAGTGAGAAAGCTCCGTTTGCAGTAGCTTCAGCAATAAAATTACCTAATTCGATGGTTCCGTTAGCAAAAGTTGGCATTTCGAAAACGCCAAGTGGTCCGTTCCATAGAATGGTTTTTGACTCTAAAATTACTTTTTTGAAGGCTTCCAATGATTTTGGACCGGCATCTAAACCTTGCCATCCATCAGGAATTTCACGAACATCAACAATTTTAGTATGGGCATCATTTGAAAACGCATCTGCAGCAACAACATCAACAGGAATGTGGATTTGAACTCCTTTTTCTTTGGCTAATCTCAAAATCTCTAAGGCTAATTCTTGCTTGTCATCTTCGCAAATAGACTCGCCAATATTTCCGCCCAGGGCTTTCACGAAAGTAAAAGTCATTCCTCCACCAATAATCATATGATCAACTTTATCCAAAATATTCTCAATAACTGTAATTTTCGATGAAACTTTTGAACCTCCAAGTACTGCTGTAACTGGTTTCTGAGAATCTTTTAAAACTTTGTTCAAGCTTTCGATTTCTTTGGCTAATAATAGTCCAAAACATTTAGATTCTGGAAAAAACTGTGCAATAATAGTAGTTGAAGCGTGCGCTCTGTGGGCTGTTCCAAAAGCGTCGTTGACATAAATATCGCCAAATGAAGCTAATTCTTTTGCAAAAGCAACATCTCCAGCCTCTTCTTCTTTATAAAAACGTAGATTTTCTAACATTAAGATTTGTCCCGGTTTTAAATTTGCCACAGCTTTTTCAGCTTCACTTCCAATACAATCGGGAGAAAAATAAACGATTTGACCCAAAATTTCAGTAGCCTTTTCTATAATATGCCCCAACGAATATTTTCTATCAACTCCTTTTGGCCTTCCCAAATGAGACATTAAAATAACACTTCCACCATCAGCAATAATTTTGTCGATTGTTGGTTTTGCGGCTTCAATACGGGTAGCATCTGTCACATTGAAATTTTCGTCTAAAGGGACGTTAAAATCAACACGGATTATCGCTTTTTTGTTTTTGAAATCGAAATCGTTAATAGTTTTCATTGTCTATTTTTTTATTTTAGTTTAAATTTTGAATATTGCTACGCAAAGATACTATTTTTTGATTAGCAATAAATTCAAAATTGCCAAATAAAGACTGGTTTTTCTGGAGAGCCCAACGTGGCAGTATTATTTGTCATTGCTTCGCCAGTTCGAGTAAAGCTCTCGTGTCCGTAGGAATCTATACTCAATTGCGTTGAGACTCTTTCAGAGTGACAAACTTGGTGGACGCACTGGATGGGCAAAAAGATTGGTTTCGTTGTAATTGCTTCTCCAGTTCGTTTATCATTCTGAAAGAATCCCTGCTTTTGTGCGTTGAGACTCTTTCAGAGTGACAAATTGGGTGGACAAATTGGACGGACAAACTGGATGGACAAAGAGAGTGGTTTCGTGTTTGCCAAGTCTTACAGCGGACTGGAAAACAAAAAAACACGCAAACTTGCACAATACAAAATCATTTCGTAATATTTGTATTTTACAAACGTTCTTTTACATAAAAATTTGAACTAAACCACAAGACAAAAGCAGTTATAGGGTGTTGTTGCCTTCATAACTAGCTGGAAGATAGGAAATTCAAAAGGATGCTTAGCAGCATTACAACTGAAAAGGCAAATAGCAAAAGCGGTCATTAAATAGACAAGGTAGGGATACCAGTTGAAGTTTTGACTAATTGCGTTATCAAACAAAGCCATAATACAAAAAGTAAGTTTTTAATACACCATTTGTCACTCTGTAAGAGTCTCGACTCTTACACCACGATAAATGATTGTAACCTTTTTACCAAAACCTGAAGCTTGTTGAACACAAACAATACTGTAAAAATAGAACACCATAACTATAAACCAAGAAACAGCAAATTATTATTTTTTTTGAGCAAGTTTGTCTGATCCTATTTGTCACTCTTCATTTGTAATTCCGTAGGAATCTCAAAATTTGTTGACAAGAGGTTGATGGGATGCTTACAGCATGACAAACTAACCACAAAATTTGTCACTCTGTAAGAGTCAAAAAAACATATATAATACTACCAAAAGTAATACACGCTGTGTATTTTAGTTATTTAATTATAATTATCATGAAAAATCTTAAAAACCGATTAGCTACCTGACTCACCATCGCGGGTGTAGCAACCACACAAGCACAACAGGTCCTCAAAAGAATAACAGATAATGCAAGTGCTACCACAGTAGAACTTTTTGTACTCCGTAATGGTACTTCATTACCAAACACTACTGGAGAAAAAAACATCGATACAGGAGCCTCTGATAATTCTGGTAATGTAATAGCATATAATCCAGCTATAGCAAATAGTTATACTGATGATAATGCAGTAACAGGTGAAACACAAAAAGATTCTGAGCAAGTCGGAAATGGCACTTTCATGTTTAGAGATAATACTGTCAAAACAAGTAATAACAGAAATTTCATAGCTAGGTGATGATCATGAAATACGCTCAATCTCATTGTCCCGCAAGAAGATGGACGAGCAGACAGTACACAAGACAACAATACTCTGAGCGATATGATGTATTCCAAATTTACTCTCCCAAAGACTCTCAATGACGGTAGTCCACTACCAGATGGACTCATAGTAATATGTGCTTCTCGTAGATGAGCAGATATCAATACCTGAGCAACTGCTATTTCAACCAAGCGCATAGGTTTTCAACGAAATCAAGCTAAAAATTCATGGATATCAATTGCTGTAGATCCTAATTGAAATTCGTTTGATAATCTCCAAGAGATAGGACCAGATGGGAACTTGGGAACTGATGATTTCGTCACTACTCCAGCTCCAGAACTCATGATGTATCCAAATCCTGCTCACGAATCTATCGCCTTGGACAATAACAATGATATACCATCTGAGACCCTCGATGTAGAGATCTACGATACTACTGGTAGACAGGTGATAGGGTATGGTAGTTATAAAGAAGGAGAACTTCTCGATATCAGTATGCTAGCAAATGGTCACTACATTGTCAAAAGTACGAGCGAGGATAAAAAGACTACAACCAAAAAACTTATCAAAAACTAATTTCTCCCCTGTGTCATTCCGGGCTTGGTCTTGTGTCATTCCGGGCTTGGTCCGGAATCTCTCGATATTAGTTTAGCAAACCCACCCCACCCTCACCCCAAGAGTTCCTCAAGAGGATTTCCTTTGGTCACTTGCTTCGCAGCGCCCTTGACAGGGAGGAGAAGTCCTATGGATGTTTCCCCTGCGACGCAGGGCTAGTCCTCTTGAGGACAAGGGGAGGTAAGAGGGGTTTGCTCAAAAAACAATTATATCACAAAAACAAAAAAACGGAACTCTATCTATCGTCAGGTAGTGTTTTTTTTTGATTTCTATCAAAAAAGTATTACACTCTATGTATTGTTAGTAACTCGTCATTGCGAGGCACGAAGCAATCCACTAACAAAACTCGTCAATTGATGCAATCCACAAATCTATCGTCATCCTGACTAAGGAAGGAACCAGTCTATTAGTATTCAGTTGAATATATAATGACTAGATCGCTGCGTTGCGCAATGACACCCAAACAGTATTACTTTTACTCTTTATTATAACCACACTCATGAAGACTACCACACACTTTAGTTCAAAAAACTCTGCTCTTGTACTCGGTACAGTATTTACATTATCAATAATAGGAGCAGGTGTCACTCTAGCACAAGGATTGAATATCCCAACCAATCTATCAAATGCAGTCATTACTATCCAAAAGATTTTTCTCTCATCAAGTTGAGTAGATACAAACACTAGTGCCACCAGAGCTAAAATATGGCTCGATGGTACTGATGGTAGTATCTCTGGAGCTGGTAATTTTACCGTAGGATGAGATCTCACTTTTACAGATCCTAAATACGACTGTCCTGTATGATCTTGATGTATGCTCAAAGTCGATCCAACAGGTAAAGTCATCGTCTCAAATACTGGAGCAAATGATGATGGTGTCTTCAAAAGAACTTCTGGCGCAGGTAACGAAAGAAATATTTTTCTGGCAAAAAAAGATGGTTCAGAATCAGAAGTTGGGGCTGATTTCAATACACAGTCAGTATTAAGAGTAGGTGCAACGGACAATAATATAAACGCCTTTGACCCACCTTCAAAAACTGATACCGCAATGATAGTAGCTGGTACAGTAGAATCTCGTGGAGGTCTTCTTATACGTAAAGAAAATAGTGCATCTTTGGGTAATCAAGGAAATAATCTTAAAGCAAAACTATCTACTAATTATACAGAACTTGATGTGAATACTGAAGCTGGTATTGTAAATATGACATCCAGGTATATTACTTCTTCAGATCAAAATACTTCTTTTAAGTTTTCTGCAGAAGGTGCTTCTACCAAACTTGGTATCAATACTACTGGTATACCACAAGCGACACTTGATGTCGTAGGTAATGCAGCGGTAGCTGGTAATACTGCTGTCAACGGGACACTCTTGCTCGGGATGGATAGTGCTGACCTTGAAGATCCAGATCTAGGAGGTACAAGATCTATACTCATCGGAGGTGGAGTAGAATCTCGTGGTACTCTCTCAGTAAAACAAGCTAATAACGGAAGTACATCTACTGCTATAGATCAGAGTTCAAACTATACTGCACTAGATATCTCTACCAACAATGGAAACATAAACTTTGGCTCTACAAAAAAAGCCGCAATCAATACTCGATTACCAACCACATACTCGTTTACAAATGACTATACCTCTAATGTAAAAGTAGGTATCAACACTGCTATTGCAAACAAGACCCTCGATGTAGCTGGAGATGCTGCTATCACTGATTCACTCACTATAGGATTTGCATCTACTGAAAGTGCTGGGACAGACAAGCTTAAGATCAACGGAAACACAAGAGCCGATGCGTACTATTACAATTCTGATCGTAGATACAAGTCAGATATCGAAGTTTTGACTTCTCCTCTTGCGAATCTTTTGAAGATCTCAGGATATAGTTACTATTCAAAATTGGAGAAAAAAGATACACTCGGAGTGATCGCACAAGAAGTAGAAGCAGTCTATCCAGAACTCGTCCTGACTGATGCCGATGGTTACAAATCAGTACAATACGGAAACCTCATAGCTCCTATCATCGAAGCGATCAGAGAACTCTCTACTAAGATCGATAACCTCTTTACTCTCTATGTATCTCAACAAGCGAAGATCGACACCTTGGAAGCAAGATTGTTGTTATCGATAGAATAAACTTGACGAATTTGATTTGACAAGTTTGAAGTTTCAATCAGCATTCAGTAGTGTTTGTCACGCTGTAAGCGTCTCAACACACGAGAGTTGAGATTTTTTAAGAATGACAAATGAAACTAGAAAGTGTTTGTCTACTTATTTTTAGTACTCAGGTTTGTCATTCTGAAAGAATCCTTACCAAGTTGCGTTGAGACTCCTACGGAGTGACAAATTGGACAGATTATCGTCTCAAAACAAATCATTCAAGAAATTCAATTCTGGATTGAATTCTTTTATCAAGTCTAACTTTTTCTCACGATTAAGATTCTTAATTTCTTTTTCACGAGCAATCGCAAGTTGTATCCAACCGAAATGTTCGTAGTAGAGCAGAAATTCTGAATTGTATCGAGCTGAGAAACTAGTAGGATTTTTCTTCTCTTTGTGTTCGATCAGTCTTCTTTTCAGGTTATTGGTAACACCTGTGTAAAGGACTGTTTTGTTTTTGTTGGTAATGATGTAAACATAGAAATTGTAAATGCCTTCGGTGTATTCTATCATTTTTTATCAAAATTAAGTAATAGTTTTGAATTTAAATTTTCAATACTACTGTTTGTCATTCCGTAGGAATCTCTGCCAAGTTGCGTTGAGACGCTTACAGCGAGACAAAGCTGGAGTCGAAGGTTTGATGAGACTCCTACAGAGTGACAAAGTTGGTGTATTTAGTTTATTCCTTTTGAAATGATGCCTTTGTCTTGCAAATTCCTCCGTTTAGAGACGCTCATTGCAGCAATTTCTTCGGCGGTGTATTCCCGATAAATCGTGTTTACTCCTTTTTTGGACGCTTTTTCTTTTAATTTTTGCTTAACCTCTTTTCGCTTTCTGTCTAATTCTTGGGCTTCTTTTTCTATCAACTGTCTTCGCACTGCCATTTTTTCTTGGTGTGTTTTGTTGCGAAGCAAATGTTTTTCTTGTCGAACCTGTTTTACTTGCAGTTTTTCAACTTCTAAATTTTCTTTCCTGATTTTTTCGTTTTCGATATAAACTGGACTTTTTGTTAGCTTTTTCTCAATTTCAATTGTAATATGCTTCAAAGCAGCAGTAATTGCTTTCTTTTTGGCATATTTAAAACTAATAGAACTGGCTAAACCAATTACTTCATCATTCAAGAATACTTCGATTTTGTTGGTTTTATCATCGCTAATTGTTGTAATTAATTTTGGTTTTTGATTGAATTCTTGTTTGCACAAAAACACCAATTTGTCCCATTCGTTTTTATGTTTGTAAACACTTGGCAACAAATGATCTGCCGATGCAATAAATTGATTAAAAACGAATTCTTGCAACTGTTCTTCTGAGGCATTTTCTACTATATAGCCTAATACAGCGTACACAAAAATATGTTTCTGTTGATCGATTTGGGCTGTACTGGCTATTCTCACTTTAGAAATCTTCCATTTTTCGTAGTAACTTTCTAATCGTTTTTGGCTTAGTAAATTGCCCAAATAGTGTTGGAGTTGTGTTCCAGTTCCTGCAATATTTTCAAAAACCCAAGTAGCTACGATTCCTCTATAAGCAAATTGCCCCAAGAAAACGTATCTTGAATTGTTTTTTTCAGAAAAACTATTATGCGTCAAAACAGGGATTAAATCTTTAGTATTCGACTCAATCTCGTAACGCGATAACAACTTTAATAATTCATTCATAAAGAAAGTATCTTTGTTTAAATAGCACGCCCGCCTGGAATCGAACCGGGACCGAGGGGTTGGAAGCCCCAGTACAGCACCGAAAGCTGTTGTGCTGCCTTTACACTACGGGCGTGTTTTTGAGCAGAATGCGGGAATCGAACCCGCTCCTACGTACTGGAGGTACGTCGCAAGCTCTGAAGGCTTGTGTGCAACCATTACACTAATTCTGCATTTTTTTAGTCTTCTTCAAAAACATCAATAATTGCAATTTTCAAATCAGGAAATAATGGACTTTGGATATTTTCGCCTTCGGTTTGTGGTTTTAAACCAATGTATTTTCCGTTGACCAAAGTGTAAACAAAAATAATTTTTTCGACAGGTTCTACAATCCAATATTCTAAAACACCTGCTTCTTCGTACAATTTGAACTTAGTATCTACATCGTGTTTAGAATTGTTGGGAGATAAAATTTCTATCATCAATTCAGGCGCACCATTACAACCTGCATCATCTAGTTTACTTTTGTCACAAACTACACAAATATCTGGTTGCACTACTGTTGTATCTTTCTTTTTTGACGGAATGGGTAATCGAACATCAAAAGGAGCAAAATAAACATTGCAAGAATGTTTTATAAATGCATTTAAAAAAATACCCGTAATATTTCGTGCTACCACTTGATGAAATCGGTTGGGTGCAGGACTCATTTGCCTGATGAATCCTTTGATTAATTCTACTCGTTCAGAAAATTGCCAAAGCAAATAGTCTGAATAAGTATATTCTTTTGTTAAATCAAGGTCAGAAAAATTGGTTACCGTTGCCATAATGGGAATATTTAGTAACAAAATTAGTTTAATTTTTCTTCTTTTCAAGTATTTCTTTGTTTTTGTAGGTTTTGAGCAACAAAAACCCTGCAATTAGTTTTTTAAAAATTTTTAGAACGTTTCTTTTTAGAAATTTTAGAAACTAAATTTTAAGGTCTAGTCCATTTTATCCTATATTTGCCCTATGCAGTTTTCAGAAATTTTAGGACAGGAACACATCAAAAATCATTTGACACGAAGTGCCGATTTGGGAAGAATTCCCCACGCACAATTGTTTGTTGGTCCCGAAGGATGTGGCACTTTGCCTATGGCGATTGCCTATGCGCAGTATATTTTGTGCAATAATCAAAACGGGGAAAACGCTGGTGCGAATGAAAGTTGCAATTTAAAATTCCAAAAAATTGCGCATCCAGATTTGCATTTTGTGTATCCAACTGTAAGCACTGAAGATGTCAAAACAAAACCCAAAAGCATTGATTTCATAGCGGATTGGAGGCAGTTCATACTTGAAAATCGGTACGGAGGTTTGTTCGATTGGTATTCTGTTTTAGGAGTTCAAAACAAGCAGGGAGAAATTCGGGTGGATGATGCTCAGGAAATCCTAAAATCGTTGGCCTTAAAATCCTACGAAGGCGGTTATAAAATTATGATTGTTTGGATGGCCGATAAAATGAATACCGCCGCTTCCAACAAGTTGTTGAAATTACTCGAAGAACCACCAGAAAGAACAGTTTTCATTCTGATTTCTGAAAGTGAGGAAGATATTATTCAAACGATTCGTTCGCGTTGCCAAGTTTTGCATTTTATTGGATTGAGTGAACAAATTATTTCAACAGCTTTGGTTTCTCGTGAAAATATTGAACCAAAATTAGCCACAAAAATCGCGCATCAAGCGCAAGGAAATTACAACAAAGCCTTGCATTTGCTCCTAGACGATAATGACGAATTTCCGTTTGAACAATGGTTTGTGGTCTGGGTTCGTGCCGCTTTTCAAGCCAAAAAAAATGCCGCCGTTATTGCGGATTTAATTCAATGGAGCGAACAAATAGCCGCTTTGGGAAGAGAGACCCAAAAGAAATTCTTGCAATATTGTATCGATATTTTTCGTCAGGCGTTGTTGCACAATTACGAAACGCCGAGTTTGATTTATATGGAACCCACGGTTGAGAATTTCACAATTGCAAAATTTGCACCTTTTGTCAATGGAAACAACATTCACGAAATATTTCAAGAATTGTCCGACGCAATTTACCACATAGAGCGCAACGGAAATGCTAAAATTATTCTAACCGATTTATCTATAAAGCTCACTCGTTTAATCCACAAAAAATAAGAATATGAACAACGCTGCCTCCATTTTGCTGTTGGTTTTTTTGGCCATCACTTTTATACAATCGGGTTATGACAAACTGTTTTATTGGAAAGACAACCTCGATTGGTTAAAAGGGCATTTTGCCAAAACACAACTCAAAAATCTGGTGCCTTTAGCCTTGGGACACATTCTAGTGTTGGAATTAATTTCTGGTGTTTTGTGTATCGTGGGTTGCATCGAATTATTGGTAAGCAACGGAAGAACTTTTGGTTTGTATGGCGCTGTTTTTTCAAGTATCACTTTATTGATGTTACTTTTTGGACAACGATTGGCCAAAGATTATGACGGTGCCAGAACAATTGTTATCTACTTTATTCCGGCCGTGATGGCGGTCTATTGGCTAAGTTAGAAAAAGGTTTATCATATAAGACATATAAGGTCGTTAAAGGTTGGTTTACAAACTAATTAATGACTTACATACTCGAAATAGACTTGTAGTTTTGCTCAACAAAAAGTACAATACTTTTTATTACAACAAACTTAATTGACCTTATATGCCTTATATGGTTAAAGAATACATAAAAAATGACTTCAAAACATCCTTCTGAATCTTTGACTGTATTGACAGATTTGGTTTTACCAAGCGAAACCAATGCTTTGCACAATCTTTTTGGTGGCGAATTATTAGCTCGAATGGATCGTGCGGCCAGTATTTCTGCAGGAAGACATTCGCGAAGAATTGCGGTGACTGTTTCTGTAAATCATGTGGCTTTCAACAAGGCAATTCCTTTGGGAAGTGTTGTCGTTATTGAGGCAAAAGTAACAAGAGCCTTCAAAACTTCAATGGAAATTTACCTCGATGTTTGGATTGAAGAGCGCGAATCCGGCGAAAGAATCAAGTCAAACGAAGCCATTTATACTTTTGTTGCTGTTGATGAAACCGGAAAACCCGTTGAAGTCCCTCACATCATTCCCGAAACCAAATTAGAAGAATACCGTTATAATGACGCCTTGAGAAGAAAAGAGTTGAGCTTGGTATTGGCTGGAAAATTAAATCCTCACGATGCAACGGAATTGAAGGCGTTGTTTGTGTAAAACACACTTGTCTATTTCAATGTTTTAAATATTTAAAAAATATACAGAAAAAACACATTGCTTGTTCCATAATTAGTTAACTTTGCTTCATGGAAAAAATCAGACAAATTCTATATTATAAAAAGCACTTTGAGGATTTCTTTGAAAAGCAATCCGAAAAAGTGAAAGATAAAATAGATGAAGTCCTTTTTTTAATAACTGTAATTGAAAGAGTTCCAAGAAAATTCCTGAAACACATAGAAGGAACCAATGGTCTTTATGAAGTTAGAGTAGAACTTGGCAGCAATATTTATAGAATATTTTGCTGTTTTGACGAAGGACGCTTGGTAGTATTGTTTAATGGTTTTCAAAAGAAAACGCAAAAAACACCAAAATCTGAAATTGATAAAGCCGAGAAATTAAAAGTTGAATATTTTAATGAAAAATAAAATGGAAACAAAGATAAAAAACACAACAACATTCGAAGAACATTTGGACAAACGTTATGGTGAAGTAGGTTCTATAAAACGTGCCGAATTTGAAATTAAAGCCAAAGCTTTTTCAATTGGCGAAATGATTAAAGAAGAAAGACTTCTGGCTCATTTAACTCAAGAACAGCTTGCCGAAAAAACAGGAACTAAAAAAAGTTTCATATCCAGAATTGAAAACGGACATAGCGATATTCAACTTTCAACATTGTACAAACTTTTAGAAATTGGACTAGGGAAAAAAGTGACTTTTTCTTTTAAATAGAATATGTAACGGAAAACCATTGAGCTTGGTCTTGGCAGGTAAATTGAATCCGAAAGATGCTCAGGAATTGAGGGCGTTGTTTGTGTAAAAACCATAAAATTAAAACACAGATTAATTTAAAATTGAGTTTAACTTATTTTATGTATTTTTGGTAATACTTTTTTCAAAAAATGAGACTAATAGAAAAACTAAATAAAGATATATTAACTTTATGCAAAATGCACAAGGTCAAATCTTTGTATGCATTTGGGTCTGTTTTAACGGATAAATTTAATGCTGAAAGTGATGTCGATTTAATAGTCGATTTTGAACCCATTGACGTTTTAGAATATGGCGACAATTATTATGATCTTAAATTTTCTCTCGAAAATATTCTAAAAAGAAACGTTGACTTACTTGAAGAAAAAGCCATCAAAAACCCCTATTTTAGAAAAACAGTAAATCAAAATAAAAAATTGATTTATGGATGATACTATTAAAACTTGGCTTTATGATATTTTGGGTTCTATAAACGAAATTGAAAGCTATTTTGTTGATACTCCTAAATTGTTTGAAGTGTATCAAAATGATTTGAGAACAAAACGAGCCGTAGAACGAAATATTGAAATTATTGGCGAAGCAATGAGCCGAATTCTTAAAGAAGACAACCACATTCAAATTTCAAATTCCAGAAAAATTGTTGACGTTCGAAATCGAATAATTCACGGTTACGATTCTGTTTCAGATGATGTAATTTGGGGAATTGTGATTAAAAACTTGCCCGTTTTACAAAAAGAAGTTGAAGTTTTATTAGGAGAATAAAAACCCGAAAAATTAGAGAATTTAAGGTGTTGTTTGTGTGAACAATTTAATCTGTTAATCAATATTAAAAATGAAGTGTTTATTTTATTGGTTACTATTCATCGGGATTCAGATGCAAGCACAAAATTGCATTCCAACCATAGATGCATTAGAAAAGAAAAACCAAGAATGTCTTGACAAAGGAGTAAATATGCTTAATTGCTCTCAAAACTATTATATTCAAATGGATAGTTTATTAAATGTTGTTTACAAGAGGATTAAAGGAGAACTAAATAGTCATTCCTTAAAAATGAATTAACAATTTGATTGTTAATAACTTGTGATTAAATTCAGTTGAAAACAGTACTTTTAAATCGCCAAAAAGTGTATATTTCGGTATAAAAAAGTGGCAATATGTTAGGCAAAATA
>NZ_JANPFL010000047.1:0-15317 GCF_031423415.1 Flavobacterium sp.
TAAAGCTGAAATAGAACAATTATCTTTTTTTTGACACCTTGTTTTTAAAAATGACAGAGTATAAAAAATAAACAACTGAATAACAATAAGATAAAAAATAGAAATAGCCGTTTTTATTTTTTATCGGACATTAATGATTAAATAATTAAAAGATTAAATAATTAAAAGATTGAATCATTAAAAGGTTTAATAGCTTGATTGTATAAGTTTTAACAGCAACATCTTTTAATCTTAAAATTTTTCAATCTTTAAATAATAAAAAAAAAATGAACCAAAATTATATAAAACCAGACAATTGGTCAATCATTGAAGAAGGATTTGATGCAGAAAGCGTAAAATCGTCCGAAAGTCTTTTCAGCATTGGTAACGGCGCTATGGGACAAAGAGCGAATTTTGAAGAAAATTACACCGGTGAAACTTTTCAGGGAAGTTATATTGCAGGAATTTACTATCCTGATAAAACCAAAGTGGGTTGGTGGAAAAATGGGTATCCAAAATATTTTGCCAAAGTATTAAACGCTCCAAACTGGATCGGGATTGACATTGAAATCAACAATGAAAGCCTTGATTTGAATAAATGTGTAGAAGTTAAAAACTTTCGTCGAGAGTTGAATATGAAAGAAGGCTGGTACAACCGTTCTTTCGAAGCTACTTTACAAAACGGAACCGAAATTGGCGTAAATATTCGTCGTTTTCTGTGTATGAATTTAGACGAAGTGGGTGTTATCCATTATGAAATCACCGCTATAAATAAAGACACAAAAATCGTGTACAAACCCTATGTTGACGCAGGTGTAACCAATGAAGACGCCAACTGGGAAGAAAAATTTTGGGAACCATTGGACGTAAAAAGAAATGGAAACGAAGCATTTGTAACCGCTCAGACCTTCAAAACTCATTTTAAGGTGACCTCTTTTATGCAAAATACCATTTTTGTAAATGGAAAAAATGGCAGCATTTCTCCATCCAATATTAAAACTGGCACCGACAAAATCCAATTTTCATACGATGTCATCATTGCAAAAGGACAAAAAACCTCCATCCAAAAAATTGGTGGTTATACCGTTTCCTTGAACCACGACAACACTCTTTCTGGCGCCGAAGCCGCAATAAAATCAGCTTTAGCAAAAGGTTATGACCGATTATTAGACGAGCAAATCGAGGCTTGGGCAAAAATTTGGGAAATGTCCGATATTACTATTGATGGTGATGTAAAAGCACAACAAGGAATTCGTTTCAATATTTTTCAATTGAATCAAACCTATTCTGGCAAAGATTCTCGTTTGAATATTGGTCCAAAGGGGTTTACAGGCGAAAAATATGGAGGTTCTACCTATTGGGATACCGAAGCCTATTGCATTCCGTTTTATATGGCGACCAAAGACCAGCAAGTAGCAAGAAATTTATTGACTTACCGTTACAATCAATTGGACAAAGCTATTGAAAATGCTAAAGACAACCTTGGTTTCAAAAATGGAGCAGCTTTGTATCCAATGGTGACGATGAATGGCGAAGAATGTCATAACGAATGGGAAATCACGCACGAAGAAATTCACAGAAATGGCGCGATTGCTTTTGCGATTTTCAACTACCACCGTTTTACTGGCGATTACAGTTATATTCCTGAAAAAGGATTAGAAGTATTAATCGGAATTGCTCGCTTTTGGCATCAAAGAGCCAATTTTTCGACAGATAAAAATCAGTATGTAATTCTAGGAGTTACCGGTCCAAACGAATACGAAAACAACGTAAATAATAATTTCTACACTAATTTCATCGCAAAATGGTGCATCGATTATACGCACGAACAGATTCTGAAAGTGTCTTTGGAATATCCTTCCGACCATAAACGCATCATCGAAAAAGTAAAATTATCGGATGCTGAATTGCAGGAATGGAAAAAAGTTTCGGGCAATATGTACTTTCCCTATTCAGAAAAACACGGAATTTATTTGCAACAAGATGGTTTCTTAGACAAAGAATTGGTTTTGGTAAAAGATTTGGACAAATCACAACGACCAATTAACCAAAAATGGTCTTGGGATAGAGTTTTACGTTCGCCATACATCAAACAAGCCGATACTTTGCAAGGATTTTACTTCTTTGAAGATCATTTTACGAGAGAACAATTAGAAAAACATTTCGATTTTTACGAACCGTTTACCGTTCACGAAAGTTCGCTATCACCTTGCGTGCATTCGATTCAAGCGGCAAAATTGGACAAAATGGATATGGCTTACACGTTCTATTTGAGAACCTCCCGTTTAGACCTAGATGATTACAATAAAGAAGTGGAAGAAGGTTGCCACATCACCTCAATGGCAGGAACTTGGATGAGTATTGTGGAAGGTTTTGGCGGAATGCGAATAAAAAATGATGCCCTGCATTTTTCTCCAAAAATTCCAAAAGAATGGACGGGCTATTCCTTTAAAATCAATTTCAGAAACCAGATTTTAAAGGTTGTCGTGGATCATAATGACACTCAACTCACACTAGAAGGTTCAGAAGAATTGACAGTTTTTATCAATGAAAATGCGATTTTAGTGAAACCCAATAGTTTAGTAGTGATCTAGCAAAATGCCAATACCATATAAGGCATATAAGGACATATAAGAAAACTTAAATGAACTTATATGCCTTATATGTTTAAATATAATAAAGTTGAAATAAATTTAATTATTTGCCGAATGAAAAAATTACTTTTATTTTTATTAATTTCTTCAACTATGTTTGCACAAATCGAAAGAATAGAACCACCATTTTGGTATACTGGAATGCACAATCCCGAAGTACAAATTATGTTTTATGGTAAAAACATAGCGCAATATCAGGTATCTGTATCCCATTCGATTGCAATTACTAATGTCAAAAGAACCGAAAATCCCAACTATCTGTTCGTGACTATAAATACTAAAAATGTTCCTGCTACAAATTGTGTTTTTAGTTTCCAAAGCAAAAACAAAACAGTATTTACCCAAAAATATTCCCTAAAACAAAGAAGAGAAAACTCAGCCGAACGCAAAAGTTTTGACTCTTCGGATATGATGTATTTGATAATGCCCGACCGTTTCTCAAACGGAAATCCGGAGAATGATAGCGATACATTGACCACCGAAAAATACAATCGTGAATTACCTGAAGGTAGACACGGCGGCGACATTCAAGGCATCATCAATCATTTAGATTATATCAAGGAATTAGGCGCAACAACCCTTTGGATCACGCCGCTTTGCGAAGACAATGAAGCGGTTTATTCCTATCATACCTATGCGCAAACAGATGTTTACAAAATAGATCCTCGTTATGGAACCAATGAAGATTATGCTCGATTAGCAATTGAAATGCATAAAAAAAATCTGAAATTAGTGATGGATTATGTCACTAATCATTGGGGATTACAACATTGGATGATGAAAGATTTACCTACGCAAGATTGGATTCATCAATTTGATAATTTTACCCAAACCAATCACAGAAGAACCGTTATTCACGACACAAATGCTTCGAAAATCGATACCCAAATTTGTATGGATGGTTGGTTCGCCTCATCAATGCCAGATTTGAATCAAGCGAATCCTTTGGTATTAAACTATCTTACTCAAAATGCCATTTGGTGGATTGAATCTGCTAATTTAGATGGTTTTAGAGTGGATACATACAACTATGCGGATCCAACTGCTATTGCAAAATGGACCAAATCCATCACCGATGAATATCCTCATTTTAATATTGTTGGCGAAATTTCGATGCGTGATCAAGCCCAACTTTCGTATTGGCAAAAAAACAGTCCCATCGGTAAAATTCAGAATTTCAATTCTCATTTACCCAGCGTAATGGATTTTATTTTATCCGATGCGCTTTTAACCATTTTTAATGAAGATGGAAACTGGGAAAGTGGAATGGCAAAGGTTTACAACAATTTTGCTAATGATTTTCTATTTCCAAATATAAATAATTTATTGATTTTTGCTGAAAATCACGACACACACCGCATCAATCACGTTTACAACAACGACATCGATAAATACAAAATGACAATGAGTTTACTAGCCACCGTGCGAGGAATTCCTCAATTGTATTACGGTTCCGAAATCGGGATGGCGGGAAACAAAGACGTAGGTGGAGATGCTGCAATTCGTCAAGATTTTCCTGGTGGATGGGAAGGTGATGACAACAATGCGTTTACCAAAGAAGGAAGAACTGAAATGCAAAATCAATATTTCGATTTTACTTCAAAATTATTTAATTGGAGAAAAACAAAAGATGTAATTCATTTTGGAAAAATGACGCATTATATTCCCGAAGACAATACTTATGTTTATTTCAGATACAATGCTGCTGCAAGTGTGATGGTTTTACTTAATAACACCAGTGAAACCAAAACGCTAAAAACAAATCGTTTCGCAGAAAATATTGGAAATTTTAAAACAGGAAAAGACGTCATTACCGATAAAATAATTGATGTTACTAATGAAATTATTATGGGACCAAAATCGGTTTTGATATTAGAATTGAAATAATTTAAACCATATAAGTTATATAAGAAAACTTAAATGACTTATATAGTCAAAAAAACCAAACAATGAAAAAACTATTTTTCTTATTATTTATAAGTTCCCTTTCCTTTGCCCAAAATGCCAATAGGAAATTTGAAAGTTATAAAGAAAGTAACAACATATTAGAAATTAAAACTTCGGATGGGAAATATATCATCAAAGCGTATTCTGAAAAAATTGTGGAATCTTCTTTTATTCCAAAAGGAGACCCGAGCGACAGCGAATTGGCGAAGCAAACTTTTAATCCCAATTCAGAAGCAGTTGTTTTAGTTCCAAAAAAGGGAATTTCAAAAATAATAAAAACACAAAGCACTGTAAGCCTTTACACCAAGGGAATTGTAGTAACAATCCAAAAATCACCTTTTCAAATCTCATATTTCAACCAACAAAAACTTTTGCTTTCTGAAAAAAATGGATATTTTAAACAAAAACATATTCCGTTGGAGAATGTAAAAGGCAATATAAAAGCCGATTCAACCGAAGTAATTCAGTTCAATATTTCTCCTGATGAAGTTTTGTACGGAGGTGGTGCTCGTGCTCTTGGAATGAACCGTCGAGGCAAAAAATTAGCTTTGTATAACAGAGCTGATTATGGATACGGAACCCATTCGGAGTTATTGAATTTTACTATCCCAATGGTTTTATCTTCAAAAATGTATGCTGTTCATTTTGACAATTCCGCCATTGGCTACTTGGATTTAGACAGTAAAAAAGACAATACTTTAGCCTATGAAACCATTTCCGGCAGAAAAACATATCAAGTAATTGTGGGCGATTCCTGGACCGATTTGATTTCAAGTTACTCGGATTTAACCGGAAAACAACCTTTGCCAGCGCGATGGGCTTTAGGAAATTTTTCCAGTCGTTTTGGCTATCACTCGCAAGAAGAAGTTGAGAAAACCATTAAGAAATTTGAAGAAGATAAAATCCCTGTCGATGCAATAATTCTCGATTTGTATTGGTTTGGAAAAACCATCCAAGGAACAATGGGAAATTTGGATTGGGACAAAGATAAATTTCAAAATCCAACAAAAATGATTGCCGATTTGAATGCAAAAGGAGTGAAAACAGTTTTAATAACAGAACCTTTTGTACTTACAACTTCTAGCAAATGGCAAGAAGCAGTTGAGAAAAAAATAGTGGCAACTGATAAATCAGGAAATCCTTTTACCTATGATTTCTATTTTGGAAATACCGGAATCATAGACATTTTCAAACCCGAAGGGAAAGACTGGTTTTGGAATGTTTACAAAAATCTGATTTATCAGGGCGTTGGAGGTCTTTGGGGCGATTTGGGTGAACCCGAAGTTTTCCCATCCGAAGCCATCACTGCTGGAGGAAAAGCGGATGAAATTCATAATGTTTATGGACACAATTGGGCAAAATTAATTGCTGACGGATATAAAAAAGACTTTTCAAATAAACGTCCTTTTATCCTAATGCGCGCCGGATATTCGGGTTCGCAACGTTTCGGAATGATTCCTTGGTCTGGCGACGTGAGCCGTTCTTGGGGCGGATTGCAGTCTCAAATGGAAATTGCCTTGCAAATGGGAATGCAGGGAATGGGTTATATGCACTCGGATTTAGGCGGTTTTGCAGGCGATTATTTCGACAATGAATTGTATATTCGATGGTTGCAATATGGAGTTTTCAATCCAATTTTTCGTCCACACGCTCACGAAGATGTGGCAGCAGAACCTGTTTATAAAGATATTTTGACTAAAGCAAAAGCCAAAAAGCAAGTAGAATTGCGTTACCAATTAATGCCATACAACTATACTTTGGCTTTCGAAAACAACCAAAAAGGAACCCCATTAATGCGTCCGTTGTTTTTTGAAGAACCAGAAAACAAAAACCTTTCTACAGTTTGCGAAACTTATTTATGGGGAAATGACTTTTTGATTACACCAATTACAAAACCTGGAGTAACGTCAACTTCTATATATTTTCCAAAAAACAACAATTGGTTTGATTTCTATTCTGATGAAGAACAATTGGCAGGAACGACTTCTACAATTGCCGT
Source organism: Flavobacterium sp. (assembly GCF_031423415.1). GTDB lineage: Bacteria > Bacteroidota > Bacteroidia > Flavobacteriales > Flavobacteriaceae > Flavobacterium. The sequence continues at coordinate 6,580 of NZ_JANPFL010000047.1, forward strand.
CGTTGAAGATCATATTCCGATTTTTGTTCGTGGTGGCGCTTTCATTCCGATGATAAAAACCATTCAAAACACATCGAAATATTCATTGGACAATTTGGATTTACATTATTATTTTGATGCGAAAACCACGCAAAGTTCAGGGAAATTATACAATGACGATGGAGCAACAGCAAACGCTTTCGAAAAAGGGGCATTTGAAGTTTTAAATTTCAATAGCAATACCAATGGTAAAGTAGCAGTTATCAAATTGACTTCGGCAATTGGAAAAAACTTTCTATCTTCGGATAAAAATGTTTCACTAATCGTTCACAATATAAAAGCCAAATCCGTTAGCTTAAACGGAAAAAATATAACTTTCAACACTGTTAAAAACAATATAGAAATTCCAGTTTCTTGGAAAAAAGGAACTGAAGTTGAAATAAAAATTCAATTATAAAATGAAAAAAAACCTCTTATTTACAATCACATTATTGTCGCTGCTTTTTGCCAGTTGTTCCTCAACTAAAACATCGAAAACAGCATCAAAAACCCCTTTTGTTTGGGAAAATGCCAATGTATATTTTCTTTTAATTGACCGATTCAACAACGGAGACAAAATGAACGACCACACTTACAACAGAAACAAACTCACTGGCAAACTACGAGGTTTTGAAGGTGGCGACATTCGCGGTGTGATTCAAAAATTAGACGAAGGTTATTTCGAAAAACTAGGGATAACAGCCATTTGGATGACACCCGTTGTAGAACAAATTCACGATGGAGTGGACGAAGGAACTGGTTATAGCTATGGATTTCATGGCTATTGGGCAAGAGATTGGTCGGCATTGGATCCAAGTTTTGGAACTAAAAAAGACTTAGCTGAATTGGTACAAAAAGCACACGCAAAGGGAATTCGCATTTTGTTGGATGCAGTTATCAATCATACCGGGCCAGCTACTGCTGAAGATCCTGCGTATCCCAATGACTGGGTTAGAACTTCACCTAAATGCACTTACAAATCCTATAACACTTATATTAATTGTACTTTGGTTGACAATCTTCCAGATGTAAAAACCGAAAGTAATGATACAGTAGCTTTACCTCCTTTTTTGATTGAAAAATGGAAAAAAGAAGGACGCTACCAACAAGAAGTAGCAGAATTGGATGCGTTTTTTACCAAAACAGGTTATCCTCGTGCTCCAAAATATTATATTATGAAATGGCTATCAGATTACATCACCGATTTTGGAATTGATGGCTACCGAGTGGATACGGCGAAACACACTTATGAAGATGTTTGGGCCGATTTCAAGAAAGTATGTGATGGAGCTTTTGCCGATTTCAAAAAAAATAATCCTAAAAAAGTATTGGACAACAATGCGTTTTTCACAGTTGGTGAAGTCTATGGTTACAACATTGGAGGAAAAAAACTATTTGATTTTGGAGATAAAAAAGTCAACTATTTTGAAAATGGTTTCACCGGTTTAATCAATTTTGATTTTAGAAATGAAGCCAAGTTAAATTATGAACCTTTATTTTCTAAATACAACTCGATTCTTCAAAATGATTTAAAGGGAAATACGGTAATGAACTACGTTTCTTCGCATGATGACAGTTCGCCTTATGACAAGAAACGAGAAAAAACATTCGAAAGCGGAACAAAATTATTACTTGCCCCTGGAATTTCGCAAGTTTATTATGGCGACGAAAGTGCTCGCTCTTTAGACATCCGAGGAACTACAGGCGATGCAACCTTGCGTTCGATGATGAATTGGGAGGAAATAAATACCAGTCCCGAAACTCAAAGAGTGCTTTTGCATTGGCAAAAACTGGGTAATTTTAGAAGAAATCATCCCTCAATTGGAGCAGGAATTCACCAAGAAATTTCTGCAAATCCTTATGTTTTTAGCCGAACATTTACTAAAGACAGTTATACGGATAATGTAGTTGTTGGATTGGATTTACCAAAAGGACAAAAAGAAATTTCGGTTGGAACTATTTTCAAAGATGGAACAAAATTGCACGATTCTTATTCCGGAAAAGATGCAGTTGTTTCGAATGGAAAAGTTCGTATTGATACTGAATTTGATATTGTTTTATTAGAAAAATAATTCAACTCCAGAATTCTCAAAATTATTCGCAAAGTTCCCAAAGTAAATTTACTCATTGGGAACTTTGCGATTTTTTCTTAATTACCTTTGTGCAAAATTGATGTAAATGAATTCCATTCTCAAAATTGGACATCGTGGAGCTGCGGGATATATTGCAGAAAATACTTTAGCTTCATTCGAAAAAGCATTAGAACTTCAAGTTGACGGTATCGAACTCGATGTGCATTTGAGTTTGGACAAGGAAATTATGGTTATTCACGACGAAACCCTTGACAGAACTACATATGAAAAAGGATATGTTACAAATTTCACTTCATCGCAATTGCAACAATTAGGAATTCCAACACTAATCGAAGTTTTAACCTTTATAAATCGGCAATGCTTTATCAATATAGAGCTCAAGGGAATTGGGACAGCGAAACCAGTTGTTGAATTAATTGAACACTGTGTTTTATCTAAAAACTGGCATTATAAGGATTTTCTAGTTTCTAGTTTCGATTGGAAGATGCTGGAAGAAGTTCTGTGGTTGAATCCAAAAATTAGAATTGGAGTTTTAACTGAAGAATCGATTGAAGGAGCGTGGGCTTTCGCCAAAAAAATAAACGCTCATTCTATTCATCCGGATTATCGATTGCTATCGAAAGAAAATGTAGTTTTGATGCAGGAAAAAGGGTTTGAAGTTTTTCCTTGGACAGTCAATTTTAAAGAAGATATTCAAAAAATAAAATCATTACACGTAAACGGAATTATTTCCGATTTTCCAGATAAAATATGAACCAGAATTTTGACATTATTATTGTAGGTGGTGGTGCAGCGGGATTTTTTACGGCAATTAATATTGTGGAGAAAAATCCTAAGCTAAAAGTGGCCATTCTCGAACGAGGAAACGAAGTTTTAAACAAAGTTAGAATTTCTGGCGGAGGAAGATGCAACGTTACCCACGCTTGTTTTGAACCTAACGAATTAGTGAAATTTTATCCTCGTGGCGAAAAAGAATTACGTGGTCCTTTTCATCAATTCTGTTCGGGAGACACTGTGGAATGGTTCAGCGATCACGGAGTAGAACTCAAAATTGAAGACGATGGTCGAATGTTTCCTGTCTCGAATTCCTCGCAAACCATCATTGATTGTTTTCTCAAAGCAACTCAAAAACTCGGAATTGCAGTTTTGACCGGTCAAAGTGTACAATCAATTTTCAAAAAAGACATTTGCTGGAAAATTGAAACTCCAAACGAAAATTACATTGCTAAAAAATTAATTCTTGCCACAGGAAGCAATCCTAAAATATGGGAAATGTTACAAACTTTTGGTCACGCCATCGTGAATCCGGTTCCTTCCTTATTTACTTTCAATATTAAAGACGCAAGAATTGCGGCATTGCCTGGGGTTTCGGCTGTGGTTTCGGTGAAAGTTAAAGATACAAAACTGGCCTCAACTGGCCCTCTACTCATCACGCATTGGGGAATGAGCGGTCCCGCGATTTTGAAATTGTCGGCTTGGGGCGCTAGAATTTTATCCGAAAAGAATTATCTGTTTACCATTTTTGTCAATTGGCTGAATGACATTGACAATGAAGAAGCTGAAAAAATCCTTAAAAATTTGAAACAAGAACACGCCAAAAAATCAGTTTCCAAAAAATCTCCTTTTGATATATCTAATAGACTTTGGGAAAGTCTGGTTCTGGCGTCCAATATCCAAGAAGAAACCAAATGGGCAGATTTATCTAAAATGCAACTGCAAAACTTGACTAATCAATTGACGAATTCGAGTTTTCAAGTCAACGGGAAAAGCACTTTTAAAGAAGAATTTGTAAAAGCTGGAGGTATTGATTTAAAGGAAATCAACTTCAAAACTATGGAAAGCAAACTGCACGAAAACCTTTATTTTTCGGGAGAAATTTTGAATATAGATGCTGTAACTGGCGGATTTAACTTTCAGAATGCATGGACAAGTGGATATATTTTAGCAAATTCATTATATCTTTAATTTAAATAATTGTATTTTTGATTTAAATTATGCATATCCTAAATAATTATTAAATTAAATAATTGTAAAATACCTATTTAAGTTATTTCTTTACATTTCTAATTTACATTAACAAAATATATTAATTGTCAATGAAAAAATTCTACTTTTTTAGTTTGCTATTTTTTAGCCTATTCTCATATAGTCAAAATTTTGGAGAGTTTGCTTCCGGAATTAGAATTAATACTATTATTTACAATATTACGGGTGTATCTCCTAATAAAATAAATTCTGACCCGGCAGCACTAAATCTGGAAGGTACAAATTTAGGCTCCTTTGGGCAAAATTCTAGCTGCGCCAAGATTACCGCTGCTGAAATTAAAACTTTCAAAAATGTTTCTTCCAATGTGTGTGGTGCTACTCTAAATTGGCGCGTTTATCTTGCAAGTGCTGCTCCATCTGGAATCTTTAATTCTATTGCGTTGAATACCGTTGTGGATTGTAATATCACAACCAATGAGTTTGATGATGGGTTTGGCCCTTGTACAAGCGGCAACATAAAATGGAAAGATTATTCCTTAAACACTGACTTTATAAGCGGTTTGATTCCGGGTAATTACATTCTTGAAGTTTATTACGAGTATACTGGTTCAAACACTTCCACTTCAACCTGCGAAACCACAAAATTCATCAGCAATTTGGGTCAAAATTATAAGGCATCATTTACGGTTTTAAATCCAATAGTAACAAGCCCAACAGTTTCTGCGACAGCTCTTTGCGAAGGCAATAGTTTAACTTTAACTGCAAATGCTACCAGCGGTATCGCTCCTTACACTTTTAGTTGGACTGGGCCAAATGGCTACACCTCAACAACAGAAAATCCGATTATAAATAATATAGCTGTATCAAATTCAGGTGTTTATTCTGTAATTGCAACTGATGCGTGTGGTTCTAATTCATTGATTCAAAGCACTTCGACAGTCGTCGTAAATACAAAAATAGACCCTGTATTTGACGCAACTCTTCCCGCTATATGTAAAGGAGGATTCGCTCCTATTTTATCAACAACTTCAACAAATGGGATTTCTGGATCTTGGGACCCTTCAATAGTAAACAGTACTGCAACGACGACTTATGTTTTCACACCTGACTCTGATCAGTGTGCCAATTCATTAACATTTACTATTTTTGTGCTAAACAATGTTGATCCAAAATTCACGGTACCAGCATCTATTTGTAGAGGTAGTACTCCGCCAAATTTACCAATAGTTTCAAATAATGGAATTGTTGGAAGTTGGAACCCATCCATAGTAAATAATGTCACATCAGGATCATATGTTTTTACTCCGTCAGCTGGACAATGTGCCACAGTTACTACAGTAAATATTGAAGTAAAGGAATTGGCACCTGTATTTATTCCTAATATAAAAACCATTTGTTATGGAGAAATTACATCACCTTTACCAATCACATCAACTAATGGTATAACTGGAACTTGGTCTCCTGCACTAAATAACACCGCGACTACAACTTATACTTTTACACCTAATTCCGGACAATGCGCACCAATAACAGCCACTACGACAATGACTATTGTGGTCAATCCGATTGAAGCTCTATTTACGCAAGTAGCACCAATTTGTTCCGGTCAGACTTTGGCCCCTTTACCAACCACTTCTAACAATGGAGTAACTGGAACTTGGTCTCCTGCACCAAATAATACCGCAACTACCACTTATACTTTTACACCAACTTTGGGGCAATGTACTGTAACTCCTGTTACAATGACCATTGTCGTCAATCCGATTACAGCGCTATTTACACAAGTGGCACCAATTTGTTCCGGTCAAACTTTGGCTCCTTTACCAACCACTTCTAACAATGGTGTAACTGGAACTTGGTCGCCTGCACCAAATAATACCGCAACTACCACTTATACTTTTACACCTACTTTGGGCCAATGTACTGTAACTACTGCGACAATGACAATTATCGTCAATCCGCTTCAAGCGCTGTTTACGCAAGTAGCGCCAATTTGTTCGGGTGAGACTTTGGCTCCTTTACCAAGCACTTCTAACAATGGTGTAACTGGAACTTGGTCGCCTGCACCAAATAATACCGCAACTACCACTTATACTTTTACACCTACTGTGGGACAATGCACTGTAACTCCTGCGACAATGACTATTGTGGTCAATCCGATTGCAGCTCTATTTACGCAAGTAGCGCCAATTTGTTCGGGTCAGACTTTGGCCCCTTTACCAACCACTTCTAACAATGGTGTAATTGGAACTTGGTCGCCTGCACCAAACAATACCGCAACTACCACTTATACTTTTACACCAACTGCTGGGCAATGTACTGTAAATCCAACTACAATGACGATTATTGTCAATCCGATTACAGCGCTATTTACACAAGTGGCACCAATTTGTTCCGGTCAATCTTTGGCTCCTTTACCAACCACTTCTAACAATGGAGTGACGGGAACTTGGTCTCCTGCACCAAACAATACAGCAACTACCACTTATACTTTTACACCAACTGCTGGACAATGTACTGTAAATCCTGCAACAATGACAATTATCGTCAATCCGCTTGAAGCTCTATTTACACAAAAAGGGCCAATTTGTTTGGGTGAGACTTTGGCTACTTTACCAACCACTTCTAACAATGGCGTAACTGGAACTTGGTCACCTGCTCCAAATAATACCGCAACTACCACTTATACTTTTACACCAACTGTGGGGCAATGTACTGTAACTCCTGTTACAATGACCATTGTAGTCAATCCGATTGCAGCTCTATTTACTCAAGTAGCACCAATTTGTTCGGGTGAGACCTTAGCTCCTTTACCAACCACTTCAAACAATGGAGTGACGGGAACTTGGTCGCCGGTATTAGATAATACTGCAACGACAACTTATACTTTTACCCCAGATGCTGGACAATGTACTGTAAATCCTGCTACAATGACAATTATCGTCAATCCGCTTGAAGCACTATTTACACAAATAGGGCCAATTTGTGCGGGTGATACCTTGGCTCCTTTACCAACCACTTCTAACAATGGAGTGACGGGAACTTGGTCGCCTGCACCAAATAATACTACAACTACAACTTATAGTTTCACACCAGATGCTGGACAATGTACCGTAAATCCTGCTACAATGACAATTATCGTCAATCCCCCTCAAGCGCTATTTACGCAAGTAGCACCAATTTGTTCGGGTGAGACCTTGGCTCCTTTACCAACCATTGCTAACAATGGAGTGACGGGAACTTGGTCGCCTTCACCAAATAATACCGCAACTACCACTTATACTTTTACACCAGATGCTGGACAATGTACTGTAAATCCTGTAACAATGACCATTGTCGTCAATCCGATTGAAGCACTATTTACGCAAGTAGCACCAATCTGTTCCGGTCAGACTTTGACTCCTTTACCACTCACTTCTAACAATGGAGTGACTGGAACTTGGTCGCCTTTATTAGATAATACCGTAACTACAACTTATACTTTCACACCAGATGCTGGACAATGTACTGTAAATCCTGCTACGATGACCATTATCGTCAATCCACCGCAAGCGCTATTTACGCAAGTAGCACCCATTTGTTCCGGTGAGACCTTGGCTCCTTTACCAACCACATCTAACAATGGAGTGACTGGAACTTGGTCACCGATATTGGATAACACCGCAACTACCACTTATACTTTCACACCAACTGCTGGACAATGTACTGTAAATCCTGTAACAATGACCATTATCGTCAATCCTATTGAAGCACTATTTACTCTAGTAGCACCAATTTGTTTGGGTGAGACTTTGGCTCCTTTACCAACCACTTCTAACAATGGAGTGACTGGAACTTGGTCACCAGTATTAGATAATACCGTAACTACAACTTATACTTTCACACCGGATGCTGGACAATGTACTGTAAATCCTGCTACAATGACAATTATCGTCAATCCGCTTGAAGCGCTATTTACGCAAGTAGCACCAATTTGTGCGGGTGAGACTTTGGCTCCTTTACCAACCACTTCTAACAATGGAGTGACGGGAACTTGGTCGCCATTGTTAGATAATACCGTAACTACAACTTATACTTTCACACCAGATGCTGGACAATGTACTGTAAATCCTGCTACAATGACCATTGTGGTCAAGCCGATTGAAGCACTATTTACGCAAGTAGCACCAATTTGTTCCGGTCAGACTTTGGCCAATTTACCAACCACTTCTAACAATGGAGTAACTGGAACTTGGTCGCCTGCACCAAATAATACCGCAACTACCACTTATACTTTTACCCCAGATGCTGGACAATGTACTGTAAATCCTGCTACAATGACAATTATCGTCAATCCTATTGAAGCACTATTTACGCAAGTAGCACCGATCTGCTCGGGTGAGATTTTGGCTCCCTTGCCAACCACTTCTAAGAATGGAGTGACGGGAACTTGGTCTCCATTGTTAGATAATACCGTAACAACAACCTATACTTTTACACCAGACGCTGGACAATGTACTGTAAATCCAGCTACAATGACAATTATCGTCAATCCGATTGAAGCACTATTTACGCAAGTAGCACCAATTTGTGCGGGTGAGACCTTGGCTCCTTTATCAACCACTTCAAACAATGGAGTGACGGGAACTTGGTCGCCGATAT
>NZ_JANPFL010000048.1:0-1407 GCF_031423415.1 Flavobacterium sp.
AAATCAGCAATTTATAAACGATATTGTAGCTTCAAACGGCATAACTGTTCTTGCAAAATCTAAATGGTTAAATTGTGTTTATGTTCGTGGTTTACAGTTTGATATTTCGGCTTTAAGGAATTTGTCATTTGTCCAAAACGTTAAGTTTTTAGACGCATCAATTAACAACAGATCTAAAAATCCAATAGAAGAAAAATTCGTAAAATCGAAACCAATTGTAAATACAAACTCAGTACAAAAACCAAATTCTGTTTTTAATTACGGCAATTCTTTCAATCAAATTCATCAAATGAATGGCGATATTTTGCACCAACAAAACTTTACTGGAACAGGAATGGTTATTGCAGTTCTTGATTCAGGTTTCCCAGGAGTTGACACTGCCCAACCTTTCCAAAGATTGATTATTAACAATCAAATTTTGGGCGGTTATGATTTTGTTAACGACAACAACGATTATTTTTCAGGAGATTCTCACGGAACCTCTGTTTTGTCTTGCATGGGCGGTTATACTGATGGTAAACTTGTTGGTACTGCGCCCGATGCAAAATATTATTTGTACCAAACCGAAGACAACGAATCTGATACACCATACAACGAAAATCCTGTCGAAGAAGCAAATTGGGTCGAAGCAGCCGAAGAAGCCGATAGAGTAGGAGCAGACGTAATCACGTCGTCGTTGGGTTATTTTGGTTACGAAAACACAAGTTATAGTCATACTTATTCAGATATGATTGGCGATAAAAACTTCGCAAGTAAAGGTTTGAATATTGCATTTTCTAAAGGAATTATTTGTGTAGTATCGGCAGGAAATGCAGGAGGAAGCTCAGAACCACATGTGGGAATTCCAGCCGAAGCCAATAAAGCCCTAGCAATTGGATCAGTTCAAGCCAACAGAAATCGTTCTGGATTCAGTTCAATTGGACCAAGTTTCGATGGGCGAATTAAACCCGATTTAATGGCTCAAGGCTCAAGTTCAGTATTGTCAGATACCGACGGAAACATCACAACGGCAGACGGAACTTCGTTTGCAGGACCAATTTTCGCAGGAATGATTACCAGTTTTTGGCAAGCAGTTCCCACATTGACCAACCAACAAGTTGTTGATTTAGTACGACAATCGGCAGATAATTTTGCAACACCAAACAACCAATATGGTTACGGAATTCCAGATTTTCAATTGGCTTTAAGCAATGCAAATTTATCATCAGAAAGTTTTTTAGAAAACCAAAAAATGTTTACAATTGCACCAAATCCGACCAATAATTCAATAGAAATTTCGTTTCCAAACAATTTCGATAGTGCAAAAATTTCTTTATTTAATATTTTAGGTCAAAACGTTTATAGCAACAAAATTACCAATTCAAACTCTAAATTGTCTTTAACAGATTTAAATTCAGGTATATATTT
>NZ_JANPFL010000049.1:0-24766 GCF_031423415.1 Flavobacterium sp.
TATTTTGCCTAACATATTGCCACTTTTTTATACCGAAATATACACTTTTTGGCGATTTAAAAGTACTGTTTTCAACTGAATTTAATCACAAGTTATTAACAATCAAATTGTTAATTCATTTTTAAGGAATGACTATTTAAAACAATTTTGCGTTGGTCAGGAATTACTTTTTGCAATTCTCCTAATCGAAATTTCAAGTTCTTTTTTCCAGCAAAAAATTTTCGAAAGGGATAGCTGATACTTGACGGCTCTAAAAATGCTGTCGCTACTTGATATATAAGAGGGGAAAAAAAATTGTAATTGTTTTTGTCTACGAGAGTTACTTCAATACCCTTGTGACTCACAAGTTCTTTGGCTAAATTAATGCCAGCAAAACCACCACCTATGATTACTATTTGCATATCGAATCTTTTATAATTGTGAATATTTTATAAAAGTACGATATAAATTCAGCTGCAAATATTAGTTTTTGAATTTCTTAACAGGTTTTTGGGTATTAGAATCTGTTTTGTTTTGAAGCAATTGATTGGCCAACAATTTTTCTATCAATTCGTCTTTGGTTAAATGATGGAAAATAGTTTTGATTTTGTTTTTAAAATCAGCCGAAACTTCGTGATTAGGCTTGGTTTTGAAGATTTGTTTTGCCCACAAAAGTGTATTATTCTCTTCGATATTTTCAGCAGATGGTTTCTGAAATTTAAAAAATTTGATTCCCAATTCTCTTTCGAAATCGGGAATTTCAACCACTTCTTCTTGTTGTAAAACGGTTAACGAAAGTCCCTTTGCTCCTGCTCTAGCTGTTCTTCCGCTGCGGTGAACATAGTTTTCATAAGTATCAGGCAAATGATAATTGACTACATAAGAAATGGCCGCTACGTCAATTCCTCTTGCTGCCAAATCGGTTGCCACCAAAATATTAATGTGACCTTCACGAAATTGTTCCATAATTCGATCCCGAATTCCTTGCGACAAACTGCCGTGCAAAGCGCCTGATGAAAATCTATTGATGGCTAAATTTTTGGCCAATTTATTGACTGCTGCTTTGGTTTTACAAAAAATAATTCCTCGTTCGCCATCTTTTGAAGTCAAAAAATGCATTAAAACATCTAGTTTTTCTATGGGATCTACGACGATATATTGGTGGTCAATTCCTTGATTTCCTACCGTTTGCATATCAGCGCTGACTTGCACCACGTTTTTGTTCAAATAATTCTGAATCAACTGTTTAATAGTTCCGGGCATTGTGGCCGAAAACAAGAAAGTTCTATGGTTTTTAGGTAATTCTGCAATGATTTCGTCTAAACTTTCTTTCAGTATGCTAACCATTTCGTCCGCTTCATCAAGAACAAGAAATTGAGCGTCTTTTAGATTTATGGCTTTGCGTTGAATTAAATCAATCAATCGTCCTGGTGTTGCCACAACAATATGTGTTGGCAAAGTCAACCGCTCAATTTGAGGTTTTATGGGAATTCCTCCTAAAGTTTCGGCAATGGAAACTTCGGGAAGATATTGGGCAAATGCCTCTAAATTACTAAAAATCTGGTGTCCTAATTCACGTGTTGGAACAAGAATAAGAGCTTGAATAGCATTTATTTTAGTATCAATTAACTGAAGTAATGGTAAACCAAAAGCGGCCGTTTTTCCAGTTCCTGTTTTTGCCAATCCAACTACATCAGTATTGGATAAAAGCAACGGAATTGCCTTTTGCTGAATTTCTGTTGGCACCACAATTTTTAAACCATCAAGTGCTTTTATAATAGATTCTTGGATTCCTAAATCGGCGAATTGCTTTGACATTTTGTTGATTTACTAATTTATAAATTGTTGTTTTATAATAGCTTTTCTATACAATTTTATATAATAAAGCCGTCGCATTACTATTTAAAATCATCCGAAGTGACGGTTCTGGATTTAATTTTATTCGATTAAGACTCGATTCCAACTAAAATCTGAAATCTGCAATCTGAAATCTGAAATCTAAAATTAATCCGCTTCGTTCATAATTCTTTCGCGGTACTTCTTCCCTATCAATAAAGTGAGTTTGAGTTTATAATCTTCCACTAACCATTCTCGATAGTTCTTGCTGCATTGGCTTAAGCATTTAGCGTAGCGATTTAGACGGCATTCTATATCTGGTTCCAATTCTTTGCTTAAAGCTTTGGCATCTCGTAATTCTTCTGTATTATCAACACACATTGAGGCATGTTGTTCTAAGGATTTGTCCAAAACTATTTTGGAGCGCAAATTTTGTGCAATGGCGAGTTTGTGTTCTTCATCGACATCAAAAGTGATCACTTCGGTTTTAGCGAATTTAGCTTTTAACTCTGGAGGCATTGTATATTTGAAATACAATTCAATTTCGGTGTCGTCGCGAAGGTTTTCTAAATAAAATTCAGGCGATTTAAAAATGTGTTGCCAATTTACGGGCTCATTCCACAAACCAAAACGGGCAGCATTATTTCCTAAATCGATAACTGTAAAATTGTCCTTATTGGCCAATTTTCTCGAACCACGTCCTATCATTTGGAAATATAAAGTCAATGACTTTGTAGCTCTGTTCAAAATTATAGTTTCTACTGTAGGTTCATCAAAACCTGTAGTCAGAATCCCAACCGACGTTAAAATAGCATCCGGAGTTTTTTTGAACCATTGCAAAATATCTTTTCGATCTTCGTTACTGGTAGTATTGTCAAGATGACGAATGGCAAATCCAGCTTCACGGAATGTTTCATAAACGTACAAGGAAGTATTGATTCCGTTATTGAAAATCAAGGTTTTTTTTCCTAAAGATTTTTCAGTGTAAGCGTGCAATAATTTTTCTTGCATCGCCATATTGGTATATAAATCGTCGGATGATTTTACAGTATAATCACCATTAATTCCGACTTTCAAGGAAGTTAGTCCAACGTCATAACTATAGGTAATTGCTTTAGCTAGGAATCCTTTATCAATCAGAGAGCTGATGTTGTCTCCAACAATCAATTCATCATAATTTTCATGCATTGGCAACTTGATGTTCGAACTCAGTGGAGTTGCTGTAACACCAAGAATAAAAGCATTTTTGAAAGAGCTCAATAATTTTCGAAACGAATTGTAATGCGCTTCATCAATGATAACCAACCCAACATTATCGAGATGCAATTTTTCGTCATTGATTCTGTTTTTCAAGGTTTCGACCATCGCCACAAAACAAGAATAATCGTTTTGATCAGGAAGCTCCTTGACTTTACTATTGATAATTTTGTTTTTGACATCAAAACCTTTGAGCATTTTTGAAGTTTGCTTGCAAAGTTCAATTCGATGGGTCAAAACAACTACTTTTTTATCATGTTTTGATAAATATTGTCGAACAATTTCAGAAAAAACTACGGTTTTTCCTCCGCCTGTAGGCAATTGATATAGTAAATGATGATTAGCTGGAGCATTATCTAATCGTTCAAAAATGGATTCAATATCGCCTTTTTGATACGAATAAAGTTCTTTTTTATCTTCAATTTCTGTTTCTAGAGAGTTTTGAGGCATTGCTTTAGATGGATTTTTGCAAAAATACACCTAAAAAAGAGTTATTGTACTAAATAATCATTTAAAAAAAGAATTGTCATTAAATAAAATCGATTATGCGGTTGATTTCTAGTATTCAAAACGCTCAACAATAGCGTTGAATTCTTCTTTATTAAACCAATTTTGGTTATTAGTTTCAGTACTTATTGCGATTATTCGAGATTTAAAATCTTGTAAAATTCCATTTGAAATCATAAAACGAACGGCTTGTTCTAATGAACTGAGCATACTTTTGTAAAATACTTCAGATTTTACAGGTTTTTCAGCAGAAAAAGTTTGGGCAATTTCAATAGAATAAAGCATTACATCTCCAATTATAAAGGAATCTACCCCCAAAAGGATGAAATGCTTGATATACTTTTGAGCTACAGAACGGCGCATTTTAGGTCTTCGAGGTTTTCCAGAAGTTCTCGCAGGAAAATATTCGCTCGAAATTTTTATTTTACATTCCTTGAGTAGCGTATCTTCCTTTGGATTGAAAACAAAATCATAGTACACTTTTATAGGGCTGAATTTATCATATAACTCAATAATTTGCTCTTCGAGTTGACTTTTATCAAGTTCGTGCAAGTATTTTTTTAAATCGCGTTTGCTCATTGTTAAAGTATATTGATACAAAAGTAATTTACTTTAGGAATTAATTCACTTTAAATAAATGATAATTCTTAGTTTTGCGTTTCGAATTTATAAAAACAAACTTATGCTCCGAATATTGAAAAACATTGCGATTCTAGAAGGAATCTCTTCTATTCTATTATTTTTTGTTGCTATGCCATTAAAATATCTGTTCAACAATACTTTATATATGCGCCCTATAGGAATGGCTCACGGAGTACTATTCGTTTTTTTTGTTTTGATAGCATTATATTTTGCAGTAAAAGAAAAATGGAATTTAGAAAAAATAGGGATAATTTTAATCTGTTCGATAATACCTTGCGCTACTTTTTATGTTGAAAAAAAATATTTAAGAAAAATTTAGTTTATAAAATAGTTGATTTTATTCTGAAAACTAATTAGAAAATACTAATCCTCCAAGCGGTCTTTTATATATTCAATCTCTGTCTTTCCGTGTGGCTTTGGTTTACCATTAGCGTCCAGATTGACCATTGTAGTGCTTTCTATCGTGATAATTGTTTCGCGAGTCATCATATTTCGGGCTTCGCAAATTAAAGTGAGTGATGTTTTTCCGAATTTTACAACATCGATTCCAATTTCGATAATATCACCTTGACGAGCTGAACTTCTAAAATTGATTTCAGACATATACTTGGTTACAATTTTGGTGTTTTCTAATTGGATAATAGTGTACAAAGCCAATTCCTCGTCAATCCAAGCCAATAATTTACCGCCAAATAAGGTTCCGTTTGGGTTTAGATCTTCTGGTTTTACCCATTTTCTTGTGTGAAATCGCAGATCATTTATTTTAATGTAAAAATAAGGCTTATTCAAGTCATTTTTTTTTTAATTTTAAAGAAAAAAAATGAATCAACGAGATGTGTTTTTAAGAGAATTTCGAGGACAAACAATTGGTACTATTTCTGATCAATCCTCATCGGACGAATTATTTCAAAATGAGGTACTTCGCCCTATTCTGAAACTTCAAAACGATTTATTTATTGCTGCTTATGTCCATCATTTATCTAAAAACAAAATTGATTTCAACTCCTTTTCAGTCGAAAAAAAATTGGCAAACATAGAAAATTCAATTCAAAAAGACATCAAATTCCGAAATGCCTTGAAAGGAATGATCATAGGATTATTTACCACTGACGAATACGCAATGTACATCAACAACTCTTCGAGTCTGAACAAAAGAATGATGGGAATGCTTATCGAAAGATTGAAAAGTCAAGTACAATTATTTTAGATTGCCTTTTTTTTATTTATGTATTTTTAAAATGGCTTACATTTTTTCATTATAATTGTTAAAAAATTAAGAAGCATGAAAGAACAATATTTCAAATGGTACTCACCCAATTTAAGTAGAGAGATTGAAATGCTCGTTTTTGGTCACGCTGGTTATCCCGTGATACTTTTTCCGACTTCTATGGGCAGCTTTCACGAGAATAAAGATATGGGCTTGATTGACTCAGCAAAATGGTTTATTGAACAAGGATTAATCCAAATCTTTTGTCCTGCTAGCATTGATAAAGATAGTTTTTATAATAAAAACATTCATCCAGTGCATCGCATAGAAAACCACGTTTGGTACGACAAAATGATTTGCCACGAAATTGTGGAAAGAGTAAAAAATAATACCTCGTCGGGAAAAGTTGCAGTTGCCGGTTGTAGCTTTGGAGGGTATCATGCTGCTAATTTTGCTTTTCGTCATCCAGGTTATGTGAGCCATGTTTTTTCAATGGGTGGCGCGTTTAGTATCAAAAATTTTATGGATGGATTTCACGATGACAATGTTTTTTACAATAGTCCAGAAGATTATTTACACGGTTTAAATGACCACGAACTTTGGAATATGGACATTTGTTTAGGTACATCTAATTGGGATATTTGCTACGACGCTAATCTAAAATTAAGTCGAGTTTTAAGCAATAGAAATGTTCATCATTGGCTGGATATTAGACCCGATAGAGAACACGATTGGCCAGTTTGGAAAGAAATGTTTCCGCATTATTTATCAAGAATTAAGTTCTTTTAAACCTATTAAGATTAGAGTATTAAGTAGTAAGACAAAAAAATATTATATGAAATCGAAGATTCACGAAAACCAATAAAACAATATAAAAATGAGTAAAAAAATTGGAATATTATTCGGAATGGAAGATACTTTTCCACAAGCATTTATAGACAGAGTAAACTCAAAAAACGAAAAAGGTATTATTGCCGAAGCTGTTTCTATTGACAAAGTAGTTCAAAATAAAGATGGCGAATATGCGATCATAATTGATCGAATTTCGCAAGATGTTCCGTTTTATAGAGCCTACTTAAAAAATGCAGCTTTGACTGGAACTAATGTTATTAACAATCCATTCTGGTGGAGTGCTGACGATAAATTTTTCAATAATTCATTAGCAGATACACTTGATGTTCCGTTACCGAATACGGTAATTCTTCCATCGGCAGAACATCCAACAGATACAACAGGAAAATCTTTCCGCAACTTGAAATACCCTATGGATTGGGAAGGAATTTTTGATTATATTGGATTTCCAGCCTATATGAAACCTTATGCAGGTGGAGGTTGGAAAAACGTTTATCGATTAGAAAATAAAGAAGAATTCTGGGAAAAACATCAGGAAACAGGACAATTGGTAATGATGTTACAGGAAGAAATTGTTTTTACTGAATATTTCCGTGTGTATTGTTTGGGTTGCAAATATGTTCACATTATGCAATATGAACCAAGAAATCCGCACCATTTGCGGTACGTAATTGATGGACCTCCAGTAGATAAAAAATTATTAGCCACTGTAAAAGACTATACTTTAAGACTTTGTAAAGGTTTGGGTTACGATTTCAACACCGTAGAATTCGCCGTTCGTGATGGGATTCCTTACGCGATTGATTTTGGAAACCCAGCACCAGATGCGGAGTTGACTTCTGTGGGAGCTGAAAATTTCGAATGGGTTGTTGAACACGCAGCGAAAATGGCAATTGCTGCCGCCAAAAAACAAAAACCTGGCAAAATAAACTTAACTTGGGGAGATTTTATTAAAGAAGCTTGCAAATAGAATTTTCGATTGCAGATTTTCGATTGCAGATTAATTCTGAAATCTAAAATCTGCAATCTGCAATCTAAAATTAAAAGAATATGTCAAAGAAACTACCGGTATTTACTCTCGGAGTTGAGGAAGAATACCAAATTATTGATCCCATCACCAGAGATTTGCGCTCGCATTTGTCCAAAATAGTTGATGGAGCGAAAACAATATTAAACGAGCAGGTCAAAGCTGAAATGCACCAATCTGTAGTAGAGGTGGGAACCAATATTTGTAAAAATATACACGAAGCCGAAGCCGAAATCAAATCTCTCAGAGGACATATTGTAGATTTAGCAGATAGACAGGGTTTGATCGTTGGTGGTGCAGGAACTCATCCTTTTTCGAAATGGCAGGACCAACCTATAACTGATGATCCGCGTTATCATAATATTATCAACGAAATGCAAGATGCAGCACGATCGAATTTAATTTTCGGTATGCATTGTCATGTTGGAATCGAAAACCGTGAAATTGGCTTGCAATTGATGAATCAAGCTTGTTATTTTTTACCTCACATTTTTGCCATTTCTACTAATTCTCCTTTTTGGGAAGGACGAAATACAGGTTATAAATCCTATAGAACCAAAGTTTTTGATAAATTCCCTAGAACAGGTTTGCCAGAATATTTTGATTCCGTTTCTTCTTATGACGATTTTTTAGACACTTTGGTAAAAACCAATTGTATCGATAATCCAAAGAAAATTTGGTGGGATTTACGGTTGCATCCCTTTTATGATACGATTGAATTTCGCATTTGCGACATGTGTTTGACCGTTGATGAAACAATTTGTATCGTAGCAATTATTCAGGCTATTGTCGCCAAATTATATAAATTATCCTTACACAATATGAGTTTCAATGTGTATCGCTTAGCATTGATAAAAGAAAATAAGTTTCGCGCAGCTCGTTATGGAATTGATGGTCATATGATCGATTTTGGGCTTCACAAAGAAGTGGAAACTAAAATGCTCATTGTCGAATTGCTCGAATTTATTGATGATGTTGTGGATGAATTGGGAAGTCGGGAAAAAATTAATTACGTATATGAAATAATGAAAAACGGAACTGGAGCAGACAAACAATTGGCTGTTTTTGAAGCAACCAATGATTTGACAAAAGTGGTAGATTTTATTACGAGTGAATTTTCCAAAGGACTTTGATTAGATTTTAGATTTTAAAGTTTCAAATTGCAATTGAAATTGATATTGCCATTGAAAAAAGTATCTTTGCAAATAATTTAGAATACCAATAATGAATAATAATACCATAAAAATAGCGGTTTTGGATATGTACAATGGTGAACCCAATCAGGGAATGCGCTGTATCATTGATATTATCAACCGTTTTAATCAAATTGTCACTTTCGAGATTTTTGATGTACGAGGGAAGTCAGAATTACCAGACATTAAAAAATTCGACATTTATATTTCGACCGGCGGGCCGGGAAATCCTTTGATTGGTAATGGAGATTGGGACTTGAAATACTACAATTTAATTGATGAACTGACCCAATGGAACAATGAAAATTCAGTTAAAAAACACGTTTTGTTTATTTGTCATTCGTTTCAAATGGCTTGTAAGCACTTTGGCTTAGCCGAAATTACCAAACGACACGATACTTCTTTTGGCGTGATGACCGTTCATAAAACCAAAGAGGGATTGAAAGACCCGCTTTTTGAAGGACTTTCTGATCCATTTTATGCCATTGATTCCAGAGATTACCAAGTAGTACAACCCAAATTGAGTGTGTTTTCGAAAAAAGGTGCGAAAATTATTTCTTTGGAAAAAATTAGAGATCACATTCAGTATGAAAGGGCCATTATGGCGGTTCGTTTTTCGGATTATTTTGTGGGAACTCAATTTCATCCCGAAGCAGATCCAATCAGTTTTATTGCCCATTTGAGAAATAAAGAATCCAAAGAGAAAATAAGAGCAATGAAAGGCAAACGAAAATTCAGGAATATGCTTGAAGATTTAGTCGATGATGATAAAATTTACCGAACAAACGAAACCTTGATTCCGAATTTCCTCCGAATTGCCATCAATGATTTGATGATCACTAAGAAAATGCTGTCGAACTAGATGTATGATGTATATAGTATTTTCGTATAATGTAATTTACGATTTACAATTTTACATTATACAATATACAATTCTAAGAAAATGATTGACAAATACAGACAACTTTTTAATTCTCAATTTACTGATGAAAAGTATCAGGAATTTAAGGACGATATAGCTTCTGATTTTGATTACGCACCCACATTTCGAATTGGGGAAACACCTTTTTTTATTGCCAATGAATTAAAAGCGAAATTACTGGAAGGTTGTGCCGATGTTATAAAATTAATTCAACAGAAAGACTTTAAAAAACTTACAGATAAATCATTAGAACTAAATCATAATGTTCCCAACGAAGACGAACACACCACTTTTTTGGCCATCGATTTCGGAATTTGTGAGGAAAATGGAGTTGTTGTTCCCAAATTAATCGAAGTGCAAGGATTCCCTTCTTTGTACAATTACCAAATTAATTTATACGAAAAATTTATAAAACATTATCCTTTTATTGAGGAGTTGACTCCGTTTATCAATGACATTACTATTCAGGAATATTACGAAACGCTTGATGAAATAATTTGCAACAAGCATCCCAAAGAAAATGTAATTCTGTTGGAAATTGAACCTGAAAAACAAAACACAAAAATTGATTTTTATTATTGCCGAAGAGATCTGGGCATTCCGATAATTTGCGTTACCGAAATAATAAAAAAAAGCAAGCAATTATTCTATAAAAACGAAAGCGGTGAAGAAATCCTTGTCAAACGTATTTACAATCGTGTCATTTTTGACGAATTGGATTTGCGAACCGATTTGAAACTGAATTTCCATTTCTCTGACGATCTCGACGTGGAATGGGCTGGACATCCCAACTGGTTTTTCAGAATCAGTAAGTTTATTTTGCCAATGCTGAAAGGCAAGTATTTCATAGAAACCACTTTGTTGAGCGACTTAAAGGAAATACCAGAAGATTTAGAAAATTATGTCTTGAAACCTTTGTTCTCTTTCTCGGGTTCGGGTGTCATTTTTCACGTAAAAAGAGAAGATATTGAGGCAGTCACCGAAAAAGAATTATACATTCTCCAGAAGAAAGTGCATTATATTCCCATTTTGCAATCTCCAGACGGAAAAGTAAAAGCCGAAGTTCGTGTGCTGTGTGTCTGGAAAAAAAATGTTGTCGCTCCTACTCTACTATGTAACTTGGTGCGATTGAGCCGTGGCGAAATGATTGGCGTAAAATTCAATAAAGATAAGGATTGGGTTGGCGGAACTTTGGGGTTGTTTGAGAGGTAAATTAGAAAATATAATAATATCAATTGAGTCCTTTATTCTGGGTGTAATTTTCTTTTTTTAATACTTTTCCATCTTTATCGTAATAAACCCAAATACTATCTTTATTCCATCCATAACCCCTACTCGTATAAATTTCTTTTCTTTCGATTTTTAAATTAGAATAAACATATTCAATTTCCTTAAACCGTTTTCCGTTCTTATCATATTCAGAAGTTGAATTTATATGTGAAGATGGCGATGATAAATGCGAAATAAATAGGAATATAAAAAGCGGTATAGGTGTTGAAAAACTCAAAATTAGAATATCTAAAGCCCCTTTTATTTTAATTTTATTGTACTTTATTGAAAATATTAGAATTATACCAGCAATGATCCAAAATATTGGAAAGATAAACAAATATCCTAATGAAGCACTTTGATTATTATTCAAATCATTTATAAAAAACAAAGTAATTGCAGTGTAAAAAAATGCAAATATTAGTAAAAATGGCGTATTCTGATATTTATTTTTTGTTTCCATATAAATCAAAATGCTTATTATTTAATAAAAACTAACCCTTACTCTCCACCACCTCCACATAAAAATCCTTATCCACTTCCAATTTCAAATCTTTTGCAGTCTGCGGCAAATTAGTCGATTCTGCCTGGGGTTTAAGCCATTGTTCTTTTCCGTTCAAAGTAACTTTTACAGGAATAGTAAAGCTAGGTATGCAATTCGTCCAACGATAGGATAGGATATTGTCTTTGAATTTATATTCAAAAGTCGGGATTCTAATATCTCTCAAATATTGATCAAAAAACGGCGCTAAATCTAATCCAATGTTTTTACTTAAATAATCCTCAATTTGTTTAGTGGTCACGGTTTGGTGGTAAAAAGTACTGTTCAAACCGCGTAAAATTGTTCTCCATTTTTCGTCATCGTTCACGATTTGGCGCAGCGTGTGCAACATATTGGCGCCTTTTGGATACATATCACCGGAACCCTCAAAATTCACATCGTACTTTCCAATGATTGTTTTTTCGTTCCTAATGCCATTCCTTAAACCTCTTGCATATTCGCTGCCTGCGTCCTTGCCATAATAATAATCGACAAACAAACATTCAGAATAAGAGGTAAAACCTTCGTGAATCCACATATCGGCAATATCTTTGTAGGTAATATTGTTGGCAAACCATTCGTGTCCCGATTCATGAATGATAATATAGTCGAATTTCAATCCCCAACCGGTATCACTCAAATCGCCACCTCGATACCCATTGGCAAAACCATTTCCATAAGTAATACTACTCTGATGTTCCATTCCTAAATACGGCGCTTCGACAAGTTTGTAACTGTCCTCATAAAAAGGATAGGGTCCAAACCAATGCTCGAAAGCTTTCAGCATTCGCGGCGCATCTTTAAACTGGATTTTTGCTTTTTCCAAATTATCTCTTAACACATAATAAGTGCAATCTAAAGCGCCTTTTTCACCTTTGAAAACTTCGGAAAATGAAACATAATCCCCAATATTGATATTCACACCATAATTATTGATGGGATTGGACACATACCAATTGAATGTTCTCGTGCCATCCTTCATATCAATTACGCTTTGCAAACGACCATTGGAAACATCCGTCAAATTCTTGGGAACATTCACACTGATGAGCATATCGTCTACTTCGTCGTACATATGATCTTTGTTGGGCCACCAAACACTCGCGCCCAATCCTTGACAGGTCGAAGCGATAAAAGGTTGTCCATTGGCATCTTTACTCCAGGTAATTCCACCATCCCAAGGCGGACGAACGGCAATTTTAGGTTTACCTCCATAAAAAACGGTAAGTTCTTTTATTTCATCCGCATTTTGAGGCGCAACCAAATCAATATAAAAGACATTGCCATCTCTTTTGAATTTCAATTCATTGCCATCCTGAATTACTTTAGAAATTTTCAAAGGTTCTTGCAAATCAATTTGCATTCGGTTATAGGAATTCAAAACTTTGTAGCGAATGGTATTCGAACCATAAATCGTGCTATCGGCTGGATTTACCTTGATGTCTAAATGGTAATATTTGACGTCCCACCAAGCTCTTTGCTTTGTAATACTGCCTCTCAAACTATCTTGATGAGTGAAAACCATTTCTGATTTTCCCATAAGTCCTTGCGCATTAGTACTATTAGAAATTAAAAATGCTATAACAACAATGCTTAGATATTTGTTCATAATTTATATTTTATGATTATTCAATTTGCGATAAAATAACTAATGGAACTTATCCACTTTTTTTTGTTCTACAACAGTAGCAAAATCAGTAGTCAACCGATTAGCATAATCGTCCAATAATGCTAAAACGCGTTCTTTCGAATCCGATTTTACAATCAATCCTGCGTGATACTCTAAAGGAACCCTGAAACAAACTTCCGGATCCGAAAACGAAGATAAATCAGGATGTTGAAACTTGGACAGGGTCAAAACAATTCCTGCATATTCTTTTTTAACTTTTGGCAAAGTATATTTTATTCCTTTAGCCAATGCATCTTCAACTGCTGCCCATTCCTTCCAAAGGTTGATGTTTGACGCTTCGGCAACCATTTCGGCAAGATGTGCGCCACCAACACGAGAAGAAGTTTCTAGAAAATAAATTTTCCCGTTATCGTTGCATTTGATATATTCAGAATGTGCTGCTCCGTGTTTTAAACCAAAACCCTTTATAACCTGTTCGTTTACGGCTTTTATAGCCTTATCATCTTCAGAATCATACGGAATATTGGCACTTCTAAAAATCCCACCGCCTTGCGAAATTTCCATTGGAGTCGTCAAATATTTTGAAGTAATGCTAAAGAGTATTTTGCCATTCAAAACCAAACTATCGCAATGATATACATCACCGGGACGAAATTGTTCCAATAAATATTTGAAGCGATTATTACCCATTTCGTTAATGTGAATCCACAAACTTTCTTTGTCATAAACCTTAATAATTCCTGCAGCAGAAGCTTCGGAACGCGGTTTCAAAACCCAAGGAGGCAAAATCGTGTCGGCAAAAGTATTGATGTCGTGATCATTAAATAACGAGCAGAAATTGGGATTCGAAATTCCGCAACTTTTGGCTCTCATTCGCATCGCCAATTTATCCCTGAAATAGCGCCCAGTAGTTTGCCCCATTCCATCAATCCGAAGATTTTCGCGAAGATAAGTAGCTTTTTCAACATCATAATCATCCAATGCTACGATGGCATCAATTGTATTGGACTTCATCAAATTACCAACACCTAGTAACAAATGCTCTAAATTCCAATCTGTATCTTGTCCAGTCATATAGAAAACTTCGTCTATGTGGTCAACAGGCCAAGGTTTATCTCTCAGCTTTTCGCTGGTAATCAAATACACTTTGTTGCCGAGGTTTTTTAAATGGATTAAAAAATCGGTTCCTTTAAAGTAATTTGAGATGCAAATGAAAGTTTTAGCGTTTTCCATATTTATAAATTTTCAATAAATTTAGTCAATAAATGAACGCCATACCCCGTTGCGTGTTTGCTTTTTGCAAATTCATCATCACCATACGCTACTGCAGCAATGTCAAGATGTGCCCAGGCTTTGTGTTCTTCGGTGAAATATTCTAAGAATTTTGCTGCGGAAATGGCTCCGGCAACCGGTTTTCCACTATAATTTTTCACATCGGCTATGTCGCTTTCTATGTCTTGCTTGTAGCAATCCCAAAGCGGTAATTGCCATAGTCGTTCCCCAATGGCATCTCCAGATTGTTGTAGTTTTTTTGAAATAGCTTCGTTATTGGTAAATAAAGCAGCACAATCGTAACCAAAAGTTCCAACTGCACTTCCTGTTAAGGTGGCAATATCAACTATATATTCGGGTTTGAAATTCTTAATTAAATAGGATATTCCGTCGGCTAAAACTAATCTTCCTTCGGCATCAGTATCAATAATTTCTATCGAATGTCCACTGTAACTTTGGATCACATCACTAGGATAAAACGATTTTGAATCCACCGCATTTTCTGCACAAGGCACAATTGCCGTGACTTTTACAGGCAATTTTAAATCAGCAATCAGCTGCATTGCTCCGAAAACGGCCGCGCCACCAGCCATATCACATTTCATATGTAGCATTCCCGCAGTTTTGATATTCAATCCGCCCGTATCGAAAGTGATTCCTTTTCCCACCAAACCTATGTGCTTTGTTTTCGCATCTGCATTTTCGGGAATATAATTCATAATGACAAATTGCGGTTCTTCGTCACTTCCTTTTCCAACAGATAAAAAGGCTTCTAATCCTGCTTTTTTAGAAGCTTCAAAACCTAAAGTTTCCACTTCAAAACCGAATTTTTTCCCGCTTTCAGTGGCCCAATTGGACAAGTATTTTGGAGTGACCACATTTGGAGGTAAATCGACCAAATGTAAAATTTCGAGTTGTGCTTTGGCAATTTTTATAGCTTTTGAAACACTATTCGAATACTCTTTTTTTGATATCAATGCGAGTTCAAAACCTTCATTTAAAAACGGATGTTTCTCTGTTTTTTTGAAATGCCCCAAATCATAAGTTCCCAAATACAGTCCTGAAATAGTAGCTTCAACCTGCTCAGAAGTGAATTGTTCCGGTAAAACCAAAGCCACGTTTGTGCAAAAAGATTCTTTTTGTTTTGAGGCAATTCTGCGGAAAGTAGTTTTCAATGATTTATAATCAATAGCTGCGCCTAAGCCAATAAATATATGGGTACAATCGTATTTTTCGACTAAATAATGGGTGTCTTTCTTTCCGTAAAATACTTTTGAATGCACGGAAACTCCTTGGAATTCTATTGGAACCAAACTTTTGACATAAGTTTCAAAAACCGGAATTAATATCGTTCCTGAAAATCCTTCGAGATTTTTAATGGTAGTTGTTTTCATCTGTTTAATTTACTTTAGTGTTAAAAAAAAGCCATTCAATTGCCTTTGGAAATTCGTCGCTCCAATAAGTTTCACTGTGCTTTCCTTCCATATTAATACTCAAATTTATTTTCATTTTGTCTTTTATAAATTCGCTTGCAAGGATATTTTTCTTAAATTGTTGCACGTGCTCAATCATTGTAGCACTTTCGTCTCCGCCAGCATACAAGTAAATTTTGGTGTCATCAGTAGTTGTCGAATCTGTATCGATTTTTAATTTTGGAACCACCCATAACGAAGGTGAAAAAATCATCAATTTTCCGTAGACTTCTGGATAGCGCAATCCGCTAAAAATACTGACTAATCCGCCCATTGAACTTCCTCCAATTCCCGTGAATTCACGTTCTTTTTTTGTTCTAAAATTACTGTCCACAAAAGGCTTTAAGGTTTCGGTCATAAATTTTATATATTTTTTGCCTTGCCCCTTTCCAAGTACAGTTTTGCCTACATTATATTCTTTTATTCGATCTTCTTCAGCGTGTTCTATGGCAACAATTATGATTTTTCCAATTTTATATTCGGCCATAACGGCGAGTTTTTTGTCTATTTCCCAATTCCCATATTGTGCATTTTCATTAAATAAATTCTGCGCATCCTGCAAATACATTACAGGATAACTTTCGCTGGAAGAATCATAATCGTGCGGCAGCAAAGCCCATATTTTTCGAGTTTTGTTGAGTTGTGGGATTTCAAATTCATCGGAAATTAGTATAACTTTCGGTAAATAATTCGTCTTGAAAGGCAACCAATTCTTTCTCCATTTGGGCACATATTCATTTAAAATTCCAGAGTGTAGCTTTGTAGAACGGTTGGAAGTTATTTCATTATTCTTACCAATTTCAACCTCGCTCCAATCGCCTTTGGTAAACTTATACTGTAAATCATCTGGATAATTAAAATTAGAAGGGAATTCGAACTGGTATAAATTATTTCCAATTCTTTCCATCCTAAACTCTTTGTCTTGCGTTCTCCAACTATTGAAATTACCCGAAATATAAACAGGACGTGAATCGTCTTCATCTGTTTTTAAAAGAATTTGAAGTACAGTTTTTCTACTATTAAATTCCTTCATAATCAGTGTATTCTCAGAATCCATATCTTGCATCGTGGTATTGTAATTTGAAATAAAAAAGTAAATATAATAGATTGCTATTGGATAAAAAAGAAAAAAAGAAAACCCAATAGAAATATGCGAACTATTGGATTTTTATCGATAAAAAAGTTAAATATTTTTACTTTTGACGGCCTTTTAAAACATTGACAACATTATTTAATTCAAAGCCTTTTGCTTGCAATAAAATTAAATAATGAAAAAGTAAATCGGCACTTTCACTCAAGAATAAATCATCGTTGTCGTCTTTTGCTTCAATGACTACTTCTATTGCTTCCTCTCCTACTTTTTGAGCAATTTTATTAATTCCCAATTTGAATAAAGAAGCTACATAACTTTTCTCAGTCCCGACGCTTCGGGATGTATTTTCTCTTCGAAGCGTGATGGTTTTTTCCAATTTAGAAAGAAATCCATATTCTTGATTATTAGCTTCTTGCCAACACGTATCTGAACCTGTATGACAAGTAGGACCTTCTGGTTTTACCTGTATCAAAAGTGTATCGTTGTCACAGTCATTTTTGATGTCAACCAAATTTAAAAAGTTGCCACTCTCCTCGCCTTTTGTCCAAAGTCTTTGTTTGGAACGGCTAAAAAATGTTACTTTTTTGGTATCCAACGTTTTTTGGTAGGATTCTGCATTCATATAACCCAACATCAAAACACTTTTGGTTTCACTATCTTGAATAATCGCAGGAATTAATCCGTGTGCGAGTTTTGAAAAATCTATTTCCATAATTTTTGTTTTTTTGGTTGGAAGATGGGAGTTAGAAGTTGGGAGTCATACTTTTCACTTCCAACTTCCCGCTTCCCTACTTCCCGCATCTTACTTCTATATTATTTTTTTTAAGTTCTTTTTTCAATGTTTTAATTTCAATTTCTTTGAAATGGAATACGCTTGCGGCCAAAGCTGCATCTGCTTTTCCTTCGACAAAAGTATTTACAAAATGTTGGATATTCCCCGCTCCACCCGAAGCGATTATGGGAATATTTACCAATTCAGATAATATTGCCAAAGCTTCATTTGCAAAACCGTTTTTGGTTCCATCGTGATTCATTGAGGTAAAAAGGATTTCTCCAGCTCCACGTTGTTCCACTTCTTTTGCCCAATCAAATAATCTAATTTCCGTTGGCACCTTTCCTCCTACCAAATGTACGATCCATTGTCCGTCAATTTGCTTGGCATCAATGGCTACCACCACACATTGGCTGCCAAATTTTTGTGCCAATGCATTAATCAATTGAGGATTTTTAACTGCCGATGAATTGATGGAAACTTTATCGGCTCCGTTTTGCAGCAAAGCTTCAACATCTTCAACCGAAGAAATTCCACCACCAACGATAAACGGAATATTAATCGTTGCCGCCACTTTTCGAACCAAGTCAATCAATGTACTTCTTTTTTCTTCCGTTGCCGAAATATCTAGAAAAACCAATTCGTCAGCACCTTCATCCGAATAGATTTTTGCCAGTTCTACAGGATCACCAGCATCGCGCAAATCTACGAAATTAATGCCTTTAACGGTTCTTCCGTTTTTAATGTCGAGGCAAGGGATTATTCTTTTTGTTAACATTCTTTTTAATTTGAAAATTTAAAAATTAATCAATTTGAAAATTCATTGTTACATTTCCAAATTATCTAATTTTCAAATTATTTATTTAAAATATAATTCTCCAATTGTTTCAACGAAATTCTGCCTTCGTAAATCGCTTTTCCTATAATTGTTCCTTCGCAACCCAATTCAGCTAATTTAGGTAATTCCTCAAAGGTAGAAATTCCTCCTGAAGCAATTAACTTAATTCCCTTGGCTTCCTTTAAAATCTTATCATATAAATCAAAACTTGGACCTTCGAGCATTCCATCTTTGGCAATATCGGTGCAAATTACGTACTGAATTCCTTTGCTTTGATAATCCTGAATAAATGGAACTAAATCTTCATTTGAATCTTCTAACCAACCCGAAACCGCTACCTTTTCGTTATTGGCGTCAGCTCCTAAAATAATTTTATCCGAACCATATTCTGCAATCCATTTCTCGAAAATAGTTCTATTTTTTACCGCAATACTTCCTCCAGTGATTTGGTTGGCACCCGATTCGAAAGCTATTTTTAAATCGGTATCGGACTTCAATCCTCCTCCAAAATCAATTTTCAATTTGGTTTGCGATGCGATTTGCTCCAATATTTTATAATTGACAATTTTGCTTGATTTTGCTCCGTCCAAGTCCACCAAATGCAAATATTCGATTCCGTGTGCTTCAAATGATTTTGCTACTTCCAGCGGATTTTCGTTGTATATAATTTTGGTATTGTAATCGCCTTTCGACAAGCGAACACATTTTCCTTCTATGATGTCTATTGCAGGTATTATTCTCATTCCATTTATGCTTTTAGAGTGCAGATTTTAGATTTTAAATTGCTATTAAAATTGATTTTTGCTATTGAAATTGCCATTGCTATTAAACATTTACAACTTCAAAAAATTTCCTAGAATTTGCTCTCCCACATCCCCACTTTTTTCGGGATGAAATTGAGTTCCATAGAAATTATTATTCTCCAAGGCAGAAGAATATTCCAGCTCGTAATTGGTTGTGGCAATGGTTTCAGCACAAAGAGGAGCGTAAAAACTGTGTACCAAATACATATATTCGTTTTCAGCAATTCCTTTGAATAAATCCGATTTCAAGTTGTAAATATTATTCCAACCCATTTGTGGCACTTTCACTTTTGAAGTGAATTTGACAACATCTACATCAAAAATTCCCAATCCTTCTGTATTTCCTTCTTCCGAATAATTACACATCAATTGCATTCCCAAACAAATTCCGAAAACAGGTTGTTTCAGCGTTGGAATCAAGGTATCTAAACCGCTTTCTTGAAGCATTTTCATAGCATAACTTGCTTCTCCCACTCCAGGAAAAATCACTTTGTCGGCAGCTTTTATTTCGTCAGGATTGTTGCTCAAAACCGCTTTGTATCCCAACCTTTCGATGGCAAACATAATGCTTTGAATGTTTCCTGCTCCGTAATTTATGATTACTATTTTCATTATTTTTTTAAGTTGGAAGTCAGAAGTTGGGAGTTGGAAGAAGCAAATTTAGCTTCAAGCTTCCAACTCCAAGCTTCCAGCTTTATAACATTCCTTTTGTACTTGGTAAAATCATTTTCTCCGTATCGCGTTTTACTGCCATTTTTATTGCTTTGGCGAAAGCCTTGAAAATAGCTTCTATTTTGTGATGCTCGTTCGTTCCTTCGGCTTTGATATTAATGTTGGCTTTGGCACCATCCGAAAAGGATTTGAAAAAATGATAGAACATTTCTGTTGGCATTTTACCCACCATTTCGCGCTTGAATTCGGTTTCCCAAACCAACCAGTTTCTACCGCCAAAATCAATCGCCACTTGCGACAAACAATCGTCCATTGGCAAACAAAAACCGTAACGTTCAATTCCTAATTTGTTTCCTAATGCTTTGGCAAAAACTTCTCCCAAGGCAATTGCTGTATCTTCAATCGTGTGGTGTTCATCAACTTCCAAATCACCTTTTACAATGATTTCCAGGTCCATTTGACCGTGACGCGCGATTTGGTCTAGCATATGATCGAAAAAAGCAATTCCAGTTTCGATTTTACTTTTTCCTGTTCTGTCTAAATTTAAATTGATATAAATATCTGTTTCATTCGTTTTTCTGGTTATGGAAGCGGAACGTTCCTCTAATTTCAAAAACTCATAAATGGTTTTCCATTCTGTGGTTTGCAAGGCAATAACTGCATCTAATTCGTGTCTTTTAGAGGATATTTCATCACTTCCCAACTCTTCGTCCGTGCTGATGAAAATGGCTTTTGAACCCAAGTTTTTAGCCAATTCCACGTCAGTTATTCTGTCGCCAATCACAAATGAATTTTCTAAATCATATTCGGGATTGTTGATGTATTTAGTCAACAAACCTAGTGCAGGTTTGCGGGTTGGTGCATTTTCGTGCGGAAATGTTTTGTCAATCAACACTTCACTAAAAACAACGCCTTCATTTTCGAAAGCTTTCATCACCAAATTATGAACCGGCCAAAAGTTTGCTTCTGGATGTGCATCTGTTCCCAGACCATCTTGATTGGTTACCATCACCAATTCGAAATCTAGTTCGGTAGCAATTTTTCCTAAATATTGAAAAGCTCTCGGATAGAATTCCAATTTTTCGAAACTGTCTAATTGATAGTCGTTTGGTTCTAAAACCATTGTTCCATCGCGATCTATAAAAAGTATTTTTTTCATAACATATTCATTTTGCCACAGATTCACAGATTTAAAGGATGAAAAATCAGTGAATCTGTGGCTAATTTTTACTTCAATTTTTCTAATGCTTCAATCAACTTCTTATTCTCCTCCTCTGTTCCAATAGTCAATCGCAAGGTGTTTTCACATAGAGGTTGAGTCGTTCTGTTTCGAATTACAATTCCTTTGGCAATTAATTCGGCGTATCTTTTGTTGGCGTCATCCACTTTTATTAAAATGAAATTGGCTTCTGTTGGATAAATTTTTTCAACAAATTTTATATCAACCAATACTTTAAGTAATTGTTCTCTTTGAGCAATAATAGAAACAATTTCAGATTTTATTTTTTCAGGATTTGATAATCTTTCCAAAGCTCGTAATTGTGTCAATTCGTTCACGTTGTAAGGTGGTTTTATTTTATTTAAAACCGAAATTATCTCCGTCGAACCATAACAAATTCCCAATCTTATTCCTGCCAGACCATAGGCTTTTGAAAGCGTTTGTGTGATAATCAAATTTGGATATTTATCAATTTTAGCTAACCAACTTTCCTTTTCTGAAAAGTCAATATAGGCTTCATCTATAACAATCAAACCATTAAAATTCTCTAGCAACTTCACAACACTTTCAGTCGAAAATGAGTTGGCTGTTGGGTTATTTGGCGAACATAGAAAGATAATTTTAGTATTCTCATCAACTGTTTCTAAAATTTTCTCCACTTGTGGTTGAAAATCGTTAGAAAGCAACACTTCCCTATTTTTTATATCATTAAGATTTGCCAAAACACCATACATTCCATACGTTGGTGGCAAAGTAATTACATTATCAGTTTTAGGTTCACAAAAAGCCCTAAAAATTAAATCTAATACTTCGTCGCTACCGTTTCCGAGTAAAATTTGGTTTAGTTTAACGTTTTTCTGTTTGGCCAAAACCTTTTTCACATTGCTTTGTTGCGGATCGGGATAGCGATTCACACCATTATTGAAAGGATTTTCGTTGGCATCTAAGAAAATCATATCGGCCGTATCGAAATCCTCAAATTCGTCCCGTGCCGAAGAATAAGGCTTCATCGACTTAACGTTTTCACGGACTAAATTATTTATATTAAAAACATTCATTATATTATATTTTGGACGCTGATAAAACGGATTTGCTATCGCAATAACACGGATAAAAGCTGATTTTATATTTCAATTTTTAAATTTTTCACTCTCAAAGTAACTGCATTTTTGTGCGCTTGCAATCCTTCGGCTTCTGCCATAATTTCAATGGATTTGCCAATATTTTGAATTCCTTTTTCAGAAATCTTTTGAAAAGTCATCGATTTCATAAAACTGTCTAAGTTTACTCCTGAATAATTTTTTGCATAACCATTTGTCGGCAAGGTATGATTCGTTCCTGATGCATAATCTCCCGCGCTTTCCGGTGTATAATTCCCGATGAAAACCGAACCTGCATTTCCGATATTATTTACATAAAAATCTTCGTCTTTGGTGCAAACAATAAAATGTTCCGGACCGTATTCGTCGATTAATTCTAAAGCAGTTTTGTCATTTTCGACAAAAATCAGCTTCGAATTAGCAATGGCTTTTTCTGCAATGGCTTTTCTTGGCAACACCTGTATTTGGGATTGTACTTCCTTTTCGACTTCATCAATCAAAGCTTTTGACGTAGAAACTAAAATTACCTGACTGTCGGTTCCGTGTTCTGCTTGTGACAATAAATCGGAAGCGATGAAAGCAGGAACTGCAGAATCATCAGCAGCAATCAACAATTCCGAAGGTCCAGCGGGCATATCGATTGCGACGCCAAATTGGGTTGCCAATTGTTTCGCTACCGTCACAAATTGATTTCCTGGTCCAAAAATCTTGTACACTTTTGGAATTGATTGCGTACCGAAAGTCATCGCTGCAATCGCTTGGATTCCGCCCACTTTCAAGATTTTGGTCACACCGCATAAATTGGCAGCGTATAAAATGGCTGCATTGATGTTTCCGTTTTTGTCTGGTGGCGAACACAAAACAATTTCGTTGCAACCTGCAATATTGGCGGGAACGGCAAGCATTAAAACGGTTGAAAACAAAGGCGCTGTTCCGCCTGGAATGTACAAACCAACTTTTTGGATGGGTCTTTTTTCTTGCCAGCAATAAACCCCTTCGGTAGTTTCTACTTCAACTTTAGCTGTTTTTTGAGCAGAGTGAAATTTTTCGATATTCGATTTTGCGAGTTGAATAGCTACTTTTAATTCAGTGGAAATTAAAGCAATTGCTTGGTCAATTTCTTCCTTGGAAACTTCAATATTTTCGAATTTAACGCCATCAAATAATGACGTATATTTTGCAACCGCAACATCACCTTTCTTTTGAACTTCCTTGAAAATTTCTTTCACTGTTAATTCAATATCATCGATAGTTTTTGTTGGTCTTTTTAGAATTGCCGACCAAGTTTCGGGTTTTGGATTGAATATTTTGTTCATTTATATTTTAATTTAAAGATTAAATGATTCAAAAATTGAAAGAATTTGGTGTTAAAAACCCGCATCTCCGAATTTTTTAAATCGTTCTTTATAAAACCATCTTTTCGATTGGACAAACCAAAATTCCTTCGGCACCAGCCTCTTTTAATTGGTCGATAACATCCCAAAAACTGTCTTTGTCGATTACAGAATGAACGCTGCTCCAACCTTCTTCTGCCAATGGCATTACGGTAAGGCTTTTTAAAACTGGCAGAATTTTACCAATGGCTTCAATTTTATCGTTAGGAACGTTCATCAAAATATATTTTGATTTTCTGGCTCTTAAAACGGATTCTATTCGAAATTGAAGTGTGTCGATAATGGATTGTACTTCTGGCGTCACTTTTGGTGAAACCGCTAAAACAGCCTCACTTTTAAAAATTACTTCTACTTCCTTTAAATTATTTTTGAATAAAGTACTTCCGCTGGAGACGATGTCCACGATTCCGTCGGCAAGACCAATATTTGGGGCTATTTCAACCGAACCTGAAATTTGGTGTATGTCAACCGTCATTCCAAAAGTAGCAAAATATTCGATAACAGTGTTTGGATAAGAAGTCGCGATGCGCATTCCTTCTAAATCTTTGATGGAATTGTACTGAAAAGTTTTTGGGACCGCTACTGAAACTTTACATTTAGAAAAGCCTAATTTTTGGATTACTTTGATGTTTTTTCCTTTTTCGACCAAAAGATTATCGCCAACAATAGCAATATCTACAACTCCGTCAATTAAATACTGAGGAATATCTGAATTTCTGAGGTACAAAACTTCCAAAGGAAAATTGGAAGCGGATGCTTTGAGTTGGTCGTTTCCATTATCGATAGAAATACCACAATCCTTTAGAATTTGAATGCTTTCTTCGTTTAAACGTCCTGATTTTTGAATTGCAATTTTTAAAGTACTCATTGTTAGTTTTTAGTTTGTGGTTTGTTGTTTGTTGTTTTGTTTGAGTACAACAGATTAATTAAATAAAAAACCCGTTTGATGCACTCAAACGGGTTTTAGAATATGATTTTACATACATATCATTAACACATCGCTTGAGAGCAATACTGTAAATGATGGTGATGTAATTGAATTGATAACATAAATTTTATTTGATAGAACCTTTTATTCGTTTGCAAATATACTAGAAAATATAGTTATAAAACAATTTTTATTTAAACTTAATCATTAATGTCCGATAAAAAATAAAAACGGCTATTTCTATTTTTTATCTTATTGTTATTCAGTTGTTTATTTTTTATACTCTGTCATTTTTAAAAACAAGGTGTCAAAAAAAAGATAATTGTTCTATTTCAGCTTTA
>NZ_JANPFL010000050.1:0-1240 GCF_031423415.1 Flavobacterium sp.
CAACATAAACTGGATTTGGAACAATTTCCCACATTTTTTTTTGAACATCGAGTGGTCTATAACAATCGAATAATTTAATTTTAAAACCAAGTTTCATAAACGAATTATTAGCGTTTATCAAAGCTTTTACAGTTTTTAATCTCAGAAAACATTCTTCACAATCATAAACTTTGGCTTTCAAAAAATTATCGGTAGTTGCATATTTCATATCATAAACAAAATCATTAGAATAATCATTTAAATTTACAAAAGACGAATCGTTAATTTTTGAATTCAATTCGATAAATTTATTTGAAATTTCATTTTTTAATAATGACTCTTCAACAGTTTGAGCAATCAAACTCTGCTTTGACTTACAGGATAAAAATAAAAATATTGCAAAAAGATATAAATTTCTCATATTCAAGTTGTATTGATTTAAATCAAAAAAATTATTTTTCTCTAGTTTCCAAAACAGTTACAACATCCTGTAATTTGAAACCTTTGGCTTGTAACAAAATTAAGTAGTGAAACAATAAATCGGCACTTTCGTCAAGAAATAAATTATCATTATTGTCTTTGGCTTCAATAACCACTTCAATAGCCTCTTCGCCTACTTTTTGGGCAATTTTGTTAATGCCCTTTTCGAATAAAGAAGCAACATAACTTTTATCAGAAGTAGCGTTTTCTTTGCGTTCTTGAATGGTTTTTTCTAGTTTAGAAATAAATCCATACTCTTGATTGTTAGATTCTTGCCAACAATTATCTGACCCAGTATGACAAGTTGGGCCAACGGGATTTACTTTTACCAAAAGCGTGTCATTATCACAATCTACTTTTAAATCAACCAAATTCAAAAAATTGCCACTCTCCTCGCCTTTTGTCCACAATCGATTTTTGGAACGGCTAAAAAAAGTAACCTTTTTGGTTTCTAAAGTTTTATTGTAGGCTTCTTGGTTCATATAACCCAACATTAAAACTGTTTTGGTTGTGGCATCTTGAATTATGACAGGAATTAATCCGTCTTGGTTTTTATTAAAATCTATTTTCATTTTTATATTTTTTAAATCTATATTCTTACTTCTATTTTCTGTTTTCTTAATTCTTGTTTCAAAACCGGAATTTCAATTTCTTGAAAATGAAAAACGCTTGCTGCCAATGCTGCATCAGCCTTTCCAATAATAAATGCATCTACAAAATGTTGCATATTTCCTGCACCACCAGATGCAATAATCGGGATATTTACAATTTCAGATAATTT
>NZ_JANPFL010000051.1:0-13911 GCF_031423415.1 Flavobacterium sp.
TCTTAAAACTTCAATATTTGAAAAAATATTTTTCTAAATTTCAAATATTGAGTTCTACAAAGAACACTAAAAAACAAGCAAAACAGTTGAAATGCTTATAAATAGTAGCTTTTCAAGTTTTTATCGGACAACAATGGTTTTAAACCAAAAATATAAAATTATAGTTTTATGAAATTACGATAAAAAACAATTGAAAAGCAAAGTATTTTTTACAACCTGAAAGTACAGGATGGGGATACTCTAAAGTAAATTTAAATTTGTTTTATATAATGCTATAAATATAGAAAATTAAATGAAAAAACACATTCTTACGCTCCTGTTCATCGGTTTTTCGATTACGAATTATGCTCAAACAGAACTTCAAAACCTTACTATTGAAAACCTGTCAAATCCAATTGGTATAGGAGTAAAAACCCCTCGTTTTAGTTGGCAATTAATTTCTAAAGTAAGAGAAACAAAACAAACGGCGTATGAAATTCAAGTTTTAAATGGAAAAAAGACGGTTTGGTCTTCTGGAAAAGTAATATCAGAAGCTTCTATTTTTAATACATACAACGGTTTAACATTAGCATCTAATGCGAAATATACTTGGAAAGTACGCATTTGGGACAACAGAGGACACACCTCAAAATGGGCAAATGCTTCTTTTGCAACCGCTTTGCTGAACGCATCGGATTGGAAAGCAACTTGGATTTCCTCTGGTTTGAAAAATGATACCGTGAATGGTATTGTGCCAATGTTTAGAAAATCTTTTTCAGTTAATAAAAAAATTGCTTCTGCCAAAGTATATGTAACTTCAAGAGGGTTATATGATATAAAAATCAACGGGAAACGAATGGGTGATTCTTATTTGTCGCCAGGTTGGACGAGTTATAAAAAGCATCTTCAATACCAAACCTATGATGTTTCAAATATGCTCTCTGAAGGAAAAAATGCCATTGGCGCATTATTAGGAAGTGGCTGGTATCGCACCACTTTGGCTTGGGTAGGTCACAAAAATATTTATGGCAAACAAACCGCGCTTTTGTTTCAAATGGTAATTAAATATGCCGATGGAACAACGGAGACGGTTGTTTCGGATGATTCGTGGAAAGTAAGCAAAAGTTCCATTACTTACTCTGAAATATATAATGGAGAAGTTCAAGATGCTCGTATAGAAACAAAAGATTATAGCCTAGCCAATTATAATGATAATCAATGGGCTAATTCTGTAACTAAAGATTTCCCAAAAGATTATATTACAGCTTCTATTAACGAACCCATTCGCAAACAAGAAACTTTAAAACCAGTAAAAGTTTTAACTTCTCCAAAAGGGGAAACCATTTTAGATTTTGGTCAAAATATTGCAGGATGGGTCAAAGTAGCAATTCAAGGGTTAGAAGGACAAAAGATTACGCTTTCGCACGTTGAAATGTTGGATAAACTGGGAACTCCTTATTTTAAAAATCTTCGTTCTGCCAAAGCACAAGCTACATACACATTAAGTGGAAACGGAGTTGAAACCCTTGAGCCTCATTTTACGACTTTTGGTTTTCGCTATGTAAAAGTTGAAGGTATTAGGGGAGAAATAAATCCGGATAATTTTACCGCCATTGCACTGTATTCTGACATTAAAAAAACGGGCGCTTTTGAGACTTCAAATTCGTATATTAACCAATTGCAATCTAATATTCAATGGAGTCAAAAAGGCAATTTTTTAGATGTGCCAACGGATTGTCCGCAACGTGATGAACGTTTAGGATGGACTGGCGATGCCCAAGTTTTTTCTAGAACAGCGGGTTATAATTTTAATGTCAACCAGTTTTTTTCAAAATGGCTCATCGATTTGTCGGCAGACCAAAACGAAGATGGCTCTGTACCGCACATCATTCCAGATGTTTTCAAAGCTAAACCATCAGACATAAAACCAGGAGCAGCAGGTTGGTCTGACGCCAGCATTATTATTCCCTATAATCTGTATGTGATTTATGGTGACAAGCAAATAGTTGAAAGACAATATCCAAGTATGCAAGCTTATTTAAGTTATGTTCAAAAAGTGGCGAAAAATGATTTATGGAACACTGGTTTTCAATACGCTGATTGGTTGAGTTACCGTGTAGACGATTCAAAAAGAAATGTAGGAATGAAATCTGCGATTACCGATAATTATTTGGTAGCCCAGTGTTTTTATGCTTACAATACTGAAATTATGATAAAAACAGCCTCATTATTGGGCAAAACTAATGATGTTGTTGCTTATCAAGCACTTCTGGAACGCATCAAAACCGCCTTTCAAAATGAATATATGACCGCATCAGGTAAGCTAATATCAGAAACACAAACCGCTTATGTATTAGCATTGCAATTTGATATGTTACCAGAAAATTTAAGAACACAAGCTGTGAATCGATTGGTCGAAAACATCAAAAGTTATGACTACCACTTAACCACAGGTTTTTTGGGAACTCCTTTTCTGAATCCAGTTTTAACCCGCTTTGGAAGAAACGATATTGCTTATAAATTATTGCTTCAAGATACTTATCCTTCTTGGCTTTATCCAATAAAAGCACACGGAGCGACTACAATCTGGGAGCGTTGGGATTCAATGAAACCAGACGGAGCTTTTAATGATCCAAGTATGACCTCGTTTAATCATTATGCTTACGGCGCCGTGGGAGATTGGATGTATAGAACTATTGCTGGAATTGACACGAAAGAAGCCGAAGGAGCTGGTTACAAAACCATCATTATTAAACCAGAAATTGGTGGAGATTTAAAGTATGCCAAAGGAAGTTTGCAAACCAATTATGGTTTGGTGGCGTCGTCTTGGAAAATAGAAAATAACAAGTTCATCCTTGACGTAGAAATTCCTGCAAATACAAATGCGACGATTGAATTTCCAACAACTAAAATTGAAACTATAAAAGAAAATGGAACAGCTGTAAACTCAAAAAGCAAAACAGTAGGTTCTGGAAAATATCGTTTCGAAATGGAATTATAATACTAAAATTGATTTTTTTCCTCCAATTAATAAAAATAAATAATATAAATAATGAAAAACACGTTAATTCTTTACGCCTTTTGCCTTGTATTTTGCTTTGGTTTTCAAAGCAATATCGCCCAAAAAACGAAACAAAAAAAAACAAAATATGATGTAGCCGCATTTTATTGGCCAGCTTATCATCCCGATTCCCGATTCAAAGACATTGGAGTATTTCCTGACGGAAAGGGAGAATGGGAAGCTATTTATAAAGCGAAACCCAAATTTGTTGGACACGAAGTGCCCAAGGTACCACTTTGGGGATACGAAGATGAATCCGATCCCGTTGTGATGGCAAAAAAAATAAAAAAAGCAGTCAAACACGGTGTAAACGTAATGATTTTTGACTGGTATTGGTACGACAACAAACCATTTCTTGAAGAAACCTTGAATAAAGGATTTTTAAAAGCCAAAAATAGTACCGATATGAGATTCTATCTAATGTGGGCAAATCACGATCACGGTTCGTATCTAGATCCCGCCAATCCAGACAAAAGTAAAATCTATTGGCGCGGAGGTGTAAGCCGAGAAATTTTTGAAGGTATGATCGATCACATCATCAACGATTATTTCAAAAAACCCAACTATTATAAAATCAACGGCGAACCAGTAATCAGTATTTACGAACTTTCTACATTTATGAAAGGCATTGGAGGTGCTGAAAAAGCAAAAGAGGCACTGGATTATTTTACAAAAAAAACTATCGAAGCAGGATTTCCTGGTCTGCATCTTCAGGCGATACTATGGGGCAATATTCCCAAAGGTTTAAAAGATGTTCCTGGCGATAAAGTCCAAACACAAAGTGCAACTGTCGAATATTTTGGTTTTAAAAGTATGACCAACTACCAATGGTGCCATATTGTTAAACCAACTGGCGAATATACGCTTTGGGGAGAAAAAGCTATAAAAAAATGGGACGAATGGGACACTACTTTTAAAATTCCATATTGCCCACAGGTTTCAATAGGTTGGGACTGCAATCCACGTTATCCCGTTGAAAATAAAAGTTTGGTGGTCAATACCAAGCCCGAATATTTTAAAACATTTCTTCAAAAAGCAAAAGAATATGTTGACAAACATCCTAATCAGCCTAGACTTATCACCATAAATGCTTGGAACGAATGGGCAGAAGGCAGTTATCTTGAACCCGATGAAAAGCACGGTTATGATAATCTTAAAGCGGTAAAAAGTGTATTTATCGATGGTAAATGAAATTTTTTTTAGATTTTTTGATTGTTCGCAAGTACCCATAAGTCAATAAAAAAGACCCATTTTGATGATAAACAACAATAAATATATAAGAAAATGAAACAACCGTAAACATAAAAATCAAAACAGTTGGTTCTGGAAAACATCTTTTTGAAATGGATTTTTAAGAACTTCTCATTTTCAAAATAAAATAAAAAAAGTGTTTTTACAAGGATTGTGCAGGATGGTTTGTTTTAACTATCATCTTAGTTTTACATTATCAAAATAATTAACCATAAATTATAGTAATAGATGCAAGCATTACTCGGTGTTCTTTTTCATTCGATAGGAGGTTTCTCTTCAGGAAGTTTTTATATGCCCTATAAAAAAGTTAAAGGTTGGGCTTGGGAAAGCTACTGGATTATCGGAGGTTTTTTCTCTTGGTTGATAGTTCCACCAATTGCCGCTTATCTTACCGTTCCTAATTTTGTCGAAATTATCAGTGCGGCGGCGCCATCCATTAAGTCAGTTACCTATTCAATGGGTTTAATATGGGGAATAGGTGGATTAACTTATGGTCTTGGTGTACGCTATTTAGGAATGTCGTTAGGCAACTCAATTACTTTAGGTTTTTGTTCGGCTTTTGGAGCATTGGTACCTTCGATTTACTATAATTTTTACCCAGTTGAAGGAAAAGTTTCTTTTACAGATATGTTATCTAATACTGGTGGTCAATTAGTTTTAGTTGGTGTTTTAATTTGCCTGATTGGAATTGCCTTTTCTGGTAAAGCAGGAATGCTCAAAGAAGCTGATTTTGCTACAGGTCACGAAGATAAAGACAAAGATTTTAATTTGGTAAAAGGATTAATTATTGCCACTATTTCGGGGATATTAAGTTCATTTTTCAATTTTGGAATTGAAGCTGGAAAACCAATGGCCGACGTTGCCAATGAAGCTTGGAAAGGATTAAATCCCAATCAAGGTGAATTTCTTTTCCAAAACAATGTTACTTATGTTGTTTTGCTTTGGGGCGGATTAACAACCAACTTTATTTGGTGTATGTATCTTAATTTCAAAAATAAAACTTTTGGAGATTATGTCAATACTAAAACTCCAATTTCTAAAAACATTATGTTTTCCGCAATTGCTGGTACGATGTGGTTTTTGCAATTTTTCTTCTACGGAATGGGCGAAAGCAAATTAGGTAACGGCGCCAGTTCTTGGATTTTGCATATGGCAACCATAATTTTAACAGCAAACTTTTGGGGATTTTATCTCAAAGAATGGTCGGGTGTATCCAAAAAAACATTCAACACATTTCTCATAGGAATTGGTCTTATCCTAGCTTCAATAGTTGTTGTCGGAATTGGGAATTCCCTTTAAACCAGATAAAAAATTAAATATAATGTTAAATATAAAAACAAACAATATGACTTTTAAGCACGTAAGTTACCTTTGGGATGAAGCAAAAGCTGCAACATTAGCAGGAGATGAAGTAGCCCTTTTTATATATCGTTCTAATTTATTAGGAGCCGATTTAAGATTAACCAATTATGGCGGTGGAAATACTTCAGTGAAAATAACAGACAAAGACCCATTAACAGGAGCTTCTTCTGAAGTGATGTGGATCAAAGGTTCTGGTGGTGACATCGGAACATTAACAAAATCCGGTTGTGCTGCGCTTTATTTAGAAAGATTGCTAAATCTTGAAAACGTATATAGAGGAATCGAATTTGAAGATGAAATGGTCGAATTATTCAACCATTGTATTTTTGATTTGGCCTCAAAAGCACCTTCAATTGATACGCCATTACACGGATTCTTGCCTTTCAAACACATCGATCACTTGCATCCAGATGCCGCAATAGCTATTGCTGCCGCAAAAGATGGAGCTAAAATTACCGAAGAATTATTCAATGGAGAAATTGGTTGGGTGGGATGGCAACGACCTGGTTTTGACTTGGGATTGCAGATGCGTGCTTGTCTTCAAGAAGCTGAGGGAAAAGGGAAAAAATTAAAAGGGGTAATGCTAGGCTCTCACGGTTTGTTTACTTGGGGAGATACTTCATACGAAAGTTATATCAACACATTAGAAGTAATCGAAAAATGTGCGGAATACCTGGAAAACAATTACGGAAAAAAGCGTGCTGTTTTTGGAGGTCAAAAAATTGAAAGTCTTCCAGAAGATGCACGCAAAATGAAAGCGGCAAAAGTAGCTCCAATCTTGCGTGGTTTTTGTTCATCAGAGCGCAAAATGATTGGTCATTACACGGATGATGCCAGAGTAATGGAATTTATCAACTCCAATGATTTAGATAAATTAGCGCCTCTGGGAACTTCTTGTCCTGACCATTTCTTGCGTACCAAAATCAGTCCTTTGGTTTTAGCATTAGATCCAAACGAAGATTTATCAGACGTAGAAGCTATCAAAGCAAAATTGACTCCCGCATTTGAAGCGTATCGCAAAATGTATAAAGAATATCACAATACCTGTAAAAAATCGAATTCACCAGCAATGCGTGATCCAAATCCTGTGGTAATTTTATATCCAGGAGTTGGGATGTTTACTTTCGCAAAAGATAAAACAATGGCTCGTTTAGCATCAGAATATTATGTGAATGCAGTTAATGTAATGAAAGGAGCCGAAGCTGTTTCTGAATATACTTCATTGCCTCGTCAGGAAGCTTTCGACATTGAATATTGGTTATTGGAAGAAGCTAAACTGCAACGTATGCCAAAACCTAAAGCCTTGTCTGGAAGAGTCGCCTTAATTACAGGTTCTGCGGGTGGAATTGGAAAAGCTATCGCCAAGAAATTTGCCGAAGAAGGAGCTTGCGTTATTATCAATGATATTAATGAGGAACGTTTAGATGCTGCTGCTGCTGATTTCATTAAAATGTTTGGAAAAGATGCTGTTTCTAGCACTTTATTGAATGTAACCGATGAAAAAAGCACAGAATTGGCATTAAATGCGGCTTGTCTAGCTTTTGGTGGAGCTGATATTATAGTGAACAATGCTGGAATTAGTATTTCTAAATCCATTGCAGAACATACTTTAGAAGAATGGGATAGATTGTACGATATTTTGGTTAAAGGACAATTTATTGTCTCAAAAGCGGGAACAGAAGTAATGCGCAAACAAGGTTTTGGTGGTGATATTGTGAACATTGTATCTAAAAATGCAGTAGTTGCGGGGCCAAACAATCCTGGATACGGATCTGCGAAAGCGGCTCAAGCGCACTTAACCCGTTTAATGGCTGCCGAATTAGGCCCTGATAAAATCCGTGTCAATACGGTAAACCCTGATGCAGTAATCTCTGATTCAAATATTTGGTCAGGTGGTTGGGCAGAAGGTCGTGCAAAAGCATATGGAATCACAGTATCGGAATTACCAGCTTACTACGCAAAACGTACCTTATTAAATGAAATAATATTACCAGATGATATTGCCAATGCCTGTTTTGCCTTCGTAGGTGGCTTGTTGAATAAATCAACAGGGAATGCCTTGAATGTTGACGGTGGTGTTGCTATGGGGTTTTATAGATAATTTTGATTTTTTTAGATAAATACGTTGATTTTCTAACGTTCAAATCTTTCGGACGCTCCATTTTTCTTTAATAAGAATATCAATGATTCTAAAAAAAACACTTTCAAAATCCAAATTATAAGCACCCCTTAAAATATGTTTTTTAACTTTATACAAAAATAGTATGTTAATTGATT
Source organism: Flavobacterium sp. (assembly GCF_031423415.1). Classification (GTDB taxonomy): domain Bacteria; phylum Bacteroidota; class Bacteroidia; order Flavobacteriales; family Flavobacteriaceae; genus Flavobacterium. The sequence goes on from NZ_JANPFL010000051.1 coordinate 7,931, forward strand.
CCAATAAAATAGCCATACATAATGAAGATTTAATCAAATCTCATCAAAATAAATTGGTTTTCACAACCTCAGAAATTGCGGAAACCGAAAGTATCATTAAAAAATTAATCGATTTCCAAATCGCAATTCCATCTTGGGCTTTAGGAACAGGTGGAACTCGTTTTGGACGTTTTCCGGGCGGCGGAGAACCTCGTTCATTAGAAGAAAAAATTGAAGATGTAGGTTTGTTGCACGCTTTAAATAAAGCTTCCGGAGCCATCTCTTTGCATATTCCTTGGGATATTCCAACGGATCGTAATGCCATTAAAGCATTGGCGGCCCAACACGGATTGAAATTTGATGCAGTGAATTCAAATACTTTTCAAGACCAAACTAGTCAAGAACATTCTTATAAATTTGGTTCGTTACAAAACGTCAACAAAGCGGTTCGCAAACAAGCTATCGCTCACAATATCGAAGTAATCCAACAAGGTGTCGAATTGGGTTCGGAAGCATTAACGGTTTGGCTTGCAGATGGTTCTTGTTTCCCAGGACAATTAAATTTCCGCAAAGCCTATCAAAATACGCTGGAAAGCTTAGAAGAAATTTACGCTGCATTGCCGGCCAACTGGAAATTATATTTAGAGTACAAATGTGCCGAGCCTAATTTCTACTCTACTACAGTTGCCGATTGGGGACAATCGTATTCTTATGTAAAAAAATTGGGCGATAAAGCCTTGACTTTGGTTGATTTGGGTCATCATTTGCCAAATGCCAATATCGAGCAAATAGTTTCTTTATTATTAATGGAAGAAAAGTTGGGTGGTTTCCACTTCAATGATTCGAAATACGGTGATGACGATTTAACTGCTGGCGCGTTAAAACCCTACCAATTATTCCTGATTTTCAATGAATTGGTAGAAGGAATGGATGCCAAAGGAATGAATCACGCTACAGATTTAGGATGGATGATTGATGCTTCACACAATGTAAAAGACCCAATGGAAGACTTATTACAATCTGTTGAAGCGATTATGGTAGCTTACGCACAAGCGCTTTCTGTGGATAGAAAAGCATTAGAAATTGCACAAGATGAAAATGATGTGGTTAAAGCGCAAGAAATTTTGCAAAATGCTTTCCGTACTGATGTTCGCGCCTTGGTTGCTGAAGCTCGGTTGCGTTCAGGAGCAGCCTTAAATCCAGTAGGATTGTACCGAGAACTTGCCATTAGAAAAGGTCTTATTGCCGAAAGAGGGTTAAAAACAATAGCTACAGGTTTATAAAAAATCAAAAATGAATGTAATTGCGATTTTTGATATTGGAAAAACCAACAAAAAAGTTTTTCTTTTTAATGAAAATTATCAAATTGTTTGGGAGAATGCTGTTAATTTTCCCGAAATAGTCGATGAAGATGGTTTTCCTTGCGACGATATAGCAGCACTCGAAAACTGGATAAAAAGTAGATTGTCTGAAATAAAGTCGTTTCCTCAATATATTTTAAAGGCTATCAACTTCAGTACTTACGGAGCAAGTTTCGTATATGTTGATGATGCTGGAAAACCATTGACACCGCTATATAATTATCTGAAATCATATCCTCATGTTCTCAAAAGAGAGTTTTATGCTAAATATAAAGGAGAGGAAAAATTCGCAATAAAGACGGCTTCTCCCGTTTTAGGTAGTTTAAATTCCGGAATGCAAATTTACCGTTTGAAAGAAGAAAACCCAACCTTGTTTGACAAAGTAAAATATTGTTTGCATTTGCCACAATACTTGAGTTTACTTTTTACAGGACAATTTTTTACAGATGTTACAAGTATTGGCTGCCATACAAATCTTTGGAATTTTAAAAAAAATAAGTATCACAAATGGTTGAAAAAAGAAAATATTTTAGCTAAAATTCCGCCAATTAATTTTGCGGAAAATACAATAAAAATTGATGGTGATGTATCTGTTGGCGTTGGATTGCACGATAGCTCTGCGGCGATTATTCCTTACACTATTAATTTTTCAGAACCATTTGTATTGCTGTCCACAGGGACTTGGAGTATTTCCCTAAATCCTTTCAACGATACTCTTTTGACTTATGAGGAGCTTAAAAAAGATTGCTTGTGCTATTTGCAATATAAAGAAAAACCAGTAAAAGCCGCTCGTTTATTTGCCGGCAACGAGCACGAAACACAAACTAAAAGATTGGCAAGACATTATAAATTACCATTAGACGCTTATAAAAAAATAGTTTACAATAAACGCATTGTATCTAAATTAAGAGAAAAAAATCTAAAATGGCACTCTTCTAAACTAGATAAATGCAAAATCCTCAAAGAATCTATTTTTGACCAGAGAAATCTGGATGATTTTGAAAGTTACGAAACGGCCTACCATCAGTTAATGTTGGATATTGTTGATCAGCAAATACTTTCAACTGAATTAGTAATTTACAATAGTCCAGTCAAAAAAATATTTGTTGATGGAGGCTTCAGTAAAAATTCAATTTTTATGAATTTATTGGCGCAAGCATTTCCTGAAATGGAAGTTTATGCTGCTTCAATGGCGCAAGCAAGTGCTTTGGGTGCTGCATTAGCCATTCATAAAAACTGGAATCCAAAACCTATTCCAAATGATTTGATTGATTTAAAATTTTATAGAAACTAAGATGAAACATACATTACCATAGTTCTTGAAACATGAGAGCATGAAATGGGTGTTCCACCTCAATGATAAAAAAAATAGTATAAACAGATGAAAATCGGGCTTTTTATCCCTTGTTATGTAGACCAGTTTTATCCAAAAGTGGGCATTGCCACCTACGAATTATTACAAAAATTAGAATGAGATGTTCGTTTTCCAATGAGCAAACATACTGTGGGCAAACAATTGCCAATAGTGGTTACGAAAATTTGGGTAAAGGTTGTGGTATAAATTTCGTTGCAAATTTTTCTGAATTCAATTATATTGTTTGTCCTTCAGGCAGTTGTACAAAGCACGTTAAAAAGCATTTTCATGATGAAAAAAATGAACAATTTTCTTCTCATATGCGTTCAAGAGTGTTCAAGTTGACCGAATTCATCACAGATATTTTAAAGATTAAAAGCCATACAGGTAATTTCCCTTATAAGATGGGATTACAAGCAAGTTATCATTTACAACTAGGATTAAAGTTGTCGCAAATGAGCGAATTGAATGCGCCTTTTTTCTCCAAACCTGAACAAATATTGAGTGGATTATCAGGAATCAATTTAGTGTCTTTGTTTATCTTCAATTTCAAGAAACTTGTTTTTGAAAGTATTTGCATTAATCTCAGGATTATTGTAAAGCATAGTTTTTTCGTGTTGTATACTTTATTTTTTAGAAGAGCACGATAATTATTGACCGTTCTGGCTTTCTCATAATTACCTTTTATTTTGGCACTTTCTACAGACCATTTTGATTTTTCAACAAATTTTGAAGTACTTATTTCAATTCGAACTCCATTCGCAGTAATTCTTAAGTAAATTGGTAGGGTAGTAACCCATTTTTTGATGCTTTGGCGCTTTTTGTATAAAAAAGTATTGATATTCTGTTTTTCATAATGTGGTGACTTTTAAAGTTGTTAAATGTATTTTTTTACTATGTGCTTGTCAAGATGTTTATTATGTGAACCCCATATTTTACAAGTGTTTCCAAAGAATTCGGTTACCTTTTTTTGTGTTTTTTAGGGTAACCGAATTTATACCCTTGTCATTATGATTTAATGCTGATTTTGGAAAGTATTGAAAACAAAAATGCCCGTAAATCCTAAGATTTACGGGCATTTAGTTCTATTTGAGAATAGAATTGTGGAACAGAGAGGAGCAATATCGAACTTTTTCAAGTCAGATTTGGAACTTTTGAATAAAAAAATAACCTCTAAATTTCTTTAGAGGTTATTGGTACGACAGTGGAACAGAGAGGAGCAATATCGAACTTTTTCAATTCAGATTTGGAACTTTTGAATAAAAAAATAACCTCTAAATTTCTTTAGAGGTTATTGGTACGACAGTGGAGTCGGGGAGAGTCGAACTCCCGTCCAAACAAGCAACTAAAAAACTTTCTACACGCTTATTTCCTGATTGAGTTTTCGACTTTGTGGTAGGCCAGAAACAGCCACACATCGCTTAGCTTCTTTAGTTTCGAAATCCACCCGAAGCTTGTGGAAATCTAGGTTTAAATTTACGATTCATCTTTATCGACCGCTATAAACCAGAGCTTTCGAGATGAATCCTGCTTTCCTACCTAGTAGGACGAGGCTAATCTTACTATGATTCAGATTATGCAGCAAGAGCGTAGTTTCCTTCGCCGTGTATGTGTTTTGAAACCTTTTATTTACGAGAATTGTCCCAGTTCTCGACGTGCTTACTTTTCAATTCGACTTGCTGTCAAAACCAGTCGACCCCATTTTATTTAGATTTCAATATCTAAATATTTTGCAAAATTACAATAAATTCAACGTTAATGCAAGAATCTAAAATCTGCAATCTAAAATTTATTCATCTTCTACCTTAAACGGATAGTCACCAAACAGCGGTGCTAATTTTCGAACGGCATAAGTACCTTTTGTGAATTTGTTAGATAGTGCAATTATAGTCACGTTTTCATCTTTTAGAGTAATATAGGAAGAGGTAAAACCATGCCACCATCCATTATGAAAATAGAAATTTTTACCAGTTTCCCAATTAATCATTCGGATTCCTAAACCGTAATTTTTTCGACCAGGATGCTCGTTGCTGTATCCTGTATAAACTTGTTTTAAAAGTGCTGGTTCTAAAAAGTAAGGTGAATTTCGAGCGCGGTCAAATTTTAATAAATCTCTAGGAGTGGAGTAAATATTTTTATCACCGTACACTTTATCTAGGTAATCAATTCCAATTTCGACTCTATTGCCTTTATAGGATGGAGCCACTTTCTTCTTGTCTTTGTCAAAATCTAAAACAAAAGTATGGGTCATTCCCAGTGGTTTGAAAATAATTCGGCTCATAGCTTCTCTATACGAAAGTTTGGTAACTTTTTCAATTATTAAGGCTAGCATTGCATAATTGGTATTACAATACGCAAAACGAGTTCCTGTTTTTTGTTCCAACCTAATGTTTTTGGTTCCCATTATGGTTAATATGTCTTGATTTGTCAATGTATTATGTCTATCCCAAACGTTTTTGTCTCGATCTGTAAAATAGGCATAACTCCGCATCCCACTTCGGTGACTTAATAACATTCTTACGGTTACATCTGGATACGGAAACGCTGGTAAATAAATGGATACTTTATCGTCTAGCCCAATTCTTTTGGCATTGACCAATTTTAAAATTGCAGTGGCCGTAAGCACTTTACTTACTGATGCAATATGAATTGGAGTAGCACTTGTTATTGGTGTTTTATCTCTAAAATTGGCAAAACCTTCGTATTTTTCGTAGATAATTTGACCATTTTTGGCTACAAGAAAACTTCCATTCAGGCTATTGTTAGGCCAATTTTTTCTGTAAAATGCATCTATTTTTTCTTTGGTTTCAATGATATATGCAGAAGTAAGTTTTGGAGTTTCATTGACTAGGGGCTTCATTTTTGGCAATGCATCTTTTGGAAGTTCAGCATCTTTAAGCTCTTTAATCTCTATTTTTTTTTCTTTCATACATGAGTTTAAGACCAAAAGTAAGAGCAGTAATTGTAGTATATTTGCGCGTTTGATAAAATTCATAAGTGTTTTGCTAGATAGGCAAATATATAGAATCAATCTTTTTAGATTTGTTCTTTTTGAAAACTTAACATTATTTTTATTAACATTTTGAGGTTTTCCGCTATTGTACTATTAATCAGCTAATAGTGTTTTTATTTGCTAAAAGATTTAAAAAAAACCATTGTTGTCCGATAAAAACTTGAAAAGCTACTATTTATAAGCATTTCAACTGTTTTGCTTGTTTTTTAGTGTTCTTTGTAGAACTCAATATTTGAAATTTAGAAAAATATTTTTTCAAATATTGAAGTTTTAA
>NZ_JANPFL010000052.1:0-10863 GCF_031423415.1 Flavobacterium sp.
ATTTCAAATGCAAAATATTATTATTACCAAACCGAAAAATTGCTTTTAAATGATTTGTACTTTAACGAAAAATTTTACTCAAATTTTGCCGAATTTTATTCAATTATTGGGAATAATAAGCAAGCCTATTTGTATTTGAAAAAAGCAAAAAATGCTATCGAAAAACTAAAAGAAAACGAAAAAACATCAAAAGTAGCGGGTTTAAATATAAAATTTGATTCTGCTCAAAAAGATGGATTAATCAAAGAAACGCTCCAGAAAAAGCAACTTGCAAATTTAGAATTACAAAAAAAATCGAATCAATTACAAATTATTTTAGTCATTTTGTTATTCACAATAATTTCTGTTGTAATAATATCATTTTTTTACAAAAAAATTGATTCAAAAAACAAAGAATTAAATAATTTGGTAATTCAAAAACAATATCTAATAAAAGAAGTACACCATCGGGTCAAAAACAATTTAACGACGCTAAATAGTTTACTTTTTTTACAAGCCAAAAACATCGAAAATTTTGAGACCAAACAAATTTTAACCGAATGCCAAAACCGAATACAATCTATGGCATTGATCCAACAAAATTTACATAATGAATTTGAAGGCGACGAAGTAAATTTTGATCATTTTTTAGAGCAATTAATACATTCGTTAGAAACTTTGTACCAAAATCACGAAAAAAATATTGAAATAAATTACCAAAAAAACAGTATAGTTTTTGATGTTTCAAAAGGTATGTTTTTGGGTTTAATTTTAAACGAATTAATCACTAATTCCTTTAAATATGCTTTTGAAAATAGTAACGAAGGAAAAATTAACATCAATATTTCAAACAAAAACAATCAATTTATTATAGAATATTATGATAATGGTTGCGGCATTAAAGATGGGTTTAATGATAAAAATGGCGGTTTTGGATTTAAAATAATTCGTATATTAATACAACAAATAAAAGGAAAATTAGAATATGATTTTGCAAATAATCGTTCCACTTTCACCATAACTATTTAAATCAAATTATGAATTTTTTAATAATAGAAGACGAACTTTTAATAGCCGAAATGTTAAAGGAAACATTATTTGAGTTAGATTACCTTACTGTAAATATAGTGTCAAATATTTCCGATGCTTTGCATTACATAGAAAATCCATCTAATAAAATAGATTTTGTGTTTTTGGATATTAATTTAAACGATACAGAAACTGGTTTTTTTATTGCTGACAAATTAAATTCAATATATAAAATTCCATTTGTTTTTTTAACCTCTTACTCTGATACTGTTACTATTCAAGAAGCCGTAAAATTTAATCCGCAAGCTTATTTGATAAAGCCTTTTACAAAATCGGATTTGTTTGTTACGTTAGCACTTTTTAAAACAAAACAATTACCAAGCGAACGTTTTTTTGAGTTTAAAGAAAGCAATATTTCATACAAAATAAAGCACAACGACATAAAATATATAAAATCTGAAAATATATATTTAGAAATTTTTACCGATAGAAAAATTTTAATGAGAACCAGTTTAGAAAAATTTTTAGATAAAATTAAAGACAATTCTTTCGTTCGTGTGCATCGTTCTTACATAGTAAATGCAAATTATATAAAAGCCATCAACAGGCAATTTGTTTTAATTGAAAACCAAAAAATTCCAATTTCTCGCACCCATCATGAAACATTGATGAGCCTTTTTACAAAATAAACTCTTTTTTATTTTGAATAAATTTGTATTTGTGTCAAACTCATACAAAAACGTGTCAAACTCAACAATTTTTTAAAAATCTTAAAATTTTAATACATTTTTGTTTTGTAATTAAAATAACACAAAAAATGAAAAAATTATTATTTATTCTCACGCTTTTACTTTGGCAATTTAATGCCATGGCACAAAGCTACTCTGGAGGAGCAGGTACAATTGCAAGTCCGATCCAAATTGCAACCCTTGCCGATATTATTTACCTGAGCAACAACCCTAGCGATTGGGCAAAACATTTTAGGCAAACTGCCAATATCGATGCTAGTTCGACCAGCACACTGAATGCTGGAGCAGGCTTTAGTCCTATTGGAAATGCTACAACACAATTTAGAGGCAGTTATAACGGGGGTGGTAATACAATTACAGGCTTGGTTATTAATAGACCAACTACAGATTATGTTGGTCTTTTTGGCTACCCGTTTTCAGCCTCAATCTCAAATCTAGGCATGTTGGGCGGATCGGTTTCAGGTAAGTTATTGGTTGGTAGTTTAGTTGGATTTTCATATTCTATGACAGTTACCAATAGCTACGCCACAGGAAGTGTTAGCGGAGCACAGTACGTAGGCGGTTTAGTTGGTTTTAATAATAATAGCACAATTACCAATAGCTACGCAACAGGAAGTGTGAGCGCAACAGGTAATGTAGCCAGTTCTGTTGGTGACTGTGTAGGCGGTTTAGTTGGTTACAGTGGGGATGCTACAATTACCAATAGCTACGCAACAGGAAGTGTGAGCGGAACAACTATTGGTGGTATAGGCGGTTTAGTTGGTCTCAAAAATTTGAATGCTATAGTTAATAGTTCATACTGGAATACTATTACTTCAGGACAAACCACATCTGCTGGCGGAACAGGAAGAACCACTGCCCAAATGCAAACACAAGCCACTTTTGTGGGTTGGGACTTTGTAGGCGAAACCACCAACGGTACCGCCGATATTTGGAAAATGGATGGCTGTACAAACAATGGCTATCCTATTCTGTCGTACCAAACAACAAGTGCGCCACCTAACGCACCATTTGTTGATGCTACTTCAGTAAATGTTGCAATAGGTGGACCCTGTATTGGTGCTGGGGGACTTTATAATAAAACATCTGTATTTAACGGTAAAAATTATTATACTTTCTCTAGTGGCGGGGCATTTATATATTTTGATGGTGCTAAATGGGTATTTGGCAATCCTCCAGGTGGTAGTTTTTCTTTTCAAAATCTAACTGTTCCGGCAGGGATGAACCCTCCATTAACGGGTTGGACGTCTGTTACTGCTGGTTGCGCTCCAGGTCCATTTTCAATTACCAGTTTAAATTCAAATTTAAGGTTCTGTAGTGGCTCAACAATTGCCAATTTAAATATTGCTGGAACTGGTATAAAATACTACTTAGCGGCTACTGGTGGCACTGCACTTGCTAGTACAGATTTTTTAGTTAACGGTACATACTTTGTTTCGCAAACCATTGGTGGGTGCGAAAGTGCAAGAACAGCAGTAGGGGTTACAGTTAATTCTCCTCTTGTAATTCCAGTTGCTTCGCAAACTAATGTATCATGTAATGGGGGTTCTAATGGTTCTGCTTCCGTCACACCTTCAGGAGGTGCTGGTGGATATACGTATTCTTGGTCTCCATCTGGTGGAGCGGCTGCTACAGCAACAGGACTTGCAGCTGGAACTTATACTGTAACGGTAACCGATGCAATCGGGTGTATCGTTACTCGAAACTTTACAATTACCCAGCCAACGGCTCTTGTAACTACTGCAGCTTCACAAACCAATGTATCGTGCAACGGGGGTTCTAATGGAGCTGCCTCAATTAATATTCCAACAGGTGGCGCGGGTGGATATACCTACAACTGGACTCCAGGTACCCCGACAGGTGATGGAACGAGATCAGTAACAGGATTAAGCGCCGGAACTTGGACTTGTACTATAACGGATGCAAACAGCTGTACTACTACTGTTAACTTTACAATCACACAACCAACTGCTATCAGTACGGCAACTGCGGCGCAAACCAATGTGTCTTGTAATGGAGGTTCTAACGGTTCAGCTTCCGTTACTCCTTCTGGAGGTGCTGGTGGCTATACTTATTCTTGGTCGCCATCAGGAGGAACAGCTGCTACAGCAACTGGATTAAGCGCAGGAACTTATACGGTAACAGTAACTGATGCTAACGCATGTACTGCTACTCGCAACTTCACAATTACACAGCCAACGATAGTAGTTGCTCCAACTGGTAATGCCGTTCATGTTTACGTAGGGAATGCTCCAACCTTAGCATCTATTACCGTTACAGGTTCTGCTATAAAATGGTATGATAATGCAACAGGTGGAACAGAATTACCAACAACAACAACCGTTGTTAATAACACAACCTATTATGCTTCACAAACTATTACTAGTTGTGAAAGCACCACAAGACTTGCGGTAAAAGTTAGAAGAATTAGCGAAGCAACACAAACACTATGTTCGCCAGCAACAGTAGCTAATTTAGTAACTACACCAAGTGCCGGTTCTACTGCAAGTTGGTTTGCCAATTCAACTGGTGGGACGGAACTTATTAACGGAGCAACATTAAATACCGGTAATTACTATGTACAGCAAAGCAATCCTTTAACAGCTATTACTCTTGGACCTGTATTTAATAATCCTCGAGGAGTTGCTGTACAAACTGATGGAAAAATTCTAATATGTGGTGATGATGGTATAATTAAACGCATGAATGCAGATGGCACAAACGTCGTAAATCTAGCCTCCGGGTTTTACTATCCAAACGGTATTGCCATTCAAGCCGATGGTAAAATTCTAGTAGCTGATAGTAATTCCGTAAAACGCATCAATGCTGATGGTTCAGGAGTTACTACGTTTTTATCTGGGGCTATTTATTTTGGAATAGTAGTTCAAGCTGATGGTAAAATTGTAGTGTCAGATAATGAGAATAGTGTTATCAAGCGCATGAATGCTGATGGCACTAACCCTGTTACAGTTGCCACTGGGTTTAATAGACCTCGGGGTATTGCAATGCAAGCTGATGGTAGTATTTTAATAGCTGATACTAGTAATAATGTTATAAAACGTATGAATGCGGATGGCACAGGTATTGTCACTATTGCTTCTGGGTTATCTGCACCTACTGGTATTACAGTTCAAGCCAATGGTAAAATTTTATTTACAGATGATTCTGGTAGTGGCTTCAAAGAGATGAATGCAGATGGAACAAATATAGTTAGTATTGTAACGCCTCTTTTTTCACCTTGGGGGATTACTGTACAATCCGATGGAGCAATTCTAATAGCAGATACTTTTAATAATATCGTAAAACGTATTACTAATGCATCAACTTCAAACAGAGTAGCAGTAAATGTAGTTGTCAATCCTACACCTTTGGCACCAACGGCAACTGCACAACAATTTTTACCTGCGGGTTCTACAGTTGCTAATTTAACAGCTGCAGGAAGCGGTATTCAATGGTATACAACATTAACTACAGGAACTGCTTTAGCAAACGCAACACCTTTAGTAAACGGTACAACTTATTTTGCTAGTCAAACTGTTGGTATATGCGAAAGCACAAGAATTCCAGTTCAGGTTACCATTACAGCAAATAATGTTGCTATTAATTTCGATGGAACTAACGATTTTATGAGAGTGCCAAATAACGCTTCTATCAATTTTACAACTAATATGACAGTTGAATTTTGGGTGAGAACAAATGCAAATACATTCAATTATAATTATATACTTGGAAAAGCAAATAGCGGCTCTTGGACCAATGGTTTTAATTTTACTTTTTCAGGGAATGATAAAATTAATTTTGCACCACAAGGGTGGACTGGTAATTCTACAACTAACGTTTTTCAAACTAGCACAATACCTGTAAATACTTGGACTCACGTTGCTGGTACTTATGACGGTACAACAGCTAATTTATACATCAACGGTTTTTTAGATACTTCAATACCGTTAACAGGACCAATTCCAACCAATGCTTTTGATTTATTTATAGGAGCAGACAATGGTGTAGGCTATCCTGCAAATTATGATATAGATATGGTGCGTCTCTGGAATACAGCTAGAACACAAGCTCAAATTGCAGGAAATCTGAACAATTGTGTCTCAAGCGGTACAGCAGGACTTGTAGCGCAATACGATTTTGAAGAAGCTCCAACGAGTGTTGCTTTTCAAGACACTTCAAGTAATAGTTTTCACGGAAGTTACAACAATATGGAAACTCCAGACTGGATTACGGGTGCAACTTGTGCTACAACTTACGTTGCTTGCGCACCAATAGCATTTGCTAATGCTTCTGCAACTGATGCAGTAGTTGGGGCATCGTATAATTTGGATGCTTCAGTTACAGGAAATACACAATCGGTAAATTATACAGTTTCGCCAGCTTTACCATCAGGTTTAGCTATCAATCCAACTACTGGAATTATAAGCGGAACGCCAACGGCACTTAGTACATCAACAACTTATACCGTTACCGCAACAACTCAAGGAAGTTGTACAAGAACGCAATCGTATTCGTTTGAAGTAGTATGTCCAACATTGGTTTTTGGAACTACATCGTTACCAGATAGAGACTATAATCAACTTTATTCTCAGTCGTTAGTAGTTTCTAATGCTACTACAGCATTAACTTATACAATCAGTTCAGGAAGTTTACCAGCTGGATTCAGTTTGTCAACTTCTGGTACAATTTCTGGAACATCTTTATCGATTGGAACATTTACCTTTACAGTATTAGCTACAGATGTTAATGGATGTTCTGCATCACAAACGTTTAGTATCGGTTTAAGTCAAATTCCTATTACTGTTACTGCCAATGCGCAAACCAAAGTATTTGGCACCACTGATCCGGTATTGACTTATACTGTTGTACCAAGTTTACAGCCTGGGGATAGCTTTACAGGTGCTTTAAGTAGAGTAGCTGGAGAAAACGTAGGTACTTATGCTATAAATCAAGGAACTTTGAGTGCAGGACCTAATTATATAGTTACTTATGTAGGAGCTAATTTTACCATAACCAAAGCTTCACAAACCATTACTTGGGTTCAGGATTTGGTTATTGGTTGTGATGATGAATTAACTTATTCCTTAAATGCAACTTCTTCTAGTGGTTTAGCTGTAAATTACACCTCTCAAGATAATTCGATTGCTACAATTACTGGTTCAACATTGAATATAATTAATCAGGGAAGTGTTAATATTATAGCAACACAAAGTGGAAATGCTAATTTTGATGCTGCCACAAATGTAATTCAAACAGTTGTTGTAAGTCAATCAGGTTTAATCAGAAAACACTGGAGAGATGTAATTTTCTTTGATAATTCATCAAACGATTATAGCGGATACCAATGGTATAAAAATGGTGTTTTAGTGGCTAATGCAAATCAACAATATTTCAAAGAAAGCGGTAATTTATCGGGAACTTATTATGCTACAGCTTTTAAAAATGGCGCTTTAATTACAACTTGTACTTTAACTATTTCAGATAATACACCAGAATTTGATATAAAAGTGTTTCCAAATCCAGCTTCGGCAGGAGCTACTTTTGAAGTTGAAACTACGTTACCTCTTCCAATTTTAGTAAATGCTAAAATTGAGGTTTATAACCAATTAAGTGCTTTATTAAGCCAATCAGCAGTAACTGGAAGTAAAACTATAGTAGCAACACCTTTAGCTCAAGGAGTATATATTGTAAGGTTGACACTAAGCAACGGAAATATGTACAGTATAAATTTATTAGTGAAGTAATATTAAATAAAAGGCAGTTTAATTTAACTAAACTGCCTTTTTTAAAACAAATAAAACCATGAATAAGATTTTAAAAATCATATTATTGTCTTTAATAATTATGACTTCTCAGAATAGTTCAGCTCAAATTTATGTGGGAGCAAGCGCAAGTCCTTTTTCTTTTATTGATAATGCAAGCAATTCAGTTTCAGGTAAACAAAATAATTTTTCGATAAAATCAGGTTACGTATATATGTTTTCGAAAAATTTTGGAGTAGGTTCAGGATTAGAGTTTTCGCAATATTCTCAAAACATCAATGTATTAGGAAATGTAAATTCATCTTCAAATTTAATTGATGATACAAATTCCGCATTTGAATATAGAACATCAGCCGAGGGTTATTCGGAAAAACAAAAATTATCAGCATTACAAATTCCATTGTTTTTACAATTTAAAACATTAATAAACACCAATACAAATTTTTATACTAGAATTGGAGCAAAATATATGCTGCCAATTAGCTTTGAAGCCAAAGGTAAATCAAGTAAAATAACTGCGGAAGGTTACTATCCTGATTTTAATTTATTAATCTCCGATTTGCCTTCCCGTGGTTTTGGAAGTACCCAAAATTATAACGGCACAAGTGAATATGAAACCGAAAATATAATTTTGGGGAGTGTTGAGGTTGGTTTTTCATTTAAAATTGCAAAAAAAGGAGCGCTTTATACAGGTTTCTATTTAGATCATGCAATGAATAGTCTTATCGAAACTGATCAAAGTAAATCTATTGTAGGTTACAATCCCACTAATACTGCAAACAGAGCATTAAATGGATTTTATACTACAAATGTAAATACAAAAGTTTTACCAATAAGTTTTGGTTTGACTGTTATGTATAGTTTTGAATAAAAATAGAAAAGGAAGTAGTAGTTCTTTTCTAGAAATTGGGTTGGCGTGAGTTGACCCTTTTTTTATGAAATAATTCAAAATTCATAATTGCTTCTCCTATTTAATAAAAAAATCTTTTTTTTCGGGTCATAATTAAAAATAAATAATTACTTTTGTACCCTTAACGAGAGGAGGTGTCTATATTATGTTAATTATACCAATTAAAGACGGAGAAAATATCGATAGAGCATTAAAGCGCTATAAAAGAAAATTTGACAAAACAGGAGTCGTAAGACAATTGAGAAGTCGTCAAGCTTTCATTAAGCCATCTGTTATAAACAGAGCAATGGTTCAAAAAGCAGCTTACGTTCAAAACATGAGAGAGAACCTAGAAAGTTAGTAGTTAATTTTCTTGTAAATATAAATCGTTAGTAATAGAAGTTTTGTACTTTTATGCTAACGATTTTTTTATGACCATTAACCAGCAAAAATTCCAAGATTATTTACTTAAAGAGAAAAATTATTCTGTACATACTGCCTTGGCTTATGGAAAAGATTTAGATTTTTTTAAAATATTCATTGAAAGAAATTTTGACAATACGCCACTTGAAGAAGTTTCTTATACCTTAATAAGAAGCTGGATTGTTTCTATGGTTGATGGGAAAATGGGTAATACCTCTGTAAACAGAAAAATAGCCTCATTAAAAGCATTTTACAAATTTCTATTAAAAACCAAGCAAATAGATATTAATCCATTGTCCAAACACAAAGCGCTCAAAACGCCCAAAAAAATTCAAATACCATTTTCGGAAGACGAGTTGGACAAAGTTTTGCATCACATTGAATATAAGGAAGGATTTGAAGGATTTCGTGACAAATTAATAATCGATTTGTTTTACATCACAGGAATTCGCCGTTCAGAACTAATAGCATTGCAGCTAAAAAATGTAGATATTTCAAATAACACAATTAAAGTACTTGGCAAAAGAAATAAGGAAAGAATTATTCCAATACTACCTATATTAATAAATCAAATAAAAAATTACCAATCCGAACGCGCTGAAATACCGCTTGTTAATGACGAATCGTATTTTTTTTTACTCCAAAACGGAAATAAACTCAACGAAACATTTGTCTATCGACTAATAAATGATTACTTTAGTAATGTTTCTGAAAAAGTAAAAAAGAGTCCGCACATGCTTCGGCATACATTTGCCACTCACATGCTCAATCATGGAGCTGATTTAAATTCAATAAAAGAATTACTAGGTCACGCCAGTCTTGCGTCAACACAAGTATATACACATTCTAGCTTAACAGAACTTAAAAATGTATATCAAAATGCGCATCCTCGAAACAAAAAATGATTTTTTATAATGTTTAACCAAAAAAAGAGATTATGAAAGTAAATGTTCATGCAGTTAACTTTAACGTTGACAAAAAATTAGTAGACCATATTGAAGAACGAATGAATAAACTAGAAAAATATTATGACAAAATTGTGTCGTCAGATGTTTTTTTGAAAGTAGAACAAACCAGCGAAAAAGAGAATAAAATAGTAGAAGTAAAAATAATAGTTCCTGGTGACGAATTTATAGTCAAAAAAACTTGTAAATCATTTGAAGAAGGGGTAGAATTAGCTTCGGAATCTTTGGAAAGATTACTTGTAAAAAGAAAAGAAAAAATAAGAACACATGCATGATAAATTTTTTTCAAAAAAAGTTTTGATTAATAAATAAAATACATACATTTGCAGTCCGTTAGAAATAGCGGACTTTTTTTATTGAATTGCCAGCGTAGCTCAGTTGGCTAGAGCAGCTGATTTGTAATCAGCAGGTCGTGGGTTCGAGTCCCTCCGCCGGCTCTTTTTTTATTCCAAATGCGATTTGGAATATGTTCATTGTAATTAATGGTAAAAATGTTTTGTGTTTTTGAAAAATTTAAAATCCTAAACTAAAACAAATCGGGGAGATACTCAAGCGGCCAACGAGGGCAGACTGTAAATCTGCTGTGTAAACTTCGCAGGTTCGAATCCTGCTCTCCCCACAGAATTATAAGATTCTCTGCCGACTTAGCTCAGAGGTAGAGTGCTTCCTTGGTAAGGAAGAGGTCACGGGTTCAATTCCCGTAGTTGGCTCAATTATATTGAAAATTTGAACACTAATATATTATATAACTAAGATTAAAATTAAGTAAAATGGCAAAAGAAACCTTTAACCGTAACAAACCCCATTTAAATATTGGGACAATCGGTCACGTGGATCACGGAAAAACAACTTTAACTGCAGCAATAACTAAAGTGTTATCTGATGCTGGTTACTGTCAAGCAAAATCATTTGATCAAATTGATAATGCTCCAGAAGAAAAAGAAAGAGGTATTACAATTAATACTTCACACGTTGAGTACGAAACTGCTAACCGTCACTACGCTCACGTTGACTGTCCAGGTCACGCGGATTACGTTAAGAACATGGTTACAGGTGCTGCTCAAATG
>NZ_JANPFL010000053.1:0-85865 GCF_031423415.1 Flavobacterium sp.
TTAATTAAGTCTGTAAACGGAAAATCTCCCTCTATACCTGAGGATTGTTATGTAGCCGAAAATGCTACTATTGTAGGTGATGTTAGTTTTGGTTCTTCCTGTAGTGTCTGGTTCAACGCCGTAATTAGAGGCGACGTCAATTTTATTAAAATAGGGAATAAAGTTAATATTCAGGATGGTGCAATTATTCATTGTACGTATAAAAAACATCCAACAATTATAGGGAATAATGTTTCAATTGGTCATAATGCCATTGTACACGGTTGTACGGTTCATGACAACGTATTGATTGGAATGGGAGCAATTGTTATGGATAATTGTATTGTTAACAGTAATTCTATAATTGCAGCAGGCGCTGTTGTCACTCAAAACACGGTCGTTGAATCTGGAAGTATTTATGCTGGAGTTCCTGCAAAAAAGGTAAAAGATATTGATCAATCTGATTTTGCAGGCGAAATTGAGCGCATAGCCAATAATTATGTGATGTATTCTAGTTGGTACAAAACGGAAGAATAATCTAGTTCTTAAAAATTTTTTTCAATTACTTCATATTGGTTTCCTAAAATTTCAGAAAGCACTTTAGGTTCATAATTAGTATAAAATAGTGGTTCCCTATTTTTTAGATTTGACAATCCTACTTTTTCCTTTAAAACATTTTGAGTTTGTCTTGCCACAGCTTCACCCGAATCTATGATTTGAATATGAGGTGGAAGAATTTTTTTAATTTGAGGAATCAAATAGGGGTAATGACTGCATCCTAAAACGAGATAATCAATGTTGGCATCAATCATTGGTGTGAGATAGTCTTCAAGAAGAGTTGTCATTTGGGGTGAATTAATTTTGCCATTTTCAATTAGGGGTACTAATCCGTTACCTATTTGCTCTATAATTTTTGTGTTGTGAAACTTTTCGACATTTTTATTAAAAAGTTCACTATTTAAAGTGCCTCGCGTTGCTAGAATTCCTATAGTTTGGGTTTTCGAATGAGTTGCGGCAGGTTTTATCGCAGGCTCTATTCCAATAAAAGGAACATTATATTTATTCCTTAATTCCTGAATTGCATTTGTTGTTGCAGTATTGCAAGCCACTACAATTAATTTGCAGTCCATTGCGAGCAAAAGTTCGGTATTTTTGCAACTTAGCGCAATTATTTCTGTTTTTGATTTTTGACCGTAAGGAGCATTTTTACTATCGGCTAAATAGATTGTTTTTTCGTCGGGAAGTAATTGATGAATTTCAGCCCAAATAGAGGTTCCTCCAATACCAGAGTCAAAAATTCCGATGGGTTTATTGTTAATCATAGTAACAAAGTTAGGTGCAACTTTTTTAAAAACCTATAAATCGATGGTAAAA
Organism: Flavobacterium sp.; assembly: GCF_031423415.1. Classification (GTDB taxonomy): domain Bacteria; phylum Bacteroidota; class Bacteroidia; order Flavobacteriales; family Flavobacteriaceae; genus Flavobacterium. Next base: position 1,354 of record NZ_JANPFL010000053.1, read on the forward strand.
AAAACGCTCAACCAAATAAATTAGTTGAGCGTTTATGTGAAGATTTATAAATGTTAGAAACCTAGTTCTTTTTTTACATCTACAGTCAAGTTAGGACCGTCAGCAAGTAAAAGAGTTGAACCATCAAGAACATATTGAAAACCTTTCGCTTTACCCACTTTTTGGATTGCTGTTCTTACTTTTTCGTAAATTGGTTTTGTTATTTCTTCTTGTTTGGTTTGCAATTCTTTTTGCGCGTTTTGACCAAAATCTTGAATTCTTTTTTGCATATCTTGAACTTCTTTTTGACGTTCAGCATTTACAGCATCAGTAACAGTTGCTGCTTCGGCGTCATATTTCGCCAATTTAGCTTTAAATTCTTCGGCCATTTTTTTGTAATCTGCATCATAAGTTGCGCTTAATTTTTCTAGTTGTTTTTGGGCATCAATCATTGCCGGCATCTTAGTCATTACGTCGCTTACGTCAACATGAGCTGTTTTTGCTTGAGCATTAATTGTTTGGCTAGCTACTAAAAAAAGTATTGCAGCAATTAGTAAAGTTTTGATTTGTTTCATCTTTTTAAAATATTAATTAATTATTGTTTGTATTCTCTTTTATTGTTTTTAATTTTTCTTCATTAGTTTTATTGGCTGCTTCTCTATCTTCGAGTATTTTTTTCTTTTTTTCTTCCAAAGCTTTTTTGCGTTCTTCAAATGATTTATTTCTGTCTGCAATTACTTTTGCTCTAGCTTCAGCTTGTTTTTGTTTTGCTTCCTCTGCGGGTGTTTTAGCAGTCGCTTCCTTTGTATCAGTTGTTTCCGTTTCTGTTTTTTCAGCTGATGTAGGAGTTTTTTCATCTCCCTTTTCGACATTCTCAGAAACCGTGCCAGTTTTTTTTGCGTCTAAAGCTTGTTTTCTTTTTTCTTCTTGTGCTTTTTTATTTTCTTCCACCGCTTTTTTGCGGTCTTCTAGTGTTTTTGCTCTAGCATCAGCCTGTTTTTGTTTTGCTTCGGCAGCTGCTGTAGCTGCAGTTTTAGCAGCTTCGCTTTTTGCATCTGGGTTGGATGTTGCATCATCAGTTTCGGTTGTTTTAGGAAGTGCACCTATTTTTTTCGCTTCCCTTTCATCTAGAATTTGCTGCCTTCTTTCTTCTGCTGCTTTTTTCTTGTCCTCAACTGCTTGTTGTCTAATTCTAAGCGCTTCGGCTCTTTGATCTGCTTGTGCTTGTTTTGCTTCAGCTGCTGCGTTTGCTGCAGCTTCTTTATCAAGAGTGTTGTCTGATGAAGTTTTGGTTTTAGCTGTAGAAGAAGGAGCGGTTCCATTTTTTTTTGCTTCTTTATCTGCAATGATTTGTAATTTTTTATCTTCGGCAGCTTTTTTCCTTTCTTCTAACACTAATTTTTTAGCCGCAATATCCGCTTCTCTTGCCAGTTTTTTTGTTTCTAAAGCTTTTTGTTTTTCGGATAAGTTCGGATTATCAGCGATTGCCTCTTGTTTAGCTTCTCTAGCTTCTTCTTCTTTGAGTTGTTTTTTTGTTAGTTGTTCTCTTTTTTCTGTTCGGTTTAGAGCACGAACTATTTGCTCGCTAATATCAAATCTTTTTGCTGCAAAAAGCATCGTCATATCTGACGTTTTGTCAAAAATAAAATCATATTTTTTGGTTTCAGCTATATCTTGAACCATAGTAAATACTTGGTCTTGAATGGGTTTTGTTAAAGCATTTTTTTGCGTCATCAAATCGCCGTTTGGACCAAATCTTTTCTGTTGGTATTCTAAATTTTCATTTTCAAGGAATACAATCTCGCTATTTCTTTCATCAATAAGACCTTTTGTCAATAAGGCTTTTTCTGCTTTTAAAGCGTCTTTTAGTTTATTAACTTCATTTTTTTTCGTTTCAATTTCTTGCTTCCATTTCTGGGCTTTTTGTTCTAATTGGTTTTGCGCTTCAGTGTAAGCGGGTACATTTTGCAAAATGTATTCCATATCAATATAGCCCACTTTAGTGCCTTTAGTTTGCGCCTGAACTGTATGTGCTAAAGCAAAGGCTACGAATATAAATAAAAATTCTTTTCTCATAACGATGATGTGTTAGAAAAATTTATATCAAACTATTAAAATTGTTGTCCTATTATGAAATGTGTTTCCCAGCCATTTGCTTTTGGAGCTAATAGACCTCCAGGCAATGGCAATCCATCAAATCCATATCCAAAATCGATTCCTAATAATCCAAATGCTGGCATAAACACCCTTAATCCAGCTCCAGCAGAACGGCTTAAAGCAAATGGGTTGTAATTTTTGAAGGTATCAAACGAAGACCCTGCTTCTAAAAATGTTAGCGCATATATTGACGCAGCCGCCTTTAATGTTATAGGATATCTCAATTCTAATGAAAACTTATTATAAATGTTGGCGCCATTTGATTCACCAGTTGCGCTGACAGGTGTTAATGATCCATTTGGATATCCTCTCAAGCCAATAACCTCTCTACCGTCCATTGCAAAATTTTGCATCCCGTCACCTCCTAAAAAGAATCTTTCAAAAGGAATAATTCCTCTTTGTTGATTATAGGCTCCTAAAAATCCAAATTCAACCAAAGAACGCAATACTAATGGACTCTTATTAGACCCAACTATTTTTGTGTACCAATCAGCTCTAAATTTAAGTTTGTAATATTCTAGCCAATTGTATTTTTTTTGATCGACTTTTGCTGGGTCAGCAGCAGCATCTTTATAATCTGCTACACTATTTGGCGTTGGATTAATTTGGCTTGGGATTGTCTCTACGTAATCACCGCTATTTACTCTAATGCCATTGTTTCCTGTGTAGGATGGTCCAGAATAGATATATTTATACTCCTTTTGATCGCCTAGGGTACCGTAATCTACTCCATTAAATAAGGAATAAGGAAGTGTAAATTTTCCTGTTAGACTAAATTCTGCGCCATATATTGGAAATATTGGATTGATTCCTTTATTACTTCGCGAAAACCCTATGGTGTAGGCTAAATTTCTGGAAGCTCCATCGCCAAATGTGAATAAACCAGTATTATAGTTGTTTAAGTCGTAGTGCTGGTAACTAATGGTTTGTGATAATCCGAAGTAATCATCCGGTACAGTAAGTCTTTTATAAATACCTGCGGATAAAGTTAAGATATTAAAACTTCTGCTTCTGTCAACGCTTTGAGTTTGAAAGTTGTTAAAATACTGCTGAGTATAAGAGATTGATGTGTTTAATTGTACGGGTTTTCTTTTTCCAAACCAAGGCTCTGAAAACGAAAGACTATAAGTTCTAAAGAAAGAACTTGCTTGCAGTCTTAGAGATACTTTTTGACCATCACCCATCGGAAGAGGTTTGTAGTATTCTTTTTTGAACAAATTCCTGGCAGAGAAGTTATTAAATGACAATCCTAAAGTTCCAATGAAACCACCACCGCCATAACCACCTTGCAATTCTATTTGACTAGCTCCTTTTTCGGTCAGCGGATATTCAATATCAACAGTTCCCGCAGCCGCATCTACGTTTTTAAATTTTGGTTCAATTGATTCAGGATCAAAAAATCCTAATTGTCCAATTTCACGAATTGTTCTAATGAGTAAATCTTTATTGTATTTTTCGCCCGGTTTAGTTCTTAATTCTCGGTAGATTACGTGGTCATTGGTTTTATCATTTCCTGTTACAGTAATTTTGTTGAAATACGCAATCGGTCCTTCTGTTATTCTAATTTCAAAATCAATTGAATCGTTGGCTGTTTTTGTTTCAACGGCATTAATGGTGGAAAACAAATACCCGTTATTTTGATATAAATTGGTAATATCATCGCCATCAGGTTTTGACTTATCTGCGATTCTTTTTTCTAAAAGAACACCATTATAAGTATCTCCTTTTTTGATGCCTAGCATAGAAAGAAGACCTTCATCAGAATATACAGTGTTTCCGAGGAATTTAATGTTTCCAAAACGATATTTGTTGCCTTCTTCAACTTTTATTTTTATCATCAAAGCCTTTAAATCTTTATTGTAAGCGACAGAATCAGAAAGAATTCTGGCGTCTCGATACCCTTTTTCTTTGTATGCAGCAATTACTTTATCCAAATCTTCATCAAATTTTGCTTGAATATATTTGGACGATTTAAGCGTTAGCAATTTTTTCTGCTTTGTATCTTTCATTGACCCACGTAGGGTTTTTGACTTTATTTTAGTATTTCCTTCAAATACTATATTCTTAATTTTGACTTTTGATCCTTTATCAATTTTCACGACCATGTTTACGTGGTTTATTTGAGCAGTATCAATAACGGTATTTATGGTTACTTTGGTATTGTAAAAGCCGTCTTTTTTATATTTATTTTCAATGTAATATTTTGTCGTAGTGATTAAATTTTCATTTACAACTTTTTCTTTTGTTAGACTATTGTCTTTGATTAATCCTTCAATCTTACTTTTACTGATGCCAACAAATTTTACTTCGTTTAATTTGGGTAATTCTTCCACATATAAATCAAGGTAAATACTGTCTTTTTCAATTTTATTTATGTAAAACGAAATTTCATCAAAAAGCCCGAGTTTTCCCAATTTTTTGATGGCGTTACTTATTTGTTCGCCTGGAACTGTTATTTCTTGACCTTTTTCGAGACCTGCAAATGTAGTTACGGTATTAGCATTAAAACTTATTTTTCCAACTATATCAACTTTAGCTAGTATGTATGTTTTTCCTTGGTCGAATGGTACTCGTTCTTGGGCTTTAATTTGTGAAAAACTTCCAAAAATCAATAGGCCTATGAGTATCTTTATGCTTTTTTGTAACACTAAAAAATTATTTAACTTGTTCACTTGTTTTTCCAAATCTACGCTCTCTTTTTTGATAACTAATGATAGCCTCATACAAATCTTGTTCTTTAAAGTCTGGCCATAATACATCAGTAAAATATAACTCTGCGTAAGCAATTTGCCATAATAAAAAATTACTTATTCTATGCTCTCCACTTGTTCTTATTAATAAATCTACCTCCGGTAAATTTCGCGTGTAAAGATGCTCATTTATAATTGAATCGTCAATATCGTCTATTGAAATTATATTATTTTTAACTTTATCGCAAATGTTTCTTACAGCATTTACAATTTCCTCTCTTGATCCATAACTTAATGCTAGAGTTAAGGTCATTCCAGAATTGTTCTTGGTTTTATCGATTACCTCTAGAAGCTCATTGTGTGCAGATTTAGGTAATTTTTCTAAATTGCCTATAGCATTAAATCTCGTATTGTTTTCCTGAAGGGTTTTAAGTTCTCTCTTTAATAATCGTACCAATATTTTCATTAAAGTTTCCACTTCAATTTTTGGTCTATTCCAGTTTTCAGTCGAAAACGCATAGAGTGTAAGGTTTCCAATTCCTAGTCTTGAACAGTGTTTTACCGTTTCTATAACAGATTTACTCCCGCTTTCGTGACCAAGAGATCTTAAAAGCCCCTGTTTTTTTGCCCAACGACCATTGCCATCCATTATTATGGCTAAATGTTTGGGTAAATTGGTTAAGTCTATTTTATTTTTTAAATCCATTTTATTATTCCGCGCAATAGCAGGGTTTATTTCCGAAAGTGTATGTAAGCGTTACTCCTGAAAAAACATACCAATCATTATTATTTATATTCCCAAATTTTTTAAAACTTTCATTCTTTGGATTACTACCGTCTAAATTATCCGTAAAAGTATATCTGGCGCCAACTTCTAAAGCTAAAATCACGTGTGGCGAAACATTCGATTTTACTCCCAACGTTATAGGAATGGCGAACGTACTTGTTGTCTCCTGCATCATAACTATATTAGAATCTAAGTAGGAATCACGAAATCTCAAATAACTTAATCCCGAATGAACATAAGGCGTATATTTCCTTTTTACTTCGTGCAAATTAAAATCAAAAAAATTAAATTCAATGCCTAAAGATACTTCTTTTATATTATTTCTAAATTGATATTTTCTTTGATTTCTACTTGGTTCATTAGAATCAAGGTCATTTACTGAATAATTGGCGCTATTTAGTGAAAATCTGTACGCAAGTCTGGGGTTTTTATTCCATTTGTATAATATTCCGATCGCAGGTTCGTTTGGAGCAATATATTTGGTTGAACCAACGTCGCCAATGAAATTACTTCCGCCAACGAAAAGACCGACCTCATGAATTTGAGCGTTCATTGAAAACATGAATAGCAACAAAATTAGATTGAAAAATTTATACATTTAATTAAAATTGCGTGCAAATATAGTAATTATCAACGCCAATTGACACTCATTGTCTATCTTATTGAATAATTGAAACTAAAATTATTTGGAAATTAAGTACTCTCAAGTAGAGAAACGGGAAAAAACGAAATATTGTATGAAGTGGAGCTAATTTGATTTAATTTCTGCGATCTTCACCCCAAAACAACTTGTTTCGCAATGTTTTCAAGAAGGTTGCATCTGGGATTTCTACCATATTTATTTCAAAGGGAGATTTTTTAATGCATAAAATGGTATCATTAGTAACAGAAAATAATCTTGAATCCAAAGAAACTAAATAATGGTCGTCTCTACCAGAAACTTTGAGTCTAATTTCTGTTTCATCCGTTACAACAAGTGGCCGTGCATTTAGATTATGCGGAGCAATTGGGGTTATTACGAAACTTTGCACATTTGGAGTCAAAATTGGTCCTCCACAACTCATAGAATATCCTGTAGAACCTGTTGGCGTGGCTATAATGAGGCCGTCAGCCCAATAGGAATTCAGATATTCGTTGTTCAAATACGTTTCGATGGTTATCATCGATGTGGTTTCTTTTCGGCTTACAGAAATTTCATTTATGGCAAAATTCAAATCTTTAATGGCTTCGTTTTCTGGCAAACAAGACAAACTGAGCAAGGTTCTTTTAGATATGGAATACTTTTTATCAATAATAAGCTGCAAAAATTCAGCAATATTGTCTTTTTGAACGGTTGCTAAAAATCCCAAGCGACCCGCATTTATTCCTAATATAGGAACTCCAGAATCTCTTACTAAGGTTGCTGCTCTCAAAATTGTTCCGTCTCCTCCAATGCTAATTAGGATATCAAAACTGCTGTCTAATTCGGTATGTGATTCGAAAGTTGGGTAGTCTTTTAAAATAAGATTTTTTTCGAATAAGATTTCGAGAAAATTAGATTCGATAATTATCTCTACATTATTCTTAATCAAGAAAGCGAAAATATCTTTTATGATGGGTTCTGTACTGTTTTGATAGTATTGACCGTAAATTGCTACTTTCATTTATTAGATATTAAGATATTTGTCTAAATAATCGGAGCGTTCTTTTAATGTGTTGATGTAATTGTCTTCATAATGTTCTGAAATAATTTCATAGTTGTACCTTCTAAAAGATTGAATAATTTCGTTCATTACCCCTAAACTTATTTTTATGGTTACTTGCGTGCTATCAGAATCGGCTTCTGACACAAATAAACCTAATATTTTGCCATTATTACTTTCAATGATTTGCGTGATTTCTCCGATTGAATACGCTAAGGTATTTTTTTTGACCACAAGTATTCCGCCAGATTCTTGTAAAAAAGGAGTTTCGTGAAAAAAATTCAGAATATCTCTTATTTCATAATAACCCAAATAATTGTTTTTCTCGTTCAAAACAGGAACTAAATTAGAATGATTTTTAGCAAAAACTTCTAAAACATCTAGCCAAATCATATTTTCTTTGGCAAAAAAACCTTCAAGAGAGTATTTATAATCCAAAACTTTTTTGAAACTATCGAATGTTTCTATATCGTCAGAAGCTATGCTACCAATATAAATTCCTTCTTCAACCACTGGAAAATGGGAAAAAGGTAACTCTTCAAAAAAGTCTTGTACAGTAGAAATAGTTTCATTACTGTCAATCGCTTTATAATCATTAGTAATATAGTTTGTAATCTCAGTCATAAGTCAATCCTAAATATTTGATGCAAAATAATCAAAATAATACAAAAACCCCTAAATTTAACTTTGTATTTTTGCAAAATTATAAATTGATACAAAGACAATGTAATTGCTTCGTGTCTCACAATAACAAAACAATGACAAAATTAAGTGTAAACATCAATAAAATAGCCACTTTGCGAAATGCTCGTGGAGGAAATGTTCCGGATTTATTAAAAGTAGCTATTGATATTCAAAAATTTGGAGGACAAGGAATAACCATTCATCCAAGACCTGACGAAAGACATATTCGGTATCAAGATGCTCGAGATTTGAAATCGATTGTGTACACCGAATACAATATCGAAGGAAATCCTTTAGAACGGTCGTTTATAGATTTAGTTTTAGAAATAAATCCAACACAAGTAACTTTGGTTCCTGATGCAAATGACAACTTAACCTCAAATGCGGGTTGGGACACCATAAAACATAAGGATTTTCTAACTGAAATTGTTCAGGAATTTCAACGAAACGGCATTAGGACTTCTATTTTTGTAGATCCCGTTTTAGAAATGATTGAAGGCGCCAAAATTATTGGAACCGAAAGAATCGAATTGTATACCGAAGCTTTTGCACATCAATATGGTTTGGGAAACAAAAAAGGGATTGATTCTTATGTAAAATCAGCGGTTTTGGCCAATGACTTGGGCTTGGGAATCAATGCGGGACACGATTTGAGTTTAGATAATATTCAATTTTTTTATCAAAACATTCCAGGATTATTGGAGGTTTCTATTGGTCACGCACTGATTTCCGAAGCCATTTATCTCGGATTAGATAATGTGGTTAATATGTATTTGCAGAAACTGAAATGATAGTACTCTAAAAAAGTAAATTAAAAGAGTTTTAGCCCAATGGTATTGGTTTAGAATTGTTTACTTTAGCATTTTTCGTATTAAAAACTTAACTTTTGAGATTAATTATTTTGCTTTTTTTACTTTGTTATTCCAACTTGTTTGGACAATCAAGTATTAGAATATTTGGAAAGGTGAAGTCAAACGAAGATTTGAATGTAGTTGGAGTTACTGTCACTTTTGACATAAATAAAGATAGTTCCTATACGGTAACGGACTCTTTAGGTGTTTTTACTACAAATCATAAAGCAGGATTAGTTAGCTTGAAAATTAATCATTTTGGGTATAAAAAGAAAGAGTTGAGTTTTTCTTTAAAAAACGACACGATACTTTCGATTGTATTAGAAAAAGAAGGTTCGCTTTTGAAGGAAGTTGTAGTTTCCAACAATAAAAAGAGTCCTATTACATCACTATCAGGAGGGAAATTGTCTTTTAATCTAAAAGAATTGACTTCTGTACCTACTATTTTAGGGACGACTGACATAATAAAACTTTTGCAATTAACACCAGGAGTCCAAAATTCGGGAGATGCAAACGGATATTTGTATGTACGAGGCGGTGACCCAGGGCATAATTTAATTCTATATGGCGGAACTCCAATTTATGGTATGTCACATTTGCTAGGTTTTTTTCCTTTTTACAATGCAGACCATATACAAGAAGTTGAATTTGATAAATCAAGTTCCAACTCAAAATATGGAGGGCGACTGAGTTCTACAACATTATTGATTCCTAATAAAAAAACACCTTCGCAATTAACGGTTCAAGGGAACATTGGACTGCTGGCATCTCAGATTACTTTAGCGGTTCCCCTTGGCAAAAAATCAGGGCTTTTTATATCTGGCAGGAAAACTTATATTGATGAAGTGGTGGCTCCAATATTAAATTCGTTTTCAAAAACAAGTGATGTCCAAGATATGAAATATGGGTTTACGGATGGTAATTTGACCTTTATTACAGAGATTTCAAAAAATAATTCGGTAGTTGTAGATGCTTTTATTAGTGCCGATAAATTGAAAATTGAAGATGCCAATATTGCTTTAAAAACTAATTTGCAATGGCAAAACTTCACCTTTTCGCCTACATTGATTTCTAAATTATCTCCAAAAACGAGTATGTCAAATGCGCTTTATTATACACAATATAACAATAATTTAGCGATGCAACAAGCTACTGTTCAGTTGGGGATATCTTCTTATGTAAAGGATTTTGGGTTCGCAAATTCGGTTCGGTTTATGGTTAAGGAAATTCCATTTGAATCAGGGTTGCACTATACTTTTCATAAATTGCAACCACAAGAAATTCAAGTTGAAAGTCTAATTCCAAGTAAAATTACAGAGCAAAACAATGACATTGAAGCAAATGAGGTTGCTATTTTTGTAACCGCTAAACCAAAATTGTCTGATTGTTTGTTTGCAGAGTTAGGATTGAGAATAAATTATTACAGTTCAGGTTTACAGTCAAATTCATATTTGCATTTACAACCTCGCATAATATTAAATTATTATCTGAATAAAAATCACTCTTTTTATACTTCTTATAATAGGCAAAATCAATATTTGAGTTTAATTACAACGTCGAGTGTAGGTATTCCAACGGATTTTTGGATCGCAAGTTCTGAAGGAATTTCTCCACAAACATCTGATGAATTTTCTATTGGTTCAAACCAAACTATAACAAAAAATATTACAACTTCATTTGGAGGGTTTTATCGTTCAATGAAAAACTTATCGGAATATCCTTTTGGAGTTGCTCAGTTTAATGAGATTTCAACATTGAAAGAGGACTTGTTAGTAGGAAATGGAACGGCGTACGGATTTGAAATGATGCTTCGTAAGACTAATGGAAAGTTTAAAGGATGGTTGAGTTATACACTGAGTTGGTCTAATAGGAATTTTGAAGAGATTAATAATGGCAACACTTATTTTGCAAAATACGATAGACGTCACAATGTAGCAATTGTCGGAATGTATGATTTGAATCTAAAATGGAATATTGGATTTACCCAGATTTTTAGCTCAGGAAATCGGTTTACAATGCCTACATCGTGGTACTTTATAAATAATAATCCTGTCAAAGAATATGCGGAATACAACAATGCTCAAATACCTAATTATATTCGAACTGATTTGTCTGTAAATTATTTTTTTATAAAAAGTACTAAAAAAGAAAGTGCTTTAAATTTTTCCATTTACAATACATTCAATATTGAAAACCCCATTTATAATGTTTTGAATGTAAAAGTCAATGAAGACAAACAAAGTGTAATTGTAGAAACTGAAAAGAAGTATTTATACAAAATTCTTCCTTCAATAAGTTGGAGATTTAAATATTAAAAGATGAAAAATAGTTGTTTATTTCTTTTGACAATAATAGCAATTAGCTGCAATAATGATGATTTTAGTACTGAAATTAAACTTGAATCGAAGATAGTTGTTGAGGGTTGGATTGAAGAGGGCGATGTGCCTCAGCTAATATTGTCTAGTAGTATTCCTGTAACTGAGGTTATTGATTCCACTAATGTTTTTGACCACGCCATACGATCTGCAAGGGTTACTGTTTCTGATGGGCAAAATGTAGAGGTTCTGAAAGTTAAAAATGATAAAGACAGATTGCCACCATTCGTATATTATGGTTCTGAAATTATTGGCGAAGAAGGTAAAACTTATACCTTAAAAATAGAATATTTAAACAGAATTGTATCAGCTACAACAACAATTCCTAGTGCAGTAGCTCTTAAGAGTGCAGAATATATAAAAAATAATGTCGCAGATACCACAGGATATATTTTTGTGAAATTTGACGACCCTGTGAATGAAAAAAACTATTATCAAATAGCAACAAGATTAGCAGGTCAAGAACCTATTTTTGTACCAGCTTTTTATGGGAATTTGGATGATAAAAATTTTGATTCGCCTAAAATTTCAATGCAGATAAACAGAGGTGTACTGATCTTTCCTAAAACTAAATACAAGCCGTATTTTACAGATGGCGATTTGATTTTCGTGAAATTAAGAACTATGAATAAAGATGCGCTTGATTTCTGGAATAGTTGGCAAAACGAAATTGTAAATAGCAGAAACCCTATTTATCCATCGAATACAAGTCTGAAATCAAACATTAATGGTGGAATTGGTATTTGGGCGGGATATGGACAAAGCACAATAACGGTTAGAACACCTCCAAAAAAATAAGGTCAATCTTAATAATTTATAGATTGACCTTATTGAAATGGTTTTTTTAGTTTTAATTTCTTTCAAAAGCTTTTAAGAAATCTTCAAACTTGGTTTCCAAAGTATCAAATCCTGTTGAAAAGTAAGCACTCATTTCCACTTCAGTATTGTCATTGAATTTCAGGTAGAGCACTGTATCGTAATATTGAACAGTAATTATTTCGCCATTACCATTATTTGTCCAATAGCCACCATTCGTATAATTTGAGTTTTTAATCCAAACTGGTAGTTCAGTGTCATAGCTATCTCCTTTTTCTGAATGGCTAACAACGTCAGCAATCTTGGTTCCGTCTTTTTTGGATACTAAAATTAGTTTAATATTTTTATTTGAATTAAGAACATTGCCTTCAGAATAATTTTTATTGTATGTGTTTTGAGCTGTGTAATATGCTTTGAAATTAGCAGTTGGACTGTCGTAATCGGGATAGTTAGGGTAAACTAAACTTGCTTCTAAAGCTTGATCGTCTTTAGTTTGCGTTGCAATATCCATATCGGCAACAATTAGAAAGTTGTCCATGATTTGAACTAAACCATTTGCCTTACCTTGGTATTGAATAAGACTATCATCGTTTATTAAGGCATCAATGTCGGCAGTACTTCCGGCGGTAAATGATATTAAATTTTTACCATTGTAACTAAAAGATGATTTTGCAAAATTTGCGGTTGCTTTTTTACCTCCACTAATTTCATAAGAATATCCGTCGTTCAAAACCATTTTAAAACTAGCTTCATCAGGAGCTTCTACCGTACCAGTGTATTTTGCATTTGCAGCAAAAGTAGCGGCTTGTGCATTATCAATAGTTAAAACGGCATCAACAGAAGTTGGCAAATAAAATGAGTCGTTTATAACAGCTCCTGTCTGCCAGTTATAACTGTCTTCAATTTCAACTTTTATGTTTGAAGAAATACCTTTAGAAGAAAAAGAAGCGTTGTTTGATGTTAAATTTTTCTTTGCAGGAAATACAAATTTTAACTCAGATGTTGAGCTTGTTTTAACCCAGTCTTGTTTTGAACGATTCCAAGTATATATTGCATAAACTCCTGAAACATTTAGAATATCCTCTATTTGGTTATCGTTTTTACCGTTAAATAAATCAATAGAGCCAATGCTTAATAAATTTTCAAGATTTTGCATTGCTTCAATTGCTCCTGATGTTTTCGACTTATCCATCTGAGTAAGCATATCATTGGCTTCTGCTTCCAATTTTACTTTTTGTTGAGCAGGAGTTAAATTAGAATACGGCTGCTTTACAATCGCTGCGATTTGATCATTTAGGTCTTGTACAGTAGGTTCATCTGTGCCACCACTGCTCGAACAAGAGATTACGAGCTGGGAAACAACCGCTAATAGTAGAATAATTTTTTTCATAATTTATAGGTTTAATTTGTTGCCTACTCTGTTCAGTTTTCAGCGACCCTGTTTTAATTATATTTCCATTATTTTGTAAATCAACAATTAAAAATCCAAAATTAGTTCTTTTGCAAGGTAATTCATTATGGTTTTCCTCATTTGGTTTAAACTTTTTATTTATGCTATTTGCTATATCATGTTATAAGCATTTTAAGTGTTGATATATAGACTTTTAATATTGTATGCGATTGGATATGTTAAGCTAATTTTAAATAAATATTCTTTTATTTAATAATCTTCTAACTTTGCAACTCAAAATCTAAATCAAATGTTGTATTCAAAAATAGAAGGCGAAGGTAAGCCGTTGCTAATTCTTCACGGATTTCTGGGGATGTCTGATAATTGGAAAACGATGGGGACGCAATTTGCCACAGATGGGTTTCAGGTTCATTTACTCGATCTGCGCAATCACGGCAAGAGTTTTCACTCCGAAGAATTCAATTACGACATAATGGCTCAAGATGTTTTCGAGTATTGTCAAGCTAATAATCTGGAAAAAATCGATATTCTAGGGCATTCGATGGGCGGAAAAACAGCTATGCTTTTTGCTGTGACTCATCCTGAAATGGTCGAAAAATTAATTGTTGCCGACATTGGTCCAAAATTTTATCCGCAACACCATCAAACTATTCTTGAAGGATTGAATGCTGTCGATTTTTCATTAAAACCAAGCCGAAACGAAGTTGAAGAAATTGTTGCAAAATACATTACTGATTTTGGAACTAGACAGTTTTTGTTAAAAAGTTTGTATTGGCAAGAGCCGGGACAATTGGCTTTTCGATTTAATTTGGCTGTTTTCAATATCCATATCGATGAAATAGGGAAACCACTTCCCGAGAATGCTGTTTTTAATAAACCAACTCTTTTCATACGTGGCGGAAATTCCAATTATATTCTCGATTCAGATTTTATAACCATAAAGAATCATTTTCCAGATTCCACTATAGAAACGATTCCGGATGTAGGTCATTGGCTTCACGCTGAAAACCCAAAATTGTTTTATGAAATAACAAGTTCCTTTTTAAAGTAAAAACATAAAAAAAGCCCTTTTCAGCAAATTTGAAAAGGGCTTTTTATTAAATTAAACTAAAATTTAGTTTTTCATAATTTTTATAGTTTCTGTTTTTCCACTAACTGAGGTTACTTTCAATAGATATACGCCAGTTTCTAAAGATTTTAAATCTAAGTTAATATTATTTAACTTTGAAAAATTAGCTTTATAAACTTCTTTTCCGAGTAAGTCAAAAACGGAAGCTTCTTTTATTGATGCTGTACCAGATTTCAGATATAATATTCCCTTTGTTGGATTGGGATAAGCACTAATTTCGTAATTACTATTAAAACTCGGATTTTTTAGAACTATCCCCGTGTATTTGGAAATTCCTCCAGTCGTAGCGTTGGTGTTAAATCCAGCAGAGAAACCGAAACTATCGTTCAGAAAAGCTAGAGTTCCGTGAAAAACACCAGTGTCGATTGTTGTCCAAGTCAATCCATTATCCAAACTGTATGAAGAACCAAGAGGAGTTGCAGATGCGGCAGAAATCACTTTAGAAGTACCAGGAATATAGGCAATATTAGTATTAAAAAACCCTGAAGTTGCAACCGAAATCCAATTAGTTCCACCATCAGTGGTTTTGTATAAAGCGGTTGTATTGTAATAATTCATCAATAGCCCATTATTTGCATCTGAAAAAGTAAATTTATCAAGTCCCAAATTAAAGTCTGTACTAGGCGACTGGGCAACTGTCCACGTTAACCCCTTGTCATTAGATTTAAAAATCCTGCCCGCTGAAGTGCCAAACCAAAAAGTGTTTCCGGCAACAGCAGTCATTCCTAAAAAACCTATTTCGTCTACTAGTGAAGCGGGAATGTTTGCCCCAACAACTCTAGTCCAAGTTGCTCCTGCGTCTAATGTTGTGTAAATTTCAAAAGTGCCATTTTCTGTATCGCCGCCGGCAACACCACTAGAAGCATCCCAAAAATGCACAAAATTCGTATAAGATTCTATAGGGTTGCTAAATAAAGCAGTGGTTAGTTTAGCCCAGCTAAGTCCACCATCAACAGTTTTCCAAATGCCACCAAGGTCGCCAGTTTCTGGTGCAGCCGATATAAAGGCAATATTATCAGAAACCGCCGAAATGCTTGTAATGCCCAGTCCGGTTGTATTTGCCCCCAAATTTATTGTGCCCGAAGTCCACGTTTCACCACCGTCAGTACTTTTTGTAAATTCCTTAATGGTATAATCAGGCGTTGCTGAATTGTCTAAAGCAATTGCCCAAATTACATTTGTATCAACAATTGAAATACCGCTTAAAGTTCTGTTAGCAGTAGTAAATCCAGTCGCTTTGTCAGACCAAAATTGGGCACTTGCTGCAAACGAACTCATAGTAATTACGAAAAGTAATAGTTTTTTCATACAATTAGATTTAAGATTGTACAACAAAGATAGAGAAAAACACACATATTTAGAATATTTAATTTACTTTTGAAATAAAAAAGTTTATGAAATTGATTGTCAGAATTATTATTACGTCAGTTTTGGTTTTACTCATTTCTCATTTAATGACAGGTGTTCATGTAGCAGGTTTTGTTACAGCATTGCTTGTATCTGTTGTCTTGGGATTACTAAATATATTTATAAAACCAATATTTGTATTGTTGACTCTCCCGTTTACCATTGTTACTTTAGGGTTATTTTTATTAGTTATCAACGCCATAATTATCTTGTTATGTACTAATATTGTGGGCGGATTTAGTGTAGATACGTTTTGGACTGCATTATTTTTTAGCGTTGTACTTTCTCTTTCTCAATCTGTTTTTTTTGCAATTGTCGGCAAAGATTGATAAAACAGTATTGTATTTGAAGCGTAAATAAGGAGCTAAAATTCAATAAATTAAAAACTTGTTTGGGTTGCAAAAATTTTATAATTTTGCAACCCAATTTTATTATGTAAATTAACGAAGAAGATGGATATTAAACGAGTAGCATTAGACGCAGTAAACGAAACAATTGTAATGACGGTTGTTCACACGGATTACAAAGGTCAAGTAGCAAAAAGAATAAACGAAAAAATGCCTTTGGCAACCGTTAAAGGGTTTAGAAAAGGACAAGTCCCAAAAGATCTTGTTGAAAAACAATACGGAAAAGCCATCAAACAGGAAGAAGTTAAGAAAGTTGTTGATTTGGCTTTAGAGCGTTTTTTAGCATCAGAACGATTAAATCTTTTAGGAACTCCTCTTGCAAAAGAGAACGAAAATTTCAATTGGGATGCCGAAGAATTAGTGTTTGAATATGAAATCGGATTGGTTCCTAATTTCGAATTGGATTTAGAGGCTAAAAATGACATCGTAAAGTATATTGTAAAAGCCGATGACAAATTAATCGACGGTCAAGTAGAACGCATCCAAAAACAATTTGGCAATCCAATTTCTCAAGAAGTAGTTGCTGAAGGTGTTGATATTAAAGGGGTTTTTACTAACGAAGCAGAAGGAATCGGAAATACTACTACAATTACATTGTCAATTTTCAAAGACAAATCTACCGCTGATAAATTCATTGGTAAAAAAGTGGGTGATGTAGTTACAGTAAACACAAAAGGGTTATTCGAAGATGATCACCAATTGATGGATTATCTAAAAGTAGGTCACGATAATGTGCACGGTTTAGAAATTGATTTTGATTTTACAATCGAAGCTATCACTCTTTTTGAGCCAGCGGAATTGAATCAAGAATTGTTCGACAAATTGTTTGGTGAAGGAAATGTTGCTTCAATTGAAGATTTGAAAGCAAAAATCAAAGAAGATGCCGAATCTCAATTTGCACAACAAGCAGACCAAAAATTATTGGGCGATGTAACGGAATTTTTAATCGAAAACACCAAATTCGATTTGCCAGCTGAATTTCTTAAAAAATGGTTGCAAACTGTTGGAGAAAAACAATTAACGCCAGAAGAAGCTGAAGTAGAATATGCACGTTCTGAAAAAGGATTGCGTTTTCAATTGATTGAAGGTAGAGCTATGGCGCAATCTGATATCAAAATCACTTTCGAAGATTTAAAATCGTTTACAACAAAAAATATTCGACAGCAAATGGCACAATTCGGGCAAACTAATCCTACTGACGAAGAAGTTCAAGGAATTGTAGCTAGAGTTTTGTCGAACCAAGAAGAAGTAAAAAGACTTTCAGACCAAGTAGTTGCCGAGAAATTATTGGAAGTTTTCAAAGAGAAAGCCAATCCAACGACTAAAGAAGTAACTTACGACCAATTTATTGCTGCGTCTTACGGAGAATAAGTTTGGAAGTCGGAAGATGGAAGTTGGGAGATGGAAGATTCTAAAGACAAACCGAATAATTTTATGATTTTATTACAAAGTCTAAACAATAAAAATTAAGTATCTTTGGGCGTCAGAAAAAAAATATTTTTTTGACGCTCTTTTTTTTGAATAGTTTAAGGGAGAACAATTGTAAACCTTTAAACAATTTTAAACTTTTAAACTTATAAAAATGAACTACGGTAAAGAATTTAAAAAATTTGCTACAAAACACCAAGGTGTAAACGCAATGTACTACGACAAAATCGTAGCAGCAATGAATCCAACGAATATGACTCCTTATATTATTGAAGAACGTCAGTTAAATGTATCGCAATTAGACGTTTTTTCGAGATTGATGATGGACCGAATTATTTTCCTTGGAACTGGAATTGATGATCAAATCGCGAATATCGTTCAAGCACAATTACTTTTTCTTGAAAGTGCAGATGCTTCAAAAGACATTCAAATTTACTTAAATTCTCCAGGAGGAAGCGTTTATGCAGGATTGGGAATTTATGACACGATGCAATACATCAAACCAGATGTTGCTACAATTTGTACAGGAATGGCAGCTTCTATGGGAGCGGTTTTATTATGTGCAGGCGCAGCAGGAAAACGTTCGGCTTTACCTCATTCAAGAGTAATGATTCACCAGCCATCAGGCGGAGCACAAGGTGTTGCAACCGATATGGAAATCAACTTGCGTGAAATGTTGAAACTAAAAGACGAATTGTACCAAATCATTTCAAGCCATTCAGGACAAACTTTTGATAAAGTGCACAAAGATAGCGAGCGCGATTATTGGATGATTGCCGATGAAGCTAAAGAATACGGAATGATTGATGAAGTTTTAAGAAGATAAATAAAGCTGGAAGTTAGAAGCTGGAAGTTGGGAGTTTTCTCATCTTCAAGCTTCAAACTTCCATCTTCCAACTCAAAAAGATGGCAAAACCAAAATTAGAATGTTCTTTCTGTGGAAGAAAAAAACCGGAAACCAATTTATTGATTGCCGGAATCGATGCACATATTTGTGATAAATGTATCGAACAAGCACACGGAATTGTATTAGAAGAATTAAAGTCAAGCAGTAAAGCAAATTTGCCTTCGGATTTAGTATTAAAAAAGCCAAAAGAAATCCGAGCTTTTCTTGATCAATACGTTATTGGTCAAGACCAAACCAAAAAAGTGATGTCCGTAGCGGTTTACAATCATTACAAACGTTTAATGCAACAAGAATTGCACGATGATGTAGAGATTGAAAAAAGCAACATCATTATGGTGGGTCAAACCGGGACTGGAAAAACTTTGGTCGCCAAAACCATTGCTAGAATGCTAGACGTTCCTTTGGCAATTGTAGACGCGACAGTTTTGACAGAAGCAGGTTATGTCGGTGAAGATGTTGAAAGTATTTTGACGCGTTTATTGCAAGCTGCTGATTATGATTTGGCTAAAGCCGAAAGAGGAATCGTTTTTATTGATGAAATTGATAAAATAGCCCGAAAAAGCGATAATCCATCCATCACTCGTGATGTTTCTGGCGAAGGAGTACAACAGGCATTATTGAAATTATTGGAAGGAACGGTGGTTAATGTTCCGCCCAAGGGAGGTAGAAAACATCCAGACCAGAAATTTGTTGAGGTAAACACTCAAAATATTTTGTTTATTGCTGGAGGTGCGTTCGACGGAGTTGAAAAAATTATTTCGAAACGTTTGAATCGTCAAGCCGTTGGTTACAGCACTTCAAGAAATGTTGATAATATTGACAAGGACAATTTGTTGCAATACATTATCCCTAAAGACATCAAAGATTTTGGGCTAATTCCAGAAATTATTGGTCGTTTGCCGGTGTTGACTCATATGGATCCTTTAGACAGAGAAACATTGAGAGCAATTTTGACGCAACCTAAAAATGCTTTAATCAAACAATACCAAAAGTTGTTTTTGATGGACGAAGTAGAATTCAGCATCTCTGATGAAGCTTTGGATTTTATTGTGGAAAAAGCGTTGGAATACAAACTTGGAGCTCGTGGATTGCGGTCTTTATGCGAAGCCATTCTAACCGATGCTATGTATGAATTACCAAGTTCTGATGATAAAATATTAGAAATAGACGTGGATTATGCTAAAGAAACGCTGAATAGAAATTTATTGAAACGATTGGAGATTGCTTCGTAAATTTTTTTGTTTATGAAATTTCAAACCCGACAGTTTTTAAAAACATGTCGGGTTTGTTTTTGAAAAAACATCCTATATTCTTTTTTATAAGCAATAGATTGTCGATTTTTGCCTTTCGTAAATTAATATATCAAAAATGGCAGTAGAAGATAAGGAGATTATTTTGTTAAAAGTTTCTGGTCAAGACAAACCTGGTGTAACCGCTGGTTTAACATCAATTTTAGCTAATTATGATGCCATTATTTTAGATATTGGTCAAGCGGATATTCACGATACTTTGTCTTTAGGGATTTTATTTGAAGTGCAATCAGGTTCTAATTCGGGAGCTGTTTTGAAAGATTTATTATTCAAAGGCTATGAATTGGGAATTAAGGTTGTTTTTTTTCCCATAACAATTCCAGACTACGAAATCTGGGTAAAAGGACAACGCAAACAGCGCTATATCATCAATGTTTTAGGGGAAAAACTAACCGCGGTTCAGTTAGCAGCTGTAACCAAAATAATGTCAGATCAAAGTTTGAATATTGACTCTATCATTCGGTTAACTGGTAGAACATCGGTGGTAGAAAAAGAGGAATATCCTCGTTCTTGCGTACAGCTATCAGTAACTGGTAATATTGTAGATAAAGCGATGATGACGTCTCAATTTATGCGAATTTCTGGAGATTTAGACGTAGATATTGCTTTTCAAGAAGACAATATGTACCGAAGAAATCGTCGTTTGGTGTGTTTTGATATGGATTCTACCTTAATTCAAACCGAAGTAATCGATGAGTTGGCCGAGTTGGCTGGTGTTGGCGAACAAGTGAGAGCCATCACTGAATCAGCGATGAATGGAGAAATAGATTTTAGCGAAAGTTTTAAAAAACGTATGGCTTTACTTGAAGGTTTGAGCGAAGACGTTTTGCATAATGTTGCTATCAATTTACCCATAACCAAAGGTGCGCATCGCCTGATGAAAGCCTTGAAATATTACGGTTATAAAACCGCGATTCTTTCTGGAGGATTCACTTATTTTGGGGAGTATTTGCAAAAGGAATTGGGGATAGATTACGTTTACGCCAACCAATTGGAAATCAAAGACGGCAAATTGACGGGGAAATATATAGGCGAAATTGTCGACGGTCAAAAGAAAGCTGAATACCTCAAAGCAATTGCCGAGAAAGAAGGCATACACATCAATCAAACGATTGCAGTGGGTGATGGTGCGAATGATTTGCCTATGTTGAATTTGGCAGGTTTAGGCATTGCTTTTCACGCCAAACCGAAAGTGAAAGAAAGTGCAGCGACTTCTATTTCTAGTTTAGGCCTAGATGGAGTTTTATATTTATTGGGCTATCACGACAGACATATTGATATGATGCAGGAGTAAGCTTAGGCTTTTTATAAAAAATAGAATCCCGAATTGAAATTTTCAAGACGGGATTTTCTACTTTAAATAATGTTGTTTTAGGAATTTCCCACAACGACTTTAGTATTGCTTTCACAAATTCCTCTTGCACCGCAACTCATTCTATGTGGCGCACAAGAAGCCAAAAGGGAAAGGCTGAAGAGCATTAAAAGGAGTTTTTTCATTTTATTGGTTTACACTTACCTGCCTATTTTTCAATTGTTCCAAATAATCTCTTTCGTTTGACAATCTCGGAATTTTGTGTTGGCCGCCTAGTTTGTGTTTGTCTTTCAACCAATCGTAAAATAAATTAGGTCTGGCAAGATTAATTATCAAAGGATTCAAAGTCATATTATTAAAACGTTTAGCTTCATAATCAGAATTTAAAGATTGCAAAGTTTCGTCCAAGACTTTTTGAAAATGAGTAAGGTCGTCTGGATTTTTCTTGAATTCAATCATCCACTCGTGCGCTCCTTTTTCCCTATCTTTCATGAAAACGGGTGCAACAGTATAATCTACTATTTCAGTGTCAGTAATTTGACAGGCTTTGGCAATAGCCATATCCGTATTTTCTACCATCAATTCTTCACCAAAAACATTGATATGATGTTTGGTTCTTCCCGTCACGCGAATTTTATAAGGACTTAAAGAAGTGAAACGAACCGTGTCGCCTATCAAATAGCGCCACAAGCCAGAATTCGTGGTAATGACGATAGCATAATTTTTAAAAAGTTGGACATCTGACAAACTGATGGTTTTCTGATTTGTGGTTCCAAAAGTATCCATCGGAATGAATTCATAGAAAATTCCGTAGTCCAGCATTAGCAATAAATCGCTGGAATCGTTCAAATCCTGAATGGCAAAAAAGCCTTCGGATGCATTGTAAATTTCGTAATATTTGAACTCTTTTTTAGGCAAAATCTTGTGATATTGTTCGCGGTAGGGTTCAAAACTCACACCTCCGTGAAAATAAACTTCGAGATTGGGCCATAATTCCAGCAAATTTCCTTTGCCAGTTTCTTCGAGTAATTTATTCATTAATACCAATAACCAGGAAGGAACACCAGCAAAACTGGTTACATTTTCGTTTTTGACCTCATTGATAATGGCAGGAATTTTTGTTTCCCAATCGCTCATTAAGGAGATTTTGTGGTTTGGCGTACTGCTAAATTCGGCCCAAAGCGGCATATTTTCTATTAAAATGGCTGATAAGTCTCCAAAAAAAGTATTATTGTTCTCATAAATTTGGGAACTTCCACCAAGACGAAGACTTTTTCCTAAAAACATTTCGGAATTTTCGTTGTTATTCAAATACATACACAACAAATCTTTGCCAGCTTTATAGTGACAATCTTCCAATGATTCTGGACTAACGGGTATAAATTTACTTTTAGCATTGGTCGTTCCGCTGGATTTAGCAAACCATTTTATGGGCGTTTCCCAAAGCACATTTTGTTCCCCTTTTCGCGTGCGTTCTATCAAAGGTTGTAATTCCTCGTACGTCGAAACGGGAACTCTTTCAGCGAAAGTGGCATAAGAATTTATCGAATCATAGTCGTATTGTTGGCCTATAACCGTGTTTTCTGAAGCTCGAATCAAATTCATCAGTAATTCTTCCTGAACTTCATTCGGGTATTTCAAAAAAAGTTCAATTTGATGAATCCTTTGTTTAAGCATCCAAGAAGCAAACGAATTGATGACAGTTATTGGCATTCAGATTTGTGATTTTAGATTACTGATTTTAGATTGACAAATACTAACTTTACAACTTTATCAAAAATAGTGTTTTTTTTTAAGTTTTTGAAATTTCTAATTTCTATTTCTTGATTCAAATTCTAAAACCTAAAACCTAAAACCTAAAACCCACAATGACCTACGAAGGAACGCTCACTAAAATGCAAACTGAATTTGGAAATCCAATTCAATATTATTTAGTTTTTGAACATAGTTTTTTGAACGTGAATCAACTGCTGAACAAGAATCTGGAAATTAATTTTCTGGGTTACCAATGTCTGAATTGTGGTAAAAAGAAGAAAATATTCCGTCAAGGATTTTGTTACGACTGTTTTTATTCGAGTCCAGCTGTTGGCGATTGGATTATGAAACCCGAATTAAGCACGGCACATCTTGGAATTCAAGATCGTGATTTGGTTTATGAAGAGAAAGTACAATTGCAACCTCATATTGTTTATTTGGCTTTGTCAAGCGAGGTAAAAGTTGGCGTGACCCGAAAAACGCAAATGCCTACACGATGGATTGACCAAGGTGCATCACAAGCTATTTCTATCGTGGAAGTTCCCAACAGGTATTTAGCAGGAATAACTGAAGTCGCTTTGAAAAATCATTATGCCGACAAAACCAATTGGCGCAAAATGCTCCAAAATGATGTAGAACAAGTCGATTTAATTGCCGAAAGATTGAAAGTCGAAAACCTAATTCCAGCAGAAGTTCGTGACTATTTCTACTCCGAGAAAAATGATTTATACGAAATGCACTTTCCAGTTTTGGAATATCCAAAAAAAATAAATAGTTTGAGTTTAGAAAAAAACCCCAATTTTCAAGGAAAATTAATGGGAATAAAAGGGCAATATTTAATCTTTGAAGATGGAACCGTTTTTAATGTCCGTAGTTCCGAGGGTTATGTGGTGAGGATTGATATTTAAAACGTCATTGCGATGCACGGGCGCCATCGACTAGGTTGCTCAACTTGTGTACTCGTGTTAGTGTGATTGCGTCGTTCCTCGCAATGACGCTAAGGCGTCTTCGGCTCTTCTGTTTTTTTCTTTTTGTTAAAAAAACCATTCAATAAATCACTTGCTTTTTTAGTAACCTCTTCTTTTGCTTTTTCTTTAATTTCTGCTTTGGTAGTCGGAATCACGGTTTTTGTGGTATCGCTCGGTTTCTTGTTTTTATTAAGGTAATCCGTTATTGCTGACGTTCCTTGTTTGACCAATCGGTCTTTTTGCTGATTCACTAACTGTGTAGTCAATTTTGTTACAGCACTTTTGATGTCTGTTGTAATTTTTGGATTTGTAAAATTCCCTAAAAGCGTGGCATTAATCGGAATGCTTTGCAATTTTGCTGCATCAGCTGGGGATAATTTTGCCATTAAGGCATTGGCTTCCGTACCAAGATATTTGGCTGGAACATCAAATTTCAGGTTGTAATTCATACTTTGGTCAAAACCGTGCGATCCGCCAACGGTCGCTTTGATGTCTTGGTATTTAATATCAAATGGTTTTACATTCACTTTTCCGTCTTTGAAAGTTAAGGCTGCTTTCAAATCGTTTAAGTTTAATTTACTCACATCTAAAAACTTCAAATTAGAACCCAAAGAATTCAACAATGTCGAATTTTTAGCATTGACAGTAGTGGAAAGCAGTTGTCCCAATAAGTCTCCCGTTATCGAATTCAAATCGGGAGTCAACTCTATTGCGTCAAGATTTCCGTTGACTTTGATGGTCGAGTTGATTTTTCCATCAATGATTCCTGCAATAGGCGCAATTTTTTTCAACATATCCAGTTGCGTGAACGATTGGGCAATATCCACTTGATTCAAATTCAAATTCATATCGAAAACGGGCACTTTTCCTTTGGTGGAAACCGCGGCATTCACGCCTATTGTTCCGCCAAAAATGGAAGTTTTTACGTTTTGCAAACTCACCTTTTCATCCTTCACAATCAGTTTTCCCGACACCTCTTTCAATGTCAAATTATCATATAAAACCGTGTTCGCTTTTGCGGTAAGTGTACAATTCAAGAAAGCGGGAATCTTCATTGGGGCTGCTTTTTTAGCATCCCCTGGAGTTTCTTCGCCTGTTGTCATAAAATCATCAACGGCCAATTGTTTGGAATTCATATCGAAATTGCCTTTCAATTCTTGGTTTTTGAACATAAATCCATAAAAATTTTCTAAAACTCCTGTGAAACTAATATCGCTTTTTCCGGTCGTGGCGTTAAATTGTTTCAAATTAACTTCACTAGGATTAAATTGAACCAACGCATTGCTTATCGTCATTGTTTTGCCGTTTTCATCCGCATAGTTGAAGCCCGACAAACTCATCGTTCCTGCATTGTTTATGTTTGCATATTGACTTTTTTCGACAGATTGCATATCGAATTTCGTGGTTACATCGGCTTTTAGAATTCCGGATAAAGGTTTGCTTAGTTTTATCGGATAAGCTTTGGATACATTTGCTAAATTGATGGTTCCTTTCAAAGCGGCATCAACCAAAGGATTTACGGTGATGTTTCGAATGTTGGCTTTAGCATTAAAAATGTCTTGGTCAATGGCGAAAGACAATTTGTCGAGATTGACGTAAGTATCATTCAAAATTCCAGTTTCGTTGATAATTTTAGTGTCGATTACAATGTTGCGAACCGATTTTGGAAGATTTGGATATTGAAAAGACGCATTGTTGGAAGCGATTTTAATATTAAATTTTGGAACGGTTGTATCCGAGTACAAACCTTTGGCAAAACCCACTACGGTAAAATCTCCTGTCGTTTTTACGTTGGCTAAACTTGAAGCATAAGCAGCAGGAATCAATCCCAAGAAGTTTTTGAAAGACGAAGTCGGCGTCTTGAATGTCAAGTCATATTCCTGTCCGCCATCGACCATTTGAATAAATCCATCTAATTCTATGGGCAGTTGATTGATTAAAGCTTTGTTTTGTTTGAAAGTATATTTGCTGTTTTTTAAGTCAATTCCCAAAACCGCATCTAAGCTAATGGAAATATTTTTCATATAATTGATTTTGTCCATCGAAAGCACAATTTTGGCAGTCGATTTGGTATCTAAATCCAATTTTTGAGCTGCAAAATCCCCAGTTCCTTCGTGATTTAGACTGTCGATAACCATTTTTACTTTCGATTTTTCGTCAAAGTACCTGAATTGAAAATTCTCGATTTTATATTCTTGGATTTTTAGCGACAAAGGCTTGCTTTTTCCGTCGTCTTTTTTGTCGTCTTTCAGGGCAATGTCATAATTTCCTATTCCATCTTTATTGAAGATGATATTGATTAATCCATTTTTGGAACTTATTCCGTCAATATTCATCGTTTCTTTTTCTCCTTTAAAGAGTTCCTTGATGGATAGTTGTAAATTCAATTCACCTAAGGAAACCAAAGTATCGCCTTCAAATGGCGCTTTGTTGATGATGACTAATTCTTGAATAGTCACATTTGCATTTGGAAAATTTTTGAACAAACTCAAATCAGCGTCTGCAAAGGAAATTTTGGCATCGACTTTCTCATTGATGGCTTGCGAAATTTTGGCTTTGATTTGATCTTTAAATAAGTAGGGTGCGGCAAATAAAGTTCCAATGATAAGAACAAACACGATTCCGACGATTTTTAAAATTTTCTTTGTCATAATTTAATGTCTTTAGATTCGATCAACGAAGCAAAAATAATACCTTGTATCATACAAAACTAGTGTTTTTATAATCTAGTATTTTGTCGAATGATTTTTATAAGCTATACTTTAACTATATAATGCTAAAAATCCGTTTAACCAATTGATTAAACGGATTTTTCGTTGCAATATAACTGTATTTTAATGAATTGTAATCTCAAAAGGCAACATCGCTTGAACACCTTTTCGAGTTTGAACTTTTTTAATTTGTTCCATCAAACGATACGTTTCTTCGCCTAGTTCTTCTTTTATAAATGATGCTTTAGATTTTGCAAAAGGCAAATTTTGCAAAAGATCATTGATATCTTCTTTAAATTCAGGAAAGTTTTGGGTGCTGTACGTTTTTGTTTTTGCAAGACGTGCCGCTTCTTTTATGGCATCATGAAGACCTCCTATTTTATCAACAAGCCCTATTTTTATAGCTTGTTCACCAGACCAAACTCTACCTTGCCCTATAGAATCCACTTGTGCAACAGTCATTTTTCGTCCAGCGGCAACGTGCGACACGAATGTTTTGTAAATACGCTCCACGCCTTCCAAAGTGACAGCTTTGAATTTTTCGTCTATTGGTACAAACGGACTGTATTCAGCGGCATTTTCATTGGTTTTTAATTGTTCGGTATGAATCCCTATTTTTGTCGCTAATTGTGTGAAATTGGGCAATATTCCAAAAACACCTATAGAACCTGTAATGGTGTTGTTTTCGGCAAAAATGGTGTTGGCGTTACAAGCAATATAATAGCCGCCTGAAGCCGCGTAATTACCCATCGAAACCACTACTGGTTTTACTTTTTTGGTCAATTCTATTTCCCTCCAAATCAAATCCGATGTCAAGGCATTTCCGCCAGGACTGTCAATTCTTAGCACAATAGCTTTTACATTTTTATCTTTTCTAGCTTCAATCAAGGAACGATTCATAGACACTTCGCCAATGGTGTTGACATTACCTTCACCACTCATAATTTCGCCTTGTGCATAAATAATGGCAATTTTATCTTGAGAATCGTTGCTTTCTGAAGTGGTAGCCACCTTTTGAGCATAATCTACGATGCTTATTTTGTTGTAGTCTTCGTCTTTATCTACTTTTAATTTTTTTCTGATAGCATCGTGATAGACATCTTCATAAGCAATTATATCAACCAATTTTTCTGCTTTTGCCATTTCTGGTGTTCTTGCTAAAAGCCCGTTTGCAATCTCGTTTAATTTGGCTACCGAAATATTCCTACTTTTTGAAATGTCTACTAAAACCGAACTCCAAACCGAATTTAATAACGACAAAGTTTGTTCTCTATTGGCATCACTCATTTTGTTGTCTAAGAAAGGTTCAACAGCACTTTTGTATTTTCCGTGGCGGATAACTTCCATTTTTACGCCCGATTTTTCTTGTAAATCTTTGAAAAACATCAATTCTGCCGATAATCCTTTAAAATCAAAATCACCCACTGGATTGATATAAATGGTATTGGCTACTGAATTCAAATAATATTCTTTTTGAGAATACGAATTAGCATACGACATAACGAATTTGCCCGATTTTTTGAAGTCTTCCAACGCATCTCGAAGGGCTTTTCTTTGCGCCATCGCCAATTCAAATTCGTCATTCAAAATCGAAATTCCTTTAATATCGTCGTCTGTTTTAGCAGCTTCAATGGCGTTAATAATGTCTGAAAGGCCCACTTTTTCGCCATCTGATAAAATAGTCATCCACGGATCTTTGTATTTTCCTGCGTAGTCATTTTTGATGTTTTCTAATTTCAATTCGATAACCGAATCGTTTTTTACCGATATTTCGTCAGAATCACCACCAAAAATAGCAGCAATCAGCAGTATTCCAAAAAAGAATATCATCAAAAAAACAAACAACCCAACGATGGTTGCCAATACATTTCCTAAAAATTTCATAATTATATTTTTCTAATAAGTAGTAATAACGGTTGGTTTGTTACAAATCTAGGTTTAAAAACCGTAAAAATAGTTATCAACACGGGCACAAATATAGAGTATTTCTAAAATTGTTTTAGTTAATTTGTGCTTAATATGGAATCACAACATCAGGTCGTTTTATCGCTAGGAACCAATCAAGGCAATCGTCTTCGAAATATTGAAAATTGCATCGGATTGATTCACCAAGAAGTGGGAACGGTTATCAAAATTTCAAAGATTTACGAAACGCCGTCGTGGGGTTTTGACAGCGATGCGTTTTATAATTGTGCTGTGGTTTTACATACATTTAAGTCGGCAACTACGATTTTGACCAAAATTTTGAACATTGAAAAGCAATTAGGACGTGTTCGTGATTCAACTTTAGGATATCAATCCCGAATAATTGATATCGATTTGATTGCATTCAATGAAGAAATTATTGATGCAGAAAACCTTCAAGTTCCACATCCTTTGATGCAAAACAGAAATTTTGTTTTGTTGCCAATGAAGGACTTGAATTTGAATTGGATTCATCCTGTTTTTCATAAAAAAGTCTCTGAATTAATCGAAATTTCTCCTGACGACAGTGTTTGCAATGAGGTGCAAAAAATGCAAAATCCTTTAGATTCAATTCCTTTAGAACAATTCAATTATATCGCTTTTGAAGGGAATATTGGCGCGGGAAAAACAACATTAGCCACAAAAATTGCCGAAGATTTTAATGCTAAAACGGTTTTGGAACGTTTTGCTGATAATCCGTTTTTACCCAAATTTTATGAAGACCAAAACCGCTACGCTTTTCCACTAGAAATGTCATTTCTTGCCGATAGATACAAACAATTATCCGATGATTTAGCACAATTCGACCTTTTTAAGGATTTTATTGTAGCCGATTATCATATTTTTAAATCTTTGATTTTTGCCAAGGTAACACTTCAAGAAGACGAGTTTAGATTATATAAAACGCTGTTTGACATCGTTTACAGGGAAATGCCAAAACCGGATTTGTATATTTATTTGTATCAAAATACGGAGCGTTTGTTAGCCAATATTAAGAAAAGAGGCAGAAGTTACGAACAAAATATTCCAGCCGATTATTTGGATAAAATCAATAGTGGTTATCTCGATTACATCAAATCACAAACCGATTTAAATGTTTTAATCATTGATGTATCGGATCGTGATTTCGTAAAAAACCAAGAAGATTATCTTTTTATTTTGGAAGAAATTAGACAAAAAATTTGTAAATAATTTACTTTTGGCGATTACCTTTTAAGGGAAAAATGCCCTTTTGTTTCTCTGCCGTCTTCTAGTTTTAGGGTGAACCAATAATCATCTGCCGGTAAAGCAACTCCGTTGAAAGTGCCATCCCAACCTTGTTTTAAAGAAGGAACCCATTGTTTCAAGAGTTTTCCGTATCGGTCAAAAATGTAGATTATGGATTTTGAATTAAAACTTTCAGTCACTCCTTTTACACTCCAATAGTCATTGTAGCCATCGCCGTTTGGCGTGAAAAACTTTGGTGCGCCTACAATCACAATTTCTTTATAAACTAGACCGCAGCCATTTTTATCATTGACGTACACGGTGTGAATTCCAGCTTGAACATTGTTAAAGAAATTAGAATCTTGCCAAAACCCATTGGATTCGTCTAAGCTGTATTCGTAATCTCCTGGTCCGGTCACGTTGACAGTTACGGTATTGACATCCGTTAAATCTACGATATCTACAGAGACAATACTTGCGATATTTGATGCAGTGACAGTAATAGGTCTAATTTTGCTACACCCCAATTTGTTGATTACTTTAACGGTATAATTTCCCACGGTATTTACATCTAAAGTTGAGAAATTTGATCCGATACTCAGACCATCTTTAGTCCAAACATAATCATAATCACTCGATGATGAACCGTCTAAAATTCCTGCGTCGAGGGTTACAATAAAGGTCGAAAGATTTGAACATACCAATTCATTTGAAAGACCATCCAAATTCAAATCTATATTTGGAACTGGATTGACAACAAAATTTAATGTCGTCGATGCCGTACAAATTGTGTTTAATGGGTTTTGGACATTAACAGTAATATTTTGAGTCTTTGTTACGAATGGATTGGGTAATGGACTTGGCAAAAGAACATTATTTGAATCGTAATATTTGACAATCATGCCCGTTTGTCCGCCTAGAATTGTAGTCTCGAATGTTGAGGTGTCAAAAGCAAATTTCCCGTCTTGATTGATTGGATTAGCTTCGTCATCACAAGTTGTTGTTAAGGTAGAAAGAACAGGAAATGCTTGTGGTGAAACATCTACTATAAATGTGATATTGGTTTCGTCAAAACAGTTTTGCGCACTAGTATTGGTTACAACTGCTGTAATTGTTTGAGAAGTGGAGGTGAAATTTGCCGGAAATGGACTTGTTATTAGAACCCCAATGGCATCTTTCAAAGGATTATTGGCTTGGTCAAAATAAGTAACCGTTACGTTGGTTTGTCCTTTTACTAAATCGGATTCAAGGGAAGAAGTGTTGAATGTAAAAATTCCATCGTTGTTATCATCACATTGTCTAAGGATAGTAACTGTATTTGCAACTGGTAAGGCTTCGACATTTAGAGTTAAATACGGACCTAAACCATAACAAGCATTGTCCAAATCACTATCGATACGAATCCAAATATCTTGAGAATTAGGATAACCAATATTTCTGTAATTTGAAATATTGGTAATCACATTGGTTTCAGCCAAAGCATCAGATTCGTTTTTGTAGTAATTAATAGTATACACTTGATTGGTGGGTAATTGGGCTAAGATAATCGCTTTTGTTGCGGAGAAATCAAAAGTGGTTACGCCATCACGCTTATTGCTATTGGCATTATTATTTCCATTGACATCTAAAAAATCATCACAAACTGGAGCAAAAGGAATTTTGTAATTAGGAGGAATGTTTGTTGCAGGCACTTTCAATGTAATTTTAGCGACACTTGCACAGCCAGTTAATTTGTTGCTGACTCTTGACCAAATATCCATTAACGTTGGTTTTGTGTTAGCAAAAGTCAAGTCATTTGGAATTAAATCAGATGGCACAGCATTATTTGCTCCGTTAAAAGAACTGTAATACGTAAATGTTTCATTGGTATAATTGGCAGAAATAGCATCATTATTTACGGTTAAATTAAACAACGTTTTTCCGTCCGAAATTAGGTCAGTATCACATTGAATAATGGTAACATCTTTAACAATTGGTAGAGGATTGACAATAAAATTCAAAAGGGTAGTGGCAAAACAAGTCGCGTTTATTGGGTTTTCAACTTTGACTGAAACACTTTGAGAGCTGGTTAGAAATGGATTTGGTAAAGGGCTCGACAATTGAGTTCCATTTTTGTCAAAATAACTCACCTTCATTCCCGTTTGTCCTCTTAAAATGGTAGCTTCAAAAGTAGAAGTGTTAAAAGGAAATATTCCGTCTTGATTGGAAGGAATCGATTCGTCATCGCAAGCTGTTGTAAGAGCTGCAGGAACAACAAATGCTTCGGGTAAGTCGTCCACAATGAATGAAATGTTAGTTTTGGTAGCACATTTCGATGGGCTATTCTCGGTAACAACTGCCTTTATAATTTGTGATGCAGTCGAGAAACTAGCCGGAAACGGACTAGTGATTAAATTCCCATTGGAGTCCTTTAAGGGATTGTCTAAGGAGTCAAAATAGGTTACTGTAACATTGGTTAGTCCATTTAGTAACGTTGATTCAAGGGATGATGTGTTGAAAACAAAAATTCCGTCTTGGTCATTATCACATTGTCTTGGAATTATAACAGGATTGATAATTGGCAACGGATTGACAGGAACAAGTAACGGAGTTCTTGATGAACAGCCATTGTCTACATAATAAATGGTATCAGTAGTAAGTGCTGGTGTTGTAAAACCAGTACCAGTTTGCAACAAGACACCTCCAGTTAGTGCGTCATACCAATTTATTGTTCCCGATCCAGCACTTGCTTGGAGAGTTGCTTTTTCGCCAAAACAAATTGCACGAGGAGTCGTAACGGTTAGTTGTGACATTTTCATTGATGTACTTGCCGAAATCTTAAGAACAGGATCGCCAGGCATTCCTCCAAATTCTACAATAAAACCTTTGGGTTGGTAATCTCCACTTGGATTTCCTGTGTTACTTAGATCATTCCAACTTCCGGGAATTCCCGGAACATTATTTGATTTAATGTGAGCATAATCTTCATCGCCTAGATTATTAGGTTCACTATTTGAGGAGTTCCAATAGGCGAAATTTGGAGTTGACCCATTGCCAGTTCCATTCCAGAATACAATCCCTGTTCCTCCATTAGCCAAACCTTCGGGTCCTGTTACCCATCTCCATTCTCCTTCTGTAACTGAGTCGCTTCCGCCAATCCATCCTGCGCCTTGGGCTTGTTCGCCAGATATTTTTGCTTCTTCTAATGATGATAAAGTTGCCAGATACCCTTTTAAACCATAATAATTTAGCGCTTCTGCTGCTGTTTTTGCGCTTGTCCAAGTGATTCCTACGTTTGAAACAAATTGATAATAATGACCTGTTGAAGGAAGATAATTGGCTTGACCAAGTGTAATAGAAAAGTCTCTAATTCCTGATGGTAAAGAAGAGGAATTTTTAAACTCAACATCTTTAATGGCGGAGACAAAGTCGGTGTAAGGAATTTTAATGCCTGTTGGACTGTATAATTTTAGTTTTCCTGCTGTGGCATCCCAACTTGTTGTAATGTTTGAATGTGCAGTTGGATTAGCGAGTGTTAATTGGTCTTGACCGTTTATATAACCGGCAGCTATTTGAATATAAATAGCATCTGTGTCAGGTTCAAGCGGATCATTTGTTATCGAAATCGTTTCCACAATTTTTAAAGAAGTTCCTGGGCAATAGGTTTGATTTCCTGTTGCGGTGATTTTTGGGGGACTGATAGGGGCTGCTGTTTTGCTACAGTCTTCTGAATAAAGAGTTGCAGTATCTTTGCTTGATGGTAACCAACTAGTTTCAGAATAAGTTTTATTGTCAACTTGGATGCATTTTAGGTTTGGATTAGACCACGCATTTAAAGCGAACAAATCTTTATTATTCCCGTTTCTTAAATTTAGAGTTGTCAATTGATTCCAACTACAATATAATTGACTCAAAAGACTGTTTTTGCTTACGTCTAGACTTATCAATTCATTTTGAAAACAAGACAGTATTTTTAAATTAGTATTTTTTGATGTATCTAAACTAGTTAATTTATTGCCCCAACAGCTTAATAGAGTTAATAAGGTGTTTTTACTTATATCTAAGCTAGTTAATTTGTTGCGAGGACATTGCAGTTCAACTAAACTTGTAAAATCTTGTATTCCTATTAAATTAGTTGCATCAGTGTCAGAAATACCTAAGGTAGTTAGACCACTCACATTTGCCGTGAGCACTTTTCCATCAATAGCACCATTGTCAATTCCTAAGCCAATCAACGCCTTTTCAAAATTCGCATCAGGAATTAAAGTATATTGAGCATAGCCAAAAAAATGAGAGATTAGTAAAACAACAAAGAATAGCTTTTTCATAAAATAGTAGAAAAAAATAGCACAGAATCAATTTGGAACAAAGCTACAAATTCCATTTCATTTTTTGGAACAAATCCCAAACTACAATCCCTGCACTAACAGAGATGTTTAAAGAATGTTTGGTACCCAATTGTGGGATTTCTATACAGTCATCACAAATAGCAACTGCTTCTTGTGCTACTCCAAATACTTCGTTGCCAAAAACCAAAGCGTATTTCTTGTCTTTTTCCACTTTAAAATCTTGGAGAAAAATGGCGCTTTCCACTTGTTCGATAGCTAGTACGGTAACACCATCTTTTTTCAAATTTTCGATAACTTCGAGTACGTTTTTAGAGTGTTCCCAAGCCACAGTTTCAGTTGCGCCAAGAGCCGTTTTGTGAATCTCCTTGTTAGGGGGAATTGCGGTTATACCGCACAAAACTATTTTTTCGATAAGAAAAGCATCGGCTGTTCTAAATACGGAACCAATATTATGCAAACTCCGAATATCATCGAGAACAATAATAATTGGAGTTTTTTCAGACTCTTTAAAATCTTCAATAGATTTTCGGTCGAGTTCACTGTTTTCAAGCTTTCGCATAGCATCAATTATAAATTATAAAAAAGGCTTCCTAATTTTAGGAAGCCTTTAAACTATTTCTTAAAAAAATTTAGCTTTTTGTTTCTGGTGTTGGATCTGGTAAAACAGTTCCTTTGATGGTAAGCTGTTTTGTTGGCATTCCTTCCGCATTCGAAGTTACCGTCACTGTTTTTGTAAAAGGACCAACTCTATCGGTAGCGTATTTTACACCAATAACACCTTTTGCTCCAGGAGCGATTGGTTCTTTCGGAGTAGTAGGCACAGTACAGCCACAAGATCCTGCGGTGTTTGTAATTATCAATGGTTTGTTACCGTTGTTTGTGAATTCAAATTTACGGTTACCATCAGCATTGTGAGCAATGGTTCCATAATCGATAGTCTCTGTGTCGAAAACCATTCCAGCTCCATCTACTTTTGCCAAAGCCACTTTTTTAGTAGTTATTTTTTTTGTCGTCTTTGTAACTTTTGACGTTTCTTGAGCATTTGAAAAAGTAAATGCTAAAAGAGCTATTGAAAGTGCAATAATTTTTTTCATTGTTAATTTTTTTAAAATTGATTTACAAATTTATAGAAAATATCGAAACTCCATCCTAAATTTTTCTTAAAAATATTTTAAAGTTCTAGAGCGTTCATTTTTCGCCATAAAATTTATAAATTCGCTTTCTATTAAATTTTAAAGAATACATTTTGTCATCAAAAGAAAAATTGGTCAAGGAAACGCCTTTAATGAAGCAATACAACGAAATCAAAAGGAAATATCCTGATGCCTGTTTGTTGTTTAGAGTGGGCGATTTTTATGAAACTTTTGGCGAAGATGCCGTTCGTGCTTCAAAAATTTTGGGAATCGTGCTAGCCAAACGTGGTGCAGGTTCAGAAACCGAAACGGCTCTCGCCGGTTTTCCGCATCATTCTTTAAATACTTATTTGCCAAAGCTAGTCAAAGCTGGACTTCGGGTGGCGATTTGTGATCAACTCGAAGATCCAAAAATGACTAAATCCATCGTGAAACGTGGAGTTACAGAGCTTGTAACTCCCGGTGTTTCGATGAATGATGAGGTTTTGCAGTCGAAGACAAATAATTTTTTGGCGGCCATTTATTTTGCCAATAAATCCATTGGCATTTCATTTTTGGACGTTTCTACAGGCGAATTTCTTACTACGCAAGGCAATGCAGAATATATTGATAAACTTTTGCAGAATTTCAATCCAAGCGAAGTTTTAATTCCAAAAAATAGAAAAAACGATTTCAGGGAAACTTTCGGTGAGGATTATCATAGCTTTTATTTGGAAGACTGGATTTACAAAGAAGATTATGCTTTTGAAATCTTGACAAAGCATTTCCAAACCATTTCTCTTAAAGGTTTTGGAATTGAAGAATTGCAAGAAGGAATTATTGCTTCCGGAGCTATTTTATACTATTTGTCCGAAACACAACACAATAAAGTACAGCATATTACTTCTATTCAACGTATTGCCGAAGACGCTTACGTCTGGATGGATCGCTTCACCATTCGAAATCTCGAATTGTATCACAGTTATAATCCCAATGCGGTCACGCTGCTCGATGTGATTGACAAAACGCTTTCGCCAATGGGTGGTCGTTTGTTAAAACGTTGGTTGGCTTTGCCGTTGAAAGATGCTATTAAGATAAGAAACCGCCATCAAGTAGTTTCTTATTTGAAAGAAAATCAGGAAGTTTTGCAACATATTCAAAAGCAAATAAAACAGATCTCGGATTTAGAACGACTGATTTCGAAAATTGCAGCAGGAAAAGTGTCACCTCGGGAAATCATTTATTTAAAAGAATCTTTGGATGCTATTATTCCAATAAAAACGCTGGCGTTGGCAAGCCCACAAGAAGCTGTTAAAATCATTGGCGACAGCCTTCACGGCTGCGATTTATTGCGCGAAAAAATTAAAACGGTTTTAAATCAAGATGCTCCGGTGGCCATTGCCAAAGGAAATGCCATTGCCAAAGGAATCAACGAAGAGTTAGATGATTTAAGAGCGATATCAACTTGTGGTAAGGAATTTCTCGAAGGAATCGAAAAACGCGAATCCCAATTAACGGGGATTTCTTCCTTGAAAATATCCTTCAATAATGTTTTTGGCTATTATATCGAAGTCCGCAATATGCACAAAGATAAAGTTCCTGCAGAATGGATTCGAAAACAAACTTTAGTCAATGCCGAACGTTATATCACCGAAGAATTAAAAGAATATGAAACTAAAATTCTGGGTGCCGAAGAAAAAATTCACAAAATAGAAGTCGAGTTATTCGAGCAATTGGTGTGTTGGATTGCAACTTACATCAAACCCGTTCAAATGAATGCGAATTTGGTGGCGCAACTGGATTGTTTGTGTTCGTTTACACAATTGGCTATCGAAAACAAATACGTTTGTCCGGAATTAGACGAAACTTTCGAATTAGATATCAAAAACGGAAGACATCCTGTAATCGAAAAACAACTGCCTGTTGGAATACCTTATATTGCTAATGATGTTTTTTTGGATAGAGAAACGCAACAACTGATAATGATTACTGGTCCGAATATGTCTGGAAAGTCGGCTATTTTGCGTCAAACAGCTTTAATAGTGCTCTTGGCTCAAATGGGAAGTTTTGTTCCAGCAGATAGCGTGAGAATGGGAATTATAGATAAAATATTCACCAGAGTTGGAGCTTCGGATAATATTTCTATAGGAGAATCTACTTTTATGGTCGAAATGAACGAAACCGCTTCTATTTTGAACAATATTTCAGATAGAAGTTTGGTGCTATTAGACGAAATAGGAAGGGGAACGAGCACATACGACGGGATTTCTATTGCTTGGGCGATTGCCGAATTTTTGCACGAACATCCATCAAAGCCGAAAACGCTTTTCGCGACGCATTATCATGAGTTGAATGAAATGAGTGAATCCTTACCCAGAATACAGAATTACAACGTTTCTGTCAAAGAATTAAAAGATACCGTACTTTTTATTCGAAAACTGGTAAAAGGTGGAAGTGCCCACAGTTTTGGAATTCACGTGGCGAAAATGGCCGGAATGCCACAAATCGTAATCTTGAAAGCGCAAAAATTGTTGAAGAAATTGGAGAAAGATCATTCCAGTGAAGCCTTGAGCGGCATTAAATCATCTAAAGAGGATATGCAAATGAGTTTCTTCAATTTAGACGATCCTTTGTTAGAAGAAATCAAAGAGGAAATTCTTAGTCTCGATATCAACACAATTACACCCATTGAAGCTTTAATGAAACTCAATGAAATAAAGAGAATGTTAGTTAAAAAATAGTTTCATTACCTTTAAAGTTGAAGTTATCAGAAGCTTAGCTTTTGACTGTATTTTTTTTATAAAAAACGCTTGTGTAATTGAATTAATGTATTAAATTTGCATCCGCAATACAATTAAGTTCTTTTAAAAAATATAATGCGAAAATAGCTCAGTTGGTAGAGCGCGACCTTGCCAAGGTCGAGGTCGCGGGTTCGAGCCCCGTTTTTCGCTCAAAAGCATACTCTTAATAGTTCTTAGATTTAATTGAATTTTCAATTGAATTTAAGATCAAAAAGAAAAATGATCGGATGGTGCTGTATTTAATTAATTTTTTCTAGAAATTAGATAAAACAGTTAAATGCAAAAATGCATGGATGGTGCGTATTTAATTAATTTTTTCTAAAAATTAAATATAACATCAAAATAGAAAATTGAAAATGCTTGGATGGTGCTTTATTTAATTAATTTTTTCAAAAAATTAGATATAACATATAAAAGCAAAACGCTCGGATGGTGAAATTGGTAGACACGCTGGACTTAAAATCCAGTGAACAGCAATGTTCGTGCGGGTTCAAGTCCCGCTCTGAGTACTCTTGAAAACCGTAAAGACTTAATTGTTAATTCTTTGCGGTTTTTTTTATGCCTTGTTTCCAAACCCGTTCCAAACCATTTTAAAAACACTCTTTTTTTTAAACTTTTTACCATAAAAAAAACCTCTCATTTCTGAAAGGTTTAGTTTTGAATAATTGAAATATTATTTTGATTGTGCTTTTGCGATTAATTCTGCAATTCTTTTTTCTCGGTCTTCAGAATTCGTTATCACTAAAGGCGTTTCTTTGTCGCCTTTTAAGGTAGTTTCCTGAGGTCTAGGTAAAAGAAATGTAATTAATTTAGTGACTGCATTAACTCGGTCAATCGGTTCTAATTGTTCTATAATTTTGCCTAATTTCTCCAGCTCTTCATTAACTATTTTTTGAAGTTTTTCTTTTGTGGTTGCTGTGGTGCGGTTAGGTGTTCCAGCTATGCGCCCGCCTGTTTTTTTTCTTATTGTCATAATTTCTATTTTGTTCTAAAGTAGAATTCAAAGGGAACTTTTGCGCTCCCTTTGAATACTGGATTATTAATTAAATTTCAAACTCATTTCTTTGTAGTTTGTAGCAAATTTCAAAGTTTCTAATCTTATTGAATAAGTATTGTCTAACTCCAGCCATAAGAAACCGTTTGCTATTGCTGTAACGCCTTTGCCTTGTTCATATCTAAATTTAAATTCTAATTCCTTTAAATTGTCTGAAACTTTGTTATAGGCTTCAATGAAGTTTTGTAGATTATCGAATAACTCCTTTTCTTTTTCGTTTTCAATGTAGATTCTACATTCATTTTCGATAATTTGCTCTTTGTTTTCGTCACTCAAATAGAAAATTCCATTTTGAAACGAAATAACATTTAATTTTAAATAATTTTTTCTACTAAATGTTTCGGGTGTAAATCTTTTCAGTTCTCTAGTCTTTTCTAAAAAAGAAAAATACAACTGTTCCGAGTCTTTCAAAATATTACTTTTTAAAATAGTGTTTGAAATTCCCGCTTTCTCAACTTGATCGTTTAGGGATTCATTGAATAACTTTTCAATTTGTCCAGTTCCTGATCTAACAATCTGTTTTAAAATGTCATCATTAAAATTACCTAATTGTAATTTCTCATAAGTCTTTTTGACTTGTTCCAAGTGTGGCAAATATTGGTTGAGGTCTTTACAAATTTCAATCAATAAATTTTTGTTTTCGTGTATTAAAATACGTTTCATAGTCGTTTTTTTAAATGTTTAGGTTGTCTACAAATTCATTAATAATATCCTGATCGGGGTCTTCTTGCTGTTCCTGATCTTCAGCATCTCTCAACTCATTTAGAGTTTGTTGTTTTTGTGCAATCTCATTTTCGAGATTTTCAATTTGTTCTTTTCGATTTTCCATAATTTCTATTTTTGTTTAAATGTTACTGATTATTCATTCTGGTAATTGACTTTCAAATTGTTCCAGTAGGGTAATTTGTCCCTCTTTATAAATCCTACTTTGTTTTATTTTTTGATTACTATTTGTATTCCTGATATTGTGCGCCAGTTCCTTAATTTGGGTTTGAAAATTTGACTTAAACCAAATTTTTGATAAGTACCGTCTTTTGATTTGTTCAAAGATTCTTTTATCTGTTTTGTAGTAGTATTTTAGTCCAGTATGTGAGAGTAAAATACTGTTTTCCTTTTGCATCGAAATATTAAAACCAGTCACTTTACAAAGGTGTTTTTTAGTGTCATTCTCATAATTCAATACTATCCGTTTTGACAGTATAGTTAAAGGGTCAATTTGGATAGTCTTACTATTTAAAAAATCAATCTTTTCACTCATTATTTGGGCGGTTAAATCCTGGACTTTGTTTGAGTTTTTTTCAATGATTTTTTTTAATTGTTTCTTGTGATAGGTAAAGTTTTTGTTTTGATTGTTTGCCAGTAATCCAGTCCAGTAATTTGGGTTTGAATATTCTAAAACTGCCTTTTTTAATTTTGTAGTTAAAGGGTCAATTTGGATAGTGTTATCATAAAACAATACATTTTTCCATTCATTCAAAACCTCATCTTTGAAGTTTTGTAAACCGTAATTAATTAAATCCTGTAAACTAAAAATACCTTTGTCATTGATCTTTTGCATTTTAGTATATTTAATCTCAAAACGCATTATCTCGGTTCTAACCTTAAACCCTTTTGATTTGTAGTGTAATGCCTTATTGTAAATTTTGATAATGTATTGGGAGTGCTGCACCTGTTTATATTTGCCCTCATCTGAATTTATTTGATATTCAAAAGGTTTTGTTTTGTGTAGTAAACAATTGTCTAAAATTTCATTTGTGGGTACTGGGGGCGTTATGTTAATTCCAATCTCTAAACACTTCAAAATACATTTGTTTGGGTCAATATCGAATTTTGTATTTAGGTCACTCAAAACAAACAAAACCGCCTCATTATTAAAGTCATTGTAATTGTGCGCCCCGTCATTCCAGTATTTATGTAAACTTCCCGAAAGTGTAATAGTTCCAGTATCATAAATTTTAAACTCTAAACCTTTGTAAGAGGCGTTTTTTGAGGGTGTTACCTTTTTTCCGTTCCTGTTTGTGGTTTTCATTTCTCCAGTAGTTAGGTTAATGGTATCGTAAAAATCTAATAAGGGATTAATCTCTAAAATAGAGGGGCGCATTTCCTTAATTATTATTTTTATAAAGTCGATCAATTGATTATCTTTGTAGAGGTTTTTTAACATTGCCTGTTGAAAACTGAACTTTTGAACAAAGTATAAACGAGAGCCTGAACAACTCTCGTTTTTTTGTGCCTTTTAGTTTGTTTTGTAGGTGCTAATAATATTCTGAAGTATTCCGTTATGATTTGGGTAAAATCCCCTGTAAACGTCGATTGTTAACGTTTTTCTATCTTTTGAAAACAGAAACATTAATAGAGTTTTTACAGTTGAATTTTTGCCAATCGGTTTACAATCCCCACTAAATAAATTGTCAATTGTAGTAGGTCGCAATCCTGTAATTAATTGCGAACGTGACCAGCTCTTTGGGTCGGTTCTTAATCTCAAATAGTCATCTACACGGGTTGTACAAGATTTGCCTTGAAATTTTTCAATTCTAAGTATTTCAGTCAATAAAAGAGATCCGTTTGTAACCTCATCAAATTGATAAACTGAATAACTTTTTAACTCGTTTGTTAACTTGTAAACGTGTCTAATGTATTGCGGTGTGTTGCCTGTTGAATTCATAATCTTAAACGTTTAGGGGTTTAAGACTTGCCTCAACTTCAGATCGTAAAAAGTATACACGTGAACCAATCCCGAGCGGGTTTAATCGTTTTGACTTTTGCCAGTTGGCTACTGTGGAAATATCCACGTTAAACATTTTCGCCACGTCTGAGCGGGTCAAATATTCTTTTGGTTGGATAGGTGCGAAATGTTTTAAAAATTCCTGTAACTGGATTTTTACGCCCTCGTTAATTTGTTGTTGTAGTTCCTGAGGGGTTGTTTGGATAAATTGAACTTGTGCCATATCTAATATTTTTAATTATTGATAAGGCAAAGGTTTTAATACGGTTGTACTGTTTAAAGTCTGAAATTGTACTTTTTACAGGCTGTTATTGGTTTTGAAGTTTAAACCAATCTAATGAATTTGAATAATGTTTTAATCTGTTAGGGTTTTGAATTGTATTTAATGTTTTAATTTGAAAACTTTCAACATCGTATAATTTTGTAAACCATTCTACAAATGGATAGGGTTTTTGAATAATAAAATTGTCATTGTGCATTTTCCAATAATAAAAACTAATATCATTTATACGCCCTCGATTTTCAGTAATATGATTGTTTAAAATGTATTCAAACATTTTGAAACCATTGTTAATAAACATTTTAGGGTGTTTATTTTCGGGTGCGGGAACTATTGGGGGAACTGTTTCTATTTGAATGTTTTCGGGGGCGGGAACTGTCGGGGGAACTGTTTCAATTTGTACTTTATCCAAAAACAATTCTATCAACTCTTTGTAGTTACTTTCATAACCTCGTATTCTGTTATCAGGTATAGGTTGTGCAATATAATAAGTTACACCCTCATCAAAATTATCCCCAATTGTATTTTTTTTTGCCATTAAATCAGTAACAATATCTCTAATAGAAAAATGAAAGTTTGTCTTTAAATCTGAAATTATTTTTTCTTTGTCAGTTTCATTGTCTATTTGAGAAAAATAACGATTAAATGATTTGCCTTTTTTCTTAGCAAATGAATTATATAATTTATAATCATATTCGTTTTTGTTAGAAAAATCGATTAAACTATTTATGATAAATTCTATCATTTCAATTGG
The DNA here is from genome assembly GCF_031423415.1 of Flavobacterium sp. Taxonomy (GTDB): domain Bacteria; phylum Bacteroidota; class Bacteroidia; order Flavobacteriales; family Flavobacteriaceae; genus Flavobacterium. Next base: position 44,345 of record NZ_JANPFL010000053.1, read on the forward strand.
GTTTTCTGGACTGTCAAATTTCATTTTATTGCCTGTATTGATTACGCTTTGAACGTGGTTATTATGGTATTAATTTCGTGTTGAAAATTTTAATAAATAGTGCTTTATTTTGATTTTAAAATACTTTGCAATTGCTATTATTAATCTAATGGTTAAATCTAAAAAATTTTGTTTTTGCGTTTTCATAATTTAAGTTTTTAAGGGTTTTTCTTTTGGCAATAAAATGTAATATTTTGTATTACTTATGTAACATATTTTGTTACACTATTGCTTTTTTTTTAAATCCAAAAAACTATTTTTTATTCATTTGTACCGTTGGGTAGCAATACCATTTGAGCGGGTTTGTCTTTGTTGAGGTCTTCATAAAATTTCATAAATAAATCGGCGTTCGTGTCTTTGTCTTCCCGTTGGTTTATGTATGATAAAAATAACGATTCTTTTGAGTGTCCCGAAATACCAATTAACACGGCGGTTGGTATTTTTTTATAGTAGTTCGTACAAAAAGACCGCCTAAAAGAGTGCGAAGTTATCAATTCGTATTTATGATAAAAATCCAACTTTTTGCGGTTTATACTTTCGTCAATATATTTGCCTTTTATGTTTAAAATTCGTTTTCCTGTTTTAGTTACTATTAATTTTCGCCCCTCTACCATTTCATTAATTTTTGCAGTTTCACAAACTTTTTTGATGTAGGTATTTAATTTTTGACTGCTAATTTTATGCGGGAAATCATTCTCTAAAATGTCCTTAACGTGGGGCGCAATTATGCCAATAGTGACGTTTTTATTTGTTTTTTGTTGGATTATGTCTAAATACATATTCCCGCCTTTATATCTAATATTATCGGGTGTAACATTCATTAAGTCGGACTGTCTTTGTCCTATTTCACACCCAATCAATAACCATTTGCGGGCGTTTATTAATTCAGATTTAGTAATTTCGGCGGTGCGTATTTGCTCCAGCTCCACGAATGATAAAGTTTGAATATATCGATCGTCATCATTTTCAGAAAATCCTTGTATTTGATTAATAAACGGGTTTGTTGGAATGTCTAATTTTTCAGCATCTAGGCAAACAGTTTTTAGATTGTCAATTTGTTTTCCCGCATAATTCATAGAATACCCTTTTGTATTAACGAGCCAGTTTATAAATTTGTCAACAAAGGTTTTGTTAATGTCTAAAAAGTGAACTTGTTTTTTGATAACAGTTTGATAGTTATCAAAAAGGTTTTTAAAAGTGTTATAACTTTTTACTCTACTTTGGGACAATCCTAATTTATTGCGCCCTTGTACTTTGCGGGTGTTTGCATTATCGATAATATACTGAGTGTGGTTTAAGATTAAACCCGAGTCAACTTTCTCAACTCTATTAAAACATTCTACTAAATTTGATTCCAGCCAGTAACCGTCAATAATTACACCCGTGCCTAAATCTTTGTTGAGGTTGTTAAAAATAAATGATTCTAATTTTTTGAGGTTGTTAAAAATTAGTTTGTTTTCTGTGGTTGTGTATTTCGGGCGTTTGGTTTCTTTGCTCCATTCTTTTGGATTTATTGAAAATCCAGTCTTTAATTCAATAAAATTTCCACGCCCTGAGGTTAAATATACATAAATAGAAACTTCTTTATTTGCCTTACTGTTTAACCTAAAATTTACTTTTGCCATTTTTTGAACTTTTAAACGTTTTGAACAATTCAAAGATAATAAATTAAATAATAGGTTTGGAAAGTTTCCAAACATTTTCCAAACCGTTATAAGATAATATTAGTTTTTATTAGTTTTCATTCGATAACTAAAAATATTTTAAATCCTTTGTTATAGTTGATTTTATTGGTGTTTAGGGGTTTTTTATTGGGGTTTTCTTAGGGTGTTGAAAACTGCCAAATAGAGTGCTATGTAGTCCCGCTCTGAGTACTCTTGAAAACCGTAAAGACTTAATTGTTAATTCTTTGCGGTTTTTTTATGCCTTGTTGCCAAACTGTCTCCTAGTATATTTTGACTGACAAAAATCAAGTTTTTAGTAGCAATCAGAAGACAATATAAATTAAACAATAAAGCCATAGCACTCGTCGTGTATGGCTTTCTGTTTTCAGAAAATTACAATTGCTTTCAAAGTAAATATTTAAATGCTAATTTGGAATTTTTGAGTTAAAGGCAAAAAATAAGCTACGCATTGCGTAGCTTTTTTTTTCTGTAATTTAGAATTACTTAGCTGGAGTTGCAGCAGGTGCAACAGCAGTAGTATCAGCAACAACAGCAGCAGTATCAACAGCTACAGCAGCAGTATCAACAGCTACAGCAGTAGTGTCTACAGCTTCAACTGGAGTTTCCTCAGTTTTTGGTTTACATGATACAACAGTCAAAACAGCAACAATGGCTAAACTTAAAAGTACTTTTTTCATCTTACTTAATTATAAAAGGTTAATTATTAATTCGGGGCAAAGATATAAATTTTTTAATAGTTAAAATATTTTTTCATTATTTTTTTCATTTTTTTTTTCTTTCGAGATCTTAACATAGAATTATTAGGATTTTGACTTTATAAATAAAAACTTAATAAATGATCGACATTCTAACCGAACGCTGTTTTTATCCTTATTTCCGGGCTATTTCTTTAAGTTTATTTTTCTGGATAACTAAAGTCAACTCATTTAGTATGTTTTGTGAACCTGTATTTCGGTCTATTTAAAATCAATTAATAAGTTTGAAAGTTAGGAGTCGAATTTATTATAATTAATCTTATGAAATATGTTTCAAAATAATAGCGGTTGCTCCTTTGTTCATTTGCACAAAAGTGCTACAAATATGGCCTTTTTCGTGTCGAATGTCTTCATTTCTAATTAAATTCGAAAAAGCGTCAGAAAGTTCGTTTTTATTAGCAATAGAAACGCAACCTTCCATATTCACTAATGCTGTTGCTTCTGCAAAATGGCTGAAATTTGGACCAATAACAATCGGAATACCGAAAGCTGCAGGTTCCAATATATTGTGAACCCCAGGGTTTCCAAAACCGCCACCAACATAGGCAATGTCAGCATAACTGTAAATCTTGGTCAAAATTCCGATGGTATCAATAATGAAGACATCAAAATCGGCTAAATTTTTAGTTTCTTTTTCTGAAAATAAAACTACTTTTTTGGAAATTGAATTTTTTAATTCTTGAATTTGTTCACTTTTGATGTTGTGCGGAGCAATGATGAATTTGACTTTCTCAGTAGTTTGATTGATATATTCCACTAATAAACTTTCGTCTTTTGGCCAAGAACTTCCCGCAACAATTGTTGTCCATTTTGTCTTTCCGAACGAAGTGAAGGAATCCATAAAAGCCAAAGAGTTGTCTTTTTCTAAAATTGTAGCTACGCGGTCGAAACGAGTATCGCCAGAAACGGCAACATTAGTTTTTCCTAATTGAAATAAAAGTTTTTTAGAACTTTCATTTTGTACAAAAAAGTAGGTGAATGTTTCAAGCGCTTTTCTGTAAAATCCGCCGTACCATTTGAAGAACATTTGGTTTTCTCTAAAAATTCCAGAAATCAAATAGGTTGGAGTTTCGAGTTTTCGAAGTTCATTCAAGTAATTGAGCCAATATTCATATTTGATGAAGAAAACCATTTCTGGATGAACCAATTTTAGAAACATTTGGGCCTTCATTTTCGTGTCTAAAGGCAAATAAACCGTAACATCGGCAATTGTATTGTTTTTACGAACTTCATAACCTGAAGGCGAGAAAAAAGAAATTACAATTTTGTGATGGGGAAATTTCTCTTTTATTTTTTCAATCACAGGCAAACCTTGTTCGTATTCGCCCAATGAAGCAGCGTGAAACCAAATGGTTTTGTCGAAAAGTTTTATTTTCTCTCGAATTTTAGTATTAACATCTTTTCTACCGTCGACAAAAAGTTTAATTTTTGGACTGAATTGAGCGATGATTTTCAATAAAAAATTCGCAATTTGAACGATTAGGTTGTAGATAAAAAGCATATCAAAAAATTTCTGTGGTAAAAATACGTTTTCTTTTAATTATCTATAAAATCATTCTCCTAAAATCCCTATTTTTGTTGTGAATTTAAAACGGGCTAATATTGCGAAAGTTTGGCAAATTTTGTTTTAAATGAACTTTAAACAATAGATTTAAATGAAAAAATTGCAAATGGTTGACTTAAAAAGTCAATACGATAAAATTAAAGACACTGTAAACACTTCAATCCAAGAGGTTCTTGACACCAACACTTACATAAACGGACCACAAGTTCACCAATTTCAAAAAAATCTCGAAAAATATCTTGATGTAAAACATGTAATTCCTTGTGCCAATGGTACCGACGCTTTGCAAATTGCAATGATGGGACTTGATTTAAAGCCTGGTGATGAGGTTATTACTGCCGATTTTACTTTTGCCGCCACCGTGGAAGTGATTGCATTGCTGCAATTGACACCCGTTTTGGTCGATGTAGATCTGTTTAATATGAACATTTCTATTGAAGCAATCAAAAAAGCGATTACGCCAAAAACGAAAGCGATTGTTCCTGTGCATTTGTTTGGTCGTGCCGCCAATATGGAAGCGATTATGGCTATTGCCAAAGAATACAACTTGTATGTAATTGAAGATAATGCGCAAGCTATTGGAGCTAATTGCAAGTTTTCTGATGGGACCAAAAAGAAAGCGGGAGTAATTGGACATGTTGGAGCGACTTCGTTTTTCCCTTCTAAAAATCTAGGATGTTATGGCGATGGTGGAGCAATTTTTACCAATGACGATGCCTTGGCACACAAAATACGTGGAATTGTAAACCACGGAATGTACGAACGGTACCATCACGATGTAGTGGGCGTAAATTCAAGATTAGATAGTATTCAAGCAGCCGTTTTGAATGCCAAATTGCCTTTGTTGGACGAATACAACGCAGCCCGTCAGAATGCTGCTAGAAAATATACGGCAGCTTTTGTTGGACATAAAAACATAATAGCACCTACTATTTGTGACATTTGCGATTGCCATGTTTTTCATCAATATGTATTGCGAATTATTGATGCCGATCGTGATGCTTTGATGCAACATTTGCTAGACAAAGGAATTCCTTGTGCGATTTATTATCCAATTCCATTGCATTCACAAAAAGCCTATTTGGATGTGCGTTACAAAGAAGACCATTTTCCCGTAACCAATCGATTGGTGAAAGAAGTGATTGCCTTGCCAATGCACACCGAATTAGACGATGAGCAAATTAAATTCATAACGGATTCAGTTTTAGAATTTTTAGATAAATAATTATGAAAATACTAGTAACAGGAGGATTGGGTTTTATAGGTTCGCATACCGTTGTCGAATTGCAAAATCAAGGTTTTGAGGTTGTAATTGTTGATGATCTTTCGAATTCTTCCGAAGAAGTTTTAAAAGGAATTGTTGCTATCACAAACAAAAAACCACTTTTCGAAAAATTGGATTTGCGCGAGAAAGCAAATGTTCAGGATTTTTTCAAAAAGCATCAAGACATTTCAGGAGTAATTCATTTTGCGGCTTCAAAAGCAGTTGGCGAAAGCGTCGGAAATCCGCTGTTGTATTATGAAAATAACGTCAATAGTTTGGTTTATTTGCTCCAAGAATTGCAAAAATTACCCCAATCTAACTTCATTTTTAGTTCTTCTTGCACGGTTTACGGTCAAGCCGAAAAAATGCCCATTACCGAAAATGCTTCTATACAACCTGCAATGTCGCCATACGGAAACACCAAGCAAATAGGCGAAGAAATTATAACAGATGCTGCCAAAGCAACCAATATCAATGCGATTTTGTTGCGTTATTTCAACCCGATTGGAGCACATTCATCGGCGGAAATTGGTGAATTGCCATTGGGAGTTCCGCAAAATTTAGTGCCGTTTATCACCCAAACAGGATTGGGTTTACGTACCGAATTATCAGTTTACGGAGACAATTACGCCACGCCTGACGGAACTTGTGTTCGCGATTACATTCACGTAGTCGATTTGGCGAAAGCCCACGTTATTGCTATGAAACGTTTGTTGGATAAAAAGAATTTGGACAAAGTCGAGATTTTTAATCTGGGAACAGGAACAGGAAGCTCAGTTTTGGAAGTGATTCATTCTTTCGAAAAAGTAAGTGGACAAAAACTACCTTATAAAATTGTAGATAGAAGAGAAGGCGATATTACTTCGGCTTACGCCAATACCGATAAAGCAAATAATGTTCTAGGATGGAAAGCAGATTCTACCTTAGATGAAGCAATGGCAAGCGCGTGGAAATGGGAACAGAAAGTCAGGAGCTAGTGATCAGTGTTCAGTTTTTTTAGAATAAAAAAACCTAAATTATCTAGCTGATGATTTAGGTTTTTTTGGTTATAATTGGATTTCGTAAATTAACATATTTCCCGTTTTTTCATCTACAAAGTAAAGGGATCCTCGACTAAATTCTGAAGGAACGAAAATTTTAAAGCCAGATTTTACTTTGAACCAAGCTGGTGCATCGTTAGGTATGTCTAGTGATGTTGAGGTTAAAAGTTTTAAATTATTTTGTTTTATAAATTCTGAGGTCCAATTATTAGTAGCATTTAGTTCTAAATACATTTTATACTCATTACTAAAATGTGCTGACTGCCAATATTTTCCGTTTATTAATTTGACCTCATTTGTCGGCTTGGTTCCTGACCATAAGAAAAATACTTCTTCGGGATTTTCAGAATTCTTTTCAGAACAAGAAATAATTGCGATGCCTAAAAAAAGAAAGCCAAGAATAGTTTTCAAATAATGTCCCATGAATTTAGATTTATAAAATAGAATAATATTTATTTAAAAACTAGTAACTATCCCGAAGCTTCGGGACTGACCACTGAATACTAATTTTAAGCGTTCGCCGTCACTGCTTCTCTATCAATTTTTCCAATCAATCCCGCTAATACTTTTCCTGGACCCACTTCGGTGAACAAAGTCGCTCCGTCAGCAATCATTTGTTGCACGGATTGTGTCCATCGTACAGGAGCTGTCAGTTGTATGATTAAGTTTTTCTTGATTTCATTGGCATCAGAAACCGCAGTTGCTGTCACGTTTTGATATACAGGGCAAATCGGTGACGAGAATGTTGTCGCTTCAATGGCTGCGGCCAATTCTTCTCTTGCGGGTTCCATCATTGGAGAGTGAAAACCACCACCAACAGGCAACAACAAAGCGCGTTTTGCCCCAGCCGCTTTCATTGCTTCACAAGCTTTTTCAACGGCTGAAGTTTCTCCTGAAATTACTAATTGTCCCGGGCAGTTGTAATTGGCAGCGACAACAATTCCGTCAATCGAAGCGCAAACTTCTTCCACGATATTGTCAGCTAATCCTATTACTGCCGCCATTGTCGAAGGTTTTATTTCGCAAGCTTTTTGCATCGCCAACGCCCGTTTTGAAACCAATTGTAGTCCATCTTCAAACGACAAAACGCCATTAGCAACCAATGCTGAAAATTCGCCCAAAGAATGTCCCGCTACCATTTCTGGTTTGAAATTTTCTAAAGTTTTAGCTAAAATCACCGAGTGCAAGAAAACGGCTGGTTGAGTAACTTTGGTTTCTTTCAATTCTTCGGATGTGCCTTCAAACATAATGTCTGTGATTCGGAAACCTAAAATTTCATTGGCTTTTTCGAAAAGTGATTTTGCTAATTCGGAGTTTTCATATAAGTCTTTGCCCATTCCTATAAATTGTGCGCCTTGACCGGGAAATACGTATGCTTTCATAATTTTTGCTGAAATTGTTGCAGTATCATTGTGTACTGATGATTAGTAATAGTTTTTTATTCAATTGTAAAACAAATCGATATGATTTGCCACTGATAAGAAGTAAACAAATTTATTTTAATATATTTTCGTTGATTTGATTTAATTCTAAAAAACAAAAATACTTACTTTGTAACAAACTAAAAAAACAAATGTCTAATATGTGTAAAACTAAACAGAATTTAAAATGAGAAAAATTTTCCCCATCGCAATTATTCTATTAATCACGGTATTTTACTTTTATCTAACGCTGCCAGTATTAAATTATGGTTTTGTAGGAGTTACAGCCTTACTTTTAATTATCGCTGCCATATTATTTTTCTCTTTTTCTAAATTTACAATTAGTTCTGACGGGAAAAGTTACAAACCAATAACAGTTTTCTGGAAAATTCCAGCTTTATTAATAGGTATTTCTATTATATATTCATTTGTACTTCCTTTTTTTACATCGCACCCTGTTTTTAGAAATCAAGACTTTAGAAATTTAATTGGGAAAGTGGCAAACGGCGAAAAGTTGACCAATCATATCGCTCCAATTTCTATGAATGAAATTAGAGTTGTAGATGAAAGTTTAGCGCATTTATTAGGCGAAAAAATATTAGGATCGCAACCTGCATTGGGCAGTCAGGCACAATTAGAAGAATTTTTTATTCAGAAAGTGAACGGCAAATTATATTGGATTGCACCTTTAGAGCATTCGGGTTTTTTTAAATGGTTAAACAACAAACAAGGCACAACTGGTTACGTGATGGTGTCGGCAACAAATGAACGTGATGTGAAATTAGTACAAGAAGTAAACGGAAAACCACTATTTTTAAAATACCAAAGGGAAGCCTATTTTGGCAGTAATTTGCACCGATATTTATATTTTAATGGTTATAACACCTTAGGTTTAGCGGATTTTAGTTTTGAAATTGACGACGATGGAGTGCCTTACTGGGTAGTTACAAAATATGCTAAAAAAGTTGGCTTTTCTGGCAACGATGCCACAGGTGTTGTAGTTGTAAATGCGCAAAATGGAGCTATAAAGGAATATAATATTAAGAATACACCACTATGGGTAGATAGAATTCAGCCTATTTCATTTATTAAAGATCAGTTGAATGATTGGGGCGAATATGTAAAAGGGTATTGGAATTTTTCTAACGAAAATAAACTTCAAATTACAGAAGATTTAACCTTAGTTTATGGAAAAGATAATAAATCCTATTGGTACACCGGAATTACTTCGGTAGGAAAAGATGAATCTGCAGTCGGATTTGTTTTAGTAGATACAAGAACTAAAGAAACTACTTTTTACAAGCAAAGTGGTGCCACAGAATTTGCTGCGCAAAGCTCGGCACAGGGAAAAGTGCAAGAGAAAGGATTTCAAGCTTCGTTGCCTATTCCATATAACATTAATAACATTCCAACTTATGTAATGACGTTAAAAGACAATGGCGGATTGGTAAAAATGTATGCTATGGTTTCCATTGCAGATTACACCATTGTTGGGACAGGAAATACTATGCGTGAGGCTTTAACAGCTTATAAAACAGCGTTTAACTCTTCAGGAAATAAAATAAATTCAGGTGAAAAATCCGCAAGAAAAGTAGTCGAATCGGTTGTGGTTCGAATTCAGAATGATGTCAAAAACGGAAATAGTTTTTATTATTTTACGGTAAAAGATTATCCTAATATTTTTGTAGGTTCGTCTCAAATATCCAATCAATTGCCCATTACTGCAGTTGGGGATTTGGTGAAAATTTCCTTCGATATAGATAGTGAAGAAATTGTTGATGTTTCTACCTTTGAGAATATCAGCTTGAAAAAGTAAAGGCTATGCTATTATTAAAATAGTTCGAAGATGTTTGTCAAAAATAAAAAAGGGAAGTTCAATAGTAGAACTTCCCTTTTTTATTTAAAATTGACAATTGATTTTTTAACGGAATATTGGTTATTCAACAATGAAAAATTAATTACTGTTCCATCGGGATTTCCATCAACAAAAATTTCGCATCGGTGGTTGCTTTGAAGTCTAAGGTTTCGAAATCAGTAATTCCCAAGCCATCACGCGTTTCCAATTCCTGACCATCAACCGTTATTGTTCCTGAAATCACAAAAACATAAAGACCGTTTCCTTCTTTTTTCAATTCGTATGTTTTACTGAATCCTGCATCAAAATTGGCCAAATGAAACCAAGCGTCTTGATGGATCCAAACTCCGGCATCATCAGGATTTGGCGAAAGAATTTGGACAAAATTATTTTTTTGTTCGGTTATATCTAGAGTAATTTGTTGGTAACGAGGTTCCACATTTCTGATTTTTGGGAATACCCAAATCTGAAAAAGTTTGGTTCGCTCGCTTGCATTGGGATTGAATTCACTATGTCGAATACCAGTTCCTGCACTCATTACTTGCACATCGCCCGTTTTTATGATGGATTCATTTCCCATACTGTCCTTGTGAGCTAAATCGCCTTCCAACGGAATGGTAATAATTTCCATATTGTCGTGTGGATGTGTGCCAAAACCCATTCCGCCAGAAACGGTATCATCATTTAAAACACGCAACATTCCGAATTGAATTCTTTCTGGGTTGTACCAACTGGCAAAACTAAAACTATGATAAGCGTTGAGCCATCCGTGATCTGCGTGTCCTCTTGTATCTGCTTTGTGTAAAAGGGTAGTTTTCATACTATATAATTTTTGTGATTATTGTGATACAAATTTACGATGGAAGTAAGCAAAAGACACTTAACCTAGATTAAGAAAATAGTGTTCAGTGTTCAGTGGTTTAGTATTCATTGAGATATTGTCTAATAAAAATATAACTGTTCACCATAAAACAGATTCTTATTAGGACTGACCACTACTATACTGACCACTGATCACTTTCTTAGTAGCTTGCTTTTCATTTTGCTAAAAAATTCTGGTGTTACTCCTAAATAGGAGGCGATTTGTTTTTGGGGAACTTTCTGTATTAAATCAGGATATTTGCGACAAAATTTTTGGAAACGTTCCTCGGCGGTTAAACTCAAGTTATCCATCAATCTTTCTTGATGTGCTACCAATGAATTTTCGGTTAGAATTCTAAAGAAACGTTCGAGTTTAGGGATTTCTTTATAGAGTGCTTCCTGGTTTTCTTTAGACAATAAAACCACTTCGGCATCTTCCAGAACCTGAATGAAGAGATTTCCCGGTTTTTGCGAAAGCAAACTATACATATCGCTAATCCACCAACCGCTACAAGCAAAACTCAAAACGTGTTCTACAATATTGTCGTTGATATTAAAACTTCTCAAAACACCAGAATTGACAAAATAAGTATAATTTGCCACTTCGCCAGCGTTGAGCAAAACGGTTTTGGCCTTGTATTTATGAGTAGTTGTTTTAGACAAAAATAAAAACTCTTCTTCAGGAGTTAGCGCAACGATTTTGGCGATATTTTGAAGGATGAGCTCCATTTACTTTGTTTCGGGCAACAATTTGAAATAAGTCACCTTAAAACGATTGTCTACTATTTCGCCCACCACTTCTGCTTTTCTGACTTTAGCACAAAATCCATCTGCAGCGTGCGCATCACCATGATGGTCAATATCCGTTCCATCGACAAAATAGGATTTTCCATTTATACGTATAGCCAAATCACAGGCTTTTCCTTCCATTCCAAATTGACATTGTCCGCAGGAGGCTTCCACAATTTGTTTTTGTTGTTCTTTTGTTTCTTGAGCGACAACAGAAAAACTAAGTAATACAATAAAAAGGATGATGATTTTTTTCATTTGGAGGCAAAGTATAATGGATAGCTTAGAAAATACGATTCAAAAATAGTTATTTAACTGCAAAGTCCGCAAAGATTTGAAATAATCCTTTGCGAACCATGTATAATTCTTTGCGCGCTTACCGGGAATTGTTTTATTAATTTAAGGCTGAGGATTTTGACTCATTTTTATAACTATTAAACTACTTATAAAAGTCATAATCATTAGTAGAAATGATAAAAATAAAACTACTAAGATAGAGAATAAAATTTGATAAGGAATTTGAGATTGTAACACGGATGATATTCCATTAATTAACATTCCTGTTATATAAGTTACAAAAAGAGCTATCAAGAGTTTTGAACTAACTTCAAATGAAAATTGAGAGCATGCTTTTAAATAAGAAATTTGATTTAATGAAGAACTGATTTTTTTAGCTGAATTCCAAAAAAGAAAAATAATAAACAATGGAAAAAGAATTCCCCAAAAAACAGGATTCCAAAAAGTGCCAAAATCTAAGATTTGAATGAAAAGGGTTGAGTTACTCTCTTTTGGAAAGATTAAAAATGGAAAAATAGCGGAAACAAAAACTCCAGCAATAATTGAATATTTTGTTATACTACTTTTAGTCTCCATTTAATTTTTTTTGAGAGTAAAGATAAAAAAACTAATGTATTCTCAAGCAGATTTTGCAGAGACAGCAGATTTTATTTAACCACAAAGTCGCAAAGATTTGCGCAAAGAACACAAAGTTCTTGCTTTTTAGCCAAAAGAAAAAGTTCGCAAAGATTTTAAAATAAATCTTTGCGAACCTAGCGTAACCTTTGTGTACTTAGTGGTTAATTATTTTAATGTAAATGATCTTCCTCGATTTCAAATTCGGCATCTTTTTCCCAAATTTCCATTTCGCAAGGTTTGCAATTGAATTTGAGTTTGTATTCGAGTTCGCCTTGTTTCAAAACCAAAGGTTCTTTAAGTTTGGTTTCCATGGTGTCTTTGTGATACTTTGGGCATTTTTCTAGTTCGTATTTGATGCAATATTTGGTGGTCATTACACGAGATTTTCCAGGATCCCATTGCAATTCGAATGCTTTTTCAATTTCGGTAACGCCGTGACGTTCGTAGAATTTTCGTGCCAATTTGTTCGAAACATTGTACATAAAATCCAGTTTCGTTTCTGGATAAGGATGCGAGGTTTTGATCATTTGGTGTTCTTTGACCTTGTAGTTTGCCACACGAATTTCGGATAATTGTTCGAAAGCGGTTCTTCGCATTTCGTTGATTTTGGAAATAGGAAGAAACCAGTTTTCGGAGAATTGAATGGTTATTTCATCAACTTTATAAGGCGTGAAACCAGTTTTTGCCAAATTGATTTTGAAATTCTCCTCGATAGATTCGTTGTTTTTCGTTCTTTCTTTTGGATGAACCAAATTTACGCTGCTCACATTTCCGTCTTCGTCGGTGGCGATGAGCTCAAAACCGTTTTCGTTTTCGGTTAGTACTAAAGTAGTGCTTATTTTTCGAACTGCGCTGTCTTCTCGTTCTACAATTTTGATGAAAGCCGCATCGTTATTCCGGTAAATGAATGTTCCGGGTTTGATTTCTTTCAACACATTGGGATAAGCCAAACCGTTTTCGACTTTGTTGACATAAATTCCGTCAGCTTCTTTGTTTTCGTTGATGAAACACAATCCGTCGCCATTGTTAAGTAATTCGCCATTTTCGATTTCGTAAGCGTTTCCAGTGGTTTTGATCAATTTACCAATGTACTGTCCTTTCGATTTTGGACTTTCCCAAGAACCGATAGATTGGTGCCTTTCGTTGACGAAATAATCGGTATAACCACGATTGAAACTTTTGTTCAAAGCCGATTCAAAAGTATAAGTGCATTTTCCAGAAGAAGCTTTGGTGTATTTGTCACTTCCTGCACCTTCCAAGAAATCATCTAGTTTTTGACGTAAATAAGAAACGTTGTTTTTTACATAAACAATATCTTTCAGACGACCTTCGATTTTGAAGGAGCAAATTCCAGCTTCAATTAAATTTGGAATTTGGGCAGAAACATCAAAATCTTTGATGGAAAGCAAGTGGCTATTTTTGATTAAAGTTTCGCCGTGACCATCAATTAAGTTGTAGGGCAAACGGCAGTTTTGTGCGCAAGAACCGCGATTGGCAGAGCGTTCTCCATTGGCTACACTCATATAACAGTTTCCGCTAAAAGAAACGCAAAGCGCACCCGTCACGAAAAATTCTAATTCCACATCGCTCGCTTCACTGATTTCTTTGATTTGGTGTAAGTTTAATTCACGAGCCAAAACCACACGTTTCACCCCAGCGTCTTTCAGGAACTTGATTTTATGAGGGTCACGGTTGTTGGCTTGCGTACTAGCGTGCAAAACGATAGGCGGAATGTCCATCTCCATAATCGACATATCCTGAACAATAAGTGCGTCGACATTTATATCGTATAATTGCCAAATCATTTGGCGACAGGTTTCGAGTTCGTTGTCGTACAAAATGGTGTTGATGACCACAAAAACCTGAGCGTTGAATAAATGCGCATATTCTACTAATTTTGCCACATCTTCAATCGAATTGGTCGCATTGGAACGGGCTCCAAATTGCGGTGCTCCAATATAAACGGCATCAGCTCCGCTATTAATGGCAGCAAGACCGTGAATTAAATCTTTGGCAGGAGCAAGAATTTCTATTTTCTTTTTCATCTATTGGGATGATAATTTTATAATTGATGGATTATAAGACTTTTAGGCTTTTGTCTAAAAGTCAGCAAAGTTCTTATAAAAAATTCGAGATTTCTAATCCGAATGGATATTTTTCGATTTAATATTAAAAAAGCCCCAAGAAAATCTTGAGGCCATTGATATAAAAATAGAAGTTTAGCTTATCCAGCCAAAGCATCTTTAATTCTTTTTAAAGCTTCTTTCAATAATTCGTCGCTTGTTGCATAAGAAAAACGAATACAGTTTGGATTTCCGAAGGCATCACCTGTTACTGTTGCTACACAAGCTTCGGCCAAAAGATACATTGAAACGTCATTAGCATTTTTGATTTCGGTTCCTTTTAATGTTTTTCCGAAGAAAGAAGAAACGTCTGGGAATACATAAAAAGCTCCTTCTGGAACGTTGATTTTGATTCCTGGGATTTCTTTCAACAATCCAACTACTAAATCTCGACGACTTTTGAAAGCAGCAACCATTTCGTGAAGCACGCTTGGATCAGCATCTACAGCAGTAATCGTAGCGCGTTGTGCCACAGAGTTTGCACCCGAAGTGACTTGTCCTTGAATTTTTGTACACGCTTTTGCGATAAATTCTGGTCCTCCGATGTAACCAATTCTGTAACCAGTCATTGCGAAAGCTTTGGCCAATCCGTTAACGGTAACTGTTTTTTCTAACATTCCCGGAATAGATCCAATGCTGCAAAAAGTTCCTGAGAAATTGATGTGCTCATAGATTTCGTCAGCAACGACAATAATGTTTGGATATTTTTCTAATACTTTAGCTAAAGCAGTTAATTCTTCTCTGTTGTATACTGATCCAGATGGATTACAAGGAGAAGAGAACCACATCATTTTTGTTTTTGGTGTGATGGCAGCTTCTAATTGTGCAGGAGTGATTTTGAAATCACTTTCGATAGAAGTTGGAACTTCTACCGGAACTCCGCCTGATAGTTTTACGATTTCGAAGTAAGAAACCCAGTAAGGTGCTGGCAAAATCACTTCGTCTCCATCGTTTAGCATTACTTGTGCAATATTGTACAACGATTGTTTTGCCCCAGTTGAAACCACGATTTGCGATGGTTTGTAATCTAGTCCGTTGTCTCTTTTGAATTTTCTGCAAATGGCTTCTTTTAAATCAGCATAACCTTCTACTGGAGAATAAGTGCTATAATTATCATCGATGGCTTTTTTGGCCGCTTCTTTGATGAAATCGGGAGTGTTGAAATCAGGTTCTCCCAAACTTAAACTAATAATATCTTTTCCTTGTGCTTTTAATTCTCTGGCCAATGCTGCCATTGCCAATGTCTGTGAAGTGGCTAAATTGTTGATTCTGTCTGAAAGCAAATTGTTCATTAATTGTAATTTTTGGTTTATAAAGTTGGTTATTTGTTGAGACTGACTGCAGTGCGTCTGTACATTATCTTGAGGCACTGTTGTCCGTCTTTATTGTAAAGCCGGTTTCATTCCTAGTTCTTTCAAATGTTTGAAATGGGCAATTACTGCACTTCGAAAAGTTTTATATTCATAATATGGTAATTGACATTCGTCGGCCGTTTCTTTTACGATTTTTGAAATTTTATCATAATGTACATGACTGATGTGCGGAAAAATATGATGCTCAATTTGGTGGTTTAAACCTCCGGTGTACCAGTTTACGATTTTGTTTTTTGGGGCAAAGTTAACCGTGGTAAACAATTGATGAACAGCCCAAGTATTTTCCATTTCCCCTTCTTGGCTTGGAATTGGATTAGCAGCTTCATTTACAACGTGTGCTAATTGGAATACTACACTCAAGATTAATCCAGCTGTGTAATGCATCACGAAAAATCCAACCAAAACTTTCCACCAAGTGATTCCAATTAGTATTGGCAAAACAATCCAAATAGCTATATAAATAACTTTAGTGATGATTAAAGTAGTCCAAAGAATTTTAGGGCTTTTCGGTTCGCCATAAGACAGTTTTCTTTTCAGGTAACTTCTCATTTGTTTGAAATCAGTAGTAATAGCCCAATTGAAAGTCAACAAACCATATAAAAACACAGCATAATATTGTTGGAATTTGTGGAATTTATGCCATTGTGCTTCTTTGGAGAAACGCATAATTCTTCCAGCTTCCAAGTCTTCGTCGTGGCCGATAATATTCGTGTAAGTATGATGCAAAACGTTATGTTGTACTTGCCAGTTGTGAACATTACCAGCCAAAACATAAATTGTCCCGCCCATAAAGTTATTCACCCAATTTTTAGTAGAATACGAACCGTGATTGGCATCGTGCATTACGTTCATTCCAATTCCCGCCATTCCAATTCCCATAACAATAGTCAACAGTAAATGTACCCAAAAAGGCATAGGTAAAGTGAGTATCAAAAAATAAGGTACTAAAAAAACGGTAAAAAGAATTACAGTTTTCAAATGGATTTTCCAGTTGCCGGTTTTTTGAATGTTATTTTCTTTAAAGTAATTGTTTACGCGAGAGTTAAGCGTTCTAAAAAATTTTAGATTGTCTTGTTTTGCGAATGTTGGCGTGACGTTGTTCATATTTAATCTTGGATATATTACAAAGGTAATTATTAAAAATTTTCAATATGTAAAAATGCGTTAAATATTCAAAACTAAAACCTCTACATTTGTTAAAATTTTTAATGATGGAAGAAATTCTAAAGTATTTCCCAAATTTGACCGCTGTTCAAAAGGAGCAATTCGCAAAACTGGATTTTTTATACCACGATTGGAATGCAAAAATCAACGTTATTTCTAGAAAAGATATTGACGAATTGTACACCAAACATATTTTGCATTCCTTGGGAATTGCCAAAATTATAAAATTCGAACCCGGAACTTATGTCCTTGATGTGGGTACTGGCGGAGGATTTCCTGGAATTCCATTGGCTATTCTTTTTCCGGAAACTCGGTTTTACTTGATTGATGTCATAGCCAAAAAAATAAAAGTCGTTCAGGCTGTCGCCGAAGCCTTGGAACTCAAAAACGTAAAAGCCGAACAATTACGTGCCGAATTGGTAAAAGGTGATTTCGATTTTATTGTGAGTCGTGCCGTGACCAATATGCCCGATTTTGTGTCTTGGGTTAAAGACAAAATCAAAAAGAAACATAAGCACGAACTCAAAAACGGAATTCTCTATCTCAAAGGTGGCGATTTAACCGAAGAATTAAAGGATTTCCCAAAAGCAACAGAATATAATTTAGCTGATTATTTTGAAGACGAATTTTTTGAGACTAAAAAAGTGGTGCATTTGCCGTTGAAGTTTGTGGGTTAGAGATCTTACATTTATAAAAGTCTGATCTGACTCAAATTAGTTAATATTTAATAGTTCTATTCAATTCAGAAATATATTATGAAAACAATCATTTTAAAATTGCTAATAATAATTCCTTTTTTCCTAATAATTTCTTGTGATAAACCTAAGGATAAATTAGAACAGAAAAATGAATATTGGGATGAAATTCAACTAATTACGAGGAATCAAAAAATTATTATTTATAATGAAAATGATACTGCAAGTTTTGAAAATGAAATTTTTAAAAAGGTAAGTGGTAATTACAGTTCAGCCATTTATAAATTCGAAAAAATAGATAAGAAAAGCTTTTCTTTAAACAGAAATGAGCGTGACAGTTTATACAAATATACCAAGGCAATAATAACTAAGCCCGTTTTTACCGACAGGGCCTCTACAGATTATGCTGGATATGTTTTAATAAAGTTAAGAGATCGGCATACTACATTAATGTGTGAATATAAATCAGTTGGAGAATGGTCAACTGTCTCTGAAGAAACAAAAAATATTTATAATTTGCTAAAGACGAAAATTGATGTTGCAAAACAATAGAAGTTAATCCAAAAAAATTAAATTTTAGTCCAAAATTCAAAACCCACAAGAACTCAATTACCTTGATTCTTGTGGGTTTTTAAATATCGTACTTCGTATATTGTCCTTCGTACCTCAATAACTATTCTCCCAAAAACGGGTATCTGTAATCTTCCGGAGTTACAAAAGTCTCTTTGATTGTTCTTGGCGAAGCCCAACGCAACAAGTTTAATGCTGAACCCGCTTTGTCATTAGTTCCAGAAGCTCTTGCCCCACCAAAAGGTTGCATTCCTACAACGGCTCCAGTTGGTTTGTCGTTGATGTAGAAATTTCCTGCCGCGTTCTGCAAAGCAATTGTTGCTTCTTCAATCGCGTAACGGTCTTGGCTGAAAATTGCTCCTGTTAATGCGTATTCAGATGTATTGTCAACTAGTTTTAAAGTTGCTGACCAATTGGCATCTTCATAAACAAAAATCGTCATCACAGGACCGAATAATTCGGTTTCCATTGTGGTGTAACGAGGATTTGTGGTTACAATTATGGTTGGTTCAACAAAATAACCCACCGATTTATCATAATTTCCACCAACGATGATTTCAGCATCCGAATCTTTTTTGGCTTGGTCAATAAAACTTGCTAATTTGTCAAAAGAACCTTCGTGAATAACAGCGGTTATGAAGTTTCCAAAATCTTCTGGCGATCCCATTTTCATTGATTTAACATCGGTAATCAATTGTTTTTTGAGTTCTGGCCACATACTCTGCGGAACATAAGCTCTTGAAGCAGCGGAACATTTTTGTCCTTGAAATTCAAAAGCACCACGAACAATTCCGGTTGAAACTTGTTTTACATTCGCACTTGGATGCGCTACAACAAAATCCTTTCCACCAGTTTCGCCTACAATTCTTGGGTAGGTTTTATACTTATGGATATTGGCACCTATTTTTGCCCAAATTTCTTTGAAAACAAATGTTGAACCTGTATAATGGATTCCGGCAAAATCAGGACTTGCTAAAACGGTATCGGTAACCATAATAGGGTCACCAAAAACAACGTTGATAACACCATCTGGAACGCCAGCCTCTTTGAAAACGTCAATAATAATTTTTGCAGAGAAAACTTGGCTGTCGCTAGGTTTCCATATCACGACATTACCCATCATTGCTGCACTTGCAGGAAGATTAGCTGCAATGGCGGTAAAGTTGAAAGGGGTAATAGCATAAACAAAACCTTCAAGTGGGCGGTATTCTAGTCTATTCCAAACATCGGAAGTTGATTTGGGTTGGTCGCTGTAAATTTGGGTCATAAACTCAACGTTGTAACGCAAGAAATCAATCAATTCGCAAGAAGCATCAATCTCTGCTTGGAAAATATTTTTGGATTGCGCAATCATTGTTGCGGCATTTATCTTTGCTCTGTATGGTCCAGCTATCAATTCAGCGGCTTTTAAGAAAATCGCTGCGCGTTGTTCCCAAGCCATATTCGCCCATTTTGTTTTGGCTTCAAGTGCATTGGCAATCGCTTTTTCGATATGGGATTTTTCAGCAAGGTGATAGGTTCCCACGACGTGTTTGTGGTCGTGTGGCGCTGTCATATTTTTTGTATTTCCAGTTCTGATTTCTTCGCTTCCAATGTATAGAGGAACATCTATTTTAGAATTCCACATTGTTTTATAAGCGGCGAGAACCGCTGCTTTTTCTGGAGAATTTGGAGTATACGATTTAACGGGCTCGTTTACGGCTTTTGGCACATTGAAAAATCCTTTAAGCATATCTTTTTTTTTTGAGAATTAGAAAATTTTCACAAAAGTACAAAGGTTTGTTTTAAAAATTAGTAAATAGTGGTTTAATATCTGAGATTTCTAATTGGGGTCTAGCCCATATCTAAATTAAAACCCCAGAGGGATAAAAGTCGATTTTTCTTAATAATTGTTGAGCGACCGTAGAAAGTTCCTAAAATTACATTAGAAAAAAAGTTTTTGAATCGAGGAGTTGTAATGGAGCGCTGGAAATAGCTCCTAAATAGTTTGATAAATTGATATCGGAATTTTATTGCAACAAATTTTAATTCATAGCAAAAGGAGCACACAATTTGAAGGTTGGCACGATAACTTTGAAGTTTTTTGTTGAGGTGAAATTAATCATATTGAAGTAGCCTTTCATCGCTCCGTAGGGAGAAGCGAGCAAACAACCGGAATTATACGTGTGTAATTCGCCTGGTTTTATAACGGGTTTTTTGCCAATAACACCTTCTCCGTCAACTACTTCGTTGCTATTTAAGGAATCAAAAATTTCCCAATGACGTGAAATTAATTGTACCGAATCCTTGCTGTGATTTTCGATTGTGATTTCGTAGCTAAAAGCAAAATGAATCTTGTAGTTTTTGAAGTAAGTGCCTTCAAAACTAGTTAAAACGGAAATTTTTATGCCTCTTGTGATTTGAGAAACCATAGCAAATGATTATGAATGAGTTTGATACTGGCAAATTTACAAAAAAAAAGGTTACTACTAATTTTTTGATAGCTGTTTTTTAATTGGTAATAACAATTGAATTTACGGTAGCTTTTCCTATAACTTTTTGGTAGCGGTCATTGTTTTCGCGGTAATAGACTAAAATGGTGTAGTCGTTTTCAGTTTGCCAATAATTTCCATCTATGGCATTTTCTCCATCGATATTTCCTTTGTCGTCCGCAATTTGATATTGAAAATTCGTAAATCCTTGTTTGATGAGAATGGCTTTTTCGTAACTATTTTTTTCTTGGTTGAAATCCATCTTATATTCAGGGGATAAACTGTAATTATTGAACATTCCTGTGATGTAAATGTCTTTATTTTTCATAAAAGTAGGCGCCGAAACACTAAAATAAACCCAAGCATAATCGGCTTCTATTTCGTTTTTTACCACACCGATGTTGCGAATTACAAAATTTCCATTCACATCCGGATTAAGGGTGTAAGGGTAATTTCGTCGGGCGTTGTTGGTAAATAAATGAGAATTGTATATTCCGTTGCCAGAATCTATTCTTGAGATAGTATTGCCAGCCGATCGGATATTGCTGTTGTCAAAATATAAAAATTCATTTCCTGCCCAAAATTGGGTTTCAGTATCGTATTTGTATATCAAATCATTGCCAACGGTGTATTGTGGAACAATGTTTTTGATAGCGTTGTTCAATTGTCCGTTTTGCAACAACGCAATTTTTATGTTCTTTATTGGGGTTTGAAAATTGATTGCTTGAGATTTTACTGAAAATTCGATATTGTGTTTGTGTTCTAAATAATTTGCCGTTCTTGCTCGCTTTATTTGAATAGGAATAGTTACGAGATCTTCGTAAACAATGAATTTTCGGGATAAAATAACCTCTCGACTTTCGTCTAAAATTTTCAGAATGTAATTGCCGCTGATTCGCAATTGCATAAACTGATTGGGAACAGGCAATATGTAATGCGAATAAATTTGTAAGGTGTTGATGGAATTCTCGTATTGCATAATTCTTTGGCCGTCAAAACCGGTCATATATTCTTGTTTTGGAATAGCTGTTGGATTCCAATTGTAATCGCAGTGCACAATTTCGAAGTAATAATTAGCTTCATTGCCAAATAAGTCATCAAATTGAAATTGGAAACCATCACCTAATTTAAAAATTGGAACTACATTTTCGTTGCTTTGTACAAAAGAAACGGTTTTGATATTGTAGGGCGGAAGTACCTCGGTTTGTGTCTGTGCAACTGCAGCAGTTACAATAAAAATCAATCCTATTTTCCGAAAAATATTTTTAAGCATAATATTTTATAATTGGTAGACAGTAAAATTAGCGAAAAATTGGTCAATATTTTTTTATCTTTTAAGAGATGGTAAAAACCTCATTGCTTTTGTTTTTGATAATAAAATGCAGGAAGAAACAATAACAAAAAAATAGGTTGAATCAGAAATCTTCTTACATAGAAGAGACCCATTTTGTTGGTTTCTCCGCTATTAAAAAGAATGTAAAAGAAAGTTACCAATAAAATTACGAAAAAAATAAAATACAAAAACGAAGCAAACTTTACTGCATCGATATCTTTGAATAAAGCATAAATTATAGCTAATGATAGTGCGGTATTTATAAAATATCGAAACATTAAACCAAAAAGTAATTGAAGATTTTCGATTTCTGGAATGGGTAAATTATAATAATCCCCCTTGAAATAATCCAAAAAAGGATCATAAAACAAGCTGTCTTCGTACGCTCGAATTAAAACCAAAGCCAGAACAAATAAAAGTGCCAATGCAAATCTTACTTTATGATTGAGAAGTTTTTTTAGCATATTTCGAAAATTTATTGACCCAAATAATCCACAACACAAAAACTACTCCATAAATAAACAACGGGAACAAAACGCCGTGCAAAAGATGTTGCTGCTTGGGATAATAATACATCAAAATACACAAAAGTGCAATTCTAGAAACATTGAGAATATGGATGAGAATGCTTCCGGCAATGATATACAAAATAGTTGGTTTTATTTTTCCCGAAAAGGCGATTATGAATGAAATGAATAAGATAATTACGCTTAAAGCATTACATCCTTCTATAATTCGAGCCATTGGTTTTTGATTGTAGTATATATTTACTGCCGGTTCTTTTGAATTTGGGAGGGTTTTGACATCACAATTAAAGAAAAGCAATACGTCCTCAGTTTGTTGTGCAACTAGTTTTGTAAAACTATCCGTTTCATTTTTTTTTACATCAAATTGTCCAAGATAACTTTGGTAAACGAATGTCAAAAGCAAGTAAGTCAGTAAAAATTTGCCTAAAAACAGCAAAAATGGTTTATAGATAATAAAATATTTTTTCAAAGTTAACTTTTAACAAATTTATATAAAATTAAACAGTCCCATTTAAATACTTTTACAAAAAATAAATGATTATGACTTTCGAAGAATTAAAACCAAAAGTAACCGAAATTATTTCTAATTCCAACACGTCTAGAGAAGAAAAACTCTTGAAAATTTGTGAACTTCTGAGCAACTCCATTGATTACTACAATTGGGTAGGTTTTTATTTCGCCAATCACGAGACCAAAACCTTGCATCTTGGTCCTTATGTTGGAGCTGAAACAGATCATAATGTAATTCCTTTCGGGAAAGGTATTTGCGGTCAAGTAGCGGTTTCCAATGCTAATTTTGTAGTTCCAGATGTGGCTGCGCAAGACAATTATATTGCGTGTAGCTTCACTGTAAAGTCCGAAATTGTTGTTCCGCTATTTGTAAATGGAGAAAACATTGGACAAATCGATATTGACAGTCACGTCCTCAACCCGTTTACAGTTGCTGACGAACGATTTTTGGAGTTTGTTTGCTCAGAAATTTCGAAAATGTATTAGAATAAAAAATATTCTAACTTGATTTTCAGCTAATAGTTCTACTATAATTCCCAAAGAAATCTGAGTTTTGGGTTGAAATGAGATATTTTGAATTCGAATTAGGCCTCTCCCTATAAAAAACGGGCGAGGTTTACTGTTTTTAGGAAAACCCTTCATTTACATAAATAGCCTTTTATCAATATTTTTTTTGATTAAAGCATTGAGTCTGATTTATGTTTTATACCTTTGTTCATTATTTATTAAATTTTGTTAAACAAAATTGTTTAGCCCAATCTTTTAAATATTTTGACAATAAACAAAACGTATTTATTATTTGAATGCAAGGCAAGATTGTTTGTAACGCCATACATCAAGAAAATAATTTCATAAAATGGAAAGTAAAAAACCGGATAACGTTGTACATTCAGCTGAAAATGGATACAATGCAAGTCTATTGCCTTACGGAACAAACGTTGGCGCACCTGTAATTAAAACTGACGATCTTATCGCATGGAAAACCAGAGGAATTCATCAATTAAATAAAGAGTTTGAAAGCAAGTTCAATGAACTGAAACTGCAATATCAAAAATTGATGGAGGAATACGAATGGAATGAGCTAGTTTACAATGCCAAATTTTCATTTGAGCCCGTTATTGGCGAAATCTACCATTTATACAGTGGCGGTGATGCCAATCATTTTTTATCATTGATTGGTCCAACGGAATGGAACAAGGAACATATTGCTACTTTTAAATTGAATAGTGATAAAAAATGGATTTTAATACAATAGAAAATAGATTCGACAACCTAAACTTTGAATAAAAAATCGATCAATATTGTTTGGTTTAAAAGAGACTTGCGTTTTGTAGATAACGAGGCTTTGTTCCATGCGCATCAATCTGGATTGCCTTTACTGTTGGTTTATTTTTTCGAACCCTCGGTTATGAATTATGATGATGCCGATACCAGACATTGGCGATTTATTTACGAATCAATCCAAGATTTGCAGCGAAAACTGAATGCTTCAAATGCCAAAATATATTTTTTTCACAACGAAGTAGATGCCGTTTTTTCAGAATTAGTCAAGCATTTCGATATTCAAGCTGTTTTTTCACACCAAGAAATTGGCAACAAAATCACCTTTGATAGAGATGTGTCGATACAGGATTTTTTCAAAAAAAACAGCATTGCTTGGAAAGAATTTCAAATGCACGGCGTCATCAGAAAACTTAAATCAAGACAGCATTGGGACAAACGTTGGGAAGAAGTGATGCGAGGTGAAATCAAAAATATTGAATTGAAAGATTTAAGAATTGAAATATTGAATGATCGTTTTTATGACAGAATAAAAGGAGAAACGCTTTCGGAGGGAATCACGACGCCCAACAAAAATTTTCAGCAAGGTGGCGAAGATTTGGCTTGGCGGTATTTAGACAGTTTTGTCAAAGAACGCTACGTCAATTATAGCAAACACATTTCTAAACCTGCTTTGAGTCGCAAAGGTTGCAGCCGATTATCGCCTTATTTGGCCTATGGAAATATCAGTATGCGAATGGTGTACCAATATACCAATCAGTTTTATGAAACGTCCAAAAACAAACGGGCCATTCTCAATTTTGTGTCACGTTTGCATTGGCATTGCCATTTTATTCAAAAATTTGAAGACGAATGTCGAATGGAATTCGAAAATGTAAATCGGGCTTATGATTCATTGGTTAAACCAAAAAACGAAACCTACATCAAAGCTTGGCAAGAAGGCAAAACAGGTGTTCCCATTGTAGATGCGTGTATGCGATGCTTGGTAACAACGGGTTATATTAATTTCAGAATGCGGGCTATGGTGGTTTCTTTTTTCACGTTTAATTTGTGGCAAGATTGGCGCGAATTGCATTTTTTGGCACGACAATTTCTGGATTACGAACCGGGAATTCATTATCCTCAAATCCAAATGCAATCAGGAACGACTGGCATCAACACGATTCGGATATACAATCCTATTAAAAACTCCGAAGAACACGATTCAGAAGGGGTTTTCATAAAACAATGGATTCCAGAATTGGCCGAAGTTCCGGTTTCTTTGCTACATGAACCTTGGAAAATGAACGAAATGGAACAGCAGTTTTACAATTGCAAAATCGGACAAGATTATCCTGAACCAATTGTAAACATTGAAGAAACGAGAAAATTTGCCAGCGATATTGTCTGGAGTTTTCGCAAAAAAGAGGATGTGAAAGAAGAGGGAAAACGAATTTTAAAAAAACACGTGAGTAATCCCACTTCAAAAACAAAGAGAATTAGAACAAAAAAAACCTAAAAATGGCGATATTTTTAAAAGCAAATTGGGAAAATATCATTATGGCTAATTATGAAATTGACCAAAAAATTCTCAGTCCCTTTGTCCCAAAAGGCGTAGAATTAGATTTATTTGACGGAAAAAGTTATGTTAGTTTGGTTGGTTTTATGTTCAAAAACACCAAATTATTCAATGTTGCTATTCCGTTTTTTGGAAACTTTGAAGAAATTAATTTACGGTTTTATGTAAAACGAAAAGAAGAAAATGGTAGCACTAAGCGAGGCGTTGTTTTTATAAATGAAACCATTCCGTATCCAATTGTGGCTTGGGTTGCCAATAAATTGTACAACGAACATTATACGGTTGTGCCCACAAAGCACGAAATCAGTACTGAAAAATCTTCGAAAAAAGTGAAATTCGAATGGTTATTAAACAAAAAATGGAATTCCATTGCTGTAACAACAGCTACTATATCCGAAAAGATGAAACCTGATTCTCTCGAAAGTTTTATCTACGAGCATTATTATGGTTATACCAAAACTGCCGATGATAAAACCGAAGAATACAAATTGCAACATCCAAGTTGGAAAATAAGTGAAGTTTTGGATTACCAAATTGAATGCGATTTTGACGCGATGTACGGGAAATCATTTTCAGTTTTGAATCAAATAAAGCCCGCAGCCGTTTTCATTGCCGATGGATCAGCGGTGGGAATAGAATGGAAAAGAACCAAAATAAAACTCGATTATGAAAGGTGTTAAAAAACAAAATCTACCTACCAAGATTTGCGTCGTTTGCCAAAAACCCTTCACGTGGCGCAAGAAATGGGAAAAAGTTTGGGACGAAGTAAAATATTGTAGCGATAAATGTAGGAAAAAATAATTAAAAAATTTAATAATTAAAAGATTTAACACCTATCGTTATTTTTCAATCTTTAAATTTTTCAATCTTTAAATAAATGAATAAAACCTTACGATTAATTCTCGGCGATCAATTAAATAGTAATCATTCTTGGTATCAAACCGTCGATGATTCGGTTACGTATGTAATGATGGAAATCCGTTCAGAAACCGATTATGCCACACATCATATCCAAAAAATTGTGGGTTTCTTTTCGGCTATGCAAAATTTTGCCAAAGAACTAATCTCGAAAAATCATCAAGTGATTTATTTTCATTTGAATGATTCAACCAATTTACAATCCTTTGATAAAAATATTCAAGGTCTAATTGAAAAGGAAGGTTTTACAAATTTCGAATACCAATTGCCCGACGAATATCGCTTAGACGAATTGCTGAAGAATTTTTGCAAATCGCTTTCCATTTCTACTTCGTTTGTGGATTCTGAACATTTTATGAGTTCCAGAAATGAACTAGGCGATTTTTTTGAAGGTAAAAAAACATTCTTAATGGAAAGCTTCTATCATATGATGCGAAAAAAGCACAATGTGTTGATGCAAGGCGACAAACCTTTGACAGGAAAATGGAATTATGATGGCGAAAATCGTAAAAAATTACCTAAAGATCACAAACCAACTCCGCCGTTGGTTTTCAATAATGATGTTTCGGAAATTGTTGCTGAAATTCATAAAACCAACATTAAAACCATTGGAACTATTGATGCTAAAAACTTTGTTTGGCCAGTAAACAGAACCCAATCTTTAGAATTACTGAATTTTTTTGCTACGGAATGTTTGTCCCTTTTCGGAAGTTATCAAGATGCAATGACGCCCAACGAATGGTCTTTGTATCACGCTCGGCTTTCCTTTTCGATGAATTGCAAATTAATTTCGCCTTTAGAAGTGATTCATAGAGTCATTCAAGAATGGGAAAATTGTCCTGACGAAATAGAATACAATCAGTTGGAAGGTTTTGTTCGACAAATTATTGGTTGGAGAGAATATATGCGAGGTATTTATTGGAACAAAATGCCTGATTATGCCACGATGAATTTTTTCGACCACGAAAATAAATTACCCGATTGGTTTTGGACAGGAAAAACCAAAATGAATTGTCTGAAAGACGCCATCAATCAATCCTTGAATTTTGCCTATGCACATCATATTCAACGGTTGATGATTACGGGCAATTTTGCGCTATTGGCTGGAATTCATCCTGACGAAGTCGATGCTTGGTATTTAGGTATATATATTGATGCCATCGAATGGGTAGAAATAACCAACACACGCGGAATGAGTCAGTTTGCCGATGGCGGAATCGTAGGCACGAAACCGTATGTAAGTTCCGCTTCGTATATTGATAAAATGAGTCATTATTGTGGTTCGTGTTACTACAAAAAAGCGCTAAAAACGGGCGATAAAGCCTGTCCATTCAACAGTTTGTATTGGAATTTTTACGACAAAAACGAAGACAAATTGGGCAAAAATCCACGTATTGGTATGATGTACAATGTTTGGCGAAAAATGAAACCTGATGACAAAGCAGCTTTATTAGAACAAGCCGATTATTATTTGAAAAATATAAATAGTTTATAATTAAAAGATTTAATAATTGAAAAATTTAAAGATTCTTCGAGGTTTTTATTTTTTCAATCTTTGAATTTTTCAATCTTTGAATCCCTATGAAAACAGCAATAGTTTGGTTTAAAACCGATTTGCGACTAGACGATAACGAAACACTTATTAAAGCCATAGCGCAAAGTGAACAGATAATTCCCGTCTATTGTTTTGACGATGCACATTTTGAAACTACCCAATACGGATTCAAAAAAACCGGGAATTACAGAGCTCAATTTTTGTTAGAGTCACTTCAAGATTTGGACGCAAGTTTAAGAGCATTAGGTTCAGGATTAGTAATAGTAAAAGGAAAACCTGAAATTGAAATCCCGAAAATAGTTAAACAGTACAAAGCACTAAAAGTTTTTGCTAAAAGGGAAGTGGCTTTTGAGGAAAAGCAAACCGAAAAATTAGTGTTAGATGAACTAT
This sequence comes from Flavobacterium sp., assembly GCF_031423415.1. Lineage (GTDB taxonomy): Bacteria > Bacteroidota > Bacteroidia > Flavobacteriales > Flavobacteriaceae > Flavobacterium. Next base: position 73,001 of record NZ_JANPFL010000053.1, read on the forward strand.
TCAAATTGCGATGCGAACTTGAACTGTTTAGCACAAGCACATTGTATCACGCATTAGACTTGCCTTTTTCTATCAAGGACATTCCAGATGTGTTTACGAATTTCAGAAAGAAAACGGAGAAAGATGCTACAGTTCGAAAACCATTTGAAAAACCAACTCGAATTAATTCCCCAGAAATACCAGCAATGAAATTGCCCACTTTAAAAGATTTGGGTTTGATTTTCTCGCCAAGCGATTCTCGTGCAGCTATCCAATTCAACGGTGGCGAAACCGAAGCGGTCAAAAGATTAAATTATTATTTTTATCAAACGCAAAATTTATCAAAATACAAGGAAACAAGAAACGGGATGATTGGAGCGGATTATTCGTCTAAATTTTCGGCTTGGTTGGCAATGGGTTGTATTTCGCCACGATACATTTATAGTGAAGTTCAAAAATACGAAAAGCAATTTGGCGCTAATGATTCTACCTATTGGTTAATATTCGAATTATTATGGCGAGATTTTTTCCGCTTTATGTTCAAAAAACATCAAACCAAGTTTTTCCTGTATTCTGGAATCAAAACCGAGAAAATCAACTCAAAATCTTTAAATGAAAAATTATTGTCACAATGGATAAATGGAACAACACCATCGGATTTTATCAATGCCAATATGCTCGAATTGAAACTGACTGGTTTTATGAGCAACCGCGGAAGACAAAATGTGGCCAGTTATTTTTGCAACGAACTCAATATGGATTGGCGCATTGGGGCTGCCTATTTTGAGGAGCAATTAGTTGATTATGATGTAAGTAGCAATTGGGGAAATTGGGCTTATTTGGCTGGCGTTGGCAACGATCCTCGAGGTCATCGCTATTTTAATATCGAAAAACAAGCGAGTGATTATGATAAAAATAAAGCGTTTAGAAATTTGTGGTTGGAATGAAGTACAAAATCTTTGTGTATCTAAAAATTAAAACTATCTTTGCGCACGAATTAAGAAAATCTTGATTCATACATAACAATCATTTAAATAATATTAGCATGTATTTAACAAAAGAAGTTAAAGAAGAAATCTTCGCTAAATACGGAGGAAAAGCAGAAAACACAGGATCTGCAGAAGGACAAATCGCACTTTTCACACACAGAATTACGCACCTTACTGAGCATTTGAAAAAAAATCGTCACGATTATAATACAGAGCGTTCATTGGTACTCTTAGTAGGTAAAAGGAGAGCGTTACTTGATTACTTGAAAAAGAAAGAAATCAACAGGTATCGTGAGATTATCAAAGTATTGGGTATTAGAAAATAATCAATATTCAAAAGAGGTGCGTGAGTGCCTCTTTTTTTTAGCCCCCTAGCCCCCAAAGGGGGAATATCGAAAGATATTTTTATTTATTGCAAGCTCCCCCTTTGGGGGTTGGGGGGCTAAAAAGTTTGGTTTTTCATTGGAACACAAAAACTACAATCCGCCACGGCGGGACAAGCAACACAACTATTCTGCTGACAGGCAGGAAAACCAATGTAAAATTAAAAAAGGAAAAATTATGATTCCACAATTATTTGTAGAAAGTATCGATTTAGGTGATGGCAGAAGCATCACAATCGAGACAGGACGATTAGCGAAACAAGCTGATGGTGCTGTAGTAGTAAGAATTGGCAAAACTGTAATCTTAGGAACAGTTGTATCATCAAGAAAAGCAAGTCCAGGTATCGATTTTTTACCTCTTACGGTAGATTATCGCGAAAAATTTGCAGCAGCAGGACGTTTTCCTGGAGGTTTCTTCAAAAGAGAAGCGCGTCCAAGTGACAACGAAGTGCTAACCATGAGATTAGTAGACCGTGTTTTACGTCCGCTTTTCCCATCAGATTATCATGCAGAAGTGCAAGTCATGATTCAACTTATGTCTCATGATGACGAAGTAATGCCAGATGCATTGGCCGGATTAGCGGCATCAGCAGCATTAGCGCTGTCTGACATTCCATTTGAAACTTTAATTTCAGAAGCCAGAGTGGGAAGAATTGATGGTAAATTCATCATTAATCCAAGTCGTGCACAATTAGCATTATCAGACATCGATATGATGATTGGTGCTTCTACAGATTCTATCGCAATGGTAGAAGGAGAAATGAAAGAAATCTCAGAAGCAGAAATGGTTGAAGCCATTAAATTTGCACACGAACACATCAAAAACCAAATTGCTGCGCAAGAACGTTTGCAAGCTGCTTTTGGGAAAAAAGAAGTTCGTACTTACGAAACTGAAAAAACGGATGATGCTATTTACGCCAAAGTAAAAGCAGCAGCTTACGATAAAATTTATGCTATTGCTAGCAAAGGTTCTTCTAAACAAGAGCGTTCAGCTGCATTTGATGCTGTAAAGGATGAAGTTAAAGCATTGTTTACAGAAGAAGAATTAGCTGAAAACGGAGATTTAGTAGGTAAATATTTTTACAAAACGAACAAAGAAGCGGTTCGTAACGTAACCCTCGATTTAGGAACACGTTTAGACGGTAGAAAAACTACTGAAATCAGACCTATTTGGTGTGAAGTAGATTACTTGCCATCGGTTCACGGATCAGCATTGTTTACTCGTGGAGAAACTCAAGCTTTGGCAACAGCCACTTTAGGAACTTCAAGAGAAGCCAACCAAATTGATTCACCATCGGAGCAAGGAGAAGAAAAATTCTACTTACACTATAATTTTCCGCCATTTTCAACAGGAGAAGCTCGTCCGTTAAGAGGAACTTCAAGAAGAGAAGTGGGTCACGGAAACTTGGCACAAAGAGCGTTGAAAAATATGATTCCTGCGGATTGTCCTTACACGATTCGTGTAGTTTCAGAAGTATTAGAATCTAATGGTTCGTCTTCAATGGCTACTGTTTGTGCCGGAACATTATCATTGATGGATGCAGGTATCCAAATGATTCGTCCTGTTTCTGGAATTGCAATGGGATTGATTACTGACGGTGATCGTTTCGCCGTTTTATCTGATATTCTTGGTGATGAAGATCATTTAGGAGATATGGATTTCAAGGTTACCGGAACTTCAGAAGGAATTACAGCCTGTCAGATGGATATCAAAATTGACGGATTGAAATACGAAATTATGGAAGCGGCGCTGGCACAAGCTAGAGATGGTCGTTTGCATATTCTTGGAATTCTAACCGATACTTTAGCAGCTCCAAAAGCAGATGTTAAAACGTATGCTCCAAAAATTATCACAAGAACTATTCCTGGTCAATTTATTGGTGCCTTAATTGGTCCTGGTGGAAAAGTAATTCAAGAATTGCAAAAAGCTACTGGAACTACTATCGTAATCAACGAAGTAGATGAGCAAGGAGTTATTGAAATCTTAGGAACAGATCCTGCTGGAATTGAAGCGGTATTGGCAAAAATCCAATCTATTACTTTCAAACCACAAATGGGCGAAGCTTATGATGTGAAAGTAATCAAAATGCTTGATTTTGGTGCGGTTGTAGAATATCTTGCAGCTCCAGGAAACGAAGTATTGCTTCACGTATCAGAACTAGCTTGGGAACGTACAGAAAACGTTTCGGATGTAGTGAAAATGGGTGATGTTTTCCAAGTGAAATACCTTGGTCTTGATCCAAAAACTAGAAAAGAAAAAGTGTCTAGAAAAGCACTTTTGCAAAGACCTCCGCGTGAGTCATAAATAAGAGTAATCAAATCTTAGTTTACTAAAGGTTCATTTATAGGAAAACCCGTCCCGATTTATCGGGGCGGGTTTTTTGGTTTTAATTATTCTTTGCACATAAATAAAACATAAGTAGTTTTTTTATATATTCGCAGTAATTAAAAATCCTCAACTTCACATCAAATTATTTAACAAAAAACAAGTGTCAGCAATCATAGAACATATTAATACTAAAGAAATTTGGCAAAAATCATTAGGTTTATTACCTACGAAATTTTTGCCTGATTCTGACCAGCAATATGTAATGCAGAATGGTCAGTTCAATAATTTTTGTATAGATTTTAATAATGGTTTTGATGTAGAAAAATACAGACATTTTTCATGGGCAACTGATACAAATTGTTTTTTAAATTTTGATGACCAAAAAATAAAACTTTTTAGATGGGATAAGCCAATAGTTGAAACATTAAATACTCAAGATTTAACAGTTGAAAAAATTACCAAATTATATAAATATATTGGTAGTTTTACTCAACCAAAACAAGACTCAGTTGTACCATTAATTATAAATATATTTAATCAATTACGGAGTGCCACAGGCGATCAAAATGGTTTTTGGGCTTTACAAAGTTTATTATATTTATTATCCAAGTCAGAAGATGGAGAAACTATTGATTTTAAAAAATGGGGCTTAAATAATAACATAAAAAGCAATTTACCTCAACAATTTGACAATATTTTTGAAGATTTTCAAAAAAAAATTAATACTATTCCTAATACTACCAAAGTGATTTTGAGACATGCTTCTGGAAAACTATTTCAAGAAGCGCATTATCAAGCAATTTTGAGTGGACAATTAGATATTTATGGAGTACCCGAACCAAGTAAATCTCTAAAAAATAAAGAGTTAAATGGTGTTCATTTCACTCCTGCTTTTATAACGAGGAGTATAGTGGAAGAAAGTTTTAGAGATTTTAATTTTGATGGGATTACTGAAGTAAAAATTTTAGACCCTGCATGCGGTTCAGGTGAATTTTTAAAAGAATCATTAAGACAAATTATAGAAAGTAATAAATTTAATGGTCTAATAAAAATATATGGTTGGGACAAATCAAAAACTGCCGTCGAGGTAGCAAATTTTTCTTTACATTTTGAGAAAAGTCAATACCCAACAAAAACTATTGAAATTGAAATAATTGAAAAAGACACACTTGACGAACAAAACTGGGGAGAATTTCACTTTATACTGATGAACCCTCCGTTTGTTTCATGGGAACGTCTTGAAAGCATAGACCAAGAAAAAGTAAGAGCATCATTAGAAGATTTTTTTTCAAACAAACCAAATTTAGCAAGTCCATTTTTCTATAAAGCACTCAAATCTTTAAAACCAAATGGTGTTTTGGGATGTGTTTTACCTACATCAATTTTTAATGCAGATTCATATAAAATTTTAAGAGATTATGCTTCTGAAAATTTTAATATAGAATTAATCGGTAAATTAGGTAATCTAAATCTATTTTATAATGCAGTAGTTGATGCAGGTATCTATGTTGCTACTAGAAAAAAAGAAAACAATAATAATTCAACTGTTTTGTGGGCAGATAGTTCATTAAACTCAACTACTGATGCCTTAAGAAATTTAAGAATATTTCAACAAAGCCCAAATATCCCTGTAAATGAAACAAATTTTAGTATTTATAAATCAATTTATAACAAGACAAATTTTCCAAATTTAGTTTCGTTTTCATCCTATAATCTAGAAAAGAAAATTAATGAATTAATTTTTACTAAAAAATTAATTCCAATCAAGAGCATTTTTGATGTAAAACAAGGAACTAGAACTGGTGCAAACGAAATTTTCAATGTAGATAAAATGTATTTTGAAAGTTTAAAAGCAGAGGAAAAAAAATATTTTAAACCTTCTGTTTCTAACAAAGCAATTAAAAATGGTAAATTATCTGTTTATAATTATTTATGGTTTCCATATAATTTTAAAAGAGAATTAATTTTAAAAACTGAGGATGAAGTATCTAAAAAAGTTCCAAGCTTTTATAAAGTTTTAAAACATCATCAACCAACATTGGAAAATAGAAGCTTAATAGAAAAATGGTGGGGTTTGTCTAGAGTTTATAAATGGTTATGCGAGAATAATTCTAAACTGGTTTCTACTGAATTTGGAAAGGCTGGCTATTTTGCAATTGATACTACTGGAGAATATAAAGTTGAGAGAGGTAATGCTTGGAGTATTAAAAAATCAAAATCAATAAATCAAAATGAAGAAGATTTGAATTTTGCTTATTTAGCATTTTTCTGTTCAGAATTTTTTAATAAATTGTTGGCTCTTTATTCTAAACAAATTGCAGGAGGACAATATTATCTTGGAGGCAAATTTGTAAATGATATTCCTATTCCAGACTTAACTTTAGAGGAAAATATTGGATTAGCTAATGAGCTAATTTCTTATGGAAAAAGAATAAGTGATTCTGGTATTAATGAAGAGGAGAAAATTTTGCTAAATAAAATAATTGAATCTGTTTATCAAAGTTAAGAAATGGCAAATGAACCAAGTAAAAAACTAATTAATGGTTGTGTTTCTATTTTAGGGCGATATGTTGAAAATATTCATTTCCCAATTAATTTATTTCAAAATGAAAATTATTTTTCATTAAATTGTAATAACCCAATACTATTTTCTGAAAGACAGAATGATTATCAATTAATGAGAATTAAAGGAATTGATAATATTGGTATTCACTTTGCTTTAAAATTCGAAATTGAACCTATTTCAGCCAAAAAATTTACTTACAAATTGACAGATGCTAATCTGAAATTTATCCATTTTAACGACAATGATTTAACAGTCTTATTTAGATCCGAATTTGCTTTAAACAAAGACAAAATTCATGCTCAACCGCATTGGCAGTTTGAACCTTATATCATAAAAGCAATATCTAATGAAGATATTAATATATTAATATATTTAAGAAATGAAAAAGAAAAACAACTATTAGAAATAGACGACGAAAAGAAGGATTTGTTTAATATTTCCAAAATCCATTTTGCTATGATTTCTGATTGGCATTTGCTAAATAAAGATAAAAAAAAATCTATTGTTGCTGAATTAAACGAAGATAGCGTTGTTAATTGGCTAGATGGTTGCTTGAGTTACACAATTGAACAAATAAAAAATGCTCAAAAAGTCAAACAGTAACCAAAAAAATATAGCTTTAAAAAAGAGTGTCATTTCTTATCAATAAGTTATCAAGACGCTAGATTTTGTTGCTGTTGTTGAATACCTTGCAGCTCCTGGAAATGAAGTGTTGCTTCACGTATCTGAACTGGCTTGGGAACGTACCGAAAACGTTTCGGATGTTGTGAAAATGGGTGATGTTTTCCAAGTGAAATATCTTGGCCTTGATCCAAAAACTAGAAAAGAAAAAGTGTCCAGAAAAGCACTTTTGCAAAGACCTCCACGTGAGTCATAAATAAGAGTAATCAAATCTTAGTTTACTAAAGGTTAATTTATAGGAAAACCCGTTTCATTAATTTGAGACGGGTTTTTTGATCTATATTGATACATTAAGATCAAAAGTGCTTCATCAAATAATGTAGACTTTCAGATTGAATTATTTTTATTGTTAGCTATTTATAGTTTTTTTTAACTATTGTAGCACTAGTATCATTTTAAAATAAATTAATTTTGCAGTTCATTCAAAGTAATATAAATGGCAAAAACTGTCGGTATAATTGGCGCTGGAATTGCAGGTCTTGCATTGTCAATCAGGCTAGCCAATCAAGGTTTTAAGGTAGCAATTTTTGAAAAAAACAGTTATCCAGGTGGTAAATTGAGTGAACTCATTTTGGACGGTTTTCGATTTGATAAAGGACCATCATTGTTTACAATGCCTTCGTTACTAGATGAATTAACAAATTTGCAAGGAAGTGCACATTCATTTGAATACCAAAAATTAGACGTGATAACTAACTATTTTTATTCGGATGGAACGCAACTAAAAGCATCCGCTAATTTGGATGACTTTGCCCAAGAGGTGCATTTAAAATTACATGAAAAAAAAGAAACTGTTTTAAAACACATCAAGCGCAATGCTTTTTATTTTAAAACCACCGAAGATTTGTTTTTGAAACAATCGCTGCATCAGCTGAAAAACTTTGTTAACTTTAAGACGATAAAAGGAATCTTGGTTTCTCCATTCTTGGGATTATTCAGCACAATGCATAACCAAAATTCAAATACCTTTTCTAATCCAAAGACGGTACAATTATTTAATCGATTTGCAACCTATAATGGTTCAAATCCATACAAAGCACCTGCCTTAATGAATATGATTTCGCATTTAGAATTTAATTTGGGTGCTTATCTACCTAAAAAAGGGATGCATCAAATCACAACACATTTAGTCAAACTAGCAGAAGAAGCTAAAGTCGAAATAAAATATAATTCATACGTTGCGACTTTAAACGTAGGATCTAATAACCGGATTGATTCAATAACTAGTAATGGTGTAAATTATCCTTTTGATATTGTGGCAACTGACGTTGATATTCATGTACTTTACAAGTATTTATTACCAAACGATTTTACGCCCAAAAAGTTAATTCAACAAGAAAAATCAAGTAGTGCCTATGTTTTTTATTGGGGAATAAACAAAGAGTTTGCGGCATTAGGATTGCATAACATTTTGTTTAGTGATGATTATGAAAAGGAATTTGATTGCTTATTTTCAAAACAATTTCCAACGGACGATCCCACGATTTACATTAATATTACGTCAAAATATTGCAAGGACGATGCGCCAGAAGGTTGCGAGAACTGGTTTGTAATGGTAAATGTTCCGCACAATAAAGGCGAGATTATCAATTATACAGCAGCAATTAGAAAGAATGTTGTTGAAAAAATTAATAGGATGTTGAAGACCGATATCGAGAAGCATATTATTACTGAAAGTACGTTAAGTCCAATTGATATCGAGAACCAAACTTCCTCTTTTGGTGGCTCACTATATGGTAATTCTAGCAACAATACATTTGCCGCATTTTTACGACACGCTAATTTTTCGTCAAGTATTAAAAATTTATTTCTTGTAGGAGGAAGTGTTCATCCAGGTGGAGGGATTCCATTGTGTTTGTTTAGTGCAAAAATTGCCAGTCAACTTATAGTAGATCGTGAAAATAGATGAAAGCAGCATACAAAACCTATTTTTTATATTTCTTAATTCTTGTATATGTTTCAGGCTCAATTGGGTTTGTAGTCAATCCTTCTTTTTTTAGCCCGTTTACACCTTATACATTATTACTTACCTGTTTTGTTTTTTTAATTCATAGTCCCTTAGTAGACAAAAAATTTATTGTTGCCTTTTTTTCTATAGCTTTTTGTGGCTTTATTATTGAAATAATTGGTGTAAAAACGGGGTTAATATTCGGAAAATATGCTTACGGAAATGCATTGGGATATAAATTATTCAATGTCCCACTAATCATATCAATCAATTGGGCAATGCTTATTTGTTCAGGAATTATAGTAGTAAGTCGTATCTTCGCAAATAAAATAATTGTTTTGGTCGTAGCGGCTATTTTGGTAACAGGTATTGATTTACTTATCGAACAAGTAGCTCCCAAACTTGATTTTTGGCAATTTGAAGGTAGATTACCCGGTTTACAAAATTATTTGAGTTGGATTGGAGTTGCGTTTTTCTCTTCGTACTTTTTTTACCCCACAATTATAAAAGGTAAATTTACTGCGTCTTTAACCATATTGATTTTGCAAATTATATTCTTCGCCTCACTATTTATATTTATTTAACATGGAAATTTTAATTAATTTAAGCATAGTTTTAGTCACTTTTATACTAACAGAGTTTTCTGCTTGGGCAAATCATAAATACATAATGCACGGATTTATGTGGTATTTTCATGCTGATCATCACAAAAAAGACCACAAAAGTTGGTTTGAACGAAATGATTTGTTTTTTATAATTTATGCCGTACCAAGTTGGTTATTGATTATGTTCGGAATGAAGAACGGATATGCTTGGTACACTTGGGTTGGTTTTGGTATTTTACTGTATGGTTTAGCCTATTTTTTTGTTCACGATTTAGTTATTCACCAACGCTTTAAAGTCTTTACTAAATCAAATAATGTCTATGTATTAGCTTTGCGTCGTGCACACAAAATGCATCACAAAAACATTGGAAAACATGGTGGCGAAAGTTTTGGAATGTTAATTATAAAAAGTAAATACATTCAACAAGCATTCAAACAAGCTAAAACAACAGCTGCTTCATAATATCTATAAAAAAATATTTTTTCATTTTTCTCGAAATAAACACATCAAGCAGCACGAAAATTCATGAGCCAAATAACTACTTGTACTTTTTTTAAATTAGAAAGTTTTTCCAATAAACTTTGGGCACTTGCCCAAATGCAATTAGGTCACGCTCATTTCAAAAATATTGACGGATTAGTATTCTACAAACTATTGGGCTCGGGTGCTGAAAATGGTTTTAGTTCAAAACCAAACTTTGGAACTTATGCATTATTATGTGTTTGGAAATCAGAATTTCAGGCGGCTGTTTTTTTTGAAAACAATTCATTTTTTAACAACTATAAATCTAAAAGCACCGAATCCTTTACAGTTTTTGCACATGCTGCAGAAGCACACGGAAAATGGGACGCAAAGCAACCTTTTGTTTCTAATGCTACTTTAGCTTTAGATAAGCCAGTTATGGTTTTGACACGAGCTAGTATTCGGCTTTCAAAATTGATTTCTTTTTGGAGAAAAGTCGGTCAAGTAAGTAAAAGCTTAGAAGACTACGATGGATTAGCGCTATCAATTGGTGTTGGCGAATGGCCTTTAATACAGCAAGCTACATTAAGCATTTGGAAAACTCAAGCCGAAATGATTGATTACGCCTATAAAAATGAAAAGCATAAAGAGGTTGTGCGCCTGACTCGAAAGCTCAAATGGTATAAAGAAGAACTGTTTGCTAGATTTATTCCCTATAAATTTTTAGGCAAGTGGAATGGTAAAAATGTTGAGAATTTCTTAGATTTTTAGTCTAACTATTTAGAGCCTAACTACTGGAATTATCTTGAAGGCTTTTTAAATAATCTCTATTTTTGCAAACTTCGTTGTCTAAACTATGTTTCTTATGCAAGAATTGTAACTATTTTAAATTTTTTGTAACTTTTTTGAAACTCCATACGTATAATCATTCGTACACTTAAAAATGGAAGAGACAAAAACATGAGACAACTTAAAATCACCAAGCAGGTAACCAATCGTGAAACTGCATCATTAGACAAGTATTTACAGGAAATTGGAAAGGTAGATCTTATCACTGCCGATGAAGAAGTAGAATTGGCACAAAAGATAAAAGCCGGTGATCAGGCAGCATTAGAAAAATTAACGAAAGCCAATTTGCGTTTCGTGGTTTCGGTGGCCAAACAGTACCAAAATCAAGGTTTGACACTTCCCGATTTGATTAATGAAGGAAATTTAGGATTGATAAAAGCAGCGCAACGTTTTGATGAAACACGTGGTTTCAAATTCATTTCGTATGCCGTTTGGTGGATTCGTCAATCGATTTTACAAGCTTTAGCAGAACAATCTCGTATTGTTCGTTTGCCTTTGAACAAAATTGGGTCTATCAATAAAATCAACAAAATGTATGCTTTGTTAGAGCAATCTAACGAAAGACCACCAACAGCTGAGGAAATTGCCAAAGAATTAGATATGACCGTAAACGATGTAAGAGAATCGATGAAAAACTCGGGTCGTCACTTATCAATGGATGCTCCATTGGTTGAAGGAGAAGATTCAAACCTTTACGATGTATTGCGTTCTGGCGAATCGCCAAATCCAGACAGAGCCTTAATTCAAGAATCATTACGCACCGAAATTGAGCGTTCATTGGAAACTTTGACGCCAAGAGAAGCGGATGTGGTTCGTTTGTATTTTGGTCTTGGCGATCAACATCCAATGACTTTGGAAGAAATAGGAGAAACTTTTGACCTGACTCGTGAACGCGTTCGTCAAATTAAAGAAAAAGCCATTCGAAGATTAAAACATACTTCAAGAAGTAAAATATTAAAAACCTATCTTGGGTAATTTCCAAAAAACAAAGAACAAATTCCAAACTCATTTTTTTGGAATTTGGAATTTCAAATTTTGGACCTTTAACGTTAACGACGGTCTGATTAACTGTTCGTTTTTTGATTGATGATTGAAACTCCGGCTGATTACCGGAGTTTTTATTTTTTAACCTGAACTTGTTTCAGGTTCTCTAATTATAATTTACTTTTGTATAAATAACACTAACTACTTTCAATATCAAAAGATACTGAAATATATTCAGAATAAAATGAAAAACACCCTTATTGCTCCATCTGTACTTGCTGCTGATTTTGCGAATTTACAGCGAGATATCGAAATGATTAATAACAGTGAAGCCGATTGGTTTCACATTGACATTATGGATGGTGTTTTTGTTCCTAATATTTCCTTCGGAATGCCTGTTTTAGATTCCATTGCCAAACACGCAAAGAAAACTATCGATGTCCATTTGATGATTGTGGATCCCGATCGATATATCAAAACTTTTGCTGAATTAGGAGCCAATATTTTATCGGTTCATTATGAAGCTTGTCCGCATCTTCACAGAACGTTACAAGCCATTAAAGCTGAAGGTATGAAAGCTGGTGTTGCCTTAAATCCACACACTAACATTGATTTATTGGAAGATGTTATCAATGATATTGATATGGTTTGTATAATGAGTGTGAACCCCGGTTTTGGCGGACAGTCTTTCATCGAAAACACTTATTCTAAGGTTGAAAAATTGAAAGCATTGATTACTCGAAAAAGAGCAAATACCATCATCGAAATTGACGGTGGTGTGACCAATAAAAATGCCATGCAATTAGTAGCAGCTGGAGCAGATGTTTTGGTCGCAGGAAACTTTGTTTTTAAAGCCGAAAACCCAAAAGAAACTATTGCCGATTTGAAGAAATTGACTTGTTCCTATAATTAAAAAACTCTTTTATATAAAAAAAATCCGAAGCGCTAATAGACTGAACCCAAAAGTTTGGACAAATTTATAATTAATTTTGATAATAATGAGTTCGATATTGTATCGGGCTCATTTTGTTTAAATTTGACTTGATTCTGTCATTATTGTAATAATTTATATATTCATTTATTTCCTTT